>NZ_JAGIYX010000002.1:0-563362 GCF_017813315.1 Kitasatospora sp. RG8
TGCGGCACCGGTGCCGCGGCCGCGCCACGACCGGGGACGCCGGGACGGCCGGGCGCCGCCCCGGGGGGCCGACCGCCCGGGGCGCGCGCCGGCCGGTCCGGGCCCGCGCCGTCGGGCGACGCCGTGCCTCGGGCCGCCAGTTCGCTCAGCCGCTCGTGCAGTGCGGCCGCGCCGGGCCGCTCGGCGGGCTCCTTCGCCAGGCAGGCCCCGATCAGCGGGGCCAGCGGCGGCGGTACGGCCGACAGGTCGGGCTCCTCGTGCACGACCCGGTAGAGCATGACCTCGGAGGAGGCCCCCGAGCCGAACGGGGTGTCCCCGGTGAGCGCGTACGCGAGCGTGGCACCGAACGCGAAGACGTCCGTCGCGGGGGTCACCGCGGCGCCGCGCACCTGCTCGGGAGCCAGGAAGCCGGGGGAGCCGACCGCCGTGCCGACGTGGGTGAGCGTGCTCGCGCCGCGCGACCAGGCGATGCCGAAGTCGATGATCCGCGGCCCACGCGGCGAGAGCAGGATGTTGGACGGCTTGAGGTCCCGGTGGACGACGCCGGCCTCGTGCACCTTGACCAGCCCGTCGGCGAGCGCGGCCCCGACCCTGGCGGCCTCCGGCCAGCTCAGCGGGCCCTCGTCACCGACCCGCTTGTACAGCGACGGGCCGGGGACGTACGCGGTGGCCAGCCACGGGCGGTCGGCCTCGATGTCGGAGCCCACCACGCGCGCCGTGCAGCCGCCCCGGATCCGGGAGGCGGCGGCGATCTCGCGGGCGAAGCGGGTGCGGAACTCCACGTCCTCGGCGAGCTCGGCACGGATCAGCTTGAGCGCGACCCGCTGCCCGCGGCGGTCGGAGCCGAGGTAGACGACCCCCATGCCGCCGGCCCCCAGTCGCCGGTGCAGGCGGTACGGCCCGACGATGCGGGGGTCCTCACGCCTCAGCCGCATCATCGCCATCTTCGTTCCCCGTCAGCCCGTGGGTGAGGCCCCGTCGGTTGGGGCATCGTCAGTTCCTGTCTGGCACAGCTTACGGACTGCCCGCTGCGGTGTGCTGATACGCAACGCCTCAACCCTCCGTGCGATTGTCGGATCTTGCCTTGCCCAGCAGGTCACGGGGGTGCCGAAACGATTCTCGGGGTCGCCTCTCAGGGTTCCCCCGGGGGTGCGGTCGAGACCGTCTCCCCCTCCGGTAGTAGTCCCTGAGTCGGAGCGTCATCCTCCGGGATGCCCGCAGAACAGTACGAGGGCATGACGTCCGGCCACCCCCTCGCGCCATAGCGTTGTCCTCAGCGGTGGACGGGAGCTCGTCCCCCGAGGTAGCCGTCCACCGCGTCCACTCCGACCCGGCCGCACGACCGGTCCGGCAGGCACGGGCAGCACACGAACCAGGAGCAGGGGCATGGCAACGCAGGTCACGGGATCCCCCCGCCGCCGTCGGCCGGCCTTCACCCAGCGCCAGTCCGCGGAGCCGACCAGACACCCCGCGGTTGCGCTCGCCATGGCACTGCCCTGTGCCGTGCTGCTGGTGATGCTCTTCGGCGGGTGGGAGCAGATGGCGAGCCAGGCCCAGGCCGTCGCCGACCTGATCACCCGCTGACGACCGGCTGTCAGAGCCGGCCAATGAACGGGCACTGATCCCCTGGGGACGGGGAGCCAGTGCCGCCGGGGAAGGCCCGCGCCCGTGATGACACGCGGACGGGCGAGAGCGGTGCGCAGGAGCACCCCGGCAGGCGGAGATGCCGCGTACGGACGTCGGTGAGGGCGACCGTACGCGGCTCTTCTTCTTCTCCGGCCTTCTTCCCGCGGCTCGACCCGGCGTCCCCGACCACAGCCCCGCACCGGCGTACCCACGCCCCACGCCCCACGCCACACGCACCGACAGCACCACACCGGCCCCCGGCACCGTGCCCGCGCAGCACAAAACGGCCGGGGCCGTGACCCTTACGGATCACGGCCCCGGCCGGTACTGTGCGCGATACTGGGATTGAACCAGTGACCCCTACCGTGTCAAGGTAGTGCTCTCCCGCTGAGCTAATCGCGCCTGGTGTGGCGGTCTTGCAGCAGACCCCGAAGGATCCGACGTGCGCGATACTGGGATTGAACCAGTGACCCCTACCGTGTCAAGGTAGTGCTCTCCCGCTGAGCTAATCGCGCCTGGTGTGGCGGTCTTGCAGCAGACCCCGAAGGGCCCGACGTGCGCGATACTGGGATTGAACCAGTGACCCCTACCGTGTCAAGGTAGTGCTCTCCCGCTGAGCTAATCGCGCGGGGAGGTCTTCCGGCAGAACCGGATGATCCTCTTGGAGGTGGAGACGGGATTTGAACCCGTGTAGACGGCTTTGCAGGCCGTTGCCTCGCCTCTCGGCCACTCCACCAGGCAACACACGAAGAACGATCTTACACTGTTCTCCATCGAGCGGACGACGAGATTCGAACTCGCGACCCTCACCTTGGCAAGGTGATGCTCTACCAACTGAGCCACGTCCGCCTGTCTCCCGGGATCTTCACCGCTTTTCTTCGGCTGCGCTCCCTGGCGACGTGTTGAACTCTAGCGGATTCCTGGGCCAGCTAAAAATCCGTTCCCGCAGCGTGCCGAGGGGGCGCCCGCCGAGCGCCGTTCGACGGGCCGTTCGACGGGCCGTTCCGCAGGGTCGCCGGCCCCCACCGGCGGCGCTCCCGGACGATCATCGGCAGGCCACCCGGCGCACACCCGCGCGACGCCCGCGGCTGCTCGCGCCCCCGCCGCACGACCGGGCGAGGCCCCCGCGCGGCTGAGGGCGCCGGCCCGCCCCCGCGCCGCCGGACACCGAGGGCCGTCGAGCCGCCCGCCGCCGAGCCGCCTCACCCGCACCCCGCACCCGCACCCCGCTCGCACCCTGCATCCCACCCGCACCCCAGGCCCCATCCGAACCCCCGACCTACACTTCAGGCACCGCAGCCCAGCCACCCCGTGCAGGAGAACCGTGTCCGGCCACCCCGCCCCCTACAGCCCGCTCGCCCGCTTCGGCGGCCGCCTCGCCACCGGGCTGCGCGACGTCACCTCGGACCCGGCCGCGCTCGACTCCTCCGGCTACTGGGCCGTCGCCTACGACTTCGAGGGCCGGCTCACCTGCGCCCGCTTCGACGACCTCCGCCCCGCGCCCGCGCCCCCGTCCGGAGCGGGCTGGCTGGGACCGGCCGCCGACGGCTGGCACAGCTCCCTCGACCGCGACGCCTACACCGCGGGCGTCCGCCGCATCCGCGAGCACATCGCGGCCGGCGAGGTCTACCAGGCCAACCTCTGCCGGGTGCTCACCGCGCCGCTGCCGGACCCGTCCCGGACCGACGTGGACGCGCTCACCGGACTGCTCGCCCACGGCAACCCGGCGCCCTACGCCGGGACGATCCGGCTGCCCGGGAGCGGCGTCGAGATCGCCACCGCCTCCCCGGAGCTCTACCTGCGCCGCGACGGCCGCACCGTCTCCTCCGGTCCGATCAAGGGCACCGGCCGCACCGAGGCGGACCTCCTGGAGAAGGACCACGCCGAGAACGTGATGATCGTCGACCTGGTCCGCAACGACCTCGGACGGGTCTGCGAGACCGGCACGGTCACCGTTCCCGACCTCTGCGCCGTCGAGAAGCACCCGGGGCTGGTGCACCTGGTCTCCACGGTCCAGGGCACCCTGCGCGCGGACGCCGGCTGGCCCGAGCTCCTGGAGGCGACCTTCCCTCCCGGCTCGGTCACCGGCGCCCCCAAGTCCAGCGCCCTGCGGATCATCGAGGCCCTGGAAACCGCCCCCCGCGGCCCCTACTGCGGCGCCGTCGGCTGGGTCGACGCCGACCGCGGTGAGGGCGAACTCGCCGTCGGCATACGCACGTTCTGGCTCGACCGGACGGACCCCGGGGCGCCCCTGCTGCGCTTCGGCACGGGCGCCGGCATCACCTGGGGCTCGGACCCCGAGCGCGAGTGGGCGGAAACCGAACTGAAGGCCGCCCGCCTGGTCGCGATAGCGTCGGGCACCGAGACCGGCTGAAGGCGAGAAGCCCGCCTGAACCGGGACGAACACCGGACGAACACCCGGGCCTGCCATCGGTCCGGCACACCCCACCGCACCACCGCCTTGAGGAGCAGCCCTCGATGCAGCACCCGACCACGAGCTGGGTCAACGGCTCACTTGTCGACTCCGCGGACGCCGCCGTCTCCGTCCTCGACCACGGACTCACCACCGGGGACGGGGTCTTCGAGACCCTGAAGGCCGTCGACGGCCGGGTCTTCGCCCTCACCCGCCACCTCGACCGGCTCACCCGTTCCGCCCGCGGTCTCGGACTGCCCGACCCCGACCACGACGTGGTCCGCGAGGCCTGCGCCCAGGTCCTCGCCGCCAACCCGATGCCGCTCGGCCGCCTGCGCCTCACCTACACCGGCGGCGCCTCCCCGCTCGGCTCGGAGCGCGGCAACGACACCCCGACCCTGGTCGTCTCCCTCGGTGCCGCCGCCCACCGCCCCGACACCACCGCGGTCGCGACCGTCCCGTGGCGCCGCAACGAGCACAGTGCCGTCGCCGGCCTCAAGACCACGTCGTACGCCGAGAACGTCGTCGCGCTCGCCGCCGCGCACCGCGCCCGCGCCTCCGAGGCGCTGCTCGCCAACACCGCCGGACGTCTCTGCGAGGGCACAGGCTCCAACGTGTTCGTCGTCCTCGGCGGACGGCTGCTCACGCCCACCCTCGCCTCCGGCTGCCTGGCCGGCATCACCCGACGGCTCGTCGTCGAGTGGTGCGACGCCGAGGAGGCCGATCTGCCGTTCGACGTGCTCCAGGAGGCGGACGAGATCTTCCTGACCTCCACCCTGCGCGACGTCCAGGCCGTCACCCGCGTCGACGACCGTGAACTCCCCGGCCCCGGGCCGGTCACCGCCAAGGCCATGGCCGTCTTCACCGAGCGCAGCGGCGACGACCTCGACCCGTAACCCGGCAGGGCCCGCACCCCGCCCCGGCCTGTACCCAGCCCGCACCCCGCCCGGGCCCGGACGACTGTCCGGGCCCGGCGCGCGCAGGTGCGGGCCCGGCGCACGCCGGCCGCGGCCCGCAACCCCTCCGCGCGCGGCCCCGGCGAAGCGACGGACCCCGAGACCTCCCGCGGCGGATAGAACACCCGCACGGAGGGGAAGGGACCCCGACATGACCACCACGCTGCGCCCCGAGGGGCCGGAATCACCCACCGCGGCCGGCGGCCGCACCAGACGCTGGCAGATCTGCGCCAACGGCCGCCCGGTCGGCGCCCTGCGCACCACGACCGTCCCGCGTGGTACCCAACTCTGGGGTGAGCTGTCGGAGTTGGAGGTCTACGAGGGGCGCGGCCGGGGGCGCGGGACGTTCGGCGCCCTGGCCGCCGAGGAGGTGCTGCGCGGCCTGGGCTGCTCCCGGGTGGACGCCGACATCCCGGAGTCGGCGCAGCCCGCCCGGGGCCTCGCCGCGACCCTCGGCTACAGCGAGCGGATGCGGAACATGGCCAAGCGGCTGACCGTCGCGCCCGAGCTGCCGGCGGCCGTCGTGGCGCGCCGGATCGGTCCCGAGGACTTCCCCGGCTGGCTCGACGAGGCCAAGGAGGGCTACATCAGCGACCTGCTCTCCTCCGGCCTCAACGAGGAGCAGGCGCGCGCCAAGTCGGACGCCGATCACGTGCACCTGCTGCCACAGGGCGCCGACACCCCCGGGGTGGCCCTGCGCCGTCTCTACGGGGACGGCCCGGACCCGCTGGGCGCGCTCTGGCTGGCCCTGCGGGTCCGTGACCTGCCCGACGGCGGGCCGTTGGCCTGGGTGATGGTGGTGGAGGTCGCCGAGGCCCACCGGGGGCGGGGTCACGGCCGCTCGCTGATGCTGCTAGCCGAGCGCGAGTGCCTGGCCGCGGGCGTGCACGACCTGGGGCTGAACGTCTTCAGCGGCAACCGGGTGGCGATCCGCCTGTACGAGTCGCTCGGTTACCGGATCACCAACAGGGTGTACGGCAAACCGCTTCTCTGACAGGAGGGTTGACGATCGGCCAGGAGGCCTTCGACGCCTCGATGAGGGCGGTGATCCGGTCCCGCAGACCGTCCTGGCTCTGCCCGCCGTCCAGCCGCTGCCCGGCGATCACGTACGTCGGCGTACCGGTCACCCCGATCGCCTTGCCCTCGGCCTGGTCGGCATCCACGATCAGCGTGTGCCGGCCGTCGACCAGGGCGGTGTCGACCTCTTCGGCGTCCAGCCCGACCTCGCGGGCCACCTCCAGCAGCAGCTCCTCGCCGCGCGCGTCCAGCTCCTCGACCCGGGCCAGCAACGCCTCGACGTACGGCCACCCCAGCCCCTGGGCGAACGCCTCCTCGGAGGCCTGCGCCGCGGCGTACGCGTGCTTGTGCTTCTCCAGCGGGAAGTGCCGAAGCTCGATGGCGAGCGCGTCGCCGTACGCGGCGCGCAGCGCCCGTACGTCGTCCAGGGCGGTGCGGCAGTCCGGGCACTGGAGCTCGCACCAGAACTCGAGGCGGGGGAGGGAACCTTCGATCATGTCCCCAGTGTTCCACTAGTGGGCCCCGCCCCCGTCCCGGTGGTGCGCCGGGGCGCCGGCCCGAGCGACGGGAGGTCCGATGACCGGAACGACCAGGGTGAAGAGGGCGGACGGCACGAGCGGGGTGCGGCCGTGCTGACGGCGGCGGCCGCCTTCGTGCTGACCGCCGGCGGGGTGGCCGTGGCGGGCCTGCGCGCCTACCGCCGGCGCTTCCTGTCCGCGACCCGCTGGTTCGCCGTGGCGCTGCTGCCGGCCGGGCTCTACCTGAGCGGGCTGTTCCCGGTGGCGCGGACGATCGGCAGCGAGCTGGCCGACTGGGCGACCGGGCTGGTCTTCGACCCGCGGGTCTGGACGGGTATCGCGCTGCTCGCGGTCTCGGCCGGTCTGCTGGTCGGCACCCGCTGGGCGGGCCGGCGCAGCGCCGTGGGCGCGGGGGAGTCCCGTCCGGAGGCCGCCGGACCGGCCCCGGCGCGGCCCGCGGTGGCCGGTGCGCCCGCACAGCCGTCGGCCGGAGCGGCGAGGCCGGCCGGAGCGGCGAATCCCGCCGGCGCCCAGAAGCCCGCGCAACCCGCGAAGCCCCCGAAGGCGGGCAAGCGGGACGACGGCCTCGGCGACGACTTCGCCGACATCGAGGAGATCCTCCGCCGCCGCGGGATCTGAGCCGTCGCGGCGTCCGAGGGCGGGCGGGCGGCCGGCGGCGGCCTCAGGCCGAGGGCACGGCCTCCGCCGAGCGCTGCCGTGCGCGGTAGGCGGCGACGTGCAGCCGGTTGCCGCAGGTGCGGCTGTCGCAGTAGCGCCGGGAGCGGTTGCGCGAGAGGTCCACGAAGACGCGCGCGCAGTCCGGTGCCTCGCACCGCCGCAGCCGCTCCCGCTCGCCCGCGGTGAGGATGAACGCCAGCGCCATGCCCAGCTCGGCCGCGAGGTGGTCGTGCAGGGCCGCGTGCGGGGCGAAGTAGTGGATGTGCCACCCGTGGTGGTCGTGGTTGGTCAGCCGGGGCGTGGTGCCGGCGTCCGCGACCAGGGCGTTGACGAGCTCGGCAGCCTCCACCGTGCCCTCGGTGCCGAAGACCTCCCGCAGCCGGGTGCGCAGGTTGTGCACGTTGTGCAGGTCGCTCTCGGTCAGCGAGTCGACCTCGCTGATCTCCTGGCGGATCACGAAGGCGTCCAGTGCGGCCACGTCGGGCAGCAGCTCGGTGCCGCACACCTCGGGTGCGGTGTTGAGCAGCTCGACGAGGATGCTCAGCGCGCACTCGGTGTCATGGGTGATCAGCACGATGGGGGCTCCTCGCGCGGAGGGGGCCGTCGGCACCCCGCGTCTACGGTCAACCCAGACCTTACCGGGCCCCGCCGCACGGGGCCGAAGCTTCTTGCCGAAGGACGGTACGAAGGTCGTTGTTCCGTGCGACGGCGCGGTGCCGCACGGGCGCCGCACGGGTGCCCGGCCGGACACACCGGGCTGCCCGGGAGGGCGCCGGAGCGCCACGCTCCCGGCCGCCCGGGCAAACGGGCGCGCCCGGCAGCGAGGCCGGCCACCCGTACGGATGGCCGGCTCCGGTGCCGGGCGCCTGCGGTGCGGTGGCCCGCTCCGGGTGGGAGCGGGCCGTTTCACCGGCCCCGAGACCGCGTCGTGCGCGGCTGAGTCTGCTGCCGTGCCCCCGAGTAGGACGGCTGCGGTGACGGCAGGGGGTGCGGCCCCGCCGACAGCGGGGCTTGACCGCCTCCCGGACGGGGTCAGCTTTCGGCGAGGATGTGGGACAGCTCCCGGTCGAGGTCGAAGTGACGGTGTTCGGTGCCGGGGGGCACGGCGGCGTCCGTCCGCTTGAGGAACGACTCAAGCGCGCGGGCCGGGGCCTCCAGCAGGGCTTCTCCTTCCGGAGAGCTCAGCGCGATGCAGACCACCCCTTGCCCGTGGCTGCGCGAGGGCCACACCCGGACGTCGCCGGTGCCCGTGGGTCGGTGCAGCCCCTCCGCAAGGAGATCTCGGGCGAACACCCACTCCACGGTCTCGTCGGCGCCGGTGTGGAACGTGGCGTGCACGGCATAGGGGTCGGCGGTGTCGTAGCGCAGGCCCGCGGGGACGGGCAGTGAGGACTCGCTGGACACGATGAGGCGCAGGTGCAGCTCGCAGCTGACCGTGGTGTTCATAAGCGCCATGGCCTTTCGCTCAGTGTGCGCTCGGGGAATCGCACGTCGGCGAACGGACCATCCCACCTCCAAGACCGATGTAAACCCCTCTGTCCCGATTCGGGGGCGAGTCGTACCCCTTACGGCGCATTGCGGAATCGGCACGGCACGCCCGTCGGGGCATTACCGGGCCGCTTCTCGGTTAGTTTCCTGGCATGACTGTGCGAAGCGACAAGGCGCGCGGGAACGCGGGCGGGAACACGAGAACGGGGGAGGCCGTCGTGCCGGACGAGACGGGGGCGCGGGACCAGGACGGCGGGGGCGGCGGGGAGCCGGAGGGCGTGGAGGGCGGCAGGCCGCTCGGCTCGCGGGCGCCGCACTTCATCCGGCGGTCCCGGCCGCTGCACCTGAGCTGGCAGGTGGCGGTCTTCCTGGCCGGCCTCGCGGTGGTGGTGGCCGGGGTGATCATGCTGCCGTTGCCCGGGCCCGGCTGGGTGGTCATCTTCCTGGGCATGGGCATCTGGGCGACCGAGTTCGTCTGGGCCCAGCTGGCCCTTCGCTGGACCCGGCGCAAGGTGGCCGAGGCCGCCCAGAAGGCGATGGACCCGCGGGTGCGGCGACGCAACATCACGCTCACCGTGATCGGCCTCGCGGTGATCGCCGCGATCGGGGGCTGGTACCTGTGGAAGTACGGGCTGGTCATGCCCTGGAAGATCAAGGACAGCTGACCCCGGACGGCCGCAACCGGTGGCGCCCGTCCGGGGGACGGGCCGGGTGCCGTCCGGAGCCGGGTGCCCGGAACGAGGGGTGTTCGGAGCACCCCACGGGATGCGGTAATGTTTTCCCTGCACCCGGGCGATTAGCTCAGCGGGAGAGCACTTCGTTCACACCGAAGGGGTCACTGGTTCGATCCCAGTATCGCCCACCGGAATGCATTGTGATACGTAAGGCCCAGCCGATTATCGGCTGGGCCTTACGTGTATTTCCACAATAGGGTGAACAACTGCCCGGGAGTTGCCCCGGAATCGGGCTGAGGCGCAGTCATCTTCCATGTGGAGTGCGAGTTCTGCCGACGGGCCAGGTGGTCGCCGGGGATCCGAGTTGTACGACACCCCCCGAATGGTGCTACTGTTCATCTCGTTGCCCGGGCGATTAGCTCAGCGGGAGAGCACTTCGTTCACACCGAAGGGGTCACTGGTTCGATCCCAGTATCGCCCACCGGACAGCACGCAGGCCCTGATCGGAACACCGGTCAGGGCCTGCGGCGTTCGCGGACCAACCGAGTCCCGGACGGCCCGCTAGGCCGCCACCTCGCAGCTGTGCCCCGGCAGGAGCCGGCGCCCGCAACCGCACCGGGCCGGCCGCAGCGGCCAGGAGAGGTCCACCCGCTCCGGCGTCCCCGAGCGGTCGAACCAGTTCTGCAGCCCCCGCGCCTGTGCCGCGTGCCAGACCGCCTGCCGCAGGTGCAGCTCCGCCGCCGACAGCCCGCCCAGCGCCGCCGGGTAGCGCGCGCCGATCGCCCGGACCAGCTCCAGCGCCGCCGTCGCGTCCGCCGCCGCGTCGTGGGCCCCGGCCAGCTCCACCCCGTAGTGCGCGCACAGGTCGGTCAGGGTGCGCCGGCCCTTGCGGTAGCGGTCCACGTGCTTGTCCAGCACCCTCGGGTCGAGCACCAGCAGCCCCGTCGGGCCGAGCCCGTCCGCGAGCGACATCGACCAGTGCCGGCGCAACTCCCGGTCCAGCAGCGTCAGGTCGTACGGCGCGTTCATCACCACCACCGGCAGTCCGGCGCGGGCCTGCCCGGCCAGGGCGCGGGCGATCTCCGCCACCACCGTGCGGGCCGGGCGGCCGAACGCGCGCACCCGCTCGTCCGTGATGCCGTGCACCGCACGGGCGCCGTCGGGTATCGGGACGCCCGGGTCCGCCAGCCAGGCGGTGGTCCGCGCCGGGGCGCCCGGGGCGGGCTGGACGACGAGGGCGGCCGAGACGATCCGGTCGGACTCCACGTCCACGCCGGTCGTCTCGGTGTCGAAGGAGGCGAGCGGGCCGGTGTACCAGTGCTGCTGCATGACTGCCCCTCAGGACTGCGTTCCCGGGAGGGTGATACCGCTCCTGACGCCCGTTCAACCGTTTGGCCGTGGCCGCGCCGGGCACCCTGCCTTCGGGTGTCCCGTCCGAATCCGGACGGGCCCGGGTGCCGGGGGAGGCAACGGGGCGATGACGCTGACACAGCCGCAGCCCGGGGAGGCCGCGGACGTCCTGCGGGGGAACCTCGCGGTGACGGCCTGCATGGAGACCCTGCAGGTCGGCTACCTGCACGCGGTCGCCGCGGCGGCCGGCTGCTCGCTCTCCCAGCCCTTCCCGGACAACGGCATCGACTGGCACGTCAGCCACGGTTCCCGGGCGCACGAGGTCGACGACGAGGTCACCATCAAGATCCAGCTCAAGGCCACCCAGCAGATCGCGCCCCGGCCGCGCGGACCGTCCTTCGGCTTCACCCTCGACAACGACCACCTGCGCAAGCTCGCGCGGGCCCGGGTCGCCGTACCCCGGATCCTGGTCGTGATGCTGCTTCCGCGCCGGGTCGACCACTGGCTGGCGGCCGGACCGGACGCGCTGGAGCTGCGGCACTGCTGCTACTGGGTCAACCTGGCCGGCCACCCGGTCACCGGGCAGCGCCGGACCAACGTCCGGGTGCCCACCGCGAAGGTCTTCGACGACCGCGCACTGTGCGACATCATGGCGCGGGTCGGTGCGGGCGGCAGCCCGTGACGGCCCGGCCCCGGCGGGGAGGAGCAGGACCATGACGCTGCCGCACGGGCCACGGGACGGTGCCCCGCCACTTCCCGACCCGGCCGCCGTCGACCCGGCGGTGCTCGCCACACTGCTCGCCCGGCACGGCTGGGTGCGCCGCGGCGGTCCGTCGGCCCGGTACGGGCGCTGGACGCCACCGGGCGACGCCGACCCGGGCACCAGCCTGCTGGTGCCCGCCGGGGGCGGCTTCGACGACGCGGTCGAGCTGCTCGCCGAGGCCGTCACGGCGCTGTCGCACTCCCGAAGCCCGTCCGCCCGCTCGATCCTGCTGGCGCTCGCCGTGCCCGGTGACGAGCTTCAGTGGCAGCGCGAGCTGCCCGGACCGGCCGGCACCGTGCCCTGGGACGACGCCGAACGCCTCCGGCGGGCGGCGCGCTCGATGCTCGCCGCCGGCGCCAAGGCCGGACGGACCAGGGCCGCCTACTTCGGCGCCCGGCTCGACACCTGGGCCGGGGACTTCCTCGAAAGCGTGCTCGTGGTGGACGGCGTCGGCGGGCTCACCGCGTACACCCCCGCACCCGAGGGCCGGGCCGCGGTGACCACACTGGTCCGGGCCCTGGAGGCACTGCGCGACGCCGTCGACTACCGGCGGGTCAGCGGCGGGCCGGAGGCCTTCGAGAACGCCGTCCAGGCCGGGGTCAGCCGGGAGCTGGTGCAGTCCGTCGAGGAGCTGGTGCGGGGCGCCACCGCCGGCCGGCTCGCCGTCGCCTGGTCGGCCGCCGCCGGGACGCCCGGCGGATTCGGCGACCGGCAGATCGCCCTGGAGTTCTCGCCCGGCGACCTCCCCGCCCTGGAGGAGGCCGCCGCACTGCTGGAACGGATCGAACCGGCCGTCGCCGTCACCGTCGTCGGCGTCGTGGTGCGGCTCAAGCGCGCCGACCCGGCCGGCCCCGGAACCGTACGACTGCGCGTCCTCGGCGGCGCCGAGGTCAGCGAGGTGAAGGTCCGCCTTGCCGACCCGGCGTACCGGCTGGCCGCCGAGGCCCACCTCGCGGGCGCCCCGGTGCGGGTCAGCGGCCGGCTGGAGCGGCGCGGAGGGTTCCGCCGGCTCACCCACCCGCACGGGCTGGAACCCTGCGGGCTGGAGGAGGCCGAGCGGCAGCGGCTGCTGAAGAGCCTGGGAGAAGGGGGACAGGGGGCGTAGGTGCACGGCCGGGGCGGTGCTCTCGGTACCATCGTCACGCGCAGCGCAGTGTTGCGTCCTATGAATCCAGCACGTCAGGAGAGACCGGTGACGGACGTCCGGGTAATCATCAACCGCGAACCCGATCGGGAAGAGCGCGTGGTGACCACGGGCACTACGGCCGCCGAGCTCTTCGCCGACGACCGCTCGATCATCGCCGTCCGCGTCGGCGGCCAGCTCAAGGACCTCGCGTACGTCCTCCAGGACGGCGACGAGGCCGAGCCGGTCGCGATCGGCAGCAAGGACGGCCTGGACATCCTGCGCCACTCCACCGCGCACGTCATGGCGCAGGCCGTGCAGCAGCTCTTCCCGGAGGCCAAGCTCGGCATCGGCCCGCCGGTCAAGGACGGCTTCTACTACGACTTCGACGTCGAGAAGCCGTTCCACCCCGATGACCTCAAGGCCATCGAGAAGCGGATGCAGGAGATCATCAAGCGCGGGCAGAAGTTCTCCCGCCGCGTGGTCACCGACGAGGCCGCCACCGAGGAGCTGGCCTCCGAGCCGTACAAGCTGGAGCTGATCGGCCTCAAGGGCTCCGCCGCCACCGCGGGCGAGGGCGCCGACGTCGAGGTCGGCGCCGGCGAGCTGACCATCTACGACAACCTGGACGCCAAGTCCGGCGAGCAGTGCTGGGGCGACCTCTGCCGCGGCCCGCACCTGCCGTCGACCCGGCACATCCCGGCGTTCAAGCTGATGCGCAACGCTGCCGCCTACTGGCGCGGCAGCGAGAAGAACCCGATGCTCCAGCGCATCTACGGCACCGCCTGGCCGAGCAAGGACGAGCTGAAGGCGCACCTCGACTTCCTCGTCGAGGCCGAGAAGCGCGACCACCGCAAGCTCGGCAACGAGCTCGACCTCTTCTCCATCCCCGAGGAGATCGGCTCCGGCCTCGCGGTCTTCCACCCCAAGGGCGGCATCATCCGCCGGGCCATGGAGGACTACTCGCGCCGCCGGCACGAGGAGGAGGGCTACGAGTTCGTCTACACCCCGCACGCCACCAAGGGGAAGCTCTTCGAGAAGAGCGGCCACCTCGACTGGTACGCGGACGGTATGTACCCGCCCATGCAGCTCGATGAGGGCGTGGACTACTACCTGAAGCCCATGAACTGCCCGATGCACAACCTGATCTTCGACGCGCGCGGCCGCTCGTACCGTGAACTGCCGCTGCGCCTCTTCGAGTTCGGGACGGTGTACCGGTACGAGAAGTCCGGCGTCGTGCACGGCCTGACCCGGGCCCGCGGCTTCACGCAGGACGACGCGCACATCTACTGCACCCGCGAGCAGATGGCGGAGGAGCTCGACTCGACGCTGACCTTCGTGCTCAACCTGCTCCGCGACTACGGTCTGACCGACTTCTACTTGGAGCTGTCGACCAAGGACCCGGTCAAGTACGTCGGCAGCGACGAGACCTGGGAGGAGGCCACCGCCGTCCTCGCCGCCGTGGCCGAGAAGCAGGGTCTCCCGCTGGTCCCGGACCCGGGCGGCGCGGCCTTCTACGGCCCGAAGATCTCGGTGCAGGCGAAGGATGCGATCGGCCGTACCTGGCAGATGTCGACCATCCAGCTCGACTTCAACCTGCCGGAGCGTTTCGACCTGGAGTACACCGCCGCGGACGGCTCGCGCCAGCGGCCGGTCATGATCCACCGCGCGCTGTTCGGCAGCATTGAGAGGTTCTTCGCGGTGCTGCTGGAGCACTACGCCGGCGCCATGCCGCCGTGGCTGGCCCCGGTCACCGTGACCGGCATCCCGATCACCGACGAGCACGTGCCGTACCTGCTGGAGGTCGCGGCCGAGCTGAAGAAGCGCGGGATCCGGGTCGAGGTGGACACCTCGGACGACCGGATGCAGAAGAAGATCAGGAACGCGCAGAAGAGCAAGGTCCCGTTCATGCTGATCGCCGGCAACGACGACGTCGAGGCGGGTGCGGTCTCCTTCCGCTACCGCAACGGCGAGCAGAAGAACGGCGTGCCGCTGGCCGAGGCGATCGCCGAGATCGTGGACGCTGTGGAGCGCCGCATCCAGGTGTGACGTGGTCCCCGCGCGCGAGCGGGGGTGGTCCGATGCACGAGATGATCAAGCGCGGACAGTAGTGGTGGGCCCCGCCCGGGCGGGGGTTCGCGGGGCAGTCTCCTCAGGGAGTCTGCCCCGCACTGCTTTGCAAGCCACGCCGGGCGAATATGCTGATCAGCATGACGACTGAGCCGGAACTGCAGCGGGGCGTCGGCGAGCCGGACGGCTTCCGCCGCCTGTGGACCCCCCATCGGATGGCGTACATCCAGGGCGAGAACAAGCCCACCGGCCCGGCTCCGGACGACGGTTGCCCGTTCTGCTCGATCCCGTCGCTGAGCGACGAGGACGGGCTGGTCGTCGCGCGCGGCAGCGCGGTGTTCGCCGTGCTGAACCTGTACCCGTACAACGGCGGGCACCTGATGGTCGTCCCGTACCGGCACGTCGCGGACTACACGGAGCTGGACGACGCGGAGACCGCCGAGCTCGCGGTGTTCACCAAGAACGCGATGACGGCGCTGCGGGCGGCCTCGGGGGCGCACGGCTTCAACATCGGGATGAACCAGGGCACGGCGGCCGGCGCCGGGATCGCGGCGCACCTGCACCAGCACGTGGTGCCGCGCTGGGGCGGGGACACCAACTTCATGCCGGTGGTCGGCCACACCAAGGTGCTGCCGCAGCTGCTGGCGGACACCCGCAAGATGCTGGCCGAGGTCTGGCCGCAGGGCTGACCTCGCGGAGACCGAAGGGCCCGCAGCCGAGTCCGGCTGCGGGCCCTCTCGACGTCCGCGTGCTCAGCCGGCGTCGTACTGGTCGACCTTGTACGGGCGGCTGCCCTGCGCCTCGGACTTGATGATCGAGGCGCGGTTCTTGAAGAAGCGCTCGGTGTCGAGGTCGTGCTCCTCCAGGAACTCCAGCGTGGCCGCGTGGACGGCGCTGAGCACCGGGGAGGCGACGTTGAGCGCGTTGTCGGTCATCGACCGGGTGTTCCACGGCGGCGCGGCCCAGGCGTGCCGGAAGCCGAAGGGCTCGGGCAGGCCGAGGCCGCCGCCGAGCCAGGCGAGCAGGCCCGGGATCCGGTGGAAGGGCGCGCGGACGGCCTGGCGGACCACCTCGTCGTTGTCGATCAGGGGGAGCTTGAGGGTCTGCTCCTCCCAGAACTTCACGGTCTTGGGGACCGTCTTCTCCTTGTCCTTGGGCTTGTCGAAGAAGAGGCCGTTGACCGGGCCGAGCGCGTAGCCGGCCACCGTGATGTTCATGGTGTGGGCGAGCAGGACGACGGTGACGGTGAAGGTGATGACCAGCTTGCCGTCGTGCGTCACGAACTGGGTGGCGAGGTAGTGCCGGGGGCCGCCGGGGAAGGTCTGCTTGTCGGCGATGGCCTGGATGGCGAACTCGCGCATCCGGTCGCCGTCCATGTCGGCGCCGCCCGGGCGGCCGATCTCGTCGGCGCCCTCGCCGACCTCCAGCACCACCCACTGCTTGACGGCGATGCCGGGGATCCCGCTGTTGGCGACGTCGCTGATGCCGAGGGCCTTGATGTGGCCGGAGATCTTGCGGACGAGGTCCCAGGGGTGGAAGGCGCGGTAGTCGAGGTGGCCCTCGGCCGGGCGCAGGTTGTCGACCAGCCGCCACTCGCCCCAGCGCTTGCCGACGCCGAGGATGCCCTTGCGGCCGGCGTAGTGCTGGATGTTGGTCTCCTGCTCGGACTCCAGCCGGCCGAGTTTGGCGCGCAGGTCGGCGGCCTTCTTGTCCAGGTCGTCGCGGGGGACGGCCTTGGGGACGGTGGCGGCGACGGCGTTGCCCTCGACGAGGGCCAGCCAGCGGGCGCGCAGGTCCAGGGCGGAGGCGAGCACGACGCGCTTGGCGAGGTACCAGCCGACGACCGGGGCGAGCATGACCAGGCGCAGGTAGATGCCGAGCAGGCCGCCGGCGGGCGGCTTGATCGCGAGGAGCAGGGCGAGTGCGGCGGCGAGGGCGAGGACGATGCCGCCGTAGGCCGCGGCGTTCTTGGGGTTGTCCCGCTTGAGCCAGGCGCGCAGCTGGAAGGCGCCGAGCCAGAGCAGGGTGCCGGGCAGGAAGAGGACGCCCGTGACGACGGTGACGCTGGTGAGCTTGCGGTCGCGTGCGGCCCGGAGGTCCTCGGCGGCGAGGCAGTGCTCGACGATCTGGCGGGTGTCGATGCCGAAGGAGGGGACGAGCGGCTTGCGGTCGCCGCCGAGCGCGCGCCCGATGACGGCGCGGCTGAAGGCCTCGCCGAGGTTGGGGCGGAAGAGCGCGAAGCGGCCCTTCTTCGCGGTGGCGTCGGTGACCGCCGCGACGAAGTCGTGGACCTCGCCGTCGCGGTAGGCGGCCGAGGAGAGCGCCTGGGTGACGGCGGTCTGCGGGCCGGCGTCGGTCCGGGGTATCTGCGCACCCGGGGTCATGTCGAGTGTGGTCACGGTGGCGTCCCCTCCTCCCCTTGTCAGCGTCAGCGGCAGGTTACCGTGCCCCGGTACCGCCGCGCGGATGATCGTCTGAAGTGCCGTCACGTTCGGGCCACGCGGGGCCCGTCCGGCATGATGCCCAGCTTCGGGTGCGCTGACGCCCCTGGTGATCAGGCCGGGGGGCGCAATGGGGCACGATGGGCGCATGGAGCGATCCGAGGGAGCTGCGGTGAAGGATCCGGTGCTGGTCTTCGACGGGGACTGCGCGTTCTGCACGACGTGCGCGGGGTGGGCCGAGCGGTACCTGCGGCAGACGCTGGCCTCGGGGGGCTGGGAGGCGGTGCCGTTCCAGTTCGCCGACCTGGCGGAGCTGGACGCGCGGGCCGGCGGGCACGGCGAGGTGTCCTGGGAGCGGGCCGAGCGCGAGGTGCTCTGGGTGACGCCGGCGGGCCGGGTGCACGGGGGTGCGCAGGCGGTGGCGCGGCTGTTGATGCGGACGGGCGGGGCCTGGGGGTACCTGGGCGGGGTGCTGGCGCTGGCGCCGGTGCGGCCGTTGGCGGGCGTGGTGTACCGCTGGGTGTCGAGGAACCGGCACCGGATGCCGGGCGGTACGCCGGCCTGTTCGCTGCCGCAGGCTCAGCGGGCGTCGTCGGTGTAGCGGGCGGCGAGTGCGGTGGGCATGGGTTCGTGGCGCAGGTGGGCGCGGGAGAACTCGGCGGTGCCGTGGGTGAGTGAGCGCAGGTCGACGGGGTAGCGGGCGAGTTCGAGTTCGGGGACCTCGGCGCGCAGCAGGGTGAGTGAGGGGCCGCCGGTCTCGGTGCCGAGGACGCGGCCGCGGCGGGCGGAGAGGTCGGTGAGGACGGCGCCGAGGTAGTCGTCGGGGAGCAGGACGCTGACGGCGGCGACGGGTTCGAGCAGCCGGATGACGGCGTGTTCGGCGGCGTCGCGCAGGGCGAGGGCGGCGGCGGTCTGGAAGGCGGAGTCGGAGGAGTCGACGGAGTGCGCCTTGCCGTCGGTGAGGGTGACGCGGACGTCGACGAGCGGGTGGCCGGTGGCGACGCCCTTGGCGAGCTGGGCGCGGACGCCCTTCTCCACGGAGGGGATGAAGTGCCGGGGGACGGCGCCGCCGACGACGTGTTCCTGGAACTCGAAGCCGGAGCCGGCCGGGAGGGGTTCGACCTCCAGGTCGCAGATGGCGTACTGGCCGTGGCCGCCGGACTGCTTGACGAGGCGTCCGTGGCCGGCGGCGGCGGTGCCGAAGGTCTCGCGGAGGGCGACCCTGGGTTCGACGGTGTCGACGTGGACGCCGTGGCGGCCGCGAAGCCGGTCGAGGACGACCTCGGCGTGGGCCTCGCCGGTGCACCAGAGGACGAGCTGGTGGGTGTCGGGGTTCTGTTCCAGGCGCAGGGCCGGGTCCTCGGCGACGAGCCGGGCGAGGGCCTGGGAGAGCTTGTCGTCGTCGGCCTTGCTGTGGGCCTCGATGGCGATCGGCAGCAGGGGTTCGGGGGTGGTCCAGCCTTCGAGCTTCACCGGGTGGCCGGGTTCGTGGACGCTGTCGCCGGCGCGGGCGGTGGTGAGTTTGGCGGCGCAGACGAGGTCGCCGGCGACGGCGTGCGGGACGGGGCGCTGGAGTTTGCCGAAGGGGCTGGTGAGGGCGGTGACGCGTTCGTCGCCGTCCTGGCCGTCGGGGTGGTCGGGGCCGGTGAGGTGGATCCGGGTGTCGGGGCGCAGGGTGCCGGCGTAGACGCGCAGCAGGCTGATCCGGCCGACGTAGGCGTCGCCGGTGACGCGGACGACCTGGGCGGCGAGGGGGGCGTCGGGGTCGCACTCGGGGCCGGGGCGGGTGCGTTCGGTGGGGTCGGGGAACGTGGTGGTGATGAGGTCGAGGAGTTCGGTGGCGCCGAGGCCGGCGTCGCTGGTGGGGACGGCGGGGTGGAGGGTGCAGGCGAGGACTTCGCGGCGCATGCCGGCTTCGAGCGCGTCGGTGTCGAGGGGTTCGCCGGCGAGGTAGCGCTCCATGAGGGTGTCGTCCTGGCCGGAGATGGCCTCGACGAGGCTCTCCCGGGCGGGGCCGGTGTCGGGGAGCGGGTCGGCCTGGCCGTAGGTGTGTCCGGTGAGGAGGTCGACGCTGCCGTCGGGGCGGCCGTCGTGGCGGACGGGGAGGAAGAGCGGGCGCAGGGTGTCCGGTCCGAGGCCGAAGGCGTCGTGGCAGGCGGTGAGGATCTCGTCGAAGCCGCTGCGGGCGACGTCGAGCTTGGCGACGGCGATGGCGCGCGGGATGCCTTCGGCGGCGCACTCGCGCCAAAGTGCGCGGGTGGGCGCGGTGACCGGGTCGGTGGCGGAGACGACGAAGACGGCGGCGTCGGCGGCGTGCAGGGCGGCGCGCAGATCGGCGGCGAAGTCGGGGTGGCCGGGCGGGTCGAACAGGTTGATCTTGACGCCGTGCCATTCGAGGGGGAGCAGGGAGAGCTGGACCGAGCGCTGTTGCTGGTGCTCGATGTCCTCGTGGTCGGAGACGGTGTTGCCGTCGGCGACGCGGCCGGTGCGGCCGATGGCGCCGGCGGCGAGGGCGAGGGATTCGGCGAGGGTGGTCTTGCCCACGCCGCTGCAGCCGATGAGGACGACGTTGCGCAGATTGCCCGGGCCGGTGACGGTGGGCGCCTGGCCGGCTCGTGCGGTGCTGCGGTCGGGCATCGGGGTCTCCTCCCGTCGCGCCGAGACTGTCGTTGAAAGTCTAGGTGCGGTGTTCCCGGGGCCGCGTGTCGTGGGGGCGGGTGGTGACCGTGCGTGTGCGGCCGTGCGCCCGGGGTTGCGGGCGGGCGGGGTGCGGGGGCGGGCGGGCGGTGCGGTGCGCCGGAGGGTGTCGTCGGCGTGGCTACGATGGGTGCGCCGGTTGGGCTGATCCAGTCGGCCGTCTGCCGCGTACTCCGCCGCAGGCGGGTACCAGGGAGATCGGAGCGGTCGGGAAGGCCATGCTCAACAAATACGCGCGTGCCTTCTTCACACGTGTCCTGACCCCGTTCGCCGCGTTCCTGATCCGGCTGGGTGTGAGCCCGGACGCCGTGACGCTGGTCGGTACCGCCGGTTCGGTGGCCGGTGCGCTGGTGTTCTTCCCGCGGGGGGAGTTCTTCTGGGGCACCATCACGATCACGCTGTTCGTCTTCTCGGACCTGGTGGACGGGAACATGGCCCGGCAGCTGGGCCGGACCAGCAAGTGGGGGGCCTTCCTGGACTCCACGCTGGACCGGGTGGCGGACTCGGCGATCTTCGGCGGCCTGGCGATGTGGTACGCGGGCAACGGCGACAACAACCTGCTCTGCGCGGTGGCGGTCTTCTGTCTGGCGAGCGGCCTGGTGGTGTCGTACACCAAGGCCCGGGCGGAGAGCCAGGGGTTGCCGTGCGACGTGTCGGGGCTGGTGGAGCGGGCCGAGCGGTTGGTGATCAGCCTGGTCGGCGCCGGGCTCGCGGGCCTTGCCACGTTCGGTGTGCCGTACGTGGAGTGGCTGCTGCCGGTGGCGCTGTGGCTGGTGGCGGCGGGCAGTCTGGTGACGGTGGTCCAGCGGGTGCTGACGGTGCGCCGGGAGGCGTTCGAGGCCGACCGAGTGGCGGCCGGAAGCTGAAGGGGAGCGGGCCTGCGGTGAAGGACCGACTGGTGTACTCGGCGTACGCGCTGGGCTGGGCGGCGCTGAGGCACCTGCCCGAGCCGGCCGCGCGGGGCCTGTTCGACGGCATCGCCGACTTCGCGTGGCGCAAGCGCGGCAAGCGGGTGCTCCAGCTGGAGGCCAATCTGCTGCGGGTGCGCCCGGGGTTGGACGAGGCCGGGCTGCGGGAGCTGTCGCGGGCCGGGATGCGCTCCTACATGCGGTACTGGATGGAGTCCTTCCGGCTGTCGGTGTGGAGCCGGCAGCGGGTGGCCCGGGACGTGCAGGTCGAGGGCTTCGAGCAGCTGCGGGAGGCGATGGAGTCCGGGCGCGGCGCGGTGATAGCGCTGCCGCACATGGGCAACTGGGACCTCGCGGGCGCCTGGGTGGCGCTGGAGGGCTACCCGTTCACGACGGTCGCGGAGCGGCTGAAGCCGGAGCGGCTGTTCGACCGGTTCGTGGCGTTCCGGGAGGGCCTGGGCATGGAGGTGCTCGCGCTGACCGGCGGCGGGGGCAACGTGATCGGCGCGCTGGCCCGGCGGCTGCGCGAGGGGCGGCTGGTCTGCCTGGTCGGTGACCGGGACCTCTCGGAGGCGGGCATCGAGGTGACCTTCTTCGGTGAGGCGACCAGGATGCCGGCGGGTCCGGCGGCGCTCTGCCAGCGGACCGGGGCGGCGTTGCTGCCGGTGTCGCTCTGGTACGACGGCCCGGTGATGCGGGCGCGGATCCACCCGGAGGTCCCGGTGCCGGCGGAGGGGGACCGCAAGGAGAAGACGCAGCTGATGGTGCAGGCGATGGCGGAGGTCTGGGAGGAGGGCATCCGCGAGCACCCCGAGGACTGGCACATGCTGCAGCGGTTCTGGCTCGCCGACCTGCCGGTCCGTGCCACGGTGGAGGCACCGGCGGTGGGCCGGGCCGTCCACCCCGTCGCGGAGCCGTCCGGCGAGCCCGCCGGAGAGCCCGCCGCCGAGGCCTCCGGGCCCTGACGGCGAACCTGGAAGGAACACGAGGAACCAGTGAAGATCGGCATCGTCTGCCCGTACGACTGGGACGTCCCCGGCGGGGTGCAGTTCCACATCCGGGACCTGGCCGAGCACCTGATCGGTCTCGGCCACGAGGTGTCGGTGCTGGCGCCCGCCGAGGACGAGGAGGCGCTGCCGCCCTACGTGGTCTCGGCCGGGGGTTCGGTGGCCGTGCCGTACAACGGGTCGGTGGCGCGGCTGAGCTTCGGCCCGCTGTCGGCGGCCCGGGTGCGGCGGTGGCTGCACGACGGCGCGTTCGACATCCTGCACGTCCACGAGCCGGTCGCCCCGAGCCTGTCGATACTGGCGGCCTGGTCGGCGACCGGGCCGATGGTCGGGACCTTCCACACCTCGAACCCGCGGTCGCGCTTCATGATCGCGGCCTCGCCGATCCTGCAGCCGGGCCTGGAGAAGATCCGGGCCCGGATCGCGGTGAGCGAGTACGCCCGGCGCACCCTGGTCGAGCACCTGGGCGGGGATCCGGTGGTGATCCCCAACGGGGTGGACGTCGGGTTCTTCGCCGAGGCCGAGCCGGACCCGCGCTGGACGGGCGGCGCGGCCGCGGGCGAGCCGGGCACGATCGGGTTCGTCGGCCGGATCAACGAGCCGCGCAAGGGCCTGCCGACGCTGCTGGCCGCGCTGCCGAAGATCCTGGCGGAGCGGCCGGGCGTGCGGCTGCTGGTGGCCGGCAAGGGCGACGAGGAGGAGGCCGTCGCGGGGCTGGCCCCGGAGGTCCGCAGGCAGGTGGAGTTCCTCGGCATGGTCAGCGACCGGGAGAAGGCCCGGCTGCTCAGCAGCGTCGATCTGTACGTGGCGCCGAACACCGGCGGCGAGAGCTTCGGGATCATCCTGGTCGAGGCGATGTCGGCGGGCGCGCCGGTGCTGGCCAGCGACCTGGACGCGTTCAAGCAGGTGCTGGACGGCGGGGACGCGGGCGAGCTGTTCCCGGTGGAGGACGCGGACGCGCTGGCCCGCTCGGCGCTGCGGCTGCTGGGGGACCCGGGCCGGCTGGAGGAGCTGAGCAAGGCGGCGTCCCGGTACGTCCGGCGGTTCGACTGGTCGACGGTGGCCGCGGACATCCTGGCGGTGTACGAGACGGTGGCGGCGGGTGCCGCGGCGGTGGTCGGGGAGGACGGGCGCGGCGCCCGGCGCGGCCGGTTCGGGCTGGCCCGGGACTGATTTCCGCGGCGCGGGAAGCAACCGGGCGCCGGGGTGGTTGGGGTCTGCCGGACCGTACTGATCATCACCGTGACCCCTGGAGGCACCGATGCCGCAGATCTCCGTCGACTACTCGGCCGGGCTGGCCGGCGCGTTCGACCGTCGTGAGCTGGGCCTGGCCATCAACCGGCTCGCCGTGAAGACCATCGGCGCGAACCCGGAGGCGTGCAAGACGGTCTTCCGGGAGGTGCAGGACTTCGTGGTGGGCGAGAGCGAGGCCGCGGACGACCAGGTGTACGTGGAGTTCCAGATCTTCCCCGGGCGCACCGCCGAGGCCAAGGCGGCGCTCAGCGACGCGGTGCTGGCGCTGCTGGCCGAGCGGGTCGTCCCGGCGGCCGGCAGCCGGCTGTTCACGGCGGTGAACATCGCGGACATCGACCGCGACAGCTACCGCAGCGCGACCGTCGCCGGCTGAGCCGCGGGCGCCCGGTGGCACGGCCGGGCCGTGCGCACCCGGTAGCGTAGCGCCCCGTGACTACCTGGATCTGGGCCGGCGTGGCCGTGGTGCTGTTCGGCATGTACCTGAGTTGGACGGCCGGCCGGCTGGACCGGTTGCACGCCCGGATCGACGCCGCCCGTGCGGCGCTGGACGCGCAGCTGGTCCGCCGGGCGTCGGTCGCGATGGAGGTGGCCACCTCCTCGCTGCTGGACCCGGCGGCCTCGCTGCTGCTGCTGGACGCCGCCCACGCGGCCCGGCAGGCGGACGACGAGCAGCGGGAGGTGGCGGAGAGCCAGCTCAGCATGGCGCTGCGGGCGGTGCTGGCCGATCCGGAGCAGGTCGCCGTGCTGGTGGCCGAGCCGGGCGGCGAGGAGGCGGTGAAGGAGCTCACCGCCGCGGTGCGCCGGGTGCCGATGGCGCGGCGGTTCCACAACGACGCGGTGCGGGCGGCCAGGGCGGTGCGGGAGCACCGGCTGGTGCGGTACTTCCGGCTGGCCGGGCGGGCGCCGTTCCCGATGGCGTTCGAGATGGACGACGCGCCGCCGCCGGCGCTGACCCCCGAGGGCGCCCCGGCCTGAGTGGGGTCCGGGCGCGGCCCGCGTACGGTGTGCGCAGGGTCAGCGACCCGGTCCGGGACGGGACTTCCCACATGGTGGGCGGGAGCGTCCGGATCCGGCCTGTTTGTCGTATCCCGTCGGCCTGCCTGGACTTGATGGCGCATGGAGTGGCGGTTTCTTCCGCCTACCATAGGGCGATAGCACTGGTTCATCTTCGAGTGAGGTCTCACGTGTCCACCACCCCCACCACCGCAGACCAGCCGCAGATCGGTACCGCCCGGGTGAAGCGCGGCATGGCCGAGCAGCTCAAGGGCGGTGTGATCATGGACGTGGTCAACGCCGAGCAGGCCAAGATCGCCGAGGACGCCGGCGCTGTGGCCGTCATGGCCCTGGAGCGGGTTCCGGCCGACATCCGCAAGGACGGCGGCGTCGCCCGCATGTCGGACCCGAACATGATCGAGGAGATCATCGCCGCGGTCTCGATCCCGGTCATGGCGAAGTCCCGGATCGGCCACTTCGTCGAGGCCCAGGTCCTGCAGTCGCTGGGTGTCGACTACATCGACGAGTCCGAGGTGCTGACCCCGGCCGACGAGGTCAACCACTCCGACAAGTTCGCGTTCACGACCCCCTTCGTCTGCGGCGCCACCAACCTGGGCGAGGCCCTGCGCCGCATCGCCGAGGGTGCGGCCATGATCCGCTCCAAGGGTGAGGCCGGCACCGGCAACGTCGTCGAGGCCGTCCGCCACCTGCGCCAGATCAAGAACGAGATCGCCAAGCTGCGCGGCTTCGACAACAACGAGCTGTACGCCGCCGCCAAGGAGCTGCGCGCCCCGTACGAGCTGGTCAAGGAGGTCGCCGAGCTCGGCAAGCTGCCGGTCGTGCTGTTCTCCGCCGGTGGCGTGGCCACCCCGGCCGACGCCGCGCTGATGCGCCAGCTGGGCGCCGAGGGCGTCTTCGTCGGCTCCGGCATCTTCAAGTCGGGCGACCCGGCCAAGCGTGCCGCCGCGATCGTCAAGGCCACCACCTTCTTCGACGACCCGAAGATCATCGCGGACGCCTCCCGCAACCTGGGCGAGGCCATGGTCGGCATCAACTGCGACACCCTGCCCGAGACCGAGCGCTACGCCAACCGCGGCTGGTAGTCCCGCCCGCGTCCGGCGTCGGCCCGCCGCAGCGCCTCGGCGCTCGGCGGGCCGCGCCGCGCCGCGCCGGCCGCCGGACGCCGGCGGC
Organism: Kitasatospora sp. RG8; assembly: GCF_017813315.1. NCBI lineage: Bacteria > Bacillati > Actinomycetota > Actinomycetes > Kitasatosporales > Streptomycetaceae > Kitasatospora > Kitasatospora sp. RG8. The sequence continues at coordinate 25,168 of NZ_JAGIYX010000002.1, forward strand.
CCGGGGAAGCGACCGCCCGCAGCGGCCGCGCGACGACCGCCCGAAGCGGCGGTCCCGCCGGGCGGCGATCACACGAAGTACCGATCGAAGAAGGTTTGAGACCGTGAGCACTCCAGTCATCGGCGTCCTCGCCCTGCAGGGCGACGTCCGCGAGCACCTGGTCGCGCTGGCCGAGGCCGACGCGCTGGCCCGTCCGGTGCGCCGCGTCGAGGAGCTGGCCGAGGTCGACGCGCTGGTGATCCCCGGCGGGGAGTCCACCACCATGTCGAAGCTGGCGCTGCTGTTCGGCGTGATGGACCCGCTGCGCGAGCGCGTCGCCGCCGGCATGCCGGTGTACGGCACCTGCGCGGGCATGATCATGCTCGCCGACAAGATCCTGGACGGCCGTGAGGACCAGGAGACCGTCGGCGGCATCGACATGACCGTGCGCCGCAACGCCTTCGGCCGCCAGAACGAGTCGTTCGAGTCCGGTGTCGCCTTCGAGGGCCTCGGCGACGAGCCGGTGCACGGCGTGTTCATCCGCGCCCCCTGGGTGGAGTCGGTCGGCGCGGGCGTCGAGGTGCTGGCGGAGCTGCCGGCCGCCGACGGCCCGGAGAGCCGGATCGTCGCCGTCCGCCAGGGAAACCTGCTGGCCACGTCGTTCCACCCCGAGCTGACCGGCGACCACCGGGTGCACGGCTACTTCGTTCGGATGGTGGAGGAGCACCTGGCCGCGGTCGCGCGGTAGCGGCCGGTCACCGCGGCGCGGGTGGCGCCCCGCCGCCGCACGCTGACCGTGTGCGGTCCACCGGTGGCGGCACCGGTAAGATCTCTTCTGTTCATTTCCCTTTGGCGACGTAAAGGAGCTGGCGATGTCCGGCCACTCTAAGTGGGCTACCACCAAGCACAAGAAGGCCGTGATCGACGCCAAGCGCGGCAAGCTCTTCGCCAAGATGATCAAGAACATCGAGGTGGCGGCGCGCACCGGCGGCGGTGACCCGGCCGGAAACCCGACCCTCTACGACGCCATCCAGAAGGCGAAGAAGAGCTCGGTCCCGATCGACAACATCAACCGCGCCGTCAAGCGCGGCTCGGGCGCCGAGGCCGGCGGGGCCGACTACTCGACGATCATGTACGAGGGCTACGGCCCGAACGGCGTCGCGGTGCTCATCGAGTGCCTCACCGACAACCGCAACCGCGCGGCCTCGGACGTGCGCGTCGCGATGACCCGCAACGGCGGCTCGATGGCCGACCCGGGCTCGGTCTCGTACCTGTTCAACCGCAAGGGCGTCGTGATCGTCCCCAAGGCCGACGGCGTGGACGAGGACAAGCTCTTCGAGGTCGTCCTCGACCAGGAGCCCGAGGAGATCAACGACCTCGGCGAGTCCTTCGAGATCGTCTCCGAGGCCTCCAAGATGGTCGACGTCCGCACCGCCCTGGTGGACGCCGGCATCGACTACGACTCGGCCGAGGCCAACTTCCTCCCGAGCATGCAGGTCGAGCTGGACGTCGACGGCGCCCGCAAGATCCTGAAGCTGATCGACGCCCTGGAGGACAGCGACGACGTGCAGAACGTCTTCGCCAACTTCGACATCAGCGACGAGGTCGGTGCGCAGCTCGACGCCGAGTGACCGTTCTCACTCCCCGGCCCGGTGGTCCCTCGACCACCGGGCCGGTGTCGTCGGTGGGACTGTCGTACCCGGGCGGTAGCCTTCGCAGGTCGTCCGCCGTGAGGAACGCCGGCACCGGGCCGGAGCGGCCGCAGGCGGGTGGCGGATCACCGAGAGGCGGGGCGTGACGTGCGGGTACTGGGTGTGGACCCGGGTCTGACCAGGTGCGGGATCGGCGTGGTGGACGGCGCCCCGGGCCGGCCGCTGGCGATGGTCGGGGTCGGCGTGGTGCGCACCCCGGCCGACGCGGAGATCGGGCCCCGGCTGCTCCTGGTCGAGCAGGGCATAGAGAGCTGGCTCGACGAGCACCGGCCGGACCTGGTGGCCGTCGAGCGGGTGTTCGCCCAGCACAACGTCCGCACCGTGATGGGCACCGCCCAGGCCAGCGCGGTCGCGATGCTCTGCGCCACCCGGCGGGGCATCCCCGTCACCCTGCACACCCCCAGCGAGGTCAAGGCCGCCGTCACCGGCTCCGGCCGGGCCGACAAGGCCCAGGTCACCGCGATGGTGCAGCGGCTGCTCCGGCTGGACGCGCCGCCGAAGCCGGCCGACGCCGCCGACGCGCTGGCGCTGGCCATCTGCCACATCTGGCGCGGCGGTGCGACGGACCGGATCGCCGCCGCCCTGGCCAAAGCGGCGCCCGCCCCGGCCGCCGTCCGTCCGCCCGCCCGTCCGTCCTCCTACCGAGCCCCCCGAGGAGCCGCCCGATGATCGCCTTCGTCCAGGGCCCGGTGGCCGCCATCTCCGCCGGCACCGTCGTCGTCGAGGTCGGCGGCGTCGGGATGGCCGTCCAGTGCACCCCGAACACCACGGCCGGCCTGCGGCTCGGCGAGCCCGCCCGGCTCGCCACCTCGCTCGTCGTCCGGGAGGACTCGCTCACCCTGTACGGCTTCGCCGACGACGACGAGCGGGCGGTCTTCGAGATCCTCCAGGCCGCGCCCGGCGTCGGCCCGCGCCTCGCCCAGGCGATGCTCGGGGTGCACAGTCCGGACGAGCTGCGGGCCGCCGTCGCCGCGGGGAACGAGCGGGCGCTGATCGCCGTCCCCGGCATCGGCAAGGCCAAGGCCGCCAAGCTGCTGCTGGAGTACAAGGACAAGCTGGGCGCGCCGCACGGCAGCGTCCCGGCGCAGAAGCCGGTCGCCGCCGGCCCGGCGCCCTGGGGCGAGCAGCTGCACGCCGCCCTGGTCGGCCTCGGCTACGCGCCGCGGGAGGCGGACGAGGCGGTCACCGCCGTCACCCCGGAGGCGGAGGCGCAGGCCGTGACCGATGTCGGCGCCCTGCTCAGGGCGGCTCTGCGGACCCTCAACCGGGCCCGTTGAGTCACCCTTTACCGATCTGACCATCTGTCATCTTGTCGACATTGGAGCCCGCGTCACCTGAACGGGCGGCGCGAGCGAATCATCAAGGGGTGCACATGAGCCCGTACGACTCCGACCCGGCCGACCGGCTGGTCGCGGCCTCCGCCGACGGCGAGGACCAGGCGGTCGAGGCGGCGCTGCGCCCCAAGCTGCTGGACGAGTTCATCGGGCAGGAGCGGGTCCGCGAGCAACTGTCGCTGGTGCTCCAGGCGGCCCGCAAGCGTGGTGCCGCGCCCGACCATGTGCTGCTCAGCGGCCCGCCCGGGCTGGGCAAGACCACCCTTTCCATGATCATCGCAGCCGAGCTGGGCGCCCCGATCCGGATCACCTCCGGCCCGGCCATCCAGCACGCCGGGGACCTCGCGGCGATCCTCTCCTCGCTCAGCGAGGGCGAGGTGCTCTTCCTCGACGAGATCCACCGGATGTCCCGGCCGGCCGAGGAGATGCTCTACATGGCGATGGAGGACTTCCGGGTCGACGTGATCGTCGGCAAGGGCCCGGGTGCCACCGCCATCCCGCTGGAGCTGCCGCCGTTCACCCTCGTCGGTGCGACCACCCGGGCCGGCCTGCTGCCGCCGCCGCTGCGCGACCGCTTCGGCTTCACCGGCCACATGGAGTTCTACGCGGCGGCCGAGCTCCAGAAGGTGGTGCACCGCTCGGCCGCGCTGCTGGACGTCGAGATCGACCCGGCCGGTGCGGCCGAGATCGCCGGGCGCTCCCGCGGCACGCCGCGCATCGCCAACCGGCTGCTGCGCCGGGTCCGCGACTTCGCGCAGGTCCGCCACGACGGCGTGGTCACGCCGGAGATCGCCGCCCGGGCGCTGGACGTCTACGAGGTGGACGCCCGCGGGCTGGACCGGCTGGACCGCGCGGTGCTGGACGCGCTGCTGCGGCTGTTCGGCGGCGGGCCGGTCGGCCTGTCGACCCTGGCGGTCGCGGTGGGGGAGGAGGCCGAGACGGTCGAGGAGGTCGCCGAGCCCTTCCTGGTCCGTGAGGGCCTGCTCGCCCGCACCCCGCGCGGCCGGATCGCCACCGCCGCCGCCTGGCGGCACCTGGGCCTGACCCCGCCGGTGCAGGCCCCTCCGGTCCAGACCAATCGGGGCGTGGTGCCGGCCCAGTCGGAGCTCTTCCCGGCCGACGAGGGCTGAACGGGTGACACCGGGACGATAGGGGCGTACCCGGCCCCGGGGCAGGTCGGCGGGGAGAAGCCGGGGGAGAAGTCCGGGGAATCCGTGCAGGCCGAGGGTCGCCACTTTCGGCGGCAGGATGCGATGCTTGGCGTTGTCCGATCAGTTCGGGGTCGCCTAGACTCCGCCGGACCGCCCCTCTCACCCGACGGGCCGACCAATACCACACAGGCCGCCGGCCGGCGGCCCGTAAAGGACCCTGGCTGCAGTGAACCTCATCATCCTTCTCCTCCCGATCATCGCGATCGTGCTCATGTTCCGGTCGCAGAAGAAGCGCCAGTCGCAGATGCAGCAGATGCAGACGGCGCTGGAGCCCGGGGCGGGCGTGCGTACCATCGGCGGTCTGTACGCCCAGGTGAAGGCGGTGAACGAGGAGACCGTCGAGCTGGAGATCGCGCCCGGTGTGTTCACCCACTTCACCAAGAGCGCGATCGCCGCGGTCCTGGAGCCGGCCGAGTACGACGCGATCATCAACGGCCGCCCGGCCGACGACGAGCTTCCCGAGCCGGAGGCCGAGGACGCCGACGCCGACCGGGTCGACGAGAAGCCGCTGACGCTCACCAAGGACGGCGCCGACAAGGGCGAGGCCGAGGGCGGGGCTCCCGCGAGCAAGTAGTACGGCCGGGCACCCGCCCGGTCGCGCGGCGCAGTGCCGCGAGTCCACAGGATCTCAGGGCCGCAGGATCCGCCACGCCCCCGTCCAGCCACGAGCAGGACGGGGGGCCGGTAGGGGAGGTGGCATGGACAGGGAGAAACGAGCAAGGTGGCAACACCCAAGTCGCGCCCGCGCGACGGTTACCCGGGGCGGGCGCTGGCCCTCATCCTGGTGGTCACCGTCGGACTGGTCGCCCTCATGTTCGGGACGGGCAACACCAAGCCCCGCCTGGGGATCGACCTCGCAGGCGGCACCAGCATCACGCTGAGCGCGAAGTCGACCGACCCCAAGGCGATCAACAAGTCCAGCATGGACATCGCCACCGGGATCATCGAGCAGCGGGTCAACGGGATGGGTGTCTCCGAGGCGGAGGTCCAGACCCAGGGCGACCGGAACATCATCGTCAACATCCCCAAGGGCGGGGACAAGCAGAACGCGGCCGACCAGGTCGGCACCACCGCGAAGCTGTACTTCCGCCCGGTCCTCGCCCTCGCCCCCACCGGCGTCCAGGCGCAGGCCCCGAGCGCGGCCCCGTCGGCGAGCGGCAGCGCCACCCCCGGCGCGAGCCCCTCGGCCTCGGCCTCGGCCGGCAGCACGGCCGCCGCGCCCAGCGCGGGCGCCAGTGCGACCAAGCAGGGCCGCGCGGTCGGTGAGGCCCTCGCGGCCGACGCGACCCCGACCGCCGCCGCCACCGGCAGTGCGAGCGCCGCCCCGAGCGCCGCCGCCTCCGGTTCGGCCGCCGCGACCCCGAGCGCCGCCGCCACCGCGCCGACCACGCCGGACCTCGGCGCCGCGATGACCCAGGGCACCGTGCCGCCGGAGCTGGCCGCCGAGTTCGCCGGCCTGGACTGCTCCAAGCCCGAGCAGCGCAAGAACCTGCAGAAGGCCGACGAGCAGCCGACCGTCGCCTGCAGCCAGAAGGCCGAGGACGGCGTCTTCTACAAGCTGGCCCTCGGTCCGGTCGCGGTGAAGGGCGCCGACGTCTCCAAGGCGCAGGCCAGCATCGACACCCAGCAGGGCCAGGGCTGGCAGGTCCAGCTGCAGTTCAACGGCCGCGGCACCGACGCGTTCACCGCGATCACCGGCAAGCTGGCCACCCAGCCCGCCCCGGCCAACCAGTTCGCCATCGTGCTGGACGGCCAGGTCGTCTCCCACCCGTACGTGCGCGGCGCCATCCCCGGCGGCTCGGCCGTGATCTCCGGCAGCTTCAGCCAGAGCGAGGCGCAGGGCCTGGCCAACGTGCTGAGCTTCGGCGCGCTGCCGCTGGAGTTCGCCACGGACGACGTCACCACCGTCTCCCCGCAGCTCGGCGGCGACCAGCTGGAGGCCGGCCTGATCGCCGGCGCCATCGGCATGCTGCTGGTGGTCCTCTACTCGCTGGTGTACTACCGCGGCCTCGGCCTGGTCTCCATCGCCGGTCTGATCGTCTCGGCGATCCTGACCTACTCGATCATGAGCCTGCTCGGCGCCGGCATCGGCTTCGCGCTGAACCTGCCGGCCGTCTGCGGCGCGATCGTCGCGATCGGCATCACCGCGGACTCCTTCATCGTGTACTTCGAGCGCATCCGCGACGAGGTCCGCGAGGGCGCCCCGCTGCGCCCGGCGGTCCAGCGGGCCTGGCCACGCGCCCGGCGCACCATCCTGGTGTCGGACTTCGTGTCCTTCCTCTGTGCCGCGGTGCTCTACCTGGTCTCGGTCGGCAAGGTGCAGGGCTTCGCCTTCACCCTCGGCCTGACCACCGCGCTCGACGTCGTGGTGATCTTCCTCTTCACCAAGCCGCTGATCACGCTGCTGGCCCGCCGCAAGTTCTTCTCCGACGGCCACCCGTGGTCCGGCGTGGACCCGAAGCGCCTGGGCGCCCGCCCGCCGCTGCGCAGCAGCCGTCGCCGTACCCCCTCGTCCACCGCCGTGAAGGGGGCCTGACACCGTGTCGCGCTTCTCCAATCTGGGCCACCGGCTCTACCAGGGCGAAATCAGCTTCGACTTCGTCGGCCGCCGCAAGCTCTGGTACAGCATCTCCGGCGTGATCGTGCTGGTCGCCGCGGTCGGCCTGGCCATGGGCCTGAAACTCGGCATCGAGTTCAAGGGCGGTTCGGTCTACACCGTCTCCAAGCCGGGGCTGTCCATCTCGCAGACGCAGGAGGCGGTGGACAAGATCGTCCACTCGCACCCGCTGGTGCAGTCCGTGGACGACGGCAAGAAGTTCCGGATCCAGATCAGCTCCGAGGAGAAGGTCTCCTCGTCGGTCTTCACCGACCAGCTGTCCAAGGAGCTGAAGGTCCCGCTCGCCGAGATCGACACCCAGGTGATCGGTCCCAGCTGGGGTGAGCAGATCTCCAGCAAGGCGCTCACCGGCCTGATCATCTTCATGATCCTGGTGACGGTCTACCTGGCGATCGCCTTCGAGTGGCGGATGGCGGTGGCCGCCCTGGTCGCCCTCATCCACGACCTCCTGATCACCATCGGGGTCTACGCCCTGGTGGGCTTCGAGGTCACCCCCGGTACGGTGATCGGCTTCCTGACGATCCTCGGGTACTCGCTCTACGACACGGTCGTCGTCTTCGACACCGTGAAGGAGAACGCCAAGGGGATCACCAAGCAGAACAAGATCACCTACAGCGAGGCGGCCAACGCGGGCCTCAACCAGACCCTGGTGCGCTCGCTCAACACCACGGTGGTCGCCCTGCTCCCGGTGGCGGCGCTGCTGTTCATCGGCGGCGGTCTCCTGGGCGCCGGCACGCTGAACGACATCTCGCTCGCGCTGTTCATCGGCCTCGCCGCCGGTGCCTACTCCTCGATCTGCGTCGCCACCCCGCTGCTGGCGCAGCTCAAGGAGGAGCAGCCGGAGATGAAGGCGCTGGCCAAGCGGGTCGCCCAGCGGCGCGCCGCGGACGCCAAGGCCGCGGCCGAGGGCGGCCGGGACGCGTCGCCGGAGGGCGAGGAGTTCGCCGACGGCGACCTGCCGGCCGGTATGGTCGGTCAGCGCGGCCGGGCGGCCGGCACGCGTGCCAAGGGCCGTCCGTCCACCAAGCGCTGACGCCCGACCGACCGTAAGGACTCTTCGTGACCACCGCCGACACCGCACTGGCCGAGCTGCTGAACAGCCGGATCCGGGACGTCCCGGACTACCCGAAGCCGGGTGTGCTGTTCAAGGACATCGCGCCGCTGCTCGCCGACGCCGAGGCCTTCGCGGCCCTCACCCGGGCGCTGGCGGAGCGGGCGACCGCCCTCGGTGCGACCAAGGTGGTGGGCCTGGAGGCGCGCGGCTTCGTGCTGGCGGCCCCGGCGGCCTTCGCGGCCGGGCTCGGCTTCGTGCCGATCCGCAAGCAGGGCAAGCTGCCCGGCGAGGTGTTCCGCCGCTCGTACGAGCTGGAGTACGGCTCGGCGACGCTGGAGGTCCAGTGCGACGCCTTCGCCCCCGGCGAGCGGGTCCTGGTGGTGGACGACGTGCTGGCCACCGGCGGCACCATCGGCGCCTCGCTGGACCTGGTCAAGGAGGCCGGCGCCGAGCTGGTGGGCGTCGTGGTGCTGATGGAGCTGGGCTTCCTGGACGGCCGCGAGCGGCTCTCCGGGCACCTGGGCGGCGCGCCGCTGGAGACGCTGGTCACGGTCTGAGAAGAGAGCACCGAGGGCGGCGGCCGGATGATCCGGCCGTCGCCCTCGCGCGTGCGCGGAGCGTGTCCGGGGCCGGGCGGCTGAACACCGGAGCGCCCGGCTCGGTACCATGAAGATTCATCCCCTCCCGGTTGTCCGCGTTGTCGTCGGCCGTACGGGGGGTCGGCCCGGTGCCCCGAGGAGTGTCCTTGCCCGACGAGGTTGTGCCCACGGCCGCAGCGGCCGCCCCCGAAGACCGCCCCACGCCCTCGGGGGCCACCCCGGCACGTCCGGCGCCGACCTCCTCGCGTCCGGTGGCTCCCGCGAGCCGCCCGTCCTCCTCCGGTGGCATGCGTGCCCGCCTGGCCCGCCTCGGCGGCCAGCGTTCCAGCGTGCTCAACCCCGTCCTGGAGCCGCTCTTCCGCTCCATCCGGGCCAACGACCCGAAGGCCGACCCGGCGCTGCTCCGGGACATCGAGAAGGCGTACGCGGTCGCCGAGAAGTGGCACCGCGGGCAGAAGCGCAAGAGCGGCGACCCGTACATCACCCATCCGCTGGCTGTGGCGACCATCCTGGCCGAGCTGGGCATGGATGCCCCGACCCTGATGGCCGGGCTGCTGCACGACACCGTCGAGGACACCGACTACGGCCTGGAGACCCTGCGCAGGGACTTCGGCGACTCGGTGGCCCTGCTGGTCGACGGTGTCACCAAGCTCGACCGGGTCAAGTTCGGCGAGGCCGCGCAGGCCGAGACCGTCCGCAAGATGGTCGTCGCGATGGCCAAGGACCCGCGCGTCCTGGTGATCAAGCTGGCCGACCGCCTGCACAACATGCGCACCATGCGCTACCTCAAGCGGGAGAAGCAGGAGAAGAAGGCCCGCGAGACGCTGGAGATCTACGCCCCGCTGGCGCACCGGCTGGGCATGAACACCATCAAGTGGGAGCTGGAGGACCTCGCCTTCGCGATCCTCTACCCCAAGATGTACGACGAGATCGTCCGCCTGGTCGCCGAGCGCGCGCCCAAGCGGGACGAGTACCTGGCGACCGTCATCGACCAGGTCCAGGGCGACCTGCGCGGCGCCCGGATCACCGCCTCCGTCACCGGCCGGCCGAAGCACTACTACTCGGTCTACCAGAAGATGATCGTCCGGGGCCGGGACTTCGCCGAGATCTACGACCTGGTGGGCATCCGGGTCCTGGTCGACACCGTCCGCGACTGCTACGCGGCGCTGGGCACCATCCACGCGCGGTGGAACCCGGTGCCGGGGCGGTTCAAGGACTACATCGCGATGCCCAAGTTCAACATGTACCAGTCGCTGCACACGACGGTGATCGGCCCCGGCGGCAAGCCCGTCGAGCTCCAGATCCGCACCTTCGACATGCACCGCCGGGCCGAGTACGGCATCGCCGCGCACTGGAAGTACAAGCAGCGCGCGGTCGCCGGCGCCTCCAAGGTCCGCACCGACACCCCGGCCCAGGCCCGCAAGGACGACAAGGCCGGAGCCGTCAACGAGATGGCCTGGCTGCGGCAGCTGCTGGACTGGCAGAAGGAGACCGAGGACCCGAGCGAGTTCCTGGAGTCGCTGCGCTTCGACCTCTCCAACAACGAGGTCTTCGTCTTCACGCCCAAGGGCGACGTGATAGCGCTGCCGGCCGGGGCCACCCCGGTGGACTTCGCCTTCGCGGTCCACACCGAGGTCGGGTACCGCTGCATAGGGGCCCGGGTCAACGGGCGGCTGGTGCCGCTGGAGTCGACCCTGGAGAACGGCGACAGCGTCGAGGTCTTCACCTCCAAGGCGGAGAACGCCGGCCCCTCCCGGGACTGGCTGGGCTTCGTCAAGTCCCCGCGCGCCCGCAACAAGATCCGCGCCTGGTTCTCCAAGGAGCGCCGCGAGGAGGCGATCGAGCACGGCAAGGAGGCGATCGCCCGGGCGATGCGCAAGCAGGGCCTGCCGATCCAGCGGATCCTGACCGGCGACTCGCTGGTCACCCTGGCCCACGAGATGCGCTACCCCGACATCTCCTCGCTGTACGCGGCGATCGGCGAGGGCCACATCGCCGCGCAGAACATCGTGCAGAAGCTCGTGCAGGCGCTCGGCGGCGAGGAGGGTGCCACCGAGGACCTCGCCGAGACGGCGACCCCGACCCACGACACCCGCCGGGCCGTGCGCCGCCGGGCCAAGGGCGACCCCGGTGTCATCGTCAAGGGCGTCGAGGACGTCTGGGTCAAGCTGTCGCGCTGCTGCACGCCCGTCCCCGGCGACCCGATCGTCGGCTTCGTCACCCGCGGCAACGGCGTCTCGGTGCACCGCGCCGACTGCGTCAACGTGGAGGCGCTCAGCCAGCAGCCCGAGCGGATGATCGACGTCGAGTGGGCGGCCACCCAGTCGTCCGTCTTCCTGGTGGCCATCCAGGTCGAGGCGCTGGACCGCTCCCGGCTGCTGTCGGACGTCACCCGGGTCCTGTCCGACCAGCACGTCAACATCCTGTCGGCGGCGGTGCAGACCTCCCGCGACCGGGTGGCGATGAGCCGCTTCACCTTCGAGATGGGCGACCCGAAGCACCTCGGGCACGTGCTCAAGGCGGTCCGCGGCGTCGAGGGCGTCTACGACGTCTACCGGGTCACCTCGGCCCGGAAGTAGCGGCCGGCCGGGTACGCCCGGCCGGCAGGGCACGACGAAGGGCCCCGGGTTCGCCCGGGGCCCTTCGTCGTGTCCTGCGGCGTCGGCTCAGCCGCTGAACTCCTCCTGGCTCTTGTGCGCTTGCTCCAGCAGGGTCTGCACACCGGCCAGCTCGGACTCCAGCTTGGCGACGCGGCTCGCGTTGCCGGCCGCGCGGGCCTTGTCCAGGTCGGCCTGGATCTTCTCGGCCTTGGCCTCGAAGAGGCCGACCATGCCGGCGGCGCGCGCCTTGGCCTCCGGGTTGGAGCGCTTCCACTCGGCGTCCTCGGCCTCGCGGATCGCCCGCTCGACCGCGTTCAGCCGGCCGTCCAGCTTCGGCCGGGCGTCGCGCGGCACGTGCCCGATCGCCTCCCAGCGCTCGTTGACGTCGCGCAGCGCGGCCTTGGCGGCCTTGAGGTCGGTGATCGGCAGGATCGTCTCGGCCTCGGCCGCCAGCGCCTCCTTGAGCTTCTGGTTGGCGACCTGCTCGGCGTCACGCTCGCTGAAGACGGCGGACCGGGCCTGGAAGAAGACGTCCTGGGCGCCGCGGAACCGCGCCCACAGCTCGTCCTCGACGTCGCGCTGGGCGCGCCCGGCGGCCTTCCAGCGCGCCATCAGGTCGCGGTAGCGGGCCGCGGTGTCACCCCACTCGGTGGACGAGGAGAGCGCCTCGGCCTCGGTGACCAGCCGCTCCTTGACCGCCCGGGCCTGGTCGCGCTCGGCGTCCAGGGTGGCGAAGTGCGCCTTGCGGTGCTTGGAGAAGACCGAGCGGGCGTGCGAGAAGCGGTGCCACAGCTCGTCGTCGCTCTTGCGGTCCAGCCGCGGCAGGCCCTTCCAGGTGTCCACCAGCGCGCGCAGCCGGTCGCCGGCCTCGCGCCACTGGGTCGACTCGGCGAGCCGCTCGGCCTCGGCGACCAGCTCCTCCTTGGCCGTCCGGGTCTCGTCCTGGGCCTTGGCGCGGGCGGCCTTGCGCTGCTCGCGACGGCTCTCGATCTCACCGGCCAGCGTGTCCAGCCGCTTGGCCAGCGCGTCCAGGTCGCCGACCGCGTGCCCCTCGGTCACCTGCGCGCGCAGGTGCTCCAGCGCGGTCTGGGCGTCCTTGGCGGCCAGGTCGGTGGTGCGCACCCGCTTCTCCAGCAGGCCGATCTCCACCTCGATGCCCTGGTACTTGCGCTCGAAGTAGGCGAGGGCCTCCTCGGGCGAGCCGGCCTGCCAGGAACCCACGACGCGTTCGCCGTCGGCCGTCCTGACGTAGACCGTGCCCTGCTCGTCGACACGGCCCCACGGGTCGCTGCTCATAGCGCGTCCTCCACATGACGTCGCGCCCGCGCCGGGGCGGTACGCGTCCGTCGTCCACAGTTGATGTGCGGCGGACCGATGAGTCCGCCGTCCCGCCCGCCGGGTGCTGCTGCCGAGGGTGACGGCTTGGCGGATCGGGGCACCCTACACAACGCCAACATAGGCGACCAGGCCCGGTGCTGTCCGCATCCGGGCCGGGCAATTTCGGGCCGGGACCGCGCCCGTGCGCCGCCGGGGCGGGCGTGGCGCGGTCCCGGTACGGGTCAACCCTTCACGGTGGTCACCGAGTTGAGGGTGACGTCGGCCATCGGGTGGCCGTCCGTCCCGCCCTCCAGGGTGCCCGCGGCGGCGATCTTCTGGAGCACGTCCAGACCGCCGGTGATCTTGCCGAACGGGGTGTAGTTCGGGTCCAGCTTGGTGTCCTTGTAGACCAGGAAGAACTGGCTGCCGTTGGTGCCCGGGCCCGAGTTGGCCATCGCCACGGTGCCCGCCGGGTAGGTCGCGCCGGCCAGGTTCTCGTCGGCGAACTTGTAGCCCGGGCCGCCGGTGCCGCCCGGGGCGGTGGCGCTGGCCGTCGGGTCGCCGCACTGCAGCACGTAGATGCCGCCCGTGGTCAGCCGGTGGCACTTGGTGTGGTCGAAGTACTGCTCTCCGGAGAGGAAGGCGAAGGAGTTGACCGTGTGCGGGGCCTTGGCCGCGTCCAGCGTCAGCGTCACCTTGCCGCAGTTGGTGTCCAGCGTCGCCGTGTAGGTCCCGGAGGCGTCGGCGCTCATCGCGGGCTCGGTCTTCCACTGCTTGCCGTTCGGCGCGCCCGGCGCCGGCTCGGTGCAGCCCTCGACCGGCTTGCGGGTCGGGGTGGTGGGCTCGGCGGCGGTCGGCGCGGCCTGCGCGGTGGGGGAGGAGTCCTTCTTGTCCTCGGAGTCGAACGCACCCGTGCCCACCAGCGCACCACCGCCTGCCAGCACCACCACCGCCAGGGAGGCCCCGAGGACGGTGTTGCGGCGCTTGCGCGCGGCGTGGGCCTCGGCCCGGCGCTGCGCCTGGCGCTCGTACTTCTCGCGGGCGAGCTGCCGCCGCCGCTGTTCGCTGGTGACCACAGGCCGTGTCTCCTACATATGTGCTGGACTCGTGTACGGATGCTGGAGCGGATCATCGCATCCATCGACCGCCAAGTGTAGGTACCGCGGCTGTAAGAACGCGGTGAACCTGTCAGGACGAAGTGGACCTGTCACCCCTATCTGGTTCGCAACCGGACCCGGACCGCCGGTAGGCTGCGCTTACATCACATCGTGTAGCCGCACCCCGTAGCCGCCACTGCCGACCGAGTCACGAAGGACGCGCGTGTTCATCGCCGGATTCCCCGCTGGAGCCTGGGGCACCAACTGCTACCTGGTCGCTCCGGCGCCGGGCGAGGAGTGCGTCATCGTCGACCCGGGCCACCAGGCCGCCCAGGGCGTCGACGAGCTGATCCGCGAGCACCGGCTCAAGCCCGTCGCGGTCGTGCTCACCCACGGCCACATCGACCACATCGCCTCGGTCGTCCCGGTCTGCGGCGCCAAGGGCGTCCCGGCCTGGATCCACCCCGAGGACCGCTACATGATGGCCGACCCGGAGAAGGCCCTCGGCCGGTCGCTCGGCACCCAGCTGATGGGCGAGCTCACCGTCGGCGAACCCGACGACGTGCGCGAGCTCACCGACGGCAGCGTGCTGGACCTCGCCGGCCTGAAGCTCACCGTCGACCACGCGCCCGGCCATACCAAGGGGTCGGTGACGTTCCGGACGCCCGGCGCCGAGGACCTCCCCCCGGTGCTCTTCTCGGGCGACCTGCTCTTCGCCGGCTCCATCGGGCGCACGGACCTCCCGGGCGGGGACAGCGAGGCGATCATGCAGTCGCTGGCCCGGGTGTGCCTGCCCCTCGACGACACGACCGTGGTCCTCTCCGGCCACGGCGGACAGACCACCATCGGCCGTGAGCGCGCCACCAACCCCTACCTCAGGCAGGCGGCGGGAGCGCTCGGCGCTCCGGCCTTCCCGCGACGAGGAATGTGACGGAAGAGAAGTTGAGCACCTTCACCGCCCCCAAGGGCACCTACGACCTCCTGCCCCCCAGCTCCGCGACCTTCCTGGCGATCCGGGAGCGGATCGCCGCGCCCGCCCGCCGGGCCGGCTACGGCTACGTCGAGACCCCGGTCTTCGAGGACGTGAAGCTGTTCTCCCGCGGTGTCGGCGAGTCCACCGACATCGTCTCCAAGGAGATGTACAACCTCACCACCAAGGGCGGCGACGAGCTCGCGCTGCGCCCCGAGGGCACCGCCTCGGTGCTGCGCGCCGCGCTCCAGGCCAACCTGCACAAGCAGGGCAACCTGCCGGTCAAGCTCTGGTACTCCGGCTCCTACTACCGCTACGAGCGGGCGCAGAAGGGCCGCTACCGCCAGTTCTCCCAGGTCGGTGCCGAGGCGATCGGTGCCGAGGACCCGGCCCTGGACGCCGAGCTGATCATCCTGGCCGACGACGCCTTCCGCTCGCTGGGCCTGAGCGACTACTCGCTGCTGCTCAACAGCCTCGGCGACAAGCAGTGCCGGCCGGTCTACCGGGCCGCCCTGATCGAGTTCCTGGCCGGCCTCGACCTCGACGAGGACACCCGCCGCCGCGCCGAGATCAACCCGCTGCGCGTCCTGGACGACAAGCGCGAGTCGGTGCAGGCCCAGCTCGGCGACGCCCCGAAGCTGCGCGACTTCCTGTGCGAGGAGTGCAAGGCCTACGACGAGAAGGTGCGTGAGCTGCTCACCGCCAACGGCGTCGCCTTCGTCGACGACCCGAAGCTGGTCCGCGGCCTGGACTACTACACCCGCACGACCTTCGAGTTCGTGCACAACGGCCTCGGCGCGCAGTCCGCGATCGGCGGCGGCGGCCGCTACGACGGCCTCTCCGAGATGATCGGCGGCCCGGCGCTGCCGTCCGTCGGCTGGGCCCTCGGCGTGGACCGCACCTACCTGGCGCTGGAGGCGGAGGGCGTCGCCCTCGACCTGCCGGCCGCCACCTCCGTCTACGCCGTCGCACTCGGCGAGGAGGCCAAGAACGTCCTGTTCGCCAAGGTGGTCGAGCTGCGCCGGGCCGGCGTCGCCACCGACCTCGCCTTCGGCGTCAAGAGCATCAAGAACGCCATGAAGTCCGCCGACCGATCCGGCGCCCGCTTCGCCCTCGTGGCCGGGGACCGGGACCTCGCCGACGGCGTCGTCCAGCTCAAGGACCTGACCACCGGCGAGCAGAACCCCGTCGCCCTCGACGCACTCGTCACCACCCTGAAGGAGAAGCAGCTGTGATCCGCACGCACGACGCGGGCACGCTCCGCCCGGAGCACGCAGGCACCACCGTCACCCTGGCCGGCTGGGTCGCCCGCCGCCGCGACCACGGCGGCGTCGCCTTCATCGACCTGCGCGACGCCTCCGGCACCGTGCAGATCGTGGTCCGCGACCTCGACTCGGTGCACGGTCTGCGCGCCGAGTACTGCGTCAAGGTCGTCGGTGACGTCCGGGTGCGCCCCGAGGGCAACGAGAACCCGGACATCCCGACCGGCGCCGTCGAGGTCGTCGTCAGCGAGATCGAGGTGCTCTCCGAGGCCGCCCCGCTGCCGTTCCCGGTGGCCGAGTACGAGCCCGGCACGGTCAACGAGGAGGTCCGGCTGCGCTACCGCTACCTGGACCTGCGCCGTGAGGGCCCGGCCAAGGGCCTGCGGCTGCGCTCCAAGGTCAACAACATCATCCGCCGGGTGATGGAGGAGAACGACTTCCTCGACATCGAGACGCCGTACCTCACCCGCTCCACCCCCGAGGGCGCCCGCGACTTCCTCGTCCCGGTCCGCCTCCAGCCCGGCCACTGGTACGCCCTGCCGCAGTCGCCCCAGCTGTTCAAGCAGCTGCTGATGGTGGCCGGCATGGAGCGCTACTACCAGATCGCCCGCTGCTTCCGCGACGAGGACTTCCGCGCCGACCGGCAGCCGGAGTTCACCCAGCTGGACATCGAGGCCTCCTTCGTCGACCAGGAGGACATCCTGGCCCTCGGCGAGAAGATCGTCGGCTCGATCTGGCGCGACGTGCACGGCTACGAGATCCCGAACCCGCTGCCCCGGATGACCTACGCGGACGCCATGTCCCGCTACGGCTCCGACAAGCCGGACGTCCGCTTCGGCCAGGAACTCACCGACCTCACCGAGTACTTCAAGGGCACCGAGTTCCGCGTCTTCCAGGCCCCGTACGTCGGCGCCGTGGTCATGCCCGGCGGCGCCTCGCAGCCGCGCAAGGCGCTCGACGCCTGGCAGGACTGGGCCAAGGCGCGCGGCGCCCGCGGCCTCGCCTACGTCGTCATCGACGCCGAGACCGGCGAGCTGCGCGGCCCCGTCGCCAAGAACCTCTCCGCCGAGCACCTGGCCGGCCTGGCCGCCGCCGCCGGCGCCAAGAACGGCGACGCGATCTTCTTCGCCGCCGGCAAGCAGCGCCCCTCGCAGGAGCTGCTCGGCGCCGCCCGTCTGGAGATCGGCCGCCGCTGCGAGCTGATCGACGAGTCCCAGTGGGCCTTCCTCTGGGTCGTCGACTTCCCGATGTTCGAGCCGATCGAGGACGACAAGGGCGAGTTCCAGGGCTGGCACGCGGTGCACCACCCCTTCACCGCCCCGACCGCCGAGTCGCTCGCCACCTTCGACACCGACCCGGGCTCGGCCCTGTCCAACGCCTACGACCTGGTCCTCAACGGCTCGGAGCTGGGCGGCGGTTCGATCCGTATCCACCAGCGGGACGTGCAGAAGCGGGCGTTCGACGCGATCGGCCTCTCCGAGGAGGAGGCGGCCTCGCAGTTCGGCTTCCTGCTGGACGCCTTCAACTACGGCCCGCCGCCGCACGGTGGCGTCGCCTTCGGCCTCGACCGGATCGTCACGCTGCTCGGCGGGTACGACACCATCCGGGACGTCATCGCGTTCCCGAAGACGTCCACCGGCGGCGACCCGCTGACCGGCGCCCCCACGCCGATCACCCCGGCGCAGCGCCGCGAGGCCGGCGTCGACGCCCAGCCGAAGGTCCGCGAGGACGCCAAGTCCGAGGCCAAGTCCGAGGCTCAGCCCAAGGCTTGACGTTCAATCGGCTAACCTTTCACGGCCCCGGACGGCGCACCTGCCGTCCGGGGCCGGTCCACAACGGTGTGCGACGGAAAGAGGCTCTCCATGAAGGTCAGCACCAGAGTCGAGTGTCCGGGCGACGCGCCCGCCACCAGACGGGTCCACATGGCCGCGTTCCCCGGCCCCGACGAGGCCGACCTGGTGGACGCGCTGCGCCGTGACCCCGCCTGGCTGCCCGGCCTGTCGGTGGTCGCGGTGGACGGGGCCGGACTGGTCGTCGGCCATGCGCTGCTCACCAGGCTGCAGGTCGGCGACGGCCAGGGCCTGGCGCTGGCGCCGGTCGCGGTCGCCCCGGAGTGGCAGCGCAAGGGCGTCGGCGAGCTGGTCGTCCGGGCCGCGCTGACGGCCGCCGAGGAGGCCGGCGAGAAGCTCGTCGTGGTGCTCGGCGACCCGGACTACTACGGCCGCTTCGGTTTCCTCCCGGCGCAGCGCCACGAGGTCACCGGCCCGTTCGAGGTGCCGGAGGCCTACTTCCAGGCGCTCACCCTGCCCGCCTACGACGGCGGCCCGCGCGGGCTCTGCCGTTACCCGGAGCCGTTCGAGGCGGTGTAGGGCGTGCCCGGCACGCCCTACGGCGGGGTAGGGCCGGCCGAGCCCGGTCAGCGCCGTTCCTGGGGGCGGGCCTCCCGCCCCGCGGGGACCCCGACCGTCACCCGGCAGCTCTGCACGAACGCGGCCATCGCCGGGGTCTGTTCCCGCTCCTTCGGCCAGTACAGCCCGACCTGACTCGGGGCGAGCCCCCGCACCGGCCGGTACGCGACATCCTCCCGCGCCGCCAGCCTGCTCATCGTCTCCGGGGCGAAGCCGACGCCCTGGCCGCACACCACCGCGGCCAGCCACTCGTCGGCGTTGTGCGCCACCGCGCCGATCCGCACCGGTCGCCCGCCCCGCTCCCGGACCGCCAGCCAGTAGTCGCGCCAGTGCCCGGACTCGTGCGGTATCGCCACGAAGTGCTCGTCCAGCAGCTCCTCGAAGTCGATCACCGCACGCCCGGCCAGCCGGTGCCCGGCCGGCAGCGCCACGCAGCGCGGCTCCTCGCCCAGTACCGCGACGTTGTACTGACCGGACAACGACGGCGGCGCGTGCCAGAGCGTGAGGTCGATCTCCCCGGTGGCCAGCCCGGAGGTGGGGTCGAACCAGTTGTTCTGCCGCAGCTCCACCTGCCAGCCGGGCATCCGCCGGGTGAAGTCCGCCACCGTGCTGCGGGTCATCACGTTGATCGTGCTGCCCTCGAAGCCCACCCGCAGCGTCGAGCCCTGCTCGGCCGCCGCCGCCCTGGTGGCGCGCAGCGCGTCGTCCCAGCCCGCCAGCATCGTGCCGGCGCGCTCGGCCAGGGCCCGGCCGGCCGGGGTGGGGGCCATGCCCCGGCGGGAGCGCTCGAACAGCTCCACCCCGAGCAGTGCCTCCAGTTGGCGGATCTGCTTGGTCAGCGTCGGCTGCGAGACGAACAGCCGGGCCGCGGCGGCGGTCAGCTGCCCCTCCTCGCAGACCGCGGCGAAGCTGCGCAGCAGTCGGGTGTCCACATCCATGCCCCAAGGTTATGGAACGGGATATTGGACCGCCCCGGCAGGTCTGCGACAAGGTTGATCACTCGGCCTCCGGGCCGGGCCACGGGGGAGTACGGCAGCGGCGGTTCAGGGGGCCGCCGCTGCCGGAACGGTCGGCACGGCCTGCGGGAACGGGGCGCAGCGCCTACCGTGAGTGGGCATCGGCACTCTCCGGACGGAGGCACCCAGGTGGCGGCCAGGCCCGAGCGCGAGCGAGCCGGAACCCCGGAGCGGCTGCCGAGGAGGCCGTACGAACGGGAGCTTCTGCGGCTCCAGAACGAGCTGGTGAAGCTCCAGGAGTGGGTGCGCGCCGAGGGCGCCCGGCTGGTCGTCGTCTTCGAAGGGCGCGACGCGGCCGGCAAGGGCGGCGCGATCAAGCGGGTGACGGAGTATCTGAACCCGCGCATCGCCCGGGTCGTGGCGCTGCCCGTCCCCACCGAGCGCCAGCGCGGCCAGTGGTACTTCCAGCGGTACGTGGAGGAGCTGCCGGCCGCCGGGGAGATCGTGCTGTTCGACCGCAGCTGGTACAACCGGGCCGGGGTCGAGAAGGTGATGGGCTTCTGCACGGACACCGAGCACCGGGAGTTCCTGCACCAGTGCCCGGGCTTCGAGCGGATGCTGACCGAGGCCGGCATCCTGCTGCGCAAGTACTGGTTCTCGGTCAGCGACACCGAGCAGCAGCGGCGGTTCCGGGACCGGCTGGAGGACCCGATGAAGCGCTGGAAGCTCTCGCCGATGGACATCGAGTCGATCACCCGCTGGGAGGACTACTCGCGGGCCAAGGACGAGATGTTCGCCCACACGGACACGACGGACTCGCCGTGGAACGTGGTGGAGAGCGACGACAAGCGCCGCGCCCGGATCAACATGATCGCCCATCTGCTCTCCACCGTCCCGTACCGCGAGGTGGTGGCGCCCCGGATCGAGCTGCCGCCCCGCCCGCCGTCGCGCGGCTACCGGCGGCCGCCGCGCGACCTGCAGAACTACGTGCCCGACCACGCGGCCGGGCTGGGGTAGCCGGGGCGGGGGCTCCTCCGAACGGCCCCGCGGCGTTGCCGGTGCCGGTGCCAGGCCGTCCGATGGACGTGCCCCAGCAAGGCACGGGCGCCGCCCGGCGCCCCGACGACGTCAGGAGACCCGCCCATGTTCGTTCGTACCGTCTACGCGACCGGTGACCCGGCCAAGCTCGACCAGGCCCTCGACGGCCTCCGCGCCGAGGCGGTCGGGCTGCTCACGGCGCAGCCCGGCTACCGGGGCTACGGACTGTTCGCCAACCGGGAGCTCGGCATCGTCACGATGGGCTCCTGGTGGGAGAGCGCGCAGGCCGAGCGGGACAGCGACGCGCAGCTGAAGCAGCGGCGCGCCGAGCTGCTTCAGCCGTTCGCGGGGACGGTGACCACGGACACCTGGAAGGCGGTGGTCGCCGCCCGGCCCGCCCAGGCCGGGCCGGGAGCCTGGTTCCGGATGACCAGGTTCGACTTCGACCGGGCCGACGCCGACCGGATCGCCGCCGCCTACCGGGAGGGGGCGCTGCCCGCGATGCAGAAGGTCGACGGGTTCCTCGGCGGCTCGATGCTGCTCAACGACGAGGACGAGCGCGGTGCGGTCGGCGGCCTCTTCGTCGACAAGGCCGCCCTGGTGGCCTCCCGCGGGCCGGTCGCGGAGGCCAGGGCGAAGGCGGTGACGGCCGGCGGCGGGGTGACCCTGCGCTCGCTGGAGGAGTTCGAGGTCGTCCTGCTGGACGTTCCGCAGCACGGGTAGCCGCAGCGGCCGCGCGGGGCTGTCGGCGGGCTCGCATAGGCTTCCGGTGTGGACGAACCGGACCTCTTCACCGCCGCCGCCGAGGAACGCCAGGCCAAGGAGCCCGGCCGCGCCCCGCTCGCCGTACGGATGCGCCCGCGGACGCTGGACGAGGTGGCCGGGCAGCGGCAGCTGCTGAAGCCCGGCTCGCCGCTGCGGCGCCTCGTCGCAGGCTCGCGCGGGCCCGCGGCGACCAGCTCGGTGATCCTCTGGGGCCCGCCCGGCACCGGGAAGACCACGCTCGCCCACGTGATCAGCCAGGCCGTGGAGGGGCGCTTCGTCGAGCTGTCGGCGATCACCGCGGGCGTCAAGGAGGTCCGCGCGGTCATCGACGGCGCCCGCCGGGCGGTCGGCATGAGCGGCAAGGAGACGGTGCTCTTCCTGGACGAGATCCACCGCTTCTCCAAGGCCCAGCAGGACTCGCTGCTGCCCGCGGTGGAGAACCGCTGGGTCACCCTGATCGCCGCGACCACGGAGAACCCGTACTTCTCGGTGATCTCCCCGCTGCTGTCGCGCTCGCTGCTGCTCACCCTGGAGTCGCTGACCGACGAGGACGTCCGGGCCCTGCTGCGCCGGGCCGTGGCCGACCCGCGCGGTCTGGAGGGCGCGCTGGAGCTGTCCGGGGAGGCCGAGGACCACCTCGTCCGCCTCGCCGGCGGGGACGCCCGGCGCGCGCTGACCACGCTGGAGGCGGCGGCCGGGGCGGCGCTGGAGAAGGGCGAGGCGAGCATCACGCTGGCCACCACCGAGACGGCGGTCAACCAGGCGGCCGTCCGCTACGACAAGGACGGCGACCAGCACTACGACGTCGCCAGTGCGCTGATCAAGTCGATCCGCGGCAGCGACGTCGACGCCACGCTGCACTACCTGGCCCGGATGATCGAGGCGGGGGAGGACCCCCGGTTCATCGCCCGGCGGCTGATGATCTCGGCCAGCGAGGACGTCGGCCTGGCCGATCCGACCGCGCTGACCACGGCGGTGGCGGCGGCCCAGGCGGTGGCGCTGATCGGCTTCCCGGAGGCGCGGATCATCCTCTCCCAGGCGGCGATCGCGCTGGCCCTGGCGCCGAAGTCCAACGCCGCCTACACGGCGATCGACGCGGCGCTGGCGGACGTCCGGCAGGGCCTGGCGGGCGCGGTGCCGCCGCACCTGCGGGACGCGCACTACGGGGGCGCGGGCAGGCTCGGGCACGGCCAGGGCTACCAGTACCCGCACGACCTGCCGGAGGGCATCGCGGCGCAGCAGTACGCGCCGGACGCGGTGCACGGCAAGGAGTACTACCGGCCGACCCGGCACGGCGGGGAGGCGCGGTACGCGGACGTCGTGGAGTGGACGAGGGGCCGGCTCAGGGGCGAGTGAGGCGGGCGCCGCGGGCCCCGGCGGGAGGGTGATCCGCAGCGGGTATACTCGTGCGGAGTGCCGTGTCCCGGGACGGCGGCAGGGGAGACCCTGACCGACCGGCCGCACCAGCGGGGCACCGGCGGTGGGCCCTTCGGGGCCCTCAGGAGCGTCGCGCACCGTTTCGGTGTCGCGTGCAGCCCACCAACCCCGGTTCGGTGGGCCACTCGTGTGCAAGCACTTCTGTGCCCGGCCTCGGAGAGCGGCTGACCACACTGCCCGTGGGCGGTGCGGTTTTTCTCCGGACCGCGACGAGCGACCTCCGTCAACACCTGGTGAAGCCGTATTCGTAAGCAAGGAAGGTTTGGTTCATGGCGAACCAGAAGCGTCCCAAGGTCAAGATCGCGCGTGCGCTCGGCGTGCCGCTGACCCCGAAGTCCGTCAAGTACTTCGAGGCCCGCCCGTACCCGCCCGGCCAGCACGGCCGTGGCCGCAAGCAGAACTCGGACTACAAGGTCCGTCTGCTCGAGAAGCAGCGTCTCCGCGCCCAGTACGACCTGAGCGAGAAGCAGCTGTCGCGCGCGTTCGACCGCGCCAAGAAGGCCGAGGGCAAGACCGGTGAGGCGCTCGTCGCCGAGCTGGAGACCCGTCTGGACTCGCTGGTGCTGCGTTCGGGCATTGCCCGCACCATCTACCAGGCCCGCCAGATGGTCGTCCACGGCCACATCGAGGTCAACGGCGGCAAGGTCAACAAGCCGTCGTACCAGCTGAAGCCGGGCTACGTCGTGACGGTCCGCGAGCGCAGCAAGGAGAAGGTCCCGTTCCAGGTCGCCCGTGAGGGTGGCTACGCGGGTGAGGGCCAGACCCCGAAGTACCTCGAGGTCAACCTGAAGGCCCTGGCCTTCCGCCTGGACCGCGCGCCGCAGCGCAAGGAGGTCCCGGTGATCTGCGACGAGCAGCTCGTCGTCGAGTACTACTCGCGCTGACCCGCGAGCGGTACGCCTGCCGTACCCAGCGAGCCCCCGTCGCCTTCGAGGCGGCGGGGGCTCGCCCCTTTTTCCGTGGCGCGCCCGCTCCCGCGGTGACTCACCCGCGTGCCCGGTGACCCGCCCGCTCGCCTCCGGGCGCCCGGGTCCGGCGTGCCGTTCGGCCCGGGGTGGGGCCGGGAGCGGTCAGAGGTCCCCGCCGGTCATCGCGGCGGCGAGCCGCAGGTGCGGGCGGGCCTCCTCGGCGCGGCCCTGGCGCTCCAGGGTCCGGCCGAGCATCAGCCGGGCGTAGTCCTCGGCCGGGGCGGCGTCCACGATCACGCGCAGCTGGGCCTCGGCGCGGGAGAGCTGGGCCGAGTGGTAGTAGCTGCGGGCCAGCAGCAGCCGGACCGAGAGGTTGGCCGGCTCCTCGGCGAGGACGCCCTCCAGCATGCGGGCGGCGTCGGAGTAGGCCTTGGACTCGAAGTAGAAGTTCGCGAGGCGGTACTCGTCGGCGGCGGTGTGGATGGCCACGGCTGCTCCTTCCGGGTCGGCCCGGTGCCCGTCCTGGTGCGACGGTTCCGGGCGGTGCTGCCCCCTGAAGCAATGGACAAGTTTCAACTATTCCTGACCGGCGACGGCTGCGGCTCCGGCGGCACCGAGCGGGGGCCGGGCAGCGGCCCCGGCCCGCCCGCCGCGTCGTCCCCGCCGAGCGCGCGGCGCACGGCGGCGTCCAGGTCCAGCCGGGTTCCGCGGTCGAACGAGTCGGCGAACTCCTGCTCGGTCAGCCCGGCCCGGGCCCGGTCCTCGCAGTCCCGGTGCGGGCCGTTGAAGGTGCGCGAGCCGAAGAACGGCTTGCCCACGGCCTGCCAGATCCGGTGCGCGGCCCCCTGCAGCACCCGGGCCTCGCGCAGGTCGCCCGGCTCGCCGGGCCCGACGGGCTCGGTCTCCAGCAGCGCCAGCAGGTCGATCGCCAGCACGATGCCGAGCAGGTCGCGGAAGAGGTGGTTGAGCCGGACGCTCTCCCGGGCCTGCGCGCGGGCCGGCCGGACCTCGCCGTTCAGCCAGTGCGAGTACGCCAGCGCGTACAGCCCGTACGCGTACGCCCACTGCTCGCCGTGCTCCTCGCACAGCTCGCGGACCTGGCCGAGCCAGAGCTCGCCGCTCTCCCGGTCGCCCTGGAAGAGGTAGGCGATGCCCAGCTCGAACATGGCCATCAGGACGTTGCTGTTCAGCTCGCCGATGGTGCGGTAGTGCCAGAGCGCCTCCTCGAACAGCTCGGCCGCGCGGGCCGGTTCGTCGCCGATCAGCGCCGCGCAGCCCTGCCGGTGGACGGCGTAGGCGAGCGCCCGGTCGTCACCGGTGTCCTGCGCCTGGCGGCGGCACTCCTCCAGCGCGGGCCGTGCGGCGACCAGGTCGCCCTGGAGGGTGGCCATGTAGCCGGTGACCCAGAGCGCCTTCGCACGGGCCTCGGTCGGTTCGGGGGCGAGGGCGAGGGCGCGGTCCAGCCAGTGCCGGCCCTCGCCGAGATGGCCGCAGCCGACCCAGAAGAACCAGAGCGTGCCGGCCAGCAGCAGGGCGAGCTGCTCCTCGCCCGGCTCGGCCAGGCAGAACTCCAGCGCCGCACGGAGGTTGGCGTGTGCGAGCCCGGTCCGCTCGGCGGTCTCGGCCTGCCGCGGGCCGAACCACTCGACCTCGCCCCAGGTCGCCACGCCCAGGTACCAGTCGCGGTGGCGGCGCAGCAGCCGCTGTTCCCCGCCCGCGCCGCGCAACCAGTGCCCGCCGTACTCGCGCAGCGTGTCCAGCAGCCGGAAGCGGACGCCGAAGGCGCTCTCCTCGCGCAGCACCACCGACTTGGCGACCAGTTCGGACAGCAGGTCGAGCAGCTCGTCCGGTTCGAGGCCGTCGCCGGCGCAGACGTACTCGGCGGCCTCCAGGTCGAAGCTGCCGGCGAAGACGGAGAGGCGGGCCCAGAGTAAACGTTCCTGCACCGTGCAGAGCTCGTGGCTCCAGCCGATCGTCGTCCGGAGCGTCTGATGGCGCGGCAGCGCCGTCCGGGCACCGCCGGTGAGCAGCCGGAAGCGGTCGTCCAGGCGGGCGCCGATCTGCTCCACCGACAGTGCGCGCAGCCGCCCGGCCGCCAGCTCCACGGCCAGCGGGATGCCGTCCAGCCGGCGGCAGAGCTGGGCGATCCCCTCGACGGTGGCCGCGGTGACCTCGAAGGACGGCAGCACCGCCCGGGCCCGGTCGGCGAAGAGCCGCACCGCGTCCGGCACCGTGCCGGGGCCAACCCGGCCGACCGGCAACGGCGCCAGGGTCAGCAGGTGCTCGCCCGGGGACCGCAGCGGCGCCCGGCTGGTGGCCAGCACCCGCAGGCCCGGTACCGCCCGCAGCAGGGTGTCGGCCAGCTCCGCGCAGGCGTCCACCAGGTGTTCGCAGCCGTCCAGCACGATCAGCATCCGGCGCCCGGCCAGCTGCTCGGTCAGGATGTCCAGCGGCGCCCGGGCGGTGCCGTCGGTCAGCCGCAGCGCCTCCAGGGCGGCGTGGCCGAGCAGCAGCGGGTCCTGCACCGGGGCCACCTCGACCAGCCAGGTGCCGTCCGGGAAGGCGCCGGCCGCCCGGGCCGCCGCGCGCAACGCCAGCCGGCTCTTGCCGACCCCGCCCGGCCCGGTCACCGTCACCAGCCGGGCGGCGGCCAGCATCCCGGCCAGGGAGGCGAGCTCCTCCCGCCGTCCGACGAAGCTGTTCACCTCCGCGGGCAGCCCCCCGGGCGCCGGCGGGCTCGGCGCCGCCGCCCCGGGCTCTGCTCTTGAGTCGCCTGCCAAACACTGCTCCCGGGTCCGGGTCCGGACCCTCGCGGTCCGGACGTCGCGGGGACCGCCCCGGCGACGGCCCGCCCGGTGGAACGAGGTGACCGGCCGGTAGGTTACGCGCACGGCTCGCACACCCGACCGGATCGCGGGGCGGGCCCGGCCGGTGACCCGGTCCGGAAACCGGCCGTGGTCGCGATAGGGTTCCCCTCGGAGAACAGCAAGGCGAGGGAGCGCGCAAGGTGTCCGTGGGAGAGCTGGCCGGGTTGCTCGTCGCCGTGTTCTGGGCGGTCCTGGTCACCCTGCTCGCCGTCGTGCTGGTCCGGCTCTCGCGGGTGCTGAAGGAGGCCACCGTCCTGGTCTCCGCGGTCACCGAACAGGCCGTGCCGCTGCTGACCGACGCCGGCGCCGCCGTGCGCAGCGCCAACGAGCAGCTCGAGCGGGTCGACGAGATCACCGCCAACGTGCAGGACGCCGCCGCCAACGCCAACGCGCTCTCCTCCACCGTCGCGGCCACCCTGGGCGGGCCGCTGGTCAAGGTCGCGGCCTTCAGCTACGGCGTCCGCAAGGCCGTCGCCAAGCAGAACGGCACCCTGACGCTGCCCACCCAGCCGGGCGAGCGCGAGGAGCTGGCCCGGCTGATCCGGGCCGAGGTGCGCGCCGCGACGGCGCCCAAGAGCGGCCTGCTCGCCCGGGTCCGGCGCGCGGTGAGGAGCTGACGCCATGGTGCGACGCATCTTCTGGATGGCGGTCGGCGCCGGCGCCACCGTCTGGGCCATGAACAAGGCCAACGAGGCCGTTCACCGGCTCACCCCGGACAGCCTCTCCGGCACCGCCGCGCGCGGTGCGCTGCACCTGGGCGACGCGGCCAAGCGGTTCGCGCAGGACGTGAAGGCCGGCATGGCCGAGCGCGAGGAGCAGCTGCGCGAGGACCTCGGACTGGACGGCACCGCCGTCGTCGAGCCCCGCCGCCGCAACAGCAGAGTCCTGCGCGGCGAGCCGCAGTACCGAGCTATCTCGGCGGCGCCCGGCAGCCCGGCCGCCGCCCTGCCTCCGTCCAGCAGTGCCCGCGCATCGTCCGACGGTGCCCGCACCACCCCAGCCATCGAAAAGACGCCCCGCCGCGCACTGCCGCAGCAGGGCGGTACCCCGAACCGGAAGGACCACTAATGGAGTCGGCAGAGATCCGCCGCCGCTGGCTGCGCTTCTTCGAGGAGCGCGGCCACACCGTCGTTCCGTCGGCGTCCCTGGTCGCCGACGACCCCACCCTGCTGCTGGTCAACGCCGGCATGGTGCCCTTCAAGCCGTACTTCCTGGGCGAGGTCAAGCCGCAGTTCTCGCGTGCCACCAGCGTCCAGAAGTGCGTGCGCACCCTGGACATCGAGGAGGTCGGGAAGACCACCCGGCACGGCTCCTTCTTCCAGATGTGCGGCAACTTCTCCTTCGGTGACTACTTCAAGGAAGGAGCCATCAAGTTCGCCTGGGAGCTGCTCACCACTCCCGTCGCGGACGGCGGCTACGGCCTGGAGAAGGAGAAGCTCTGGATCACCGTCTACAAGGACGACGACGAGGCCGAGCAGATCTGGCGGGACGTCATCGGCGTGCCGTCCGAGCGCATCCAGCGCCTCGGCATGAAGGACAACTTCTGGTCGATGGGCGTTCCCGGCCCGTGCGGCCCGTGCTCGGAGATCAACTACGACCGCGGCCCCGCGTACGGCGAGGAGGGCGGCCCGGCCGTCAACGGCGAGCGCTACCTGGAGATCTGGAACCTGGTCTTCATGCAGTACGAGCGCGGCCACGGTGACGGCAAGGACGGGTTCGAGATCCTCGGCGACCTGCCGAGCAAGAACATCGACACCGGCCTCGGCCTGGAGCGCCTCGCCGCCATCCTGCAGGGCGTCGACAACCTCTTCGAGATCGACACCAGCCGGATGATCCTCGATCACGCCGCGGCGCTCACCGGTCACACCTACGGCGCCGACCACAAGTCGGACGTCTCGCTGCGCGTGGTCACCGACCACATCCGCACCGCGCTGATGCTGATCGGCGACGGCGTGACCCCCGGCAACGAGGGCCGCGGCTACGTCCTGCGCCGCATCCTGCGCCGGGCCATCCGCAACATGCGCCTGCTGGGCGCGACCGGTCCGGTCGCCCGGGACCTCACGGACACCGCGATCAAGGCGATGGCCCCGCAGTACCCGGAGCTGGAGACCGACCGCAAGCGGATCGAGACGGTCGTCACCGGCGAGGAGACGGCCTTCCTGCAGACCCTGAAGGCCGGCACCAGCCTGCTGGACGCCGCGGTCACCGAGACCAAGCAGGCCGGCGGCGCCGTCCTCTCCGGCGACCAGGCCTTCAAGCTGCACGACACCTACGGCTTCCCGATCGACCTCACCCTGGAGATGGCCGAGGAGCAGGGCCTCCAGGTGGACGAGTCCGGCTTCCGCCGCCTGATGCAGGAGCAGCGGGACCGCGCCAAGGCGGACGCCAAGGCGAAGAAGATGGGCCACGCCGACGTCGCCGCGTACCGCGAGGTCGCCGACAAGTCCGGCGCCAGCGTCTTCACCGGCTACAGCCTCACCGAGGGCGAGGCCACCGTGGTCGGCCTGCTGGTGGACGGCGTCCCGGCGCCGGCCGCGAGCGAGGGCGACGAGGTCGAGATCGTCCTCGACCGCACCCCGTTCTACGCCGAGGGCGGCGGCCAGCTCGCCGACCACGGCCGGATCCGGCTGGACTCCGGCGCGGTCGTGGAGATCCGCGACGTGCAGCAGCCCGTCCCGGGCGTCGTCGTCCACTCCGGTGGCGTGCTGTTCGGCGAGGTCGTGCTCGGTGCCTCCGCGTACGCCACGATCGACGTGGACCGCCGCCGGGCGATCGCCCGCGCCCACTCGGCCACCCACCTGACCCACCAGGCGCTGCGCGACGCGCTCGGCCCGACGGCCGCCCAGGCCGGCTCCGAGAACGCCCCCGGCCGCTTCCGTTTCGACTTCGGCTCGCCCGCCGCCGTGCCCGGCAGCGTGCTGGTCGACGTCGAGCAGAAGATCAACGACGTGCTCACCCGCGAGCTGGACGTCACCGCCGAGGTCATGACGATGGACCAGGCCCGCAAGGCCGGCGCCATCGCCATGTTCGGCGAGAAGTACGGCGACGAGGTCCGGGTCGTCACCATCGGCGACTTCTCCAAGGAGCTCTGCGGTGGCACGCACGTCGGCAACACCGCCCAGCTGGGCCTGGTGAAGCTGCTCGGCGAGTCCTCGATCGGCTCCGGCGTGCGCCGCGTCGAGGCGCTGGTCGGCGTGGACGCCTACAAGTTCCTGGCCCGCGAGCACACCGTGGTCTCCCAGCTCACCGAGCTGGTCAAGGGCCGCCCGGAGGAGCTGCCGGAGAAGATCTCGGGCATGCTCGCCAAGCTCAAGGACGCCGAGAAGGAGATCGAGCGCTTCCGCGCCGAGAAGGTCCTGGCCGCCGCCGCGGGCCTGGCCGACTCGGCCGAGGACGTGCAGGGCATCGCCGTGGTGGCCGCGCAGGTCGCCGACGGCACCGGTGCGGACGAGCTGCGCAAGCTGGTCCTGGACGTGCGCGGCCGCCTCGGCTCGCGCCCGGCCGTCGTCGCCGCCTTCACCGTGGCCAACGACCGCCCGCTGACCGTGATCGCCACCAACGAGGACGCCCGCGGCCGCGGCATCAAGGCCGGCGAGCTGGTCCGGGTCGCCGCCAAGACCCTCGGTGGCGGTGGCGGTGGCAAGGACGACGTCGCCCAGGGCGGTGGCTCCAACCCGGGCGCGGTCGGCGAGGCCATCGCCGCCGTGCGCGGACTGGTCGCGGAGCGCGCCAGCTGATGGAGCAGGAGGAAAGGCCCTTCCGGCGGGGGCGGCGGATCGCCGTCGACGTCGGTGACGCCCGGATCGGGGTCGCGTCCTGCGACCCCGACGGGGTGCTCGCCACGCCGGTGGAGACCGTCCCCGCCGGGGTGAAGTCGCAGGCCAGGATCGGTGCCATCGTCGAGGAGTACGACGCGATCGAGGTGATCGTCGGCCTTCCGCGCTCGCTCAGCGGCAAGGAGGGCCCGGCGGCCGAGAAGGTCCGCGCCTACGCGGCCCGGCTGGCCAACCGGCTCTACCCGGTACCGGTCCGGCTGGTCGACGAGCGGATGTCCACCGTCACCGCGACCCACGGCCTGCGGGCCTCCGGGGTCAAGGCGAAGAAGGGCCGCTCGGTGGTCGACCAGGCCGCCGCGGTGGTGATCCTCCAGACCGCCCTTGAGTCCGAACGGGTGAGCGGACGGCCGCCCGGTGAGAGCGTCGAGGCGGCCGGCTGACCAGCCTGCTCTAACGTCCCGGTGAGGGGCCCGTGCGGACGCGTCCGCACGGGCCCCTCGCTCCGTTTCCGGGCCGCAGAGGGGGCGCAATGACCGACCAGGACTTCACCCCGGGGCTCACACCCGGCCACCTCGGTGCGCCGGTCATGGAACCGGAGGGCCGCGCGCCCGGCGCGCCCCGGCCGCGCCCCGATGCGCCGGATCCGCACCGTCGGCGCAACGGCCTGGCCTGCGGGCTGACCGCGCTCGCGCTGGTCACCGTCTTCGGCGGGATCGGCGTGACCGGGTACACCTGGCTGCAGGGCCAGAAGAAGCCCCCGGCCGCCGCCGACTACGCGGGCGCCGGCACCGGCGACGTCCAGGTCTCGGTGCCCGAGGGCGCCGGTCTCACCCAGATCGCCTCGGCACTGGTGCGCAACGGCGTGGTGGCCAGCTCGCTCGCCTTCACCCGGGCGGCGAAGGGCAGCGCGGCCGCCGCCGGGCGGATCCAGCCCGGCACGTACACGCTGAAGCAGAAGATGTCGGCCGCCGCGGCGCTGGCGATCCTGGTCGACCCGGCCAACGCCAACGGCCTGACCATCCCCGAGGGCTGGCGCGGCAACCAGATCTACGCGGCGATCGACAAGAAGCTGAACCTGCCCGACGGCACCGCCCAGAAGGCCGCCCAGGAGCAGGCGGGCGAGCTGGGCCTGCCGGAGTTC
Source organism: Kitasatospora sp. RG8 (assembly GCF_017813315.1). Lineage (NCBI taxonomy): Bacteria > Bacillati > Actinomycetota > Actinomycetes > Kitasatosporales > Streptomycetaceae > Kitasatospora > Kitasatospora sp. RG8. Next base: position 56,216 of record NZ_JAGIYX010000002.1, read on the forward strand.
GCCAAGGGCAGCCCCGAGGGGTACCTCTTCCCCGCGACCTACAGTGTGACGGACGGCACCACCGCGGTGGACCTGCTGAAACAGATGGTCGAACGGGCCGGCAAGGAGTTCGCCCGCGACGACGCGGACGTCGTCGCTCAGACCCTCGGGCAGAGCCTGTACGGGCTGGTCACCATCGCCAGCATGGTCCAGGGCGAGGCGGACAACACCGAGGACATGGCCAAGGTGGCCCGGGTCATCTACAACCGGCTGGCCAAGAACATGCCGCTCCAGCTGGACTCCACGATCAACTACGCGCTCGGCCGCTCGACCCTGAACACCACCGTCACCGAGACCAAGCTGGACTCGCCGTACAACACCTACCTGCACGCCGGCCTGCCGCCGACGCCGATCGGCAACCCGGGGCGGCAGGCGATCATGGCGGCGGTCGACCCGGCCCAGGGGGACTGGCTCTACTTCGTCACCGTGAAGCCGGGGGACACCCGGTTCACCGACAGCTTCGAGGTGCAGCAGCGCAACGTGGCGGAGTTCAACGCCAACAACGCGGCGAAGTCGAGCGCCTCGGCGGCGGCCGCACAGGGGACGGCAGGGGCCTCGGCAGGGGTCTCCCCGGGGGCGTCGGCCTCCCCGGCCGGAAGCCCGGGAGCACCGGGGAGCACCCCGGCGGAGGGCCAGGAACCCGGACCGGGCGTGCACTGACAGGGCGTCGGCCTTGACGGTGACGGGTCTGCGGTACGGTAGCGTCTCCCTCCAGGCGCTGCAGTAGCACGCCGGTTCGAGAAACAACCGGGACGCCGTCCCGGGACGGCCGGTCCGATCCTCCGGCCGTCTCCGTCGGTGTAAGGGGATCAATGACCGATCTGGGTCGGGGCTACGGCCCCCAGGGCTCCGAGCCGTGGCACCCCGGTGACCCCGGGTACGGAGGCCAGCAGCCGGTCCCGGGCCAGCAGGACGGCCAGTGGCAGCAGCATCCCCAGCAGCAGCCGCAGTACGGCGGTGGCCAGCCGGGCTATCCACAGCAGATGCAGCAGCAGGGCTACCCGGCCGAGTACCCGCAGGGACAGCAGCCGCAGCAGCAGTACGGCGGGCAGCAGTTCCAGCAGGGGCAGCAGCCGCAGCAGCCGCAGTACGGCGGCGGGCAGCAGGGCTACCCGCAGCAGGGCGGCCAGAGCTTCGGCGGGCAGCAGGGCTACCTGGAGCAGCAGCAGGGTTACCCGCAGCAGGGCGGCCAGGGCTTCCCCGGTCAGCAGCAGGACTTCCAGGCGTTCCAGGGCCAGCAGCAGGGCTTCCAGCAGCAGCCGCAGCAGCAGGGCATGGCCCAGCAGCCGGGCATGCCGCAGCAGGGTATGCCCCAGCAGCAGGGCATGCCCCAGCAGCAGGGCATGCCCCAGCCGGGGATGCCCCAGCAGGGTGCGGGCCAGCAGGGCATGCCCCCGCAGGGCGCGGGCCGGCAGCCCGGTGCGCAGCAGCAGCAGTCTGACCAGCCGCAGCCGGGCGGGCGGGCCGCGCGGCGCCAGCAGCAGGCCCAGGCCCCGACCGGCCCCGGTGCGGACGGCATCGACTGGGAGGCCGAGGCCGCCGCCCTGGAGGCCGGCGGCCTCCAGGCCGAGACGGATCCCGAGCCGGACCAGGACGAGTGGGACGGCCACGCCGACGACTATGCCGAGGACGGCGAGGACGGGCACGGCGGTTTCCTGGGCGAGGAGGACAACTCCCGCGAGGGCAAGAAGAAGCGCAAGGAGAAGGTCAAGAAGTCCGGGCGCCGCAACGGCGGTGCGTGCCTGGTCGTCGCGCTGGTGCTGCTCGGCGCCCTGGGCGGCGCCGGCTGGTGGGGCTACGGCTTCTACCAGGACCACTTCGGGCCGCCGCCGGACTTCCAGGGCGAGGGCACCGGCAGCGTCCAGGTCGAGATCAAGCCGGGCGCGACCGGCGGCCAGATGGGCCTGTCCCTGAAGAACGCGGGCGTGGTGAAGAGCGTCGATGCGTACACCAAGGTCTGCGGCGCCGAACCCAAGTGCGGGAACATCCAGCAGGGCTTCTACGTCCTGAAGAAGGAGATGTCGGCCTCGGCCGCCCTCCAGTCCCTGATCGAGCAGAACGGCGGCGCCGCGCTGGTGCTGCCCGAGGGCCTGAACTCCACCGAGATCTACGCCAAGATCGACGACAAGCTGAAACTGGCGAAGGGCACCACGGCGAACGTCGCCAAGGCCCAGGTGAACGACCTCGGCCTGCCGGCGTACGCGAACGGCAACATCGAGGGCTTCCTCTGGCCGACCCGGTACAACATCGCCGAGGGCATGAAGCCCGAGGACCTGCTCAAGCAGATGGTGAAGAACGCCACCGAGAAGTACCAGGGCCTGGACGCGCAGGCCTCCGCCGCGGGGCTGAAGAACGGCTACGAGGTCGTCATCGAGGCGAGCATCCTCCAGCGCGAGGGCAACAACGTCACCGACTTCGCCAAGATGGCCAGGACCATCCAGAACCGCCTCGCGGCCGACGGCGTGATCAAGCACCGCCTGGGCATGGACACCACGCTGCAGTACTCGCTCGGCCGCAAGGTGCTGGACAAGAAGGACATCGACGACGCGTCCAACAAGTACAACACCTACATCAACCCGGGGCTGCCGCCCGGGCCGATCTCCAACCCCGGCGAGGACGCGATCAACGCGGTGACCCACCCGGCGGAAGGGAAGTGGCTGTACTTCATCGCGATGGACCCGACCCACACCCTCTTCGCGGAGACGGACCAGGAGCACGCGGCCAACGTCGAGCAGTACTGCAAGGCGGCCGGCCAGGGCTTCGACAAGGTGCGCGTCCACTGCACCACCACCAAGTAGCCCGCGCGGGCAACTCGCTTACGGAGAAGCAGTGTTGACCAGCAAGCACCGGGCCGCCGTGCTCGGCTCGCCGATCGCCCACTCGCTCTCGCCGGACCTGCACCGGGCCGCCTTCGCGGCGCTCGGGCTGGACGGCTGGCGCTACGACCGCTTCGAGGTGGACGAGGCGGGCCTGCCCGGCTTCCTCGCCGGGCTCGACGAGTCGGAGTGGACCGGGCTCTCGCTCACCATGCCGCTGAAGCGGGCGGTCATCCCGCTGCTCGACGAGGTGAGCGCGACCGCGCGGTCGGTGGAGGCGGTGAACACGGTGGTGTTCACCGCCGACGGGCGGCGGGTCGGGGACAACACCGACATCCCCGGCCTGGTCAACGCGCTGCGCGAGCGCGGCGTCACCGAGGTGCCCGGCGCGGCGGTGCTCGGTGCCGGGGCGACGGCGTCCTCCGCGCTGGCGGCGCTGGCCCAGATCTGCACCGGCGAGGTGACGGTGTACGTGCGCAGCCCCGAGCGGGCGCGCGAGATGGCCGAGCTGGGCGAGCGGCTGGGCGTCGCCGTCCGGACCGCGGACTGGGAGCGCGGCGCCGAGGCGTTGGCGCAGCCGCTCACCGTCTCCACCACGCCGGTGGGTGCCACCGACGCCTTCGCCGCCGGGCTGCCGGCCGCTCCGGGCGCGCTGTTCGACGTGCTGTACCACCCGTGGCCGACGGCGCTGGCCGCCGCCTGCGCGGAACGCGGCGCCACGGTGCTGGGCGGGCTGGACCTGCTGGTGCACCAGGCGGTGCTGCAGAGCGAGCTCTTCACCGGCCGGACGCCGGGCCCGCTGGCCGCCGTCCGGGCGGCGGGCGAGGCGGCGCTCGCCGCACGCTGACGCGCGCGGGCCGGCGGGCGGCACGGGCTGCCGTGCTGCACCGGCACGTCGCGTCACTGTGGCACGCCGTGCCGGACCCACCGGAGCACGGCGGAACGGCACGCGGGCACGCCGTGACGCCGTGCCGGACGCCCGTGCGGCGGGTCGGTTCACCGCGGTGCAACCCGCCGTTCCGGCGTGGTTGCGCGCCGCCGCGTCCGCCGGTCGGCCGGTTGCCGTCCGTCACCCGGACTCCGCCCCCGGGTGTGCCCGGGGCATGAAAGGATTCAGGGACAAGGCACGCCCGGGCGGGTCACGGCTGCACCCGTGGCCGGCCCGCTGATGAAGGAGCTCCGTTGGGTACGTTGCGCTGGCTGACGGCGGGGGAGTCGCACGGCCCCGCACTGGTCGCGACGCTGGAGGGCCTGCCCGCCGGTGTACCGGTCACCACCGCCGTGGTGGCCGATGCGCTGGCGCGCCGCCGGCTCGGCTACGGTCGCGGCGCACGGATGAAGTTCGAGCAGGACGAGGTCACCTTCCTCGGCGGTGTCCGGCACGGCGAGACCATGGGCAGCCCGGTGGCGATCATGGTCGGTAACACCGAGTGGCCGAAGTGGGAGCAGGTCATGTCGGCCGACCCGGTCGACCCCGAGGTGCTGGCCGGCCTCGCCCGCAACGAGGCGCTGACCCGCCCGCGCCCCGGCCACGCCGACCTGGCCGGTATGCAGAAGTACTCGATCGACGAGGCCCGTCCGATCCTGGAGCGCGCGAGCGCCCGCGAGACGGCCGCCCGGGTCGCGCTCGGCGCCGTCGCCCGCGCGTACCTCAAGGAGACCTGCGGCATCGAGATCGTGAGCCACGTGGTCGAGCTGGCCGCCGCCAAGGCCCCGGCCGGGGTGCTGCCGCTGCCGTCCGACGAGGCCAAGCTGGACGCCGACCCGGTGCGCTGCCTGGACACCGACGCGTCGAAGGCGATGGTCGCCGAGATCGACCAGGCCCACAAGGACGGGGACACGCTGGGCGGCGTGGTCGAGGTGCTCGCCTACGGCGTGCCGGTCGGCCTCGGTTCGCACGTGCACTGGGACCGGCGGCTGGACGCCCGCCTCGCCGCCGCCCTGATGGGCATCCAGGCGATCAAGGGCGTCGAGGTCGGCGACGGCTTCGACCTGGCCCGCGTGCCCGGCTCCCAGGCCCACGACGAGATCGTGCCGACCGCCGAGGGCGTCAAGCGCACCTCCGGCCGCTCCGGCGGCACCGAGGGCGGCCTCTCCACCGGTGAGCTGCTGCGCGTGCGCGCCGCGATGAAGCCGATCGCGACCGTCCCGCGTGCCCTGCAGACCCTGGACGTGCGCACCGGTGAGCCGGCCAAGGCCCACCACCAGCGCTCCGACGTCTGTGCCGTCCCGGCCGCGGGCATCGTCGCCGAGGCGATGGTCGCCCTGGTGCTGGCCGACGCGGTGAACGAGAAGTTCGGCGGCGACCACGTCTCCGAGACCCGCCGCAACGTCCAGGGCTACCTGGACAACCTGATCGTCCGATGACCAGCCCCCTGGTGGTGCTGGTCGGCCCGCCCGGCAGTGGCAAGTCCACCGTCGGGCGGGTCCTCGCCGAGCGCCTCGGCGTCGGGTTCCGGGACACCGACGCCGACGTCGAGCAGCTGGCCGGCAAGCCGATCCCGGAGATCTTCATCGACGAGGGCGAGCCGCACTTCCGCGAGCTGGAGGCCGGCGCGGTGCGCGCGGCCGCCGGCGGCCACGGCGGTGTGCTCGCGCTCGGCGGCGGCGCGGTGATGGCCGAGGCCACCCGCGCGCTGCTGCACGAGCTGCCGGTGGTCTTCCTGGAGGTCCCGCTGGCCGACGCGGTCAAGCGGGTCGGCCTGGACGCCCCCCGCCCGCTGCTGGCCGTGAACCCCCGGGCCCGCTGGCGGGAGCTGATGGAGGCCCGTCGCCCCCTCTACCTGGAGGTGGCCACCGCCGTCGTCGACACCGCCGGCCGTACCCCCGGGCAGGTCGCGGACGCCGTACTGGAAGCACTGGAGTTGAAGACCCCCCATGAGTGACACCGTCACGATCCACGTCGGCGGCAGCGCCGGCCACGACCCGTACGACGTGCTCGTCGGGCACCAGCTGCTCGGTGAGCTGGCGCCGCTGATCGGCACCCGGGCCAAGCGGGTCGCGCTCATCCACCCGGAGGCGCTCGCCGCCACCGCCGACGCGATCCGCGAGGACCTGCTCGGCGAGGGCTACGAGGCGATCGTCCTCCAGGTGCCCAACGCGGAGGACGCCAAGAGCGCCGAGGTCGCCGCCTACTGCTGGTCGGTCCTCGGCCAGACGGGCTTCACCCGCAGCGACGTGATCGTCGGACTCGGCGGCGGAGCCACCACCGACCTGGCCGGTTTCGTGGCCGCCACCTGGCTGCGCGGGGTCCGCTGGATCTCGATGCCCACCACGCTGCTCGGCATGGTCGACGCGGCCGTCGGCGGCAAGACCGGCATCAACATCGCCGAGGGCAAGAACATGGTCGGCGCCTTCCACCCGCCGGTGGGCGTACTGGCCGACCTCGACACCCTGGAGACGGTGCCGAAGCACGACTACGTCTCCGGCCTCGCCGAGGTCGTCAAGTGCGGTTTCATCGCCGACCCGGCCATCCTCGACCTGATCGAGGCCGACCCGGAGGGCGCCAAGACCCCGGCCGGCCCGCACACCGTCGAGCTGATCCGGCGGGCCATCCAGGTCAAGGCCGACGTCGTCTCCGGGGACCTCAAGGAGTCCGGCCGGCGCGAGATCCTCAACTACGGCCACACCCTCGGCCACGCCATCGAGCGCAACGAGCGGTACAAGTGGCGGCACGGTGCCGCGATCTCCATCGGCATGGTCTTCGCCGCCGAACTCGGCCGTCTGGCCGGGCGGCTGGACGACGAGACGGCCGACCGGCACCGCACCGTGCTGGCCTCGGTCGGCCTGCCGCTCAGCTACCGCGCGGACGCCTGGCCGAAGCTGCTGGACGCGATGAAGATCGACAAGAAGTCGCGCGGCGACCTGATCCGCTTCATCGTCCTGGACGGTCTGGGCAAGACCTCCGTGCTGGAGGGCCCCGACCCGTCGCTGCTGGTCGCCGCGTACGCGGAGGTCTCCTCGTGACCCGGGTGATGGTGCTCAACGGCCCCAACCTCGGCCGGCTCGGCAGCCGCGAACCGGACGTCTACGGTGCCACCTCGTACGCCGGGCTGGTCGAGCGCTGCACCGCGCTCGGCAAGGAGTTCGGCTTCGAGGTCGAGGTGCACGAGACCAACTCCGAGCAGCAGATGGTGGAGTGGCTGCACGAGGCGGCCGACGGCCAGGTGCCCGTGGTGATCAACCCGGGCGCCTTCACCCACTACTCGTACGCGATGCGCGACGCCGCCGCCCAGCGGACCGCCCCGCTGATCGAGGTGCACATCTCCAACCCGTACGTCCGGGAGACCTTCCGGCACACCTCGGTGATCGCTGCGGTCGCCTCCGGGACCATCGCCGGGTTCGGCCTCGGCTCGTACGAACTGGCACTGCGCGCGCTCGCCGAGCAGCTCACCACACGCTGAGGCGGGGGGCGGCTGCCCTCGTCAGAGGCCCGGCGGCGGACTGTGCCCGCTGCCGGGCCGACGTGTAGTGTCCCCGCTGAAAGAAGTCGGGAGGTGACCGTGACGCAGTACGCCGGGGGTGGGCAGGTCCCCCCACGTCCCGTCGCTCCGCCGGCCCCGCCGTACCCCGGCACCGCGACCTCCGCGCCACCGCCACCCCCGCCGTCGGCGGGCGGGGCGCCGCAGGGCCCGCCGGGCTCCGCGCAGGCCACGCCGGGTGTTCCGCAGCCCGCGCCGGTGGCGCCGCTGCCGGTTCCGCCCGCGCCGCAGGCTGCCGCCGGGCCCCCGTACGGCGGCCGGCCGACCGTCCCGCCCGCTGGTCCCGTGCCTGCCGGTCCCGCGCCGGTGGCGCCGGGTGCACCCGTGCCGCCGCCCGCTCCGATGGCGCCCGCACCCGCACCCGCACCGGCGGCCCCGACGGCACCCGCCCGGGCCGCCGCTCCCGCGCCGGTGTCCGCACCCGTGCCCGCCGGGGCCACCGGGCACTTCCTGCTGCCCTCCGGCGCACCCGTCCAGCTCCCCTCGCACCCGCAGCCGCACGCGCCGGCCGGGCCGCTCGCCGTGCTGCTGATCGGCCCGGCCGGCGCCGGCAAGACCACCGTCGCCCGGCACTGGGCCGAGCGCCGCCCCACGCCGACCGCGCACATCAGCCTGGACGACGTCCGCGAGTGGGTGCAGTCCGGCTTCGCCAACCCGCAGTCCGGCTGGAACAACGCGTCCGAGGCGCAGTACCGGCTGGCCCGCCGCACCTGCGGTTTCGCCTGCCGCAACTACCTCGCTAACGGCATCTCCTGCATCATCGACGACGCCGTCTTCCCGGACCGCCCGGCGATCGGGCTCGGCGGCTGGAAGCGCCACATCGGGCCCGGCATGATCCCGGTCGTGCTGCTGCCCAGCCTGGACTCGGTGCTCAGCCGCAACGCCCGGCGCAGCGGCAACCGGCGGCTCAGCGACGAGGAGGTGGCCCGGATCCACGGGCGGATGGCCGGCTGGTACAACTCGGGCCTGCCGATCATCGACAACTCGCACCTGGACGTCGCCGCGACCGCCGCCGAGCTGGACCGGGTGATCCTGGCGCGGCTGATGGGCATCCCGGTCCGCTGACCTGCCGCCCCGGGCCGTCGCCGTCGGCCCTCGTACGCGGCCGTCGTACCCGGCCCTCGTACCCGCCTTCGTACCCGCCTTCGTCCGAGCCTTCGTGCGGCCGGGCTGTCGGTGCCGGCTGCGATGATGGACGCGTCCTGTCGAACCACCCGGGGGAGCCGACGCCCGTGCCGGAAGGCCACATCATCCACCGCCTCGCCGCCGAGAGCGCCCGGGTCTTCGGGGGCCGCCCCGTCCGCGCCACCAGCCCGCAGGGCCGGTTCGCCGAGAGCGCCGGGCTGGTCGACGGCCGGCTGCTGACCGGGGCCGAGGCCACCGGCAAGCACCTCTTCCTCGGCTTCGAGGGCGACGCGTGGGTGCACGTCCACCTCGGCCTCTACGGCGGCTTCACCTTCGGCGAGGGGCCGGCGCCCGAGCCGGTCGGCCTGGTCCGGCTGCGGCTGGAGAACGACGACGCCTACGCCGACCTGCGTGGCCCCAACACCTGTGCGCTGATCACCGACGCGGAGAAGGCCGCCGTCGCCGCCCGGCTGGGCCCGGACCCGCTGCGCGCCGACGCGGACCCGGAGCCCGCCTGGCGGCGGATATCCGGCAGCCGGACGACGGTCGCCGCGCTGCTGATGGACCAGAAGGTGCTGGCCGGTGTGGGCAACGTCTACCGCGCCGAGGTGCTGTTCCGGCACGGCATCAACCCGCACCGGGCCGGGCGCGACCTCACCCGCGCCGAATGGGACGCGATCTGGGCCGACCTCGTCGCGTTGATGCACGAGGGCGTCGGCGCGGGCCGGATCGACACCGTCCGCCCGGAGCACACCCCCGAGGCGATGGGCCGTCCGCCCCGGGTGGACGACCACGGCGGAGAGGTCTACGTCTACCGCAGGGCCGCGATGCCCTGCCTGGTCTGCGGGACGGACGTCCGGACGGAGCAGCACGCCTCCCGCAACCTCTTCTGGTGCCCGGCCTGCCAGCAGGCCTGAGGCCCGTGACGCCCGGTCAGCCGTCGGCCCGGTCCCGCGCCACCGACCAGGCGGCGGCCGCGCCGGCCAGGCAGAGCGGCGTGTAGAGGGCCAGGTTGAGCGGGTAGAAGACGGACCCGGTGTCGGCCCCGATCCCGGTGGCCCAGACCAGCCCGGCCAGCCCGCGGGCGAGCATCCCGCCGGCCACCGCACGCGGCCCCCAGCGCAGCGCCACCGCGGGCAACCGGCGGGCCAGCCCGTCCAGCACCCCGCCCTGGGCGAGCACCAGCGCCGCCCCGGAGAACAGCGCCGCGGCGAGCGGCAGCACCACGGGCGGCGTGAACGGCACGTCGGCGTTGAGCACCGCCCGGGAGAGCGACGCGGAGTCGGCCGCGGGCCAGGTGCTGCCGGTGGCCCAGTAGACGTGCAGCAGGCCGTCGGCGGCGAGGACGGTGGCGACGGCGAGAGCGGCGGTACGGCGACGGTTCACGGTGGTCCCCCAGGGGATGCGACGGTGTGGCACCCCCAGGAGCGGCCCGGCCCGCCGGACGTTCCCGTGGCGAGCGTCACACCGGAAAGCCCCGGGGGCGAGGGAACGTCCGGGCCGTCCGCCGCCTCTGTTGCGGATGTGGATGGTCCCGACACCCGAACCGCGAGCGATGTCACCGCCCTGGTCCGCGCCGCCCAGCGCGGCGACCAGCTGGCCGTGAGTGAGCTGCTGGAGCTGGTCACGCCCTACGTCCGCCGGCTCTGCGGCCCGATCGCCCTGGACGACGGCCCCGACGCCACCCAGGAGGCGCTGATCGCCGTATTCCGCAAGCTCGGCCAGCTCCAGGACCCGGCCGCGCTGTTCGGCTGGGTCCGCTCGATCGCCGTCCGGGAGGCGGTCCGGCACGTGCGGCGGGTCGCCCGCTGCGTCCCGGCCGACCTCTCCGAGCTGCCCCGCCCCGGGGACCCGCAGCTGGCCGCCGACATCGAGGACGTCCTCGCCCGGCTCAGCCCCGAACACCGCGCCGTCCTGGTGCTGCGCGACCTGGAGGGCCTGGACGAGCGGTCCACCGCCGACCTGCTGGGCGTGGCGGCCGGCACCGTGAAGTCCCGGCTCTCCCGGGCCCGACTCAGCTTCCGAAGGGCGTGGCAGCAGTGAGCACGCAGATCCCCTGGCCGGTGGCGGCCTTCGATCCGGTGCGCCGGCTGCACGTCGTCGCCGCCGTCACCCCCGGAGCCAGCGTCCGCGAGACGGTGATCGACGCGCCGTTCGACCGGGTCTGGGCCGCCGCGGCCGACCTGGAGGACGGGCTGCCGCGCTGGCTGCCGGACCTGCGTTCGGTCCGCCTCACCGCGGGCCCGGCCGACGGCCGCGCCGAGGCCCTGGTGGTGGGCCACAGCCGCCTGCGGGCCCGCTTCGACGTCGAGCTGACGCCGGGCTGGTGCCTGATGCGCAGCCGCTTCCTGCTCGGCGGCATGGCCGCCCGCCCCGAGCCCGGGGGCACCCGGTTCGCCTTCCTCGGCGCCTTCCGCCTCCCCGCCGCCGGCCTGGTGGCCGGCGCCCTGCGGCCCGCGACGGACCCGCTGGCCCGGCGCTCGCTGCGCCGCTTCGAACGGCTGGTGCGGGAGGGGGAGGGCTGACCCGGGCCGCCGGGCGGCCGCCGGCACGACGCGCTCCGGGTGGAGCGGGTGGGACGGCGCACGGAGTCCGCACCCGGCCGGGGCGGGTGCGGTGCGACCGCGCCGGGCGTTGGGTCAGCCGGCCGCGACGGCGGGCTCGTGGTCGGTGGTGCCCGCGGTGGCCGGGGAGGTGTCGGGCGCGGGCTCGTGGTGCTCGGCGGCGGCGCACTCGTCCAGCAGGGGGCGCATGGCGTCGTCCACGAGCCGGTAGCGCACCACACGACCGTCCTTGTCGCCGGTGACCACTCCGGCCGTGCGGAGCAGCCGCAGCGCCTGGGAGACGGCGGGATCGCGCATGCCGGTGGCCACCGCGAGGTCGGTCACGGCGAGCGGACCGGCACGGTGCAGGGCGAGCAGCAGGGAGAGCCGCCCGGGGTCGGCGAGCAGCGAGAACCGCTCGGCCCAGGACCGGACGTGTCCGGTGTCGCCGATGGCGGCGATGGCCTCGCAGACCCGGTGCCCGTCGATGGTGCGCTGGCCCGCACGGTCGGCCGGTACGAGATGCATGCGGACATTCTTGCAGCCCCGGCCTGTGATCCTGGACACCTGCGCAGGTGCGCAGCCTTGCAAGGGTGATGCGCGGCCCCCTACGGTGTAGCCCGCCGTGGTGTTCGGGAAGACCGGTGACGGACCCTCAAGGTCCAAGTCCGGAGCGGCCCTCGCCACTGTGATCGGGGGAGTCGTCCGTACCCACGACGCCACTGGGCGCATCGCGCGCCTGGGAAGGCGGGTACGGAAGCCCCGTCAGCCAGGAGACCGGCCACGGCATCTCACGAACGTCATTCCACGAGGTGCTGGAGCGTGATCCGCAGATGACCCTGCCCGAAACCGCCGCTGCTCCGGCGGCGCCGTCCGTCCTGCCCACTTTCCGGTGGAGACGAGAGGACACCATCCGCACGGCCGGGCTGGTCGGGGTGATCCTGGCCATGCACGTGGTGGCGTTCGGGACGCTGATCTTCCTCGTCGCGCCCGAGAAGTACGAGGTCGGTACCCAGGTCTTCGGGGTGGGTCTGGGCATCACCGCCTACACCCTCGGCATGCGGCACGCCTTCGACGCCGACCACATCGCGGTGATCGACAACACCACCCGCAAGCTGATGGCGGACGGCAAGCGGCCGGTCTCGGTGGGCTTCTGGTTCGCCCTCGGGCACTCCTCGATGGTCGTCCTCATGGCCACGCTGGTGGCGGGCGGCGCGCAGCTGGCCAACACGCTGATGGACGACGAGTCGACCACCCACAAGTGGCTCGGCATGATCGGCACCTCCGCCTCCGGCGCCTTCCTCTACCTGATCGGCGCGCTCAACCTGGCCGCCCTGTTCGGCATCCTGAAGGTGTTCCGGAAGATGCGGGCCGGGCACTTCGACGAGGCGGAGCTGGAGGAGCACCTCAACTCGCGCGGTTTCCTGGCCCGGGTGCTGAACCGGGCGACCCGCTCGATCACCCGGCCCGGCCAGATGTTCCCGGTCGGCATGGTGCTCGGCCTCGGCTTCGACACCGCGACCGAGGTCACCCTGATGGTGATGGCCGGCTCCGGTGCGGCCTCCGGCCTGCCCTGGTACGCCATCGCCTGCCTGCCGCTGCTGTTCGCCGCCGGGATGAGCCTGTTCGACACGCTGGACGGGACGTTCATGAACTTCGCGTACCAGTGGGCGTTCTCCAACCCGGTACGCAAGGTGTACTACAACCTGACCATCACCGGGCTGTCGATCGCGGTCGCGTTCATCATCGGCACCATCGAGCTGGTCGGCGTCCTGCACGAGAAGCTGGACCTGACCGACCCGGTCAGCGGCTGGATCGCGGACATCTCGCTGGACAACGTCGGCTACGCGATCGTCGCGCTGTTCGTGGTGGTCTGGGCGGCGGCGATCGCCTACTGGCGGCTCGCGGGGGTCGAGCAGCGGTGGAGCCCGAGCGCGAAGGCGGCGGTGCCGGGGGCGGCGACGGCCGTTTCGGAGAGCGGCGCTTCGCCGACCGGCGCGGCGCAGGCCGTCGCCCCGGAGGGTGCCGCCCCGGGGCCGGCGAAGTAGCGGTGGTCCCCGCCCCGCCGCCGCGCTGAGCGGCCCGCGGACGTGAAGCGGCGCCCGCCCGGCCCCGTGAGGGCCGGACGGGCGCCGCTTCGGCGTTCGCGCGCGGGCTCAGCCGCGCCGCTCGCCGTACCGCCGGTGGAAGCGCTCGACACGGCCGGCGGTGTCCGTCACGCGGGACCGGCCGGTGTGGAAGGGGTGGCTCGCCGAGGAGACCTCGACGTCGACCACCGGGTAGGTGGTGCCGTCCTCCCACTCGACCGTCCCGTCGCCGGTCAGCGTCGAGCGGGTCGGGAACGCCAGCCCGCCGGCCTTGTCGCGGAAGACGACCGGGCGGTAGGCGGGGTGGATGCCGGGCTTCATGAGGGCCTCCTTCGGGGGCGGGACGGGGGAGAGGAGCGGGCCGGTTCAGCGCTCTTCGCGGAAGTCGGCGTGCTGCCGCGCGACCGGGTCGTACTTGCGCAGCACCAGCCGGTCCGGGTCGTTGCGGCGGTTCTTGCGGGTCACGTACGTGAAGCCCGTCCCGGCCGTGGACCTGAGCCGGACGACGGGGCGCTGTTCGCTGCGGGCCATGGGAATCCTCCTGGGGTGGGAGGCACGGTCGCGGCCGGCTCGTTCGGGGGCCGGTCGAGGCCGTACGCGGGAATGGATGTCGTTTTCGTCTGCTCCAACGCAAGCCCCGCCCCGCCCATTCCCGGGCCGCCGGAGCGCCGTGACCCGGTCGGGCCCGTGTGCCACCGCCGCACGGGAAGTCGGCCCCTCCGACTTCCCGTGCGGGGGGCCTGGAGCAGGGGGCGGCCGTGCCGGGGGAGGGCCCGGCCGCCCGGCCCGGGGCGACACGTGCCCGGGTGGGGGCGCTCGGCGGGCGGATCGGAGTGGGGCTCCGTAGGCTCGACGCATGTCTGATGCGTACGCGGGCCGGCGGGAGCGCCTGAGGGAGCACTGCAGTGCGTCCGGGGTCGATGCGGCGCTGATCACCCGGACGGCGAACGTGCGGTACCTGACCGGGTGTCCGCCATGCGGGGCGACCTTGCTGCTGACCCGGGAGCGGGTGCTGCTGGCGCTGCCGGACGACCTTCCGCCGGACGACACCGGGGAGCACCTGATCGCGGAGGACGTGACCCAGGTGCCGGTGGCGGCGGGGGCGGACACCGCTCTGGCGGCCGCCGCCGCGGCGGCGCGGCTGAGGGTGTCGGACCTCGCGGTGGAGGAGCACGACCTGACCGTCAGCCGGCACCGGGCGGTGGCGGGCCTGGCCGAGGGGGTCCGGCTCGCGGACCTGGGGCAGGCGGTCGAGCGGCTGCGGGTGGTCAAGGACGAGCACGAGATCGCCGACCTGCGGATCGCGGCCGAGATCGCCGACCAGGCGCTCGGCGAGCTGCTGGAGTCGATCCTGGTGGGCCGCACCGAGCGGCACCTGGCGATGGAGCTGGAGCGCCGGATGATCGACCACGGTGCGGACCGGGCGGCCTTCCCGGTCTCGGTCGGCACCGGCAGCCACTCCGGCCAGCAGGCCCACCAGCCGACCGACCGGCGGGTGGAGGAGGGCGACTTCCTCACCGTGGTGCTCGGCGCGCAGTACCGGGGGTACGGCGTCTCCACCGCCCGGACCTTCGTGATCGGGGCCGCCCCCGCGCCCTGGCAGGTCGAGCTGCACCGGCTGGTCTTCCGGGCGCAGCGGGCCGGGCGGGAGGCGCTCGGGCCGGGGGTCGAGCAGTACGTACCCGACCAGGCCGCGCGGGAGATCCTCCAGGCGGCCGGGCACACCGAGAGCTCGCCGCACCCGGTCGGTCACGGGATCGGGCTGGAGATCCGGGAGGCGCCGCGCCTCGGTCCGTCGGACATGGGTAAACTGGACAGCCGCGTACCGGTCACCGTCGGTCCGGGGGTTCACCTCCCGGGCAAGGGCGGCGTCCGGATCGAGGACACGCTCGTCGTACGCCCCCTCGAAGAGGGCGGGCCCGAGCTGCTCACCATCACCACCAAGGAGCTCCTCGCCCTGTAGGCCCGCGGCTGCCCGGGAGGCTGCCGCAGCCGGCAGGACGCACCCCTTGGTTCCTTGACAGCTATATCCAGGAGTAAGTGCGCCCGTGGCTTCCACGAACGATCTCAAGAACGGCATGGTCCTCAAGCTGGAGGGCGGCAAGCTCTGGTCCGTCGTCGAGTTCCAGCACGTCAAGCCCGGCAAGGGCCCGGCCTTCGTGCGGACCAAGCTCAAGGAGGTCCTGACGGGCAAGGTCGTCGACAAGACCTTCAACGCCGGCACCAAGGTCGAGACCGCCAACGTCGACAAGCGCGGCATGCAGTTCTCGTACAAGGACGGCGAGAACTTCGTGTTCATGGACACGGACACCTACGACCAGACCACGGTCGAGCCCGCCGTCGTCGGCGACGCCGCCAAGTACCTGCTGGAGGGCTTCGAGGCCCTGGTCGCCATGTACGAGGGCGCCCCGCTGTACATCGAGCTCCCGGCCTCGGTCGAGCTGACCATCTCCCACACCGAGCCGGGTGTGCAGGGCGACCGCTCCACCGGTGGCTCCAAGCCGGCCACCCTGGAGACCGGCGCCGAGATCGCCGTCCCGCTGTTCATCGTGACCGGCGAGAAGATCAAGGTCGACACCCGCGACGGCAGCTACCTCGGCCGGGTGAAGTAAGTCCGTGTCGGCCGCACGCAGCAAGGCCCGTACGCGGGCCTTCCAGATCCTCTTCGAGGCCGACCACCGCAACGTCGACCCGCTGACCGTCCTCGCGGACTGGGTGGCCCGTGCCCGGGAGCCCAAGCCGGACGAGGGCACCCCGCAGGTCGGCGAGTACACGATGGAGCTGGTCGAGGGTTATGTCCAGCACGCCCGCCGGATCGACGACCTGATCTCGGAGTACGCGGTGGGCTGGACGCTCGACCGGATGCCGATCGTGGACCGCAACGTCCTGCGGCTCGGCGCGTACGAGCTGATCTGGGAGGACGGCGTCCCGGACGCGGTCGTCCTGGACGAGGCCGTCGAGATCGCCAAGGAGTTCTCCACGGACGACTCCCCGGCCTTCGTGAACGGCCTGCTCGCCCGCTTCCTGGAGTTGAAGCCGAGCATCCGCCGGTAGCAGCACCCGACGTACGGCCGCCGGACCCCGAAAAGGGGTCCGGCGGCCGTCGTGCGTTTCGCCCCGGTGGCCTATGGTGGGGACCTACTCGCCAGTAACCTGGTGCGCCCGCGGCCCCGCCCGCCGGCGACCCCCAGCGATCCCCCAGCGAAGGGCAGGCCACCCCCCATGACCACGGCGATCCGCAGTGAGTTCGACCAGGGCATCGCCCTGACCCGCCACCCGGACGAGCCCGGCCGCTACGACGGCGAGCTGGGCGCCGGCTGGCAGATCGGCGGCGGCGTCAACGGCGGGCTGCTGCTCGCCATGGCCGGCCACGCGCTGTCCCTGGAGCACGCCGCGCAGGGCCGGGACGGCCACGCCGACCCGGTCTCGATCAGCGGCTACTACCTCTCCGCCTCCACCCCCGGCCCGGCCACCGTCCGTACCGAGGTGCTCCGCTCCGGCCGCTCGCTCTCCACCGGCACCGCCTCGCTCAGCCAGGACGGCGTCGAGCGGCTCCGGGTGGTCGCCAGCCACGGTGACCTCGCCGCCGACGACGGCGAGGTGCGCACCGCCGCCCGGCCGCCGCAGCTGCCGCCGCCGGAGCAGTGCATCGGCGTCGAGCACGCCCCCAAGGAGCTGATCGCGCAGGCCGCCCTGCTGGAGCGGTTCGACCTGCGGCTCGACCCGGCCACCATCGGCTGGGCGCTCGGGCAGCCCTCGGGCAACGGGCGGATCCAGGGCTGGTTCCGGCTCGCCGACGGCCGCCGGCCCGACCCGCTGATGCTCCTGCTGGTGGCCGACGCGCTGCCGCCGGTCACCTTCGACCTCGGCCTGCCCGGCTGGGCGCCCACCATCGAGCTGACCGTCCACCTGCGGGCCCGGCCGGTGCCCGGCTGGCTGCGCGTCACCCACGCCACCCGCAACGTGGCGGGCGGCTACTTCGAGGAGGACGCCGAGGTCTGGGACGAGTCCGGCCGCCTGGTCGCGCAGTCCCGTCAGCTGGCCCGGGTGCCGCGCCCGGTGTGACGACCACGCCCGGGGTGACGACCACGCCCGGGGCGAGGCCGGTGCCCGGCGTGACGGCCGCCGCCGGGGCGGTGGCCGGACCGGGAGCGGCCGGGGCACCCGTCTCACGTTCGGTTACATTCCTGTGACACGCCGTACGTGTGCGACGCGCGGGGCTGGGGAGGACAACGGTCAGCGGCACTGCCGCCGCTGACCGCCCCGTCCGTCCGCCCCGCAGGAGCCCCACCGATGAGCCACCGCCGCGAGCGATCAATGAAGAGGTGCGCGTGGGCGGATGCCCCTGCCGGGCGAAGCGGGGTGGGCGCATGAGCCGCAACGGCCGTGCCCGCCGCACCCCCGACTGCACCGCCGCGGGCCAGCGCCCCCGCGCGAGGTCACGGCACGAGCGGGCCGGGCGGCGCCCGGCCGGCGGTGACCAGGCCTTCGTCATCGGCGTCCTGACCAGCGCGGCCGACTTCGAGCGGGCCCGCGCCTGGCGCCTGTCCGACGCCCCCGACTACGCGTCCTACCTGCGGGACACCGCCGAGCTGCTGACCGAGGCCCGGCGCGGCTTCGACACCGTCCGGGCCCGGATGTTCCACCCGCAGGACTTCGAGGAGTTCTGCCTGCTGAACGGCCTCGATCCGGCCGAGCCGGCCGCCCGCGACCGCTACCTGGTCAACCCGCCGCTCCAGACCCAGCTCCTCGCCTACCAGGGCGAGGAGCTGGCCGGCGACTTCGTGCCGCGGCTGGTCCGGGCCAGGGAGAACGGGTTGACGCTGCGCCACGCCGACCTGTTGCTGGACGGCGGGCTGTACGAGGCCGGTGACGGGGCCGTGCGGGAGGCCTACCAGCGCGGCGCCGAGGTGTTCCGCCGGATGCTGGTCGGCGCCGGTGCCGGGGTGTACGAGCTGCGGCTCGCGGTGGACGCGCCCGGCGGGCGGCTGACGGCGGCGGCCCGGGTGCTGCAGTGGGAGGACGGCGTCGTCCGGATCAACGACGAGGACCTGGAGCTGGTCTGCGCGGTGCTCTGTGCCGGGCTGGTCCGGGAGCTGCCCGGGCTGGCGGTGCTGCACGGCGCGCAGGGTGCGGCGGCGTCCGCCGGGGCGGCCGGGGAGCCCCGTGGCGGGGCCGCCGGGCAGTGCTTCCGGCAGGCGGCGTGGGCCTGGGCCTGCGACGGACGGGACTGGGCCCCGGCCGGGGGAGCGGTGCGGCTGGACGGGGTGGCGGCGGTGCCGGGCCACCCGTTGGGCACGGTCCACTGAGCCGGGGCGGCCCGGCCCCGGCTCGGCGGACGGCCGTGCGCCGCGGAAGCGCGACGGCGCGGGCCCCCGGTCAGGGGCGCCGCGCCGTGACGTTTCTGCTGGGCCCCGCCCGTTTCCGCAGGTCAGGGCGAGGCTCGGCAGGTGTGGCGAGCGGTCAGCTCGCCTCCTCCTCGCGCACCGCACGGCGCGCGTCGGGGTTCAGCACGCCCCAGGAGATCAGCTGCTCGGTGAGGATCGACGGCGACTGGTCGTAGATCACGGCCAGGGTGCGCAGGTCGTCCTGGCGGATCGAGAGCACCTTGCCGTTGTAGTCGCCGCGCTGGCTCTGGATGGTGGCCGCGTAGCGCTGCAGCGGGCCGGCCTTCTCGGACGGGACCTGGGTGAGTCTCTCCAGGTCGAGCACCAGGCGCGGCGGCGGCTCGGCCGCACCGCCGGGCGTACCGCCGGGCAGCAGCTCCTGCACCGGCACGCCGTAGAACTCGGCCAGCTCGGCCAGCCGCTGCACGGTGACCGCACGGTCGCCGCGCTCGTACGAGCCGACGACGACTGCCTTCCAGCGCCCCTGGGACTTCTCCTCGACACCGTGCAGGGAGAGCCCCTGCTGAGTGCGGATCGCTCGGAGCTTGCCTCCGAGTTGTTTCGCGTAGTCGCTGGACATTGATCTCCCCGGACGAGATTGCTTCGCGTTCAGTGGTGGGTCACGGGCGATTGCCGACGTCGTTACCGGTGGGTTCGACGCCCGTCTCGTAACTCACTGTGAGGTTACGTAGAGTGAGGTAGTTGCGTCAAGCCGAATGGGGCAGTCGTGCGAATGGCCCGCATCGGTGGCGCGTCCGTGGCGTTAACCCGGAGAAGCGGAATGATGGAGGTCCGTTTGCCGGTGAGCGCGCTGGTAGGATGGCCGGAGCCCGCGCCGCGTCGGCGGGGGCCATCCCAGACATCCTTTAAGGCCCGTCCCGTGAGGCGGGGAAGGAGGTCCGCTTCGGCATGACCGCACACCAGGAAACCACGCCGCGACCGCCGCACCAGGTGCTGGACGGCACGGACATCGCCCGGGTGATCACCCGGATAGCGCACGAGATCGTCGAGCGCGCCAAGGGCGCGGAGGACGTCGTGCTGCTCGGCATCCACACCAGGGGCGTCCACCTGGCCCGCCGCCTGCACGCCAGGCTGGCCCAGATCACCGGCCGCGACATCCCGCTCGGCACCCTGGACATCACCATGTACCGGGACGACCTGCGGCTCAAGCCCGCCCGCGCGCTGGAGCACACCGAGATCCCGGGCGACGGCATCGACGGCCGGCTGGTGATCCTCGTCGACGACGTGCTCTTCTCCGGCCGCACCATCCGCGCCGCCCTCGACGCGCTCAGCGACATCGGCCGCCCGCGGGCCGTCCAGCTCGCCGTCCTGGTCGACCGCGGCCACCGCGAGCTGCCGATCCGCGCCGACTACGTGGGCAAGAACCTCCCCACCTCGCTGCGCGAGGCCGTGCAGGTCCGCCTCGCCGACACCGACGGCGTGGACGCCGTCCTGGTCGGCGACCGCGACTACGCGGCCCGATCGTCGCAGGCCCTGGCCTCCCGGCCGTCCGAACCGCACCTCCCGGAGTAACCCGCGTGAAGCGCCACCTCGTCTCCGCCGCCGACCTCACCCGCGACGACGCGCTGCTGATCCTGGACACCGCCGAGGAGCTGGCCCAGCTCTCCGGACGGGCCGTCAAGAAGCTGCCCACGCTCCGTGGCCGGACCGTCGTCAACCTCTTCTTCGAGGACTCCACCCGGACCAAGACCTCCTTCGAGGTCGCCGAGAAGCGGCTCTCCGCCGACGTCATCAACTTCTCCGCCAAGGGTTCCTCGGTCTCCAAGGGCGAGAGCCTCAAGGACACCGCGCTCACCCTGCAGGCCATGGGCGCCGACGCGGTCGTCATCCGGCACCACGCCTCCGGCGCGCCGGCCCGGCTCGCCCAGTCCGACTGGCTGCACGGCAGCGTCATCAACGCCGGTGACGGCACCCACGAGCACCCCACCCAGGCGCTGCTCGACGCCTTCACCATGCGCCGCCACCTCAACGCGGGTGCCGGCCGTGACCTCGCCGGCCGCCGGGTGACCATCGTCGGCGACATCCTGCACAGCCGGGTCGCCCGCTCCAACGTCCACCTGCTCACCACCCTCGGCGCCCAGGTCACCTTCGTGGCCCCGCCGACGCTGCTGCCGATCGGCATCGAGAACTGGCCCTGCGAGGTCAGCTACGACCTGGAGAGCGTGCTCCCCAAGACGGACGCGCTGATGATGCTCCGGGTGCAGCGCGAGCGGATGAACGCCGCCTTCTTCCCGACCGAGCGCGAGTACAGCCGCCGCTACGGCCTGGACGGCGCCCGGATGGCCCAGCTGCCCGAGCACGCCATCGTGATGCACCCCGGCCCGATGGTCCGCGGCATGGAGATCACCGCCGACGTCGCCGACTCGCCGCGCTGCACCGTGGTCGAGCAGGTCGCCAACGGCGTCTCCGTCCGGATGGCCGTCCTCTACCTGCTGCTCGGCGGCGCCGTCTTCGCCGACGGCTCCGCCGACCCCGCCCGCACCGACTCCGTGGAGACCGCTCAGTGACCACCTACCTGATCCGCAACGCCCAGCTCCTCGGTGGCGCCCCGCAGGACCTCCACCTCGCCGACGGCGTCGTCAAGGAGATCGGCACCGGCCTCACCGTCGAGGCCGACATCGAGATCGACGCCACCGGTCTGATCGCCCTGCCCGGGCTGGTCGACCTGCACACCCACCTGCGCGAGCCCGGCCGCGAGGACGCCGAGACGGTGCTCACCGGCACCCAGGCCGCCGCCATGGGCGGCTTCACCGCCGTCCACGCGATGGCCAACACCTTCCCGGTCGCCGACACCGCCGGCGTGGTCGAGCAGGTCTGGCGCCTCGGCCAGGAGTCCGGCTACTGCGACGTGCAGCCGGTCGGCGCCGTCACCGTCGGCCTGGAGGGCAAGAAGCTCGCCGAGCTCGGCGCGATGCACGAGTCCGCGGCCGGCGTCCGGGTCTTCTCCGACGACGGCAAGTGCGTGGACGACGCGGTGATCATGCGCCGCGCGCTGGAGTACGTGAAGGCCTTCGACGGGGTCGTCGCCCAGCACGCCCAGGAGCCGCGGCTCACCGAGGGCGCCCAGATGAACGAGGGCCAGGTCTCCGGCGAGCTCGGGCTCGGCGGCTGGCCGGCCGTCGCCGAGGAGGCGATCATCGCCCGCGACGTGCTGCTCGCCGCGCACGTCGGCTCCCGCCTGCACGTCTGCCACGTCTCCACGGCCGGCTCGGTCGAGATCATCCGCTGGGCCAAGGCCAAGGGCTGGAACGTCACCGCCGAGGTCACCCCGCACCACCTGCTGCTGACCGACGAGCTGGTCCGCTCCTACGACCCGGTGTACAAGGTGAACCCGCCGCTGCGCACCGCCGAGGACGTCCAGGCGCTGCGCAAGGCGCTCGCCGACGGCACCATCGACGCCGTCGCCACCGACCACGCGCCGCACCCGGCCGAGGACAAGGACTGCGAGTGGGCCGTCGCCGCGATGGGCATGGTCGGCCTGGAGACCGCGCTCTCGGTCGTCCAGCAGACCATGGTCGACACCGGCTTGCTGAACTGGGAGGGCGTCGCCGACCGGATGTCGCACCGCCCGGCCCGGATCGGCCGTCTGAGCGGCCACGGACGGCCGATCTCGGTGGGTGAGCCGGCGAACCTGGTGCTGTTCGATCCCGCGTACCGTGGTGCCGTGAACCCCGACAGCTTCGCCACGCGCTCCCGCAACACCCCCTACCGGGGCCTCGACCTGCCCGGCCGGGTGCACGCCACCTTCCTGCGCGGCACCGCGACCGTGCTGGCCGGCGAGCTGGCCGAGCAGGGCGGGCTGGTATGACCCCGGTGCTGCTCGCGCAGGAGCAGGCCAGGGTCACCAACTGGCCCGGGTACATCGGCTGGGCCGTCGGCCTGCTGATCGTGATCGGCCTGGTCTACTGGCTGATGCGCCAGGGCTGGAACTGGCGGCGCACCCTCCAGTCCGGCATCCCGGCGCTGCCCGCCGTGCCGGAGCGGGCCGGCCGGACCATCCTGGAGACCAGCGGCCGGTACCACGGCACCACCACCGCCGGGAACTGGCTGGACCGGGTCGTGGCGCACGGCCTGGGCACCCGCAGCCGTGCCGACCTGACCCTCGGTGAGAACGGCCTGCTGGTACGGCGCCCCGGCGACGTCGACCTCTGGATCCCCGCCGAGCACCTCACCGGTGCCCGGACGGACTCCGGGATCGCCGGAAAGGTCGTCCCGTCCGGACTGCTCGTCGTCACCTGGACGCACGAGGGGACCGCCCTGGACTCGGGTTTCCGGGCCGACCACCCCGACGAGCACGCCGCCTGGGTCGAGGCGGTCGCTCAACTCGCAACACGTACGAAGACGAAGACGGAAGAGGCCGCTCCATGACCGCACCTGCCCCCACCACGCAGCGCCAAGGGCGGGAGCGTGCGCCGTTGAGCCGCCCCGCCGCCGTGCTCGTCCTGGAGGACGGCCGGATCTTCCGCGGCCAGGCCTACGGCGCGACCGGCGAGACCTTCGGCGAGGCGGTCTTCAACACCGGCATGTCCGGCTACCAGGAGACCCTGACCGACCCGTCGTACCACCGCCAGGTGGTCGTGATGACCGCCCCGCAGATCGGCAACACCGGCTGGAACGACGAGGACGACGAGTCCAAGCAGATCTGGGTCGCCGGCTACGTCGTCCGCGACCCCGCCCGGGTCGCGTCCAACTGGCGCTCGCGGCGCTCGCTGGACGACGAGCTCGTCCGCCAGGGCGTCGTCGGCATCAGCGGCATCGACACCCGGGCGCTCACCCGCCACCTGCGCGAGCGCGGCGCCATGCGCTGCGGCATCTTCTCCGGCCCGACGCTGGCGGACGACGCCGCGCTGCTCGCCAAGGTGCAGCAGTCGCCCGAGATGAAGGGCGCCGACCTCTGCGCCGAGGTCGCCACCACCGAGACGTACGTGGTGCCCGCGATCGGCGAGAAGCGGTTCACCGTCGCCGCGCTGGACCTCGGCATCAAGGCGATGACCCCGCAGCGGATGGCCGAGCGCGGCATCGAGGTGCACGTGCTGCCGGCCAACGCCACCCTGGAGGAGGTCTACGCGGTCAACCCGGACGGCGTCTTCTTCTCCAACGGCCCGGGCGACCCGGCCACCGCCGACCACCAGGTCGCCCTCGCGCAGGGTGTGCTGGAGCGCAAGACCCCGTTCTTCGGGATCTGCTTCGGCAACCAGATCCTCGGCCGCGCGCTGGGCTTCGGCACCTACAAGCTCAAGTACGGTCACCGCGGCATCAACCAGCCGGTGCAGGACCGCACCACCGGCAAGGTCGAGGTCACCGCGCACAACCACGGCTTCGCCGTGAACGCACCGCTGGACAAGGTCAGCGACACGCCCTACGGCCGCGTCGAGGTCTCCCACGTCTGCCTGAACGACGACGTGGTCGAGGGCCTCCAGGCGCTGGACGTGCCCGCCTTCAGCGTGCAGTACCACCCCGAAGCGGCGGCCGGCCCGCACGACGCGGCCTACCTCTTCGACCGTTTCGTGAGCCTTATGGAGGGCCAGCGTGCCTAAGCGCACCGACATCAAGTCCGTCCTGGTCATCGGCTCCGGCCCGATCGTGATCGGCCAGGCCGCGGAGTTCGACTACTCCGGCACCCAGGCCTGCCGGGTGCTCAAGGCCGAGGGCCTGCGGGTCGTCCTGGTCAACTCCAACCCGGCCACGATCATGACCGACCCGGAGATCGCCGACGCCACCTACGTCGAGCCGATCACCCCGGAGTTCGTCGAGAAGATCATCGCCAAGGAGCGCCCCGACGCCCTCCTGCCGACCCTCGGCGGGCAGACCGCGCTCAACACCGCGATCTCGCTGGACGCCAACGGCGTGCTCGCCAAGTACAACGTCGAGCTGATCGGCGCCAAGGTCGAGTCGATCCACAAGGGCGAGGACCGCGAGCTCTTCAAGGGCGTCGTCGAGGCGGTCAACGCCAAGATCGGCCACGGCGAGTCCGCCCGCTCCGTCATCTGCCACACCATGGACGAGGTGCTGGCCGGCGTCGACACCCTCGGCGGCTACCCGGTCGTGGTCCGCCCCTCCTTCACCATGGGCGGCGCCGGCTCCGGCTTCGCCCACAACGAGGAGGACCTGCGCCGCATCGCCGGCCAGGGCCTGACCCTCTCGCCGACCACCGAGGTGCTCCTGGAGGAGTCCATCCTCGGCTGGAAGGAGTACGAGCTGGAGCTGATGCGCGACAAGAACGACAACGTCGTGGTCGTCTGCTCCATCGAGAACTTCGACCCGATGGGCGTGCACACCGGTGACTCGATCACCGTCGCCCCGGCGATGACGCTCACCGACCGCGAGTACCAGATCCTGCGCGACGTCGGCATCGCCGTCATCCGCGAGGTCGGCGTCGACACCGGCGGCTGCAACATCCAGTTCGCGGTCAACCCCGAGGACGGCCGGGTCATCGTCATCGAGATGAACCCGCGCGTGTCCCGCTCCTCCGCGCTGGCCTCCAAGGCGACCGGCTTCCCGATCGCCAAGATCGCCGCCAAGCTGGCCGTCGGCTACACCCTCGACGAGATCCCCAACGACATCACCGAGCAGACGCCGGCGTCGTTCGAGCCGACCCTCGACTACGTCGTGGTCAAGGTGCCGCGGTTCGCGTTCGAGAAGTTCCCGAGCGCCGACGCCACGCTGACCACCACCATGAAGTCGGTCGGCGAGGCCATGGCCATGGGCCGCAACTTCCCCGAGGCGCTGAACAAGGCGCTCCGCTCGCTGGAGAAGAAGGGCTCCCAGTTCACCTGGACCGGCCCGGTCGGGGACAGGGCCGCGCTGCTGGAGAAGGCCGTCGTGCCCACCGACGGCCGGATCAACACCGTCATGCAGGCCATCCGCGCCGGCGCCACCCCGGAGGAGGTGTTCGACGCCACCAAGATCGACCCGTGGTTCGTCGACCAGCTCTTCCTGCTGGACGAGATCGCCGCCGAGCTGGCCGAGGCCGCCGAGCTCACCCCCGAGCTGCTGCGCCACGCCAAGCGGCACGGCTTCTCCGACCAGCAGATCGGCGAGATCCGCGGCCTGCGCCCCGACGTCGTCCGCGAGGTCCGGCACGCGCTCGGCATCCGCCCGGTGTTCAAGACCGTCGACACCTGCGCCGCCGAGTTCGCCGCCAAGACCCCGTACTTCTACTCGTCCTACGACGAGGAGAACGAGGTCGCCCCGCGCACCAAGCCCGCCGTGATCATCCTCGGCTCCGGCCCGAACCGCATCGGCCAGGGCATCGAGTTCGACTACTCCTGCGTGCACGCCTCCTTCGCGCTGGCCGACGCCGGGTACGAGACCGTGATGGTCAACTGCAACCCGGAGACCGTCTCCACCGACTACGACACCTCCGACCGGCTCTACTTCGAGCCGCTCACCCTGGAGGACGTGCTGGAGATCGTCCACGCCGAGCAGCAGGCCGGACCGCTCGCGGGCGTCATCGTCCAGCTCGGCGGCCAGACCCCGCTCGGCCTGGCCCAGGCGCTGAAGGACAACGGCGTGCCGATCGTCGGCACCCAGCCCGAGGCGATCGACCTCGCCGAGGAGCGCGGCGCCTTCGGCCGCGTGCTGCGCGACGCCGGCCTGCCCGCCCCCAAGCACGGCACCGCCTTCTCCTTCGAGGAGGCCAAGGCGATCGCCGACGAGATCGGCTACCCCGTCCTGGCCCGCCCGTCCTACGTGCTCGGCGGCCGCGGCATGGAGATCGTCTACGACGAGGCCTCCCTCGCCTCCTACCTGGAGCGGCACGCTGGCCTCATCTCCGAGCACCCGGTGCTGATCGACCGCTTCCTCGACGACGCGGTGGAGATCGACGTCGACGCGCTCTACGACGGCACCGAGCTCTACCTCGGCGGCGTCATGGAGCACATCGAGGAGGCCGGGATCCACTCCGGCGACTCCGCGTGCGCGCTGCCCCCGATCACCCTCGGCGGCTACGACATCAAGCGGCTGCGCGCCTCCACCGAGGCGATCGCCCGCGGCGTCGGCGTCCGCGGCCTGATCAACATCCAGTTCGCCCTCTCCGGCGACATCCTGTACGTGCTGGAGGCCAACCCGCGCGCCTCCCGCACCGTGCCGTTCACCTCCAAGGCGACCGCCGTCCCGCTGGCCAAGGCCGCCGCCCGGATCTCGCTCGGCGCCACCATCGCCGAGCTGCGCGCCGAGGGCCTGCTCCCGGCCGAGGGCGACGGCGGCACGCTGCCCGCCGACTGCCCGATCTCCGTCAAGGAGGCCGTGATGCCGTGGAGCCGCTTCCGCGACGTGCACGGCCGCGGCGTGGACACCGTCCTCGGCCCGGAGATGCGCTCCACCGGCGAGGTCATGGGCATCGACAAGGTCTTCGGCACGGCCTACGCCAAGGCCCAGTCCGGTGCCTACGGCGCGCTGCCGACCCGGGGCAAGGTCTTCGTGTCGGTCGCCAACCGGGACAAGCGCAACCTGGTCTTCCCGGCCCGCGCGCTGGTCGGCCTCGGCTTCGAGGTGCTCGCCACCGCCGGCACCGCCGAGGTGCTCCAGCGCGGCGGCATCCCGTCCACGCTGGTGCGCAAGCACAGCGAGGGCGAGGGCCCGAACGGCGAGCGGACCATCGTCCAGCTGATCCACGACGGCGAGGTCGACCTCATCATCAACACGCCGTACGGCACCGGCGGCCGCCTCGACGGCTACGAGATCCGCACCGCCGCCGTCGCCCGTGCCGTGCCCTGCCTGACCACCGTCCAGGCCATGGGCGCCGCCGTCCAGGGCATCGACGCGCTGCTGCGCGACGAGGTCGGGGTGATGTCGCTCCAGGAGCACGCCGAGCTGATCAACGCCGGCCGCAGCAAGTAGCACCACCGCAGTGGGGGGCACCGAACCGCCGGGTGCCCCCCACTGCCATGCCCACCCTCCCCGGCCTCCGGCCGGGGAGACCCCCAGGCCCGCCACCGCCCTGCCGACGGGCTGCGCCCGCCCCCGATGGAGCCCTGCTTTGTACAAGCTGCTGTTCGACCTCGTGTTCAAGAAGATGGACCCGGAGAAGGCCCACCACCTCGCCTTCTTCTGGATCCGGCTGGCGTCCTCGGTGCCCGGGCTGCGCACCCTGGTCCGGCTGGTGCTCGCCCCGCGCGACCGGGCGCTGCGCACCACCGCCCTCGGCCTCGACCTGCCCGGCCCGTTCGGCCTGGCGGCCGGCTTCGACAAGAACGGCGTCGGCATCGACGGCCTGTCGATGATCGGCTTCGACTACGTCGAGATCGGCACCATCACCGGCGAGCCGCAGCCCGGCAACCCGGCCCCGCGCCTGTTCCGCCTGATCGAGGACCGCGCGCTGGTCAACCGGATGGGCTTCAACAACCAGGGCTCGGCCCGGGTCGCCGCCCGCCTCGCCCGGCGCCCGCACACCACCTCCACCCCGGTGGTCGGCATCAACATCGGCAAGACCAAGGTGGTCGAGGAGGCCGACGCGATCGGCGACTACGTCAAGTCCACCGAGCGGCTCGCCAAGTACGCCGACTACCTGGTGGTCAACGTCAGCTCCCCGAACACCCCCGGGCTGCGCAACCTCCAGGCCGTCTCGCACCTCGGCCCGCTGCTCGCCGCCGTCCGCGAGGCCGCCGACCGCTCCACCGCGCACCACGTGCCGCTGCTGGTCAAGATCGCCCCCGACCTGGCCGACGAGGACGTCGACGCGGTCGCCGACCTCGCCCTGGAGCTGGGCCTGGACGGCATCATCGCCACCAACACCACCATCGGCCGCGAGGGCCTGCGCACCCCCGCCGCCCGGGTCGAGGAGATCGGCATGGGCGGCCTCTCCGGCGCCCCGCTCAAGGAGCGCGCGCTGGAGGTGCTCCAGCGCCTGCGCGCCCGTACCGGGGGCCGGCTGACGCTGGTCTCGGTCGGCGGCATCGAGACCGCCGAGGACGCCTGGCAGCGCATCGTCCACGGCGCCGACCTGGTCCAGGGCTACAGCGCCTTCATCTACCAGGGCCCCTTCTGGTGCCGTGCCATCCACAAGGGCCTCTCCGCCCGCGTCCGGGCCGGCGGCTTCCGCAACCTGGCCGCCGCCGTCGGCAGCGCCGTGCCCGCGCGCAAGGCCTCCTGAACCCCCTCACGCTCCTCGGAAGGACGACATGACCCTCGCCCCCTTCGGCGCCCGCCTGCGCCAGGCCCTCGACACCCGCGGCCAGCTCTGCGTCGGCATCGACCCGCACGCCTCCCTGCTCGCCGCCTGGGGGCTGGAGGACTCCGTCGCGGGCCTGGAGACCTTCAGCCGGACCGTCGTCGAGGCGCTGGCCGGCCGGGTGGCCGTGCTCAAGCCGCAGGCCGCCTTCTTCGAGCGCTTCGGCTCCAGGGGCGTCGCGGTGCTGGAGAAGTCCGTCGAGGAGGCCCGCGCGGCCGGCGCGCTGGTCCTGATGGACGCCAAGCGCGGCGACATCGGCTCCACCATGGCCGCGTACGCCGAGGCCTTCCTCTCCCCGGGCAGCCCGCTCTTCTCGGACGCCGTCACCGTCAGCCCCTACCTGGGCTTCGGCTCGCTGCGCCCGGCGCTCGACCTGGCCGCGGCCAACGGCGCGGGTGTCTTCGCGCTGGCGCTCACCTCCAACCCGGAGGGCGCCGAGGTGCAGCGCGCGGTCGGCGCGGACGGCGAGCAGGTGGCCGCCGCGGTGCTGCGCCAGCTGGCCGCCGAGAACGCCGGGGCCGAGCCGCTCGGCTCCTTCGGCGCGGTGGTCGGCGCGACCCTGGCCGACGCGGGCGTGGACCTCGCGATCAACGGCCCGCTGCTCGCCCCCGGGATCGGCGCCCAGGGCGCGACCATGGCGGACCTTCCGCGCGTGTTCGGCGCCTCGGCGCGCAACGTGGTGCCGAGCGTCAGCCGGGACGTGCTGAAGCACGGCCCGTCGCTGCCGGCCCTGCGGGACGCGGCGGACCGCTTCGTCCAGGAGTTCGCGGACGCGGTGAAGTGACCCGATAACCCTGCGCAGCGGCGTGACGGGGCGCCGTGGCGTCCCACGGCCTGACGTGAGCGCCGTCACATCGGCGCTGCCAAAGTCCGCAATCGCGGTCATTTTGCCCGGGAAAGTCCTGGTCGGCCTTGGCTGACCAGGACTTTTCGTGTTCTTTTCCTGACGTGGCGCCGCAATCCGGGTAGTGTCCGGCGATAGGTCATCGAAGAGCGGCGATTCCCGTTGCTCTCGCAGGTCAGAGCCGTGAGGTTCCCCTGTGGCCGGTGCCCTGGGAACCAAACCAGTCATAGCTCAATCCCTTCCTTCCACACCCTGAGGTGAACGGCGTGGCTCTTCCGCCCCTTACCCCTGAACAGCGCACCGCCGCGCTCGCCAAGGCCGCCGAGGCTCGCCGGGAGCGCGCCGAGGTCAAGAACCGGCTCAAGCACTCCGGCGCCTCCCTGCACGAGGTGATCAAGGCCGGCAAGGCCGACAACGACGTGATCGGCAAGATGAAGGTCTCCGCCCTGCTGGAGTCCCTCCCGGGCGTGGGCAAGGTCCGCGCCAAGCAGATCATGGAGCGCCTCGGCATCAGTGAGAGCCGTCGCGTCCGTGGCCTCGGTACGAACCAGATCGCCTCCCTGGAGCGGGAGTTCGGCGGCGGTGCCGCCTGACCGTGCCCCCGTGGTCCCGGGATCGTCCGCGATCCGGGATAATCGGTGCATGAGTGAGCGTCCGCGGCTGACCGTGCTCTCCGGCCCTTCGGGGGTCGGCAAGAGCACGGTCGTCGCTCATATGAGGAAGCAGTTCCCCGAGGTCTGGCTCTCGGTGTCGGCGACGACCCGCCACCCGAGGCCGGGCGAGCAGAACGGGGTCCAGTACCACTTCGTCGACAACGACGAGTTCGACAAGCTGATCGCCAACGGCGAGCTGCTGGAGTGGGCCGTCTTCGCTGGCAACCGCTACGGCACCCCGCGGTCGGCGGTGCTGGAGAAGCTGGAGCGCGGCGAGCCCGTCCTGCTGGAGATCGACCTGCAGGGCGCCCGTCAGGTGCGCGAGTCGATGCCCGAGGCGCAGCTGGTGTTCCTGGCTCCGCCGAGCTGGGACGAGCTGGTCCGCCGGCTCACCGGCCGGGGCACCGAGCCGCAGGACGTGATCGAGAAGCGGCTGGAGGCAGCCAAGGTCGAGCTGGCCGCCGAGACGGAGTTCGACACGACCCTTGTCAACACCTCCGTCGAGCAGGTGGCGTCCGAACTGCTAGCCTTGCTCGGTGTAGCCTGACCTGTCTGTCTTTTCCACCCTTTCGGAAGGTTTTCGCGTGTCCTCTTCCATGACCGCGCCCGAGGGCATCATCAACCCGCCGATCGACGAGCTGCTTGAGGCCACCGACTCCAAGTACAGCCTCGTGATCTACGCCGCCAAGCGCGCGCGCCAGATCAACGCGTACTACTCGCAGCTCGGTGAGGGCCTGCTCGAGTACGTCGGCCCCCTGGTCGACACCCACGTGCACGAGAAGCCGCTGTCGATCGCGCTGCGCGAGATCAACGCGGGCATGCTGACCGCCGAGGCGATCGAGGCTGCCTGACCCGGCTGCAACAGCTCTTCGAAGGGCCCGGCGGAATCGCTTCCGCCGGGCCCTTCGGCGTGCCCGGGGCGCCGCGGGCGGGGTGCCGTGAGCCGCCGCCGGGCGCTGCGCGGCGCTGTGGGGTCCACCACGGTGCGGGCGGTTACTGAGGGGTCGTAGGGTGAGCACGTCCCAGACCTGGAGGAAAGCCGAAGATGAGCGCGAGCGCGAGCACGGACCGGACCGACGCCCCCCGGGTGGTCCTCGGCGTCAGCGGCGGGATCGCCGCGTACAAGGCGTGCGAGCTGCTGCGGCGGTTCACCGAGTCCGGTCACCAGGTCACCGTGGTGCCCACCGAGGCCGCGCTGCACTTCGTCGGCGAGGCCACCTGGGCCGCGCTCTCCGGCCGCCCGGCCGCCACCGAGACCTGGGACCGCGTCCACGAGGTGCCGCACGTGCGGATCGGGCAGAACGCCGACCTGGTCGTGGTCGCCCCCGCCACCGCGGACCTGATGGCCAAGGCCGCCCACGGGCTCGCCGACGACCTGCTCACCAACACCCTGCTCACCGCCCGGTGCCCGGTCGTGCTGGCGCCCGCGATGCACACCGAGATGTGGGAGAACCCGGCCACCCGGGAGAACGTCGCCACGCTGCGCCGCCGGGGCGTGATCGTGCTGGAGCCCGCGGTCGGGCGGCTGACCGGCAAGGACACCGGCAAGGGCCGGCTGCCCGAGCCGTCCGCGATCTTCGACGCCTGCTGGGCCGTGCTGCGGCACGGCGGGGTCCGGACGGACCTGGCCGGGCGGCACGTGGTGGTCTCGGCCGGCGGCACCCGCGAGCCGCTCGACCCGGTGCGCTTCCTCGGCAACCGCTCCTCCGGCAAGCAGGGCTACGCGCTGGCCGTGACCGCCGCCGCGCGCGGCGCCCGGGTGACCCTGCTCTCGGCCAACGCCGAGCTGCCGGACCCGGCCGGCGTCGATGTGGTGCACGTCTCGACCGCACTGGAACTGCGGGACGCCGCGCTCGCTGCGGCCGGGGACGCGGACGCGGTGGTGATGGCCGCCGCGGTCGCCGACTTCCGCCCCGCCGAATACGCCACCGGCAAGATCAAGAAGGTCGAGGGGAAGGAACCGGCCCCCGTCGCACTCGTGCGGAACCCGGACATCCTGGCCGAGATCTCCGCCCATCGCCCCCGTTCGGGCCAACTGGTCGTGGGTTTTGCGGCGGAGACCGACGACGTGCTCGCCAACGGCCGCGCCAAGCTCGCCCGCAAGGGCTGTGACCTGCTGGTCGTCAACGAGGTCGGCAACGGGAAGGCCTTCGGCCAGGACGTCAACGAGGCCGTCGTCCTGGGCTCGGACGGCAGTGAGACGGCG
This sequence comes from Kitasatospora sp. RG8, assembly GCF_017813315.1. Lineage (NCBI taxonomy): Bacteria > Bacillati > Actinomycetota > Actinomycetes > Kitasatosporales > Streptomycetaceae > Kitasatospora > Kitasatospora sp. RG8. The sequence continues at coordinate 88,589 of NZ_JAGIYX010000002.1, forward strand.
GTGCCGGTGGGCCCGAAGGAGGCCCTTGCCGACGTGGTCTGGGACCTGGTCGCGAAGCGGCTGGAAATGATCGCGGAATGATCCTTACCGGTGATCGTCCGGTCTCCAATTTCGGAATGGAGTGACGCTTGCCGGTAGCTGACCGTTACACTCCAGGAATCAAGTCTTTCCGGATGTCCCCGGTTCGCCGGGGGCCTTCAGTCAGCAGCCGCTGCAACCCCAGGGAGCGCTGTGTCTCGCCGCCTGTTCACCTCGGAGTCCGTGACCGAGGGACACCCCGACAAGATCGCTGACCAGATCAGCGACACCATCCTCGACGCCCTTCTGCGGGAGGACCCGACTTCCCGGGTCGCCGTGGAGACGCTGATCACCACCGGCCAGGTGCACGTGGCCGGCGAGGTGACCACCAAGGCGTACGCCCCGATCGCCCAGCTCGTCCGGGACCGGATCCTGGAGATCGGCTACGACAGCTCGAAGAAGGGCTTCGACGGCGCCTCCTGTGGCGTGTCGGTGTCCATCGGTGCCCAGTCGCCCGACATCGCACAGGGTGTCGACACGGCGTACGAGGCCCGGGTCGAGGGTGACGAGGACGACCTGGACAAGCAGGGCGCCGGTGACCAGGGCCTGATGTTCGGCTACGCCTCGGACGAGACGCCGGAGCTGATGCCGCTGCCGATCACCCTGGCGCACCGCCTCTCGAAGCGGCTGTCCGAGGTGCGCAAGAACGGGACGATCCCGTACCTGCGCCCGGACGGCAAGACCCAGGTCACCATCGAGTACGACGGCGACAAGGCCGTCCGCCTGGACACCGTGGTCGTCTCCTCGCAGCACGCGAGCGACATCGACCTGGACTCGCTGCTCACCCCGGACATCCGCGAGTTCGTCGTGGAGCCGGAGCTGAAGGCGCTGGCCGAGCAGGGCATCAAGCTGGTGACCGAGGGCTACCGCCTGCTGGTCAACCCGACCGGCCGCTTCGAGATCGGCGGTCCGATGGGCGACGCCGGCCTCACCGGCCGCAAGATCATCATCGACACCTACGGCGGCATGGCCCGCCACGGTGGCGGCGCCTTCTCGGGCAAGGACCCGTCCAAGGTGGACCGCTCGGCCGCGTACGCGATGCGCTGGGTGGCGAAGAACATCGTCGCCGCCGGCCTCGCCCGCCGCGCCGAGGTGCAGGTCGCGTACGCGATCGGCAAGGCCGAGCCGGTCGGTCTCTTCGTGGAGACCTTCGGCACCGAGACCGTGCCGGTGCTGTCGATCCAGAAGGCCGTCACCGAGGTGTTCGACCTCCGCCCGGCGGCGATCATCCGTGACCTGGACCTGCTGCGGCCGATCTACGCCCAGACCGCCGCCTACGGCCACTTCGGCCGCGAGCTGCCGGACTTCACCTGGGAGCGGACCGACCGGGTCGAGCAGCTGAAGAAGGCTGTGCAGGACTGATCCGTGCAAGGCCGGTCGTCCGACCGGCCGACCGCAGGCGGCGGCCCCCCGGGAGACCGGGGCGGCCGCCGCCTGCGGCGTTGTGCGGTGGATTTCGTGGTTGTGTCGGTGGGACCTGGTAGTACTGGGAGCGATGAGCAGCACGCAGGGGAGTGAGGACGAGGGCGGGGGCCCGGAGCAGCTGGCGTTCATCCGGGAGACGGTCCGCCGGGCCAAACCCCGGACGTGGCGCGGCGCCAAGCGGGCCGAGCACCTGCCGGTCGCCCGGGTGGTGGTCGACAAGGGCGTGCTGACCATCGACAAGTTCTTCGACTACGAGGTGCCCGCCGCGATGGCGGAGGAGGCGCAGCCCGGCGTCCGCGTCCGGGTGCGGTTCGGGGCGCGGGTGGTGAAGGGCCAGCGCGAGGGCGGTGAGCTGCACGACGGGTTCATCGTCGCGCGGCTGGAGAAGAGCGACTTCGCCGGCCCGCTGGCGCCGCTCGCCCAGGTGCTCTCGCCCGAGCCGGTGCTCACCCCGCAGCTGCTGCGGCTCTGCCGGACCGTCGCCGACCGGTACGCCGGTACCCTGGCCGACGTCCTCCAGCTGGCCGTCCCGCCCCGGCACGCCAAGGCCGAGGCCCAGCCCTCGCCCGCACCGCGCCCGCGGCCCGCGGCGCCGGCGCCGGGCGGCTGGTCGCGCTACCCCGCCGGGCCGGACTTCCTCGCCTCGCTGGCCGGTGGCGGCTCGCCCCGCGCGGTCTGGATGGCGCTGCCCGGCCCCGGCTGGCCGTACGAGATCGCCCGGGCCGTCGCCGCCACCCTGGCGAGCGGGCGCGGCGCACTGGTCGTGCTGCCGGAGGGGCGGTCGACGGCCCGGGTGGACCAGGCGCTGACCGAGCTGCTGGGCGAGGGCATGCACGCCACCCTCGCCGCCGACCTCGGCCCCCAGGAGCGGTACCGGCGGTGGCTGCTGGTCAGCCGCGGTTCGGTGCACGCGGCCATCGGCACCCGCGCCGCGATGTTCGCGCCGGTGCGCGACCTCGGGCTGGTGGTCGTCTGGTCCGACGGCGACGGCAGCCACAGCGACCCGCGCAACCCGCACCCGCACGTCCGCGAGGTGGCGCTGCTGCGCGCCGCCGAGGAGGGCGCGGGCGTGCTGCTCGGCGGGCACGCCGTGACGGTCGAGGGCGCGCAGCTGGTCCGCACCGGGTGGGCCAGGCCGCTGGCCGCGGACCGGGAGACCGTCCGGCAGGTGGCGCCGCGGGTCCGCACCGTCACCGACCAGGACCAGCACCGGGACGCCGCCGCGCAGGCCGCGCGGCTGCCCTCGGTGGCCTGGGAGGTGGCCCGGGAGGCGCTGGCGGGCGGGGGACCGGTGCTGATCCAGGTGCCCCGGCGGGGCTACGTGCCCCGGCTGGCGTGCGGGAGGTGTCGCACCCCGGCCCGGTGCCGGCGCTGCGAGGGGCCGCTGGAGGCCTCCTCCGCCGACGCGCCGCTGCACTGCGCGTGGTGCGGCGAGGCGGCGGCCGACTGGCACTGCGAGGAGTGCGGCTCCTTCCGGCTGCGGGCCCAGGTGGTCGGCGCGCGGCGGACGGCGGAGGAGCTGGGCAAGGCGTTCCCGCGGGTCCCGGTGCGGACCTCCGGGCGGGACGCGGTGCTGTCGACCGTCCCGGACGAGCCGGCGCTGGTGATCTCCACGCCGGGCGCCGAACCGGTGGTCGAGGGCGGCGGCGGGTACGCGGCCGCGCTGCTGCTGGACGGCTGGGCGCTGCTCGGCCGGCCCGACCTGCGGGCCGGGGAGGAGACGCTGCGGCTCTGGCTGGCCGCCGCCGCGCTCGTGAAGCCGTCGGCGGAGGGGGGCACGGTGGTCGTCGTCGCCGAGCCGACGGCGCGGCCGGTGCAGGCGCTGGTCCGCTGGGACCCGCTCGGGCACGCCGGGATGGAGCTGGAGGAACGGGCCCAGCTGCACTTCCCGCCGGTGTCGCGGATGGCCTCGGTGACCGGCAGCCCGGCGGCGGTCGCGGACCTGCTCGGTCTGATCCGGCTGCCGTCGGAGGCCGACGTGCTCGGGCCGGTGCCGGTGCAGGCACTGCGGGGGGAGGAGCAGGAGCGGGCCCTGCTGCGGGTGCCGCCCGGACAGGGTGCGGCGCTGGCGGCGGCGCTCAAGGCCGCCCAGATCGCGCGGATCGCGCTGCGGACACCGGAGGTGGTGAAGGTGCGGATCGATCCGACGGACATCGGGTGAGGGGCGGTCGGGTGTGCCGCCCCTCACCCGGGGCGGGCCGCCGCTCAGCCGCGTAGCGGGACGCCGGTGCGGTCGAGCGTGCCGCGCTCGTGGGCGGCGCGGTCCAGGGCGGCGCGGTCCAGGCCGCCCTGGCGGGCGGCCGGGACGGTCGCGGCCAGCCCGGTCGGGGCGGGCGCGGCGGCCGGCAACTCCTCGGAGCGGTCGGGCCGGCTCGGGCCCGGCACCCCCGGCACGCCGGAGGCCGGCACCCCGCCGGCCGCCAGCAGCTCGCTGGCCGGCCGGCGCATCCCGTACCGCCGGTGCACCGCCTGCTTGGTGACCCCGAGGGCCGAGCCCACCGAGTCCCAGGAGAAGCCCAGCGCCCGGTCGAACTCGACCGCCGCCGCCACCAGCGTCTCCACGCTCTCGCGCAGCTCCTGCGCCAGGCGCACCGTCGGCGCCGGAGCCCGTCCGTACACCACGAACCCCGCCGAGGTGCTGGGGCGGCGCGGACGGTAGACGTTGCCCAACTGGGCGGTGAGCGTCCGCAGCGCGTCGACCTGCCGCCTCACCCGCTCGATGTCCCGCACCAGCAGGTGCAGGCTCGCCCGCGCCCGGGCGTCGTGGTTGATCTGCTCGGCCATGGCCTACGTGCCACCTTCCGTACGGTTCGGCTCGGCCGGAACGCCGTGTCCCGCGCGCTCCGGCCCCGGTCAATCTCACTTGACCAACGCCCGACCGGGGGCCGGGGTCACGCAGCCGGGCGAGTCGGGATATGCCAGATGCCCGGGCTCGGCCCGAGGAGGATCCGTGGGATTGCATAGACTGGCCTGTGGTCGGCCCGAGTTCGGCGGTCCCGCCGGGCCGCGGGCCCGGCCGGTCCGACCGCCCGGGGTTTCCCGAGGCCCGGCCTCCGGGCCTCTCGAATGCCCGACCTCCCGACCACTCGACTTCCCGACCTCTCGACCACCCGACCTCCCGACGGACAGGAGCCCGCAGCCCGTGGCGATCCAGCCGATCCGCATCTTCGGAGACCCCGTACTCCGGGCCACCGCGAAGCCGGTGACCACCTTCGACAAGGAGCTGCGCACCCTCGTCCGGGACCTCACCGACACCATGCTCGACGCCCCCGGCGCCGGCCTGGCCGCACCTCAACTCGGTATCTCCCTGCGGGTGTTCACCTACCACGTGGACGGCGTCACCGGTCACCTGATCAACCCGGACCTCTCGCTGACCGAGGAGGAGCAGGACGGCCCCGAAGGCTGCCTCTCGCTGCCCGGCCTGCGCTACGACACCAAGCGCGCGTACGGGGTCGTCGCCAAGGGCTTCAACATGTACGGCGACCCGGTCACCATCGAGGGCACCCAGTTGCTCGCCCGCTGCATCCAGCACGAGACCGACCACCTCGACGGCATCATCTTCATCGACCGCCTCGACCGCGAGCAGCGCAAGGCCGCGTTGAAGGCGATCCGCGACACCGACTGGGGCGGCGCACCCGCGCCCGTCGTCAAGGTCTCGCCGCACAGCACCTTCGGGTCGGCGCGCTGACCCTCCGGCCCCTGTGGCCTGCCCTGTTTCCTTCAGTTCTGACTGTTTGAACTCCCGCCACCAGAAAGGCACTTGATGCGCCTCGTGTTCGCCGGCACCCCTGAGGTCGCCGTTCCCGCCCTGGACGCCCTGCTCGCCTCCGACCGGCACGAGGTCGTCGCGGTGGTCACCCGCCCCGACGCCCCCGCCGGGCGCGGCCGCAAGCTGGTCGCCAGCCCCGTCGCCCAGCGCGCCGAGGAGGCCGGGATCGAGGTCCTCAAGCCGGCGAAGCCCAGCGACCCGGAGTTCGTCGCCCGCCTCACCGAACTCGCCCCCGACTGCTGCCCGGTGGTCGCCTACGGCGCGCTGCTGCGCCCCGGCACCCTGGAGATCCCCAAGCACGGCTGGGTCAACCTGCACTTCTCGCTGCTCCCCGCCTGGCGCGGCGCCGCCCCCGTCCAGCACGCGGTGCTGGCCGGCGACGAGGTCACCGGTGCGTCCACCTTCCTGATCGAACAGGGCCTGGACTCCGGCCCGGTCTACGGGATCCTCACCGAGGAGATCCGCGCCACCGACACCAGCGGCGAACTGCTCGACCGGCTCGCCCACTCCGGCGCCCGGCTGCTCGTGGCCACCATGGACGGCATCGCCGACGGCAGCCTGCACGCCGTACCGCAGCCCGCCGAGGGCGTCACGCTCGCACCGAAGATCACCGTCGAGGACGCCCGGATCGACTGGACCCACCCCGCGCTCCGGGTCGACCGCGTGGTGCGCGGCTGCGCGCCCGCCCCCGGCGCCTGGACGGTGTTCCGCGGCGAACGGCTGAAGGTCACCGGGCCGGTCAAGCTGGTGACGGACTCGTCGGTGCTCGCCCCGGGGGAGCTGGCCGTGGGCAAGAACAGCGTCCGGGTCGGCACCGGCAGCCACGAGGTCGAGCTGGGCGAGGTGCGCCCGCAGGGCAAGAAGGCGATGCGGGCCGCGGACTGGGCCCGTGGGGCGCGGATCGAGTCCGGCGAGCGGTTCGGCACCGGCGAGGAGTGAACCGGTCGGGTGCGCGCCCCGGGACCTCCTGTGGTGCGCCCCCTGTGGCTGAGGGCTGACGGCTGAGGGCTGAGCTTGTGGCTGACGGCTTGCGGCGGGAGGCGGCGTGACGCCGCCTCCCCCTGTCCGCCCTCCTGCAGGCACCGGTTCTGTACGGCGGACGCCGTCGACGGTGACCCCGGCCCCGGCCCCGGCCCCGGCCCCGATCCCGGCCCCGATCCCGGCCCCGGGCCGGAACGGTGGCGCGGGTTGCGGCGGGGCGCCCGCCCGGGACGGCCGGGGCCCGGGATTCGCGTTACTGTTCCCTTGATAACCCCCGTAGCACTTTGAGGCACACAGAACATGAGCACGCCCAGCAGCACCCCCGGCGCCAAGCGCGCGCCCCGTCCGCACCGCCGTCCCAAGAAGGACCCGGCCCGGATCGTCGCCTTCCGCGCCCTGCGCGCCGTCGACGAGCGCGACGCCTACGCCAACCTGATCCTGCCCTCCCTCCTGCGCGAGGCCGAGCAGAAGGGCATGGACCGGCGCGACGCCGCCCTCGCCACCGAACTCGTCTACGGCACCCTGCGCCTGCAGGGCACCTACGACGCGGTCATCGCCGCCTGCATCGACCGCCCGCTCAGCAAGGTCGACCCGCCGGTCCTCGACGTGCTCTCGCTCGGCGCGCACCAGCTGCTCACCACCCGCATCCCCAGCCACGCCGCCGTCTCGGCCACCGTCGAACTGGCCCGGGTGGTGCTCGGCGACGGCAAGGCCAAGTTCGTCAACGCCGTGCTGCGCCGGATCAGCGCCCACGACCTGGACACCTGGATCGGGCAGGTCGCCCCGCCGTACGACCAGGACGCCGAGGACCACCTCGCCGTCGTCCACTCCCACCCGCGCTGGGTCGTCGCCGCGCTCTGGGACTCGCTCGGCCGCTGGCAGCCCGACGCCTCCGGGCGCACCGCCGTGGAGGAGCTGCTCCGCGCCGACAACGAGCGGCCCGAGGTCACCCTGGTCGCCCGCCCCGGTCGGGTCACCGTCGGTGAACTCGCCGACGCCCTCCCCGAGGCCCAGCCCGGCCGCTGGTCCCCGTTCGCGCTGCGGCTCGCCGAGGGCGGCGACCCGGGCGGGCTGACCGCGGTGCGGGAGAACCGGGCCGGCGTCCAGGACGAGGGCAGCCAGCTCGTCGCGCTCGCGCTCGCCGCGGCGCCGCTCGACGGCCCGGACCGGCTCTGGCTGGACGGCTGCGCCGGCCCGGGCGGCAAGGCCGCGCTGCTCGGCGCGCTGGCCGCCGAACGCGGCGCCGCTCTGGTGGCCAGCGAGAAGCAGCCGCACCGCGCCCGGCTGGTCGCCCGTGCGCTGGAGGGCAACCCCGGCCCGTACACCGTGATCGCCGCCGACGGCACCCGGCCGGCCTGGAAGTCCGGCGGCTTCGACCGGGTGCTGGTCGACGTCCCCTGCTCCGGCCTCGGCGCGCTGCGCCGCCGTCCGGAGGCCCGCTGGCGCCGCCGCCCGCAGGACATCGCGGCGTTCGGCCCGCTCCAGCGGGACCTGCTGCGCTCGGCGATCGAGGCCACCCGGATCGGTGGCGTTGTCGGCTACGCGACCTGCTCGCCGCACCTCGCGGAGACCCGCGCGGTGGTGGACGACGTGCTGCGCGAGCAGGGCGGCAAGGTCGAGTGGATCGACGCCCGCCCGCTGCTGCCGGGCGTCCCGTCGCTGGGCGAGGGGCCGGACGTGCAGCTCTGGCCGCACCTGCACGGGACGGACGCGATGTACCTGGCGCTCCTGCGGCGGACCGCGTAGGGGCTTGAGCCGGTGCGGGCGCCGGGGGCCCCGGCTGCCGATGCGGCCGGCCCCCGGCGCCCCGCCGCATGTCGGGCCGGTGTGGCCGGCGGCTCCCCGCGCGGCTCCCCTTGCACCTCCCGTAGGGGGAGGCGGCAGAGTGTGGGCATGGACGGCGACACCTCGTACGGCGGCAGCTCGTACGACGACACCTCGTACGACGACACCTCGTACGACGACACCTCGTACGGCGACAGCTTGTACTCGATCGGCGATCTGGCGCGGCGGACCGGGCTGACGGTGAAGACCGTCCGGTTCTACTCCGACCAGGGGCTGGTGGCGCCGGCCGACCGCAACCCGGCAGGCCACCGCCGGTACGACGTCGACGCGGTCGCACGCCTGGACCTGGTACGGACACTGCGCGAGCTCGGGCTCGGGCTGCCGGCGATCCGGCAGGTGGTGGAACGGGAGCGCTCGCTGCCGGAGGCCGCCGCCGCGCACGCCGACGCGCTGGGGGTGCAGATCCGGGTGCTGCGGCTGCGGCGGGCGGTGCTGACGGCGGTGGCGCAGCGCGGGGCTACCGAGGAGGAGACGCATCTGATGCACCGGTTGGCGAAGCTCTCGGAGGACGAACGGCACCGGTTGATCGGGGAGTTCCTGGACGAGGTGTTCGGGGAGGACGGCGGGCTCGCCGGGGTCCGGCGCTCGCTGACGCCCGAGCTGCCCGACGATGCGACGGCGGAACAGGTCGTGGCGTGGCTGGAGTTGGCCGAGTTGTCGCGCGACACGGAGTTCCGCTCCGTGCTGCGCCGCCTGGTCGAGGACGAGGTGGCCGGGCAGGCGGCCGCGAATGGTGCGGCAGGTGCGGGCGGTCAGGTCGTGCGGCGCGATCTGGCGGCAGTGGTCCGGGAGTTGGCCGGCCCGGCGGTGACGGAGGGGGTCGGGCCAGGCTCCCCGCGGGCGGCGGAGATCGTCGGCGCGATGGTGCGGCGGTGTGTCCGGCCGGCGTACGGGGTGGACGGGGTGGACGGTCTGGTGGCGCGGTTGGAGCGGATGGCCGACCCGCGACGGGAGCGGTACCTGCGGCTGCTCGCGGTGGTCAACGGCTGGTTGGCGCCGGAGAGTTCGGCGGAGGTTCTGGAATGGGCGGTCCGGGCGCTGCGAGCGCGGTGACGAGGGCGGCTTGCTGTGCGGGCCCGGGCCAGAGGGCTTGCAGCGGGCGGTAGTCGATCACGGTGATGCCGTGTTCGGCGAGCAGCTCACGGGCCCGGGGTGAGGTGAGGAACTCGTAGTCGCCGCGTCGGACGCGCCAACCGTCGTCGGTGGCGCGGGAGTCCGGTCCACCGGTGCCGGGGTGGACGGCCCATTCGCTGAGGCCGGGCGGGAGTTCGGCGAGCAGGCGGGCGTAGTGGGCGGCCTTGTCGTCCAGGGGCAGCGAGAAGCTGTCGAGGAACCCGTGGTCGACCACCGGCAGGCCGCGGAGGCGGGCCGTGCGGAGGCCGGGCGCCAGCCAGACCCGGACGGCCAGGCCGTACTCGGCGCCCAGGGCGAGGGTGAGGTCCAGGAGGTCGTCGCGGCCGGCGTCGGCGAGGCAGTGGAAGTCGAGGTGGGTCGGGTGGAGTCCGGCGTCGGACACGGCGTCGATCTGGGCCCGGAACTCACGCTCGACCTCCTCCGTCCGGGCACCGGCGAGCAGCCGGGCCCGTCCGGCCGGCGTCGGCGCGAACAGCTCGCCGGCCTCGTCCAGCAGCGAGGGGACCGACGCCCTCGGGGCCACCGGCCCCCAGCGGCGGCGGGGCCTCTCGCAGACCAGCGTCAGATGGACGCCGAAGGGCATCTCCGGCCGCTCGCGCAGGAGTTGCAGCGCACCCGCCGCCGCCGGGGCGGGCACCATCACGCTGCACGAGCTGGCGACGCCCTGCTCGACGCACTCGGCCACGGCGGCGTTGACGTCCTCGTCCAGGCCGAAGTCGTCGCAGTTGAGGATCAGCACCCGGGCGTCGGCGGCGAAGCCGAGCAACTCGCTCGACAGGGCGGGAGCGGGAATGTCCATGGGGGCAGTGTTCACGGCGGGACCGGGTTGTGCGCGGCATTTTCGTGCAACGGCCGGACCGAGGTCCGCCGCGTGGGCGAACGGATGGACGCCGCAGAGGAGTTGCGGACCGGGCGGCCGTCGCTGCCGCGGCCGGTGGAGGCGGAGGATCCGTACCGGCAGCGGCACGACCAGTGGCGGTGCGCTGCGGCCGGGGTTACCGGGCCGTCCGGCCGGTCCGACCACCGTCGGACCGGCCGGACGCGTCGCGCCCGGAAGGCCGGCGGCAGAAGCCGGCCGCCTGCGGGCCCGGCCGCTACGTCGGGCAGGCGTCCTGGATCACCTTGCCGCCGGCGGTGGAGGCGGTGGCCGGGTCCACCGACAGGCACAGGCCCGTCCACTGGTTGATGAACTTGTAGGCCGTCCTGCGCTCGCCCCGCGTCCGGCGAGGGCTGGGCCGTCGGCGATCGGCTGTCTGCTGGGGCGGTCGGTTCCCGCAAAGCGTGTCCGCGGTCCGGGAGTGGCACTACGCTGTGCGAATCGTGAATGCCTGGCCGGAGTTGACGCAGGGTCGGTTGTGGCGCAGGCGCCCTGGGGAGGTGTTGCCCATGTCCGAGGGGGAGCAGGCGGATCGGCCCGGGTCGAGGCAGACCCTGCTGAGCCTGCTGACGCGGGCGGGAGACTTCGTCGTACCGGGTTTCGCGGCAGGGGCCGTGGACCGGCCGGTGAGCCGGCTGGTCGTGCTCGACGAGCTGGAGCCGCCGGCGTCGCAGGGCGACCTGCTCGTCGCGGTCGGGGTCGATCCGCACACCGAGGAGGCGGTCGCCCTGGTCCGCAGGGCGGGGGAGGCGGGCGTGGCGGGGGTGCTGTTCCGCCCGGTGGAGACGGGCTCCGGGAACGAGGCGCTGGCCGGCGCCGCCGCCGAGGCGGGGACGGCCGTGCTCTACCGCAGCCGGTGGACCGACTGGCCGACCGTGATCGGGATCCTGCACGCGGGGCTGTCGGTGGAGCCGGAGCCGAGGATCGCCGGTGTGCCGCTGGGTGACCTGCCCGGGCTGGCCAAGACGATCGCGCTCCAGGTCGGCGGCTCGGTGACGATCGAGGACATGGCTTTCAACGTGCTCGCCTACTCACCCGTCGGCCAGGACGTGGACTGGGTCCGGATCTGGACCATCCTGGGTCAGAAGCCGCCGGCGAGTCGGCGCGACGACATGAGGAACGCTGGCTTCGACCGCGACCTGCTGCGCTCGGACAAGGTGCTCTACCGCAAGGCCCAGGGAGAGGCCCCCGAGCGCCTGATCGTGCTGGTCCGGGCGGGCGGCATCCCGCTGGGCTCGATCTGGGTGGCGGCGGAGGGGAACCGGCCCCTGGACACGCCGGCCAACCGCGAGGCCCTGCGCGCCGCGGCGCGGGCGGCCGCCGCCCATCTGCTGCACGACCGGGCGCGCCGGGAAGGGCAGGACCAGCTGCTGCTGGAGGCGGTCCGGGTGCTGCTCGACGGCCAGGGGTCCGCCGAACTTCTGGCGGCGCGGACCGGGCTGCCGATGGCGCAGCGGTGCGCGGTGCTGTCGGTCGGCGCCGGATCGGGCGGCCCGCAGGACGTCCAGGCGCGCGGCCGGCTGGTCGAGGCGGCGTTCCGGCACTGCGCCGGGCGTGGCGAGGTGTCGGTGGTGGTGCCCTCGGGCAGGGGCGTTCTGGTGCTGCTGGGCGGGCTGGCGAAGGACCCGGCCCAGGCCCGGGAGCAGGTGAGGCTGCTCGCCAAGTCGCTGGCCGGCGAGTTGGCGCGGCAGCTGGAGCTGCGGGTGCGGGTCGGCATCGGCGAGGTGCAGGAGCGCCTCGACGGGGCGCCCGACTCCCGCCGGACGGCCGACCTGGCGCTGGGCGGCCTGCTCTTCGGCCGCAAGCCACAGGACTTCGCCCGGGTCGAGGAGGTCGCCGACGCCGTGGCGCTGCTGCACTTCGCGGACGCGCTGCGGGCTGCGGGACAACTGCCGGTGGAGACACCGGTCACCCGGCTGCTGACGTCCACGCGCAAAGGCGACGTGCCGCTGGTCGAGACCCTGGACGCCTTCCTGGACCAACCGGGGGAGAAGGCCAAGGCTGCGAAGGCCCTGGGCGTGCCCGGCGCCACCTTCGCCTACCGCCTGGACCACACGGTGGTACGGGAGAGCGGCATCGACCTGGACGATGCCGACGCCCGGCTGCTGGCGCGGCTCCAACTGCTGTTGCTCAGACGCGCGGCGGCCGACGAGGGCTGAGTTCGTCGTCCCGCACGAGGACGGCGCCGTTCCTTCGTCGTGCGGCACGAAGACGGGCGGGGCGCGGCAGCGCCGCACCCGGCGGCACGTAACCGCCCGCCGGTCCTCGGCACGCCGCACGAGCGGGCGGCTTCCGCCCCGGCCCGTCGTCGGCGGGCGCGAACGCGCCCCCGGAAACCCGGGTCGCGGGATGAAGACGTGCTCACCGGCCGGCGGGCAGTCTGGTCGTACGGCACACCGGAGCACCCGTGGCCGTGCGACCGAGACGACCGGACGGAGTCCGCCCCATGGCGAACCATCAGCTGACGGCCCTGCACAGCCCCGAGCGGCGTGAGCTCATCCTCCGCGCGGCGGTCCGCGACGGGCTGCTGGACCCCGAGAACGCGCAACTCGCGGGCTTCCTCGACCTGGACGCCGTGGCGGCGACCGTCGACTCGCTGCACCGCGCCTTCCCCGGCTCGGTCGAGGTGCTGCACGCGTTCGCGGCCAAGGCCAACAGCCTGGTCCCGGTGCTCGCGCGGCTGCGCGACCTGGGAATGGGCTGCGAGGTGGCCAGCCCCGGTGAGTTCGCCCAGGCGCTCGCGGCCGGGTTCCAGCCCGCGCAGATCGTCTTCGACTCCCCCGCCAAGACCCGCCGCGAACTGGCGCAGGCACTGGAGCTCGGGGTGGCGGTCAACGTCGACAACTGGCAGGAACTGGCCCGGATCGACGAACTGCTGACGACCCGGCCGACCCGGTCCAGGATCGGGGTGCGGGTCAACCCGCAGACAGGCGCCGGCGCCATCGGGGCGATGAGCACCGCCACCGCGACCTCCAAGTTCGGCATCGCGCCGGCCGACGACGGCAACACCGAGCGCCTGGTCGAGGCCTTCCGGGACCGGCCCTGGCTCACCTGGCTGCACTGCCACGTCGGCAGCCAGGGCTGCCCGCTGGACCTGATGGCGCAGGGGGTCGCCGCGACCGTCGCCCTCGCCCGGAAGATCAACAGCGAGCTGGGCCGCCGTCAGGTGGTGGGCCTGGACATCGGCGGCGGCCTGCCGGTCAACTTCGCCGACGACCTGGCGACCTCCGGCTATCAGGAGTACGTCGAGCGGTTGCGGGCGCACGCGCCCGACCTGTTCTCCGGCGAGTTCCAGCTGGTGACCGAGTTCGGCCGTTCCGTGCTGGCCAAGAACGGCTTCACCGCCGCCTACGTGGAGTACACCAAGACCTCCGGCGGGCGGGCGATCGCGATCACCTTCGCCGGGGTGCAGGTGGCCACCCGGACGGTCTTCGCACCGGACTCCTGGCCGATTCGGGTCACCGCGCACGACGCCACCGGGGCGGCGAAGCACGGGGAGGCGGTCGAGCAGGACGTGGCCGGCCCGGCCTGCTTCGCCGGGGACCTGGTCGCCGAGGCCCGGCCGCTGCCGATGCTGGAGCCGGGGGACCTGGTCGCGCTGCTGGACACCGGGGCCTACTACACCTCCACCCCCTTCTCCTACAACAGCCTGCTGGAGCCCGCCGTGCACGGGGCCACCGTGGCGGCCGACGGGACCGTGCGCTTCGCAACGCTGCGCCGCGCGCAGACCGTGGCGGACCTGCTGGGCCGCACCGGCGGGTGAGCCCGCCCCGGGGTCGTCCCCCCACCGGCATCCGCCGCCGTTCGCGGCCTGTCCCTTCGGCATCCGCTGCCGTTCGCGGCCTGCCGCCCACTGCCTGGCGGTGCCGATTCCGCCACCCGAACACCCGAGGGCCGTCATGACTCGTTCGCACCACCGTCCGACCCCGCCGTCCGCCCCTGTGCCGCTGGGCCGCCGATTCCGGCCGGCCGACCAGGTCGTGCTGGTCGTCATCCTGGTCCTCGCCTCGGCCATGACCGTGGCCAAGGTCCCCACCACCACAGTGCTGGAACTGCTCGCGGGCGCCGGCGGCGTCGCGATGGGTCTGCTGCAGCGCCGACCGGCGCCCTGCGGGGGAACCCGCTGTCGGCGGCGCTAGGGTCTGCGGGCACGAGACGGCACGAGACGGCACGAGACGGCACGAGGTGGCGCGAGGGCGGTGGGGGCCGCAACGAGAGCCGGCCGAAGGTCACCGGCATCGGGCCCCGGGCAGTCACCGGGCGGGCCGGTGGGTGGTGAGCTGGTCGCCGAGCGGGCTGCGGTGGTAGAGCACGTGCCTGCCGTCGCGCGTCCGGGTGACCAGGCCCGCCGCGTGCAGCGCGCGCAGGTGCTGGGAGACGGCGCTCGGTGTCACCGCGCAGCGGCGGGCGAGCTCGGCCGTGGTCGACGGTTCGCCGAGGAGCCGGAGCAGCCGGGCCCGGGCGGCGCCGATCAGGCCGGCGAGTGCGGAGCCGGTGTCCGGTCCCCCACCGGGTTCCGGGCCGGCCGGTGCTCCCCCGGTCGGCGCCTCGCCGGCCGGCGTCCACAGCGTGGCGATCCCCCGGCTCGGATAGGCCAGCATCGGCGGCTCGCCCGGGTCCATCGGTGAGACGGGCTTGTACGCGAACAGCGAGGGCATGAGCGGTAACCCCCGCCCGGCCGCGGCGACCTGGTGCCGGAGGCTCACCCGGTGGATGTGCAGCCCGCCGTCGTGCCAGCGGACGTTCGGGTGCAGGTCGGAGAAGAGCCGCCGTGCCCCGCCGCCGGCCAACTGGCGTGCGCGATAGGTGATGTCGGCCTCCAGCACCAGCCGCATCTGCGGCCAGACCGGCCGGAAGGCGAGATCCCAGTAGCGCTGGAGGAGTTCGCAGAGCGTCTCCAGGAGGCCGAGTGCGGCAGCGGCCGTCCCGGGCTCGGTCGCGGCGCGCAGGGCGGCGGGCACCCGCCCGGGCGCGTGTGCCGCCAGCAGGTCGCGGTGGACCACGTACGCGGGCGTACGGCGGACGGTCGCCAGCTCCTCCTCCACGGTCGGGGCCGCACTTCTCGGCCGCGGCGTCAGGAAGTCGGGCAGTGCGAGGCTTTCGCCGACCAGCGCGAGCAGCAGCCGGGTGTCCCGCGGATCGAGCCGGCCGAGCACCGACCGGGCCCACGGCCGGTGCAGCGGGTACCGGCCCGGGTCGCGCAGCACCCAGAGGCTGCCCATCGCCTCCTGGAGCGGTGAGATGGCGAACCGGGTGTCGGCCAGGTCCTCGACGTCGAGGAGAATGCTGATCATTAAGCGGAACGCTACATCGGTTGGCAACCGGTCGGCAGTGCCGTGGACTTCGCCGCGTGACAGTGGAACAGATCGGTGGACGACGGAGTGCTCCCGGCCCCTGCACGGCCCGCCCCGCGGCGGGGGCCGACGGCCGGGGCACGGCGCTGGTGTGGGTGCTGGCGGTGGTGTGCGGGGTCGCGGTCGGCAACGTGTACTTCCCGCAGGCGCTCGTGCCGCTGGTGGGCGAGGGCTTCGGGGTGTCGGCCGACTCGGCCTCGGCGGTCGTGACGGCGGTCCAGGTCGGCTACGCGGCCGGGATCTTCCTGGTGGTGCCCCTGGGGGACCGCGTCCGGGCGAGGACGCTGCTCGTGGCGCTGCTGGGCGCGAGCGGCGTCGCCCTGCTCGCGGCCGCGGCGGCGCCCTCCCTGCCGGTGCTCGTGGGTGCGAGTGCGGTCGTCGGCGTGACGACGGTGGCCGCCCCGGTGGTGGGGCCGATGGCCGCCGGGCTGGTGGACGCGCGGCGGCGCGGGGTGGTCGGCGGCACGCTGCTCAGCGGGTCGCTCGGGGGGATGCTGCTCTCCCGCGTGCTGGGCGGGGTCGTCGGTGAGGGGGCGGGCTGGCGGGCCGTCTACGCCGGGGCGGCGGTGCTGACGGGCGTCGCGGCGGTCGCGGTGGCACGGGTGGTGCCGACGACCGTGCCGCCGTCCGGCGACCGGTACCCGGCGTTGCTGGCGGAACCGCTGCGGCTGCTGCGGCGCGAACCGGAGCTGCGGCGCTCGGCCGCGTACCAGGCGGCGGTGTTCGCGGGCTTCTCGGCGGTCTGGACGGGCGTCGCCCTGCTGCTCACCGGGCCGGCGTACGGGCTGGGGGCCGGGGCGGTGGGGGCGCTCGCCCTCGTCAACGCCGCGACGATGTTCTGCACGCCGGTGGCGGGCCGGTGGGTGGACCGGCTGGGGTCGGACGCGGTGAACCTGGTCTGCCTGGTGGCGGTCGTGGGGGCCGGCGGCGTACTGGCGCTGGGCGCACTCGGCGGTGCGGTGGGACTGACGGCGCTGGTGGCGGGGACGCTGCTGCTCGACGTCGGCATGCAGTCGGGGATGGTCGCCAACCAGGTGCGGATCTACACGCTGCCGGGGGAGGCGCGCAGCCGGCTGAACACGGCGTACATGACGTGCGCGTACATCGGCGGGAGCATCGGCTCCACGGCGGGTGCCCGGGTGTACGGGGCCTGCGGCGGAGGCGGCGGGGCGGGGTGGCTCGGCGTGTGCGGGGTGCTGGTGGGGCTGGCGGGGGTGGTGCTGGGGTGGCACATGGGACGCGGTGGGGCGGCTCAACGGCGGTGACGCTTGGCGAGTGCGGCGCGGGCCCGGGTGAGGTACCGGCGGCTGCGCTCGGTGTCGGGGTGGGTGTGGCCGAGCGTCTGTTCGCGTTGGGTGAGGGTGGTTTCGTAGAGGGGGATGGCGCGTTCGAGGTCTCCTGCGAGTTGGTAGGCGTGGGCGAGGTGGCTGCGGCCGTTGAGGGTGTCGGGGTGGGTGTGGCCGAGGGTCTGTTCGCGTTGGGTGAGGGTCGTTTCGTAGAGGGGGATGGCGCGTTCGAGGTCTCCTGCGAGTTCGTAGGCGTAGGCGAGGTCGCTGCGGCTGCTCAGGGTGTTGGGGTGGGTGTCGCCGAGGACCTGTTCGCGTTGGGCGAGGGTGGTTTCGTAGAGCGCGGTGGCGCGTTCGAGGTCACCCGCTCTCCGGTAGGCGAAGGCGAGGCTGCTGCGGCTGCTCAGGGTGTCGGGGTGGGTGTGGCCGAGGACCTGTTCGTATTGGGCGAGGGTGGCCTCGAACAGGGCGGTGGCGCGCTCGGTGTCGCCCGCTGCGTCGTAGGCGTAGGCGAGGTTCTTGCGGCTGCGCAGGGTGTCGGGGTGGGTGTCGCCGAGGACCTGCTCGCGTTGGGCGAGGGTGGCCTCGAACAGGGCGGTGGCACGCTCGGTGTCGCCCGCTGCCTGGTAGGCCTGGGCGAGGTCGTTGCGGCTGCGCAGGGTGTCGCGGTGGGTGTGGCCGAGGGTCTGTTCGCGTTGGGCGAGGGTGGTCCGGAAGAGGGGGATGGCGCGTGTGAGGTCGCCCGCCGCCCGGTGGACGAAGGCGAGGTCGCTGCGGCTGCTCAGGGTCTGGGGGTGGGTCTCACCGAGGGTCCGTTCGCGCTGGGCGAGGATCGACTCGTACAGGGCGGTGGCGCGTGCGAGGTTGCCCGCCGTCCGGTAGGCGTGGGCGAGGTCGGTGCGGCTGCTCAGCGTGTGGGGGTGGGTGTCGCCGAGCGTCTGTTCGTGCTGGGCGAGGGTGGTCCGGAAGAGGGGGATGGCGCGTGCGAGGTCGCCCGCCGTCCGGTAGGCGTAGGCGAGGTCGGTGCGGGCGATCAGCGTGTGGGGGTGGGTGTCGCCGAGGGTCCGCTCGTACTGGGCGAGGGTCGTCCGGAAGAGGGGGATGGCGCGTGCGAGGTCGCCGGCGACCTCGAAGGCGTAGGCGAGGTCGCCCCGGACGCGCAGGGTGTCGGGGTGCGTGTTCCCGAAGGTCCGCTCGTGGTGCGCGAGATGGGCTTCGCGCAGGGCGATGGTGCGGGCGTTGTGGCCGCGGCGGTCGAGGTACCGGGCGGCGGTGCCGTAGTGCTCGACGGCCGGATCGTCGTGGTGGTCGGGCGGGGTGGTGGCGGCGAGAGCGATGAGGTGGGGGACGAGGGCGTCCCAGGCGGGGGCCGGGAGGTACTCGGGCGGCTCGGGGAGGGCGTCGAACGCGGTGGTGAGGACGTGTTCGGCCTGGGAACGGCCGGGGTTGCCGCCGGAGCCGCGCAGGACCGTCTGGAGGAGGCGGTGGAGGGAGACGCTGTCGGGGGTGAGGGCGATCATGCTGTAGCTGCCGAGGGTGCCGAGGGCCTCGGCGAGGGAGTCGTCCTCGTCGTCCAGGTGCTGGAGCAGGGTGACGGGGACGTCGTCGGGGGCGAGCCAGGCGAGCGTGTGCAGGACGGTGATCGCGAGGGGGTCGCGGGTGGTGAGCGTCGCGAGGGTCTGGGTCCAGACGCGTGCGATGGTCCGCTCGGCGTCGATGCCTTCGGCGGCCTTGTCGAGCTTGGTGCCCAGCCTGCGCCGGTACGCCTCGATGGAGATCGTGCGGTTCTGCGCCAGGTAGGCACCGGCCTGGTCCAGGGCGAGCGGGAGGTGCCCGAGGTCGGCCGCGAGGGCTCGGGCGTCCAGGAGTTGGCGCGGGGTGGGCGGGGCGCCCTGGAGGGCGTGGTCGCAGAGGAGGGTGGCGGCCTCGTCCGGGGCGAGGGTGCCGAGCGCGCGGGTGGGGATGCCGCGTGGCCAGCCGACGGCGCGGCGGGTGGTGATGAGGAGGTGTCCGCCGGTGAGCGAGCCGAGGTAGGGGTGCAGGTCGCGAGGGTCCTCGGCGTTGTCCAGGACGACGAGCCAACCATGGTGCCATTGGAGCCAGTTGAGGGCCCAGGAGACCTGTTCCGGCTCGGTGGCCCCGGCGGCCCAGCTGGGGGCGAGCCGTGCGGTCAGCGCGGTGAGGGACTGTTCCAGGCGGGCCGGGGACTCGGCGTTGACCCACCAGGTGAGGGCGTAGTCGCCGCGGTGGCAGTGGGCGTAGTGCAGCGCGAGGGTCGTCTTGCCGATGCCGCCGAGCCCGTGGACCGCCGGCGCCTGCGTGACGGCGGAGCTGCCGTCGGCGGCCAGCACGCGCCGCAGCCAGGCGAGTTCGTCCTCGCGGCCGACGCAGAGCGGTCGCGGGCCGAGGTTGTTGGTGCCGGGCGGGGCCGGGGTGTCGCGGGCGGAGGTGAGCGCGTCGGCGGCCAGGACGATGTTGCCGGTGATGGCGGTGCCGATGGACCCGGCGGCGATCGAGCGCGGGCCCGTGGCGGTGGCGGTCGCCGGAGTGGGGCTGGGCGCCGGGGTGGGGCCGGTCACGAGTCGGTGCGGTGCCCGTCGCCGGTGATGGCGGTGCGGATGGTGTGGGCCGCGATCGAACGTTCGCCGCTGGCGGTGATGTTGATCGTGGTTGCCGGCTGGGCGGCGACGAGTTCGGCGAGGTCGCGGCGGAGTTCGGGGTCCTCGCGGAGGGCGCGCCGGAGGTGGAGCCGCAGCGCCGAGGCGACGGCGTCCGGGTCCTCCTCCGCGTCCACGACCACCGCTTCCAGTTCGGCGCGTTGGGCGGCGTCGCCGCGGCGCCAGACGCGTTGGAGCAGGCGTCGGCCGGCGTTGGCGGTCGCGTCGGCAGCGGCGTCCTCGGCGCGGGTGAGGACGGCGGTGCCGTAGGCGCCGAGGGCGCCCGTCAGGTACGGGCCGGCCTGGGTCAGGAGTTCGGCGATCTCTGCGCTCAACGGATCCGCCCCGGTGTGTGGTTGACCTGGTGTCGTGTGCATTCTCGCACCGTCGGGCGGAATCGGGGAGCCGGTCGGGGGATGCCGCCCGACCGGCTCGGGCGGGTGCCGGGTGCCGGGTGCCGGGTGCACGGGGCTGGGGTCGGGGGTCGGAGGCCGGGGTCGGTTGTCGGGCGCCGGGGCCGGGGGCTGGGGGCGGGACGGGCGCGGGGGCACCGGAGGTGGTGGGGCGCAGGGGTGCAGGGTCGTCGGTGTGTCAGCCGCGGGCGCGGAGGCGGCGGAGCATCCGGGCGTCCTGGAAACCGACGGCCCGGGCGGCGGATTCGGCGGTGGCGCCGTGGGCGATGAGGTGTTCGGCGCGCTCGACGCGGAGTTCCTGCTGGTAGCGGAGCGGAGTGAGCCCGGTGGCCTCGGTGAAGTGGCGGGTGAGGGTCCGCTCGCTGACGCCGGAGGCCGCGGCGAGGTCGGTGAGGCCGAGCCGGGTGGTGAAGCGGGCGTCGATGAGGTCCTGCACCCGGTGCACGGCGTCGACCAGGTGGGCGCGGTGCCGGAGCATGGCGCTGGTCTGCTGTTCGTCGCCGTTGCGCCGGGCGTAGACGACCATGTCGCGGGCGATCCGGGCCGCCGCCGCGGGACCGTGCCGGACGGCGACGAGGTGCAGGGCGAGGTCGATGCCGCTGGCGATGCCGGCCGAGGTGACCACGCGGTCGTCCACCACGTACAGCACGTCGCGGACGACGGTCGCCCGCGGGTGGCGCAGGGCGAGTTCGTCCTGCACGTCGTGGTGGGTGGTGCAGCGGCGGCCGTCCAGCAGCCCGGCGCGGCCGAGGGCGTCGGCGCCCGCGCAGACGCTGGCGACCGTGCCGCCCGCCGTGTGGTGCGCGGCCAGGCGGGCCAGGGTGGCCGATGTCAGTTCGCCGTTGGCCCGCAGGACGGGGGAGCGCCAGCCGGGGATGACGAGCAGGTCGTCGGCGGTCAGCTCCGGCCACGTGGTGGAGGCCCGGAGCGCGAGGCCCTGGGCGGTGGGGACGTCCTCCTGCTCGGCCACGTACCCGATCTCGTACCCGAGGCCGTGGTCGGCCGCGGTGGAGAAGACCTGGGCGGGCCCGGCGAGGTCGAGCAGGTGCAGCTGCGGCACGAGCAGGAAGACGACACGTGTCACGATCCGGTCAGCTCCTCGACGCTGGTGACCCGGGCGAACCGCCCGGCCAGAGCGTACTCGGTGCGGGAGACGATCTCGTCCGTGGAGAGCGTGCGCGGGTCGGCGAGGATCTCCTCCAGGCTGCGCCCGGGCGGGGCGTCGCGGTGCTCGATGGGGTGGGTGGCGGTCGCGTCGGTGACGAAGACGACCTGGTACCCGAGGTCGGCGGCTACCCGGGTGGTGGTCTCGCAGCACTGCTCGGTGCGGATGCCGCTGACGACCACCTCGCGGATGCCACGCTCGGTGAACAGCTGCTGGAGGTTGGTGGTGGTGAAGGCGTTGTGCGAGGTCTTGGTGATGACGGGCTCGTCGGCGGCGGGGGTGAGGCCCTCGATCAGGCGGACGTGTCCGACGGCGGGGTCGAAGAGGTTGCCGGTGCCCGGTTCGGCGTGCAGGACCCAGACGACGAGGTCGCCGTTGGCACGGGTGTACTCGACCAGGCGGTTCACCTGGGCGACGATGTCGGGGTTGGACACGGCCGCCCAGTTCTCCCGTTGGCGGAAGGACTCCTGGACGTCGATGACGACGAGTGCGCTGTTCATGCCTCGATCATGGCCGGTACGGACACGCGCCTGAAGACACCATCGGGGCCAGGTGCGGAACGATCCGGTCAGGGGGAGGAGGGGCTCGGCGTGGCTACGGGCGCGGGGTTCCGGCGCGGCCGCTGCCGTCGGGGCGGCTGTCGGGACGGGCGCCGTCGAGGCCCGTGCCGGCGAGGCCGGTGCCGCCGAGGCGGGTGGTCAGCTCGGAGAGCAGGGCGACGTCCTGCGGGCTCCACCGCGGTGCGGCGAACACCTCGTCGGCGACCTGACGGGCGGTGGTGAGCATGTCGCTGAGCCGCTCGCGGCCGGTGGCGGTGAGCGAGGCGTAGGCGACCCTGGCGTCCCGCGCGTCCGACTCGCGTGTCACCAGACCGATCCGCTCCAGCGGCGCCAGTCCGCGGGTGACGCCGGAGGCGGTCAGGCCGAGCGTTTCGGCGAGGTCGACCCGGCGCAGCCGGCCGCCGGGGGCCTGCCCGAGGCGGAGCAGCAGGGTGAAGTCGGCCAGGCTCACGCCGTGCAGGCCGCTCAGGGCCGCGTCGAACCGTTTCACCAGCGCCGCCTGTGCGCGCAGCAGGCGCAGGGACGCGTCCAGGGTCTCACTCACTTGCCACCTCCTTGACTACTCAACCATATCAGCGGGCTGAGCAGTCAAGGACGGCGAAGGGGGAGGGGGTGGGGGATCCGAGGTCAGTCGGTGCGGGCGGCGGCGCGGCGCTGCCGCTTGCCGAGTGCGGCCTGGGAGAGGTCCTCGGCCTGCGAGCGGAGGTTCTTGTAGCCGTAGCCGCGCCCGGCGAGCCAGGCCTTCGCGGCCTCCTCGGCGCGTTCGGTCGCGTCCAGGACGTCCTCCTCCGCCTCGCCGGAGTCGAGGAAGCGGAAGGTGAAGGCGGCACGCGCGGTGAGGTCGTAGCTGAGGTGGCCCTCGGGGGTGAAGGCCGCGCGCAGGATGCTGTGCTCGTCGGCGCGGGCGTCGAGTTCGGCGCGCTGGTCGGCGGTGAGTCCGTCGAAGACGCCGCGGACCATGATGCGGAAGGTACGAGTGGTCATCCCCCGACAGTAGCCAGCGGGGCGGGGGTGCTTCCAGCGCGTTTCGGGCCGACCGGGGATGCCGATGGGCTCCGTCGGGTGGGCCTCGGCGGATGGGCCCCGCCCGGCGGGGCCCATCGGGCGGGGGCGGGGCCCGTCGGGCGGGGCGGACGGTTCAGGCCTCGGTGAGGGCTTCCGTGACCGCGGGCTGCTCGGCCGTAGCCTCGTTGACCTTTGCCTCGTCGACCGCGGCTTCCTTGGTCGTGGAGTCCTTGGTCGTCGAGTGCTTGGCCGTCGAGTCCTTGAGCGTCGAGTCCTTGAGCGTCGAGTCCTTGACCGCGGGCCAGCGGATCTGGGTGGCGCAGAGCGAGACGATCACCGCCGAGGCGGCGACCGCGCCCATGCCCCAGGTCAGGCTGCCGGCGTTGGCGATGAAGCCGATCACGGCCGGGCCGGCCAGCAGGCCGGTGGTGCCCATGGCGGCGACCAGGGACAGCGCGTCGGAGCCCTGCCGCGCCGCCGCCACGTACACGCAGGGGGTCACGGCGGCGATGCCCACGCCGACGCAGGCGAAGCCGATGAGCGTCGGCACCAGGCCGCCGACCAGCAGGGCGAGCGCCAGGCCGGCCCCGGCCAGCACGCTGCCGGCCCGCACGATCCGGCCGTCGCCGATGCGGGTGCGCCAGCCGTCGGCGAAGATCCGGGCCAGCACCATCATCACCGAGACGACCGCGATGCCCATCGGCGCCAGCGACGGCGCGGCATGCACGACGTCCTTGAGGTAGAGCGCCGACCAGTCGTTCATCGCACCCTCGGTGACGGTGCCGAACACCATGGCGAGGCCCATCCAGATCGTCACCCGGGAGGGGAGGGAGAACCTGCGGCGCTTCTCCTCCGCATCCTCCGAATCCTCCGCAGGCTTGTCCGCGGTGTCCTGCGCGGATTCCCCCGTGGTTGCCCCGGCGGTCTCCCCCGCGGGCCGCTCCTCGCGGAGCAGTCCCGGCTGGGCGAGGCCGAGCACCAGGACCAGCAGCACGGTCGCCAGGCCGAAGTGGACGGCGAGTGTCGAGGTGAACGCGTTGACGCCCGAGGCGAGCAGCGCGGCCAGCAGCGAACCGCCGCTGAACGTCGCGTGCAGCCGGGACATGGAGGTCCGCTCGAACCGGACCTCCAGCGCCGCGCCCTGCGCGTTCATCGCGACGTTCAGGCAGCCGACGGCGACGCCGTCGCAGAACAGGACCAGCAGGGCGACCGGGTAGTTCGGCACCACGGAGAGGGCGAGCAGGACGGCGCCGAGTGCCAGCGCCGAGACGGAGGCCAGCACGCGGGAGCCCAGTCGCCTCATCAGGACCGCGACGAGCGGGAAGGAGACGGCGGCGCCCACGCCGCAGACCATCAGCAGCAGACCGATCCGGGCCTCGCTCAGGTCGAGCCGGGTACGGAGCGCCGGAAGGCGCGAGACCCAGGTCGCGTACTGGAAGCCGAGGAAGAGGAACAGTGCGGCGATGGCCAGTTGTGCCCGGCGGTAGTCATCGCGAACGCGGAACATGTGCATCAGCCCACTTCGACTCTCGGTGGTGACCCGACCAGCGGGTCGTTGGTGTGCCCGGTGCTCCCGGCCGGGACGGTGGCGGGGGCCGTCACGGGGGCGGCGGCGCGGGCCGTCCCCGGGCGGGGCCCGAGGGGCATCGACATGTAGAGCGCGCGGTCGCCGTAGCTCTCCGGGAGCACGACCTCGGGGTTGGCCCGGTATCCGAGCGGGGCCCAGAGGACCTCGCTGCCCCGGACGGCCACCAGCGAGATGGTGGCGTACCCCTGGGCCCGTGCGGTCCCGGCGAGGTGGTCCAGCATCAGCGGGGCCAGCCCGCGGCCGCGCAACTCCTCGGCGATGACGAGGTCGTGTGCGTGCATGTTCGTCCCGGCCCGCACCTGCTCCCGCACCCGCTCCTGTTCCTGCTCCCGCACCTGTTCCTGTTCCCGCTCCGGCTCCGGCTCCCGATCCTGCTCCTCCGACCGGCTCAGGTCCGGGCACCGGTACAGCGGGTACGGCAGGGCGAGCAGGTAGCCGCCGAACCGCCCCCGGTACTCCAGCGCGAAGCACGAGCCGGGCGAGGCACGGCCCCGGGACTCCAGGGCGGCCCGGCCCTCGGACAGGCCGCTCGCGGCGTAGGCGCGCTCCTCCAGCGCGACCACACCGTCCCAGTCGCCGGCGGCCAGCCGGCGGATGCGGATCTCGTCGGACATCTACTCGGAACCTCCCGTCGAGGCGTCGCCGCCGCGGATGCAGGTGTACGGAAGCGGCTGGAAGCCGTTGAAGCCCTGGGTCGTGTAGGCCGTGGCGTACGCGCCGCAGGAGAAGATCCAGACCGGGTCCCCCGAGGCCGCGGCGGCCGGCACCCGGACCAGGCCGTCCTCGTGGGCGTAGGCGTCGTCGCTGTCACAGGTCGGGCCTGCGACGACGGCGTGGACGCGGTGCCCGTCCGGGTGCGTGGGGAACTCCAGCCGGTACTGCAACTCGTCCATCTCGTACAGGCCGTTGAACTTGCCGCAGCTCAGGTAGAGCCAGTGCTCCCGCTCCCCGGAGAGCTGCCGGCGCGCGGACAGGCGGGAGACGTGGGCCCGGATGGCGCCGTGGTCGGCGACCAGGTGGCGGCCCGGCTCCAGCAGGAACTCCAGCGGTGAGGCCGACACCTCCCGCAGGTGCTGCATGCCCTCCCGGATCACGGCGAACATCTTGTCCAGCGGCGGGTCCAGCGGCTGCCCCCGCTTGTCGAGGACACCGAGGGCGGGCAGACCACCGCCCAGGTTGACGTGGTCCAGCAGGATGCCCCGGCCGTTCAAGGTCTCGATCAGGGCGGCCAGTTCGTCCAGCGCGCTCCGCCAGGCCCCGGAGGTCATCTGCTGCGAGCCGACGTGGACGGAGAGGCCGGACGGGGTCAGCCCCGCTGCCCGTGCCGCCTCCAGGACGAGGACGGCGTCCTCGGCCGAGCAGCCGAACTTCCGGCTGAGACCCCAGAGCGCCCCCTCACCGGTGGTCGCGAGCCGGCAGAACACCCGGGCGCCGGGGGCGTGGACGGCCAGCGCCGCCACGTCCGCCAGGCTGTCGGTCGCGAAGTCCCGGACGCCGAGCCGGTAGGCCTCGGCGATGTTCCGGTCGGACTTGATGGTGTTGCCGTAGTGGATCCGCCCGACCGGCACGCCGGCCCGCAGCGCCTGCCCGATCTCGTACGGGCTGGCCGCGTCGCAGCCGGCACCCAGCTCGGCCAGGCGGGCGAGCACCTCGTCGACCGGGCACGCCTTCATGGCGAACCGGACGGCGATGCCGGGAAGTTCGCCCAGCAGTGTCGCGTACTGGCCCGCTATCCCGTCCAGGTCGTAGAAGATCCGGTCGTCGTCGGCCGACGCCAGGGCGGCGCGCAGGGCTTGGTTCTGATGCATCGTCAGTAACTTCCTTCCGGCTCGCCCCGGCTACCGGTACCCGTGCGGGCCGTCGACGGCGCCGCTCCGTCCGGCGGGGACTCCGGTCACGCGCGCGGCCTCGACCAGCGGGCCCCAGGCCTCGATCAGCCGGGCGAAGGACTCGGCGTCGGCCTGCGCCTCGTCCAGCAGTCGTTCGCGTCGGGGTGCCAGGTGCTCAGCGAATTCGGCGTACTTGCCGCCGAGTTTCCGGTAGCTGCGGTCGAGGACGTCCAGCCGGCGGTGGTTCTCGGCGCGGTCGGTGCCGGTGCTGCGCCGGACGGAGTCGAGGATCACGTCTGCCCGGACGTGGTGCTCCTCGTCCAGCAGGTCGCCGAGCGCCTCCTCCATGTCGGAGTAGACCGGGTAGAGGTAGAGCATCGACAGCAGGAACTTGGCGAACCGCAGCTGGTAGGCGGTGAAGCCGGGGCCGGTCCGCCGTTCGGGGGTGTAGTAGTTCACGATGTTGCGGTTGTGGACGACGCCGGGGAGCGTGGCGTCGCGGACCACGTGGAGGAGGAAGTAGTCGCTGCCGATGGTGTCCGTCGCCGGCGGCAGTGGGACGCGCTCGTACACCTCGTGGTCGAGGCCGAGGTTGCACATGTCCACCCGCCAGATGTCCGGAAGGTCCAGCACCGACCGGTCGGCGGTGAACGGCTCGGTGCCGGCGCCGGTGAACGATTCGTCCACCAGGTCCCGCCTCTCCGCCTCCGACGCCCCGGTCGGCGCCCAGAGGCCCACGACCTCGTAGTGGAGGGCGGGGTCGAGCGCCCTGATCTCGCCGATGTCGACGGAGAGTTCACCGACGAAGGAGCTGCCCACCAGGGCGACCGGCTTCTCGGCGTGCACCGGGTCGAGCGTGTTGTGCGTGACGCCGGGGATCGCGTCGGCGGCTCGTTTGCCGAGTGAGAGCAGTTCGTGGTGGATCGGGAACACCGGTTCGCCGTTGTGGAGTTGGTAGGCGCTGTCGGAGTCCCGGCGGTGGACGGAGGTGCAGCCGAGGGCGGTGGCGAGCAGGAACGCGCGGTTGGTGCAGGCGCCGTAGGAGACGGCGTCGGGGAGCATGAGGTCGAGCAGGGTGTCCGGTTCGGGGGTGTGGGAGCGGTGGATCACCTCGCGGAGGAAGGTGCGCTGGCGGGTCTCGTCGAGGTGGTGGACGGTGACGCCCGGCAGGTCGGGCAGGGCGGCGGCGGCCTTGGCGTGCACGGCGAACGTCGGCTCGTCGGAGGAGTCCAGGATCAGCAGGTGGACCTCGACGCCGAACTGCTCGGCCGCGTAGGCCGCCTCCTCGCCGACCGCCGAAATGGTGGCGGCGCAGGGCCGGTTGGTGGGCAGGGTCAGGCAGATCTTGTGCATGCCGGTTCTCCGGTTCACCCTTCGGCGCCCTGCAGCTCGCGGTGTCCGGCGGAGTACTCGGCGTCCTGCTCGCGGCCGGCGGAGGTGTCCGTGTGCCAGGAGTCGAGGCCGAGCAGCCTGGCGCCGAGGGCGCTCAGCTCCGCGCGGCCGTAGCGCAGCGACTCGTGCCGGCGCGCGTCACCCACCAGCGTCCTGTTCCAGGTCGGCGTCGAGAGGTCGCGCCAGGAAGCGATCCGCGAGCGCTTCAGTTCCTCGTGCTCCTCCAGCGCCGGCATCATCGACAGGTACTGCACCGCGCGGACGCCGCTCGCCGAGGTGTTCCGGGCCACGCCGTGGGCCAGCATGCCGTTCCAGATCAGCAGGTCGCCGGCGTTCAGCTCGGGCCGGACCACCGGGAACTCGGAGCGGTCGACCGCCGGCCGGATCGGGTCCCGGTCGGCGGGCTGGGCCGCCTGCCACTGGTTGAACCGCCGGAACAGCTCCGGGTTGCACTGGAAGCCGCCGTGGTCCGGCCGGGTGTCGTTGAGCGCGATGATGCCCTGGACGCGCTGCGGCAGCATGCCCTGCGTGGTGTCGACGTCCCAGTGCAGCTCGATGTCGAAGCCCCGGTCGGTGGGTTCGATCAGCGCGCGGTCGCGGTTCTTCACGTTCGGCGGGTTGAGGTTCAGCCGGTCCAGCGTGACCCACAGCTCCTCGCAGTCCCAGATGTCGACGAACGCGTCGTAGACGCGCTGCGCCTGCCGGCTGTCCCAGATCAGCTGGTGCTGGTACGCCTCGACGAAGCCGTAGACGTACAGGTGCTCGTCCAGTTCGTCACGGAACTCCCGCTCCTCGTACCAGGTTTCCGGCCGCTCGGGGTCGAGCCCCTGGAAGTCCCAGGCGAAGTCCAGCAGGCGCTTGGCCGCCCCGGCGGGGATCGCCTCCCGCACGATCACGTAGCCGTAGGTCTGCCAGAAGGTGAAGTCGTCCTCGGAGAGCACGCGCAGCGGCCGCGACTTCTCGATGTCCTTCAGCGGCGTCCGGGCGAGGTAGGCCTCGCCGTCGTTGCTGAAGTACGGACGGTCCGACGCGGCCCGGTAGAGATGTCCGTCAGGGGTCGGCATGCAATCACTCCAAGGATCGGGATGCTTCGTTCGGCCAGGAGGTGAGGGGGAGGGGAAGGGGTGGGAGGAGTGGCGGGAGGCGCGGCCGAGAGGGGGAACTGCGGCCTGGCGGTGGGGTCGTGGTGGGTGCGTGGCTGCGTGGGTGACGGTGTGCGTGAGTGTGTGAAAACGTGCGTACGTGCGGAGGCATGCGGGCGGCTGCGTGCGGACGTTCCCGCTGGGTGTTCCTGGTTGGCGTTCCGGGTTGGCGTTCCGTGCGGCGGGCCGCGTGTGCGGGCAGGCGGTGGTGCCCGGCTGCACGCGGTGTCGCGGGCCGGGGTGGATGCGGGTGGGTACGGAGGCGGGCGTGACGGACCCGGTGTGACGGACCCGGCGTGCGGATCCGGTGTGCGGATCCGGGCAACGTGGGTCCGGGCAATGTGGGTCCGGGAATTGAGGGTCCGGGAAGTGCGGATTCGTCGTCGAGCGTTCGACGGGGGAGGGGCGTCGGCCGGCCGGAGGTTGCGGTACTGGCGGTTCCCGGGCCGTTTCTCACTGTCCGCCGGCGGCTGCCGTCGCTGCTGCTTCCGCTGTTGCTGCTGCGGGTGCCGCGAGGGCTGCGGTCGTGCGCGGAGACAGGGCCGGGGTTCCTTCCTCCTTCTGGTGCTGGGCGCCCGTTGCGGCTCGTTGACGCCGTTGGCGGACATGCGGAGTCGTGGGCCAACTCCGGTGTCCGGAAGGGCGTCCGGCCAGGGCTTGCCGCCTCGTCGAACTTGCTTTCTCCTAAGGTGGACTAGACCAACTTGCGGTGTCAACCCTTGTCCGGGGGCGGCCGGATGACACCTTCGCCACCGTGCGGACCGGCGGTGACCTGCACCGGAGCCGCCGCAATGAAAATGGCCCCGATGGCCGGTGGTGGCCCCTGCCCGAAAGGGCGGCGCGGGTTGCCCTTTCGGGCAGGGGCCGGCCGAAGCGGGGCACGGCGGACCGGAGCGGGGCGTCGCGGACCGGAGCCGGGGGCTCTACCGACCGGATCCGGGCGTAGCGGACCGGGGGCCGGCGCGCGGCCGACCGGTGGTTAACTGCCGGTGGATCGTCGAGTCGGCTCCACTGTTCGAGGACGACCCGGTCGGTAGCGTCAAGTCCGTGCGCAGCCAGCCCGGTTCGGCGGGCGGCGCCACGAACTCGATCGGGAGGTCGCAGATGGGTGGGGGAGCAGTGACGGCTGGTCGCGGCGCCGGGCTTCGGACGGCGGCCGTGGCGCTGGTGGTCGGTGCCGGGCTGACCGGCGTTCCGGCGCCGCCGGCCTCGGCGGCTCAGTCGCCCGCTGTGTCGAAGTCGGCCGTGGAGGCGAAGTCGGCCGTGGGGGCGAAGTCGGCCTCGATGTCGCAGTCGGGCGTGGCACCGCAGGCGGCTGGGGCCCCGGGTGGAGCGCCGGAAGCAGCGCGAGGGTCGCAGGGCTTGGAGGGATTGCAGGGCCTGCAGGGTGAGTTGCAGGCGGTGGTCGACAGTGGTGCGGTGACCTGGGACCTCGCCCGTGTCGTCGCGGACGGCCGGACGGTGTGGAAGGGCGCGGCAGGGGTGTCGGACCTGTCCGGCCGGCGACCGGTCGACCCCGACGGACGGTTCCGGATCGGCAGCATCACCAAGACCTTCACCGCGACGGTGGTGCTCCAACTGGTCGGCGAGGGCCGGATCCGCCTGGACGCGCCGGTGGAGACGTACCTGCCGGGAGTGGTCCCGAACGGCGCGGGCATCAGTGTCCGGCAACTCCTGAACCACACCAGCGGTTTGTTCAACTACAACGACCTGCCCGAGTACGTCCCGGTGGACCAGGCCGGACTGGCGGAGTGGGTGCGGGTCGGCCGCTGGCGGACGTTCTCGGCCCCGGCGATCGTCGCCGACGCGACCTCGCACGCGCCGTACTTCGCGCCGGGCCGGGACTTCCACTACTCCAACACCAACTACCTGCTCGCCGGAATGCTCATCGAGAGGACCACCGGCCGGAGTTGGAACGAGGAGGTCGAGCGCCGGATCATCCGCCCGCTCGGCCTGCGGGACACCTCGATGCCCACCACCTCGCCGCTGCTCACCGGCCCGCACGCCCACCAGTACCTCGTGCTGGCCTCGGGGCCGGTGGACGCCACGCTGATGAACCCGTCCCTCGCGGGCGCCGCCGGAGCCGGAATCTCCACCGCCGCCGACCTCGCGCGCTTCCAATCCGCCCTGCTCGGGGGCGGGTTGCTCCGACCGGCCGAGCTGGCGGAGATGAAGCGGACCGTCGACACGCACTTCGGTGTGGCCTACGGCCTCGGCCTGATGCGCTTCGACGTGGTCGGCTGCGGCGAGCTCTGGGGCCACCTCGGTGGCATCCGCGGCAACGTCTCCTACTTCTTCGGCGATCCGGCGGGCCGCCGCCAGGTCGTCACGGCCGGCGGCCTGTACGGACAGGTCGACTCCAGCGAGGTGTTCACCGACCTGAACCGGGCGGCGGCCTGCGGCTGAGCCGTGAACCCCACAGGGTCCGGAGCCGGGCCGGGGTGGACTCGGCGCCGGCCCGGGGTGGACCAGGGAGGCGGCCCGGGACCGGGCTCCGGCGGCACCGGCGCACCCGTAACAGTTGTGGGATCGAGCCGTCGCTGATCGGGTGATCCTATGATCCAGCTGTGCGGGCGTCGGCCGACGGCGCCCGAGGGAAGGGGTGGGCCGTGGTCCTTCTGTTGATCATCCTGGCCGGGCCGGTGATCGCCTTCGGCCTCATCGGGTACGGCGGCACCACCCTGGCCCGCCGTCGTGAGGGAGGGGTCCGGACCGTTCACGGTCTCGCCGCCCTGGCCGGAGCCGGCGCCGCCGCGATGTACACCTGGGGCGCGCTGCACGTCGGCATGGCCGTCATGGACGCGGACGACAGCGGGGCGGGCTCCGCCCCGATCCGGCCCTGCCGGGCGGCCGGGAACGAGAAGGCCATGGAG
The DNA here is from genome assembly GCF_017813315.1 of Kitasatospora sp. RG8. Classification (NCBI taxonomy): domain Bacteria; kingdom Bacillati; phylum Actinomycetota; class Actinomycetes; order Kitasatosporales; family Streptomycetaceae; genus Kitasatospora; species Kitasatospora sp. RG8. Next base: position 119,962 of record NZ_JAGIYX010000002.1, read on the forward strand.
GTGGTCGGCTACGAGGTGCACTACCTGCCGCTCGACTTCGTCTGCCACGTCCCCGGCGGGCGCGACTACACCGTGGACACCGTTCCCGGTTACGTCACCCCGGCCGCGTCGGCACTGGGGCTGACCGCCGTCGCCCTGCCCCTGTCCACGGCCTTCGCGGCGGAGTTCCGCGCCAGGCGGTCGCGCAACGGCGGGCCCGACCGGGAGCCGCAGCGCAGCCAGTGACGCCCGCCCCGCCGGCGGCCCGGGGCGGGCAGGCGGCGGCTGGGCGGACCCCGACAGACAGGCGAATCGGAAGGTTGATGTAGATCTATGGGAAGCGCTGATCCGCTGCATCAGGTGTCAACGCCCCGCTTCGACGCGGTCTTCATGCTGGGGGCGGACGACACGGTGGAGAGCGTGGACAACGTGGACGCCGAGCTGATCCTTCCCGACGGCAGACGGTGGAGTGCCACCTTCATGACACTGGACGAGATCTCGCGCGTCATGGGGAGGTGGCGCGGGACCGGAGAAGGTCTCGGAGGACGTTACTTCCAGTGCGATGACCTGGTGACCGTCCGCGAGGCCGGCGTCCAGGCGATGGTCGACGTGTTCGAGGGGATCCTCGACGAGGGCGATCCGGACGATGTCCTCCGGCGGCTTGAATAGGTGCGGTAGACGCAGTTGACCGAGTGGGGCGTGTCTTCGAGGAGGTACTCGAACACACGCCCCATGAGCGTCTCAGCGTCGCGCGAGTGCGATGCGAGAACTGACGCCCCCCGGCGCGCGGCCGGCGGGTCACGGGGCGGTCAGGTGCAGACAATGCGCAGGTAAAAGGTGGTGCCGGTGGTGCTGTCCGGCCCCCGGGCGGGGCTTGACGGGGTGAATCGTGAGGGGTGATGGTTGGCCGCTGACATGTCATGTGTGCGGTTGCACCGGCACGGCGGAACCCGCCCGACGCCGTCGGCCGGGAGGGCCCGGCCGTCGTGTGTGGGGGGAGGGGGAGGGTCATGGAGCTGGAGCTGCGGCACCTTCGGGTGCTGTGCGCCATCGCCGACGCCGGGAGCGTCGGTCGGGCCGCCGCACTGCTCGGCGCCTCTCAGCCGGCCACCAGTACGCAACTGCGGCGGATCGAACGCCATTTGGGTGCGCCGTTGTTCGAGCGGACGGCCGTGGGGGTGGCGCCGACCTGCTTCGGGGTCGAGGTGCTGGCCGCCGCCCGCGACCTTCTCGTGCGGGCCGACGGTCTGGGGCGCCGCCCGGACTCTCCCGACGGGCCGGTCCGACGGGAGCTGCGCCTGGCCGCGACCAACTCGCCGATGCTGCCCGGGCTGGTGACCCGGGCCCGGCACCAGCGGCCCGACCAGCGGTTCACGGTGACCTCCGTCTACCGGTCCTCCGACATCGTCGACCTGTTGGAGCACGGCGACGCGGATGCCGCCGTGGCCGTGGACTACCCGGGCCAGGAACTGCGCCACTCGGCGACCGTCGCCCATCGCGGCATCGTCACCGAGCCCGCCTTCGTCGTCCTTCCGGCGGGCCACCGGCTCCGCCACCGCACCGAGATCGCCCTGGTCGACCTGGCGGACGAGGACTGGTTCCTCACCCCTGACGACGGGGCCGGTTGGCACGGCGTCTTCTACGGCGCCTGCGCCGCGGCGGGGTTCGCCCCGGCGACCGTGCACGAGTTCCTCGGCGGCCGGCTGGAGCTCCAGGAGATGATCGCCGCCGGGCTCGGGATCTCCGTCGTCCAGGCGACCACCCGGCCGCTCGCCGACGTCGTGGTCAAACCGCTTGCCGGGACGCCGATCTGGGTCCGCCACCTGCTGGTCTGGCGGCCCGGTGGGGTGAGCGGGGAGGTGGTGGAGACCCTGTTCGGTGCGGCGGCCGCGGCGTACCGGGATCTGATCGCCGCCTCGCCGACCTTCCAGGCCTGGGCCGCGCGGACGTACCGGCCGACCCGGCCGTAGCGCGGGGCGGGGCGGGGGCGTGCCGGGCCGGGTGTTCGGGGCCGAGGGCATGCCGGGCCGAGGGTGTGCTGCGTTCCTCCGCGGTGGCGGGAGGCGGTGTCCTGGAGGCCGTGTCCGGGAGCCGTGTTATGGCCGGTGGAACAAATGTCATATGACCTGTGACATTGTTCTGAACCTTCGACGACTGGGACGATCGCGTCGGATTCCCCCATGCCTCGGCAGTCGTCCAGCGCCCTCCCCCCACAGGAGAAGGACCCACCGTGCGTCTCCGCATACCCCTTCCCACGCTCATGGCCGGCTTCGTCGCCGGCTGTGCCGCCACCGCCACCCTGTTGCCGGTCCCGGCGCTCGCCGCCGCCGGCCAGGCCTCCCGGCCCTCGGCCGCCGCCCAGTACTCCGCCGACCAGCAGTCCGCCACCACCCGGCAGGCGGCCGACGACGGCTCGGCCGTCCCCAAGCCGCTCGGGGCCTTCCTCACGGTGGACCCGTCCGAGGACATCGCCCCCGTCGCCAAGCCGCTGCCGCCGGCGCTGCTCGGCCAGGTCGTGATGGGCCAGCCGGCCGGTACCGCCGTGCAGACCGCGCCGCGTCCGGGCACGCGGCAGACACCCCCGGCCAAGCCGGGCACCTCCACCCGCCCCGCCGCGGGTGCGGCCGGCCCGCTGAGCGCGGCGCCCGCCGGTGCGGCCGCCGCAGGCGGCGCCGCGACCGCGCAGAGCTGTACGCCGGCCGACTTCGGCAGCCGCAGCGGGGCCGATCTGGTCTCCTTCGTCGAGGGCTCGACCCTGGACTGCGTCAACACCCTCTTCAACGTCACCGGCACCGACGCGGGCAACATCTTCAAGGAATCGAAGATGCTCACCGTCACCAACGCCTTCCAGAGCCTGGCGGCCAACTACACCGGCGACAACTCGACCGCCATCCTCCAACTCGTGCTCTACATGCGGGCCGGCTGGTACGTGCAGTCGAACAACGCGGCCGCCGTCGGACCGTACGACGCCGCGCTCACCACCGCGTCCAAGGCCGGCCTCGACGCCTTCTTCGCGAGCCGGCACTGGACCGACGTCACGGACAACAACGGCACCGTGCTCAACGAGGTGCTGGTCCTCACCGACAGCGCCAACCTGCAGGGCGGCTACCTGGGCGTCTACAAGCAGGTGCTGAACGGCTACAACAACTCGTACAACGCGTTCCCGAAGATGCTCAAGTCGGTCAACTCCGTGCTCAGCGCACCGCTCTGGCGCGGCAACTGGAACAGCGACTTCGTCAAGGCGGTCACTGCCGACCCGAGCATCGCCACCACTCTGGGCACCTTCGCGATCAACCACAAGGACCTGCTCGGCACGGCGAACGCCTACCTCGACACCAACGCGGGCAACGACCTCGGCCGCATGGCCGGTGACGGCCCCGCCGTCGAGGCCGCGGTCAAGGGCCAGGTCAAGGCGGTGCTCGACGCCAGCCAGATCACCGGTGTCACCGGCCCGCTGTACGTCCACACCGCGTACCAGGCCAACGCCTTCGACCCCGGCCAGTGCTCGTACTACGGCACCTGCAACCTGCCGGCGAAGCTGACGGCGGCAGTGCTGCCGAACCAGCTGGTCTGCGACAACCGCACCATCCAGACCGAGGCCCTGTCGCCCGCCGACCTGGCCGCCGTCTGCGCGAGCCTGCGCGGCGAGGACACCTTCTTCCACAACCTGGTGAAGGACAACGGCCCCATCCCCGGCCAGTACGACAAGACCCTCACCCTCGCGGTCTTCGCCAACCAGGCCGACTACCTGACCTACTCCTGGGCGATCTTCGGGAACTCCACCAACAACGGCGGCCAGACCGTCATGGACCCGACCGACCCCAACAACCAGGCCGTGTGCGTGATGTACCAGAAGTCGTGGAACGACGGCTTCACCGCCAACGTGTGGAACCTCAACCACGAGTACACGCACTACCTGGACAGCATCTACGACATGAAGGGCAACTTCACCACCGAGATCTCCGTCCCGGACATCTGGTGGATCGAGGGCGTCGCCGAGTACGAGTCCTACGCCTACCGCGGCACCACCGACACCCAGGCGATGGCCGAGGCCGCCAAGCACACCTACAAGCTCAGCACGGTCTTCCAGAACACGTACAACAACTCGGACACGGTGCGCACCTACCCGTGGGGCTACCTCGCCGTCCGGTACATGGTCGAGAAGCACCCGGCCGACGTCTCGGCCATGCTGGCGCGCTTCCGCACCGGTGACTACCAGGGCGGCTACGCGGTCTACAACAACGTCGGCACCGGCTACGACGCCGACTTCGACGCCTGGCTCGACAGCTGCGCCGGCGGCGCCTGCTACGCGGCCGGCCCGACCGCCCTGTTCGGCTCCGCGGTCAACGGCGCGACCGTCACCCTGACCGACAAGTCCGTCCAGACCGGCCCCGGCCGGATCACCGCCTGGCACTGGACCTTCGGCGACGGCGGCTCGTCCGACCAGCAGAACCCGACCCACGGCTACGCCAACGCCGGCACCTACACGGTGGCGCTGACCGTCACCGACAACACCGGCAAGACCGCCAGCACCCCGGCCTCGGTCACCGTCACCACCGGCACCGGCGGCGGCACCACCCTGCCGACCTGCACCGACCCGCGCACCGACGCGCTCGGCCAGAACTGCTCCCGCTCCAACCTCGCCGCCACCGCCGGCAACCTCAGCTACCTGTACGTCTACCTGCCGGCCGGCACCAGCACCCTGAAGATCAACACCTCCGGGGGCACCGGCACCGCGTACCTGTACTACAACGCGGACACCTGGGCCTCGCCGAGCGCCTTCACCGCCTCCTCCACCAACCCGGGCTCGACGCAGAGCATCACCGTCACCAACCCGACGGCCGGCTACCGCTACGTCAGCCTCTACGCGAACACCGACTTCAGCGGAGTGACGGTCAGCACCCAGTTCTGATCCTCCCGTCTCCGTCCCCGTCTTCGTCCCGTCCGGGCCACGCCCGCGGCAGCCTGCCGCGGGCGTGGCCTTCGGCGTGTTTGTCGGGCGCGAGTTCCCGGTGCCGGTGCCACCTCCCGGTGCCGCCTCCCGGCGTCGCGGTCCGTCGGGCGGGGTGCCGGGCGGGGTGCCGGGTCGGCGCGGGCGGGGCCCGGACGGACGGCTAAGCAGTGACGCGAAGGACGATCTTGCCCTGGAGGTGCCCCTGTTCGGCGCGGCGGTGGGCGTCAGCGGCCCGCCGGAGGGGGTAGACGCTGTCGATGCCGACGCGCACGCGCCCGGAGTCGAGTAGGGCGGCCAGTTCGGCGAGGTCGGCACCGCTCGAACGGACCTGCCACGGCCGCTCGTTGAGCGTGATGCCGAGCGCGGCGGCGTGCTCGCGGTGGTAGTCGCCGAGGAAGACGGGAGCGATCCGGCCGCCGCGCCGGACGGTGGGGAGGAGGCGGTGGGCGTCGGGGCCGCCGACGGTGTCGATCAGCAGGTCGGCGTCACGGACGACCTCCTCGGCCGGAGTCCGGGTGTAGTCGACGAAGCGGTCCACGCCGAGGTCGGTGAGGAACCTTCCGTGACGGCCGGAGGCGACCCCGATCACCTGCCGCGCGCCGGCCACCTTTGCGAGCTGGGCGGCGAAGTGGCCGACCCCGCCGGCGGCGCCGTTCACCAGTACGGTGTCGCCGGGGGAGCCCGCGAGATGGCGGAAGACCAATTGATGGGCCGTCAGTCCGGCCATCGGCACGGCCGCTGCCTCGACGTGTCCGAGACCGGCCGGTTTGCGGGCCAGGTGGTCGGCGGGCGAGACGGCGTACTCGGCGTAACCGGCCGCCCGGCCGGGGAAGTTGACCAGGCCGAACACCTCGTCCCCCGGCTCCCAGTCCGTGACGCCCTCGCCGAGTGCCACGACCGTGCCGGAGATGTCGCTGCCCAGGACCAGTGGCGGTTTCCAGTCGGGCCGGAGCTCGACCGGGAGGTTCTCGAAGCCGCGCCGCGCGTACCAGTCGGGCGGGTTGACGCCCGCCGCGTGGACCCGGACCAGCACCTCGCCCGGTCCGGGCTCCGGTCGGGGCACCTCCTCGTACACGAGCTGCTCCGGCTCGCCGAAGGCGTGCAGGCGGACGGCGTGCATCGTCTCCGGGCCGGTGTCTTCCGCGGCCGTGTCCTTCGTGGTGCTGCGTTCCGTGTCCATGTTCCTCCCCGATCGCATGGTGGAGTGCCCCGGGTAGAATCCGGAGCACCGCTCCGGAAAATGAAACCGGAGCACTGATCCACTTGTCAATGATGAGGATTCGCATGCCCATTGATCCGCCCGGCGGCGAGTCGCCCGCCGGAACGCCGTCCCTCGGTACGTCGTCCGCCGGCTTGCCGTCCGTCGGCACGCCGCGCGCCCCGCGCGCCGACGCCCGGCGCAATCGCGACCGCGTCCTCGAGGCGGCTGCGGAGGTCGTCGCCGAACAGGGCACCCAGGCGTCGCTCCGGGACGTCGCCCGCCGCGCCGAGGTGGGTCTCGGGACGCTCTACCGGCATTTCCCCACCCGGGAAGCCCTGCTGGAGGCCCTGTTGCACCACCGCTTCGAGCAGCTCGCCGAACGCGCGGACGCCCTCGCCGCCTCCGCCCCGCCCCCGCGCGCGCTGACCGACTGGCTGTACGAGTTCACCCTCGGTGCCAGTGCCTATCAAGGCCTTCCCGCCACCCTGATGGCCACCCTCGCGGATGAGGAATCCCCCCTGCATGCCGCATGTGTGACGATGCGTCGGGCAGGAGGTCGACTCCTGGAGGCAGCCCAGGCGGACGGTGGCGTCCGGCGGGACGTGACCGCCGTCGACCTGTTCACCCTGGTCAACGCCCTCAGCTGGGCCACCGACCAGGCCCCCGCGCTCGCCGAGCGTCGAGAGCACCTGTTCGGGCTGGTGATGGACGGGCTGAAGCCCCGGTGACCCGGGGCGTCGCCCCGAGGCCGTCGACGACGGCACGGCGCTGCCGCCCCCGTCGGCGGCGAGGGTGATCGGCGTCGGCCGCCGCGGCGTGCGCGTGCTCCGGTTGTGTTCGGGTGACGTTCGGGTTCGCCTAGCGGGCCGGGGCGTGTGCGGCGTCCAGGACGAGTGCGAGCAGACGGTCGGCGTCGGCGTCGGCATCGTCGTGCGGCCCGGTTCCGGTGGCGGTGAGGGCGATGCCGAGGGTGAGCCGGAGCAGGTCGTGCGGGGTGACGTCCGGGCGGGCCGTTCCCTCGCGCTGGGCGCGGGTGACGACGGCCGCGGCAGCGTCCTCGATCCGGCGGTGGCAGTCCGCGCCCAGCGCGTCGGTGGCCTCCAGTAGCAGCGCGCCGCCGAGGCCGTGGTTGGTGCGCGCATGGGCGATGAACGCACGCAGCCACTCGGCGAGGGCCCGGTCGGCGGGCTCGGTGGTTCCCAACTCGTCGGCACGGGCGCAGAGTCGGTCGACGCGTTCCTGTAGGACGGCCGCCAGCAGCGCGGCCCGGTGGGGGAAGTGCCGGTAGAGGGTGCCCGGCCCGACGCCGGCGCGCCGGGCGATCTCGTTGAGCGAGGCCTCGGCGCCGGCCTCGGCGAACGCCTCCTGGGCGGCGGCGAGCAGCCGCTCGCGGTTGCGCCGGGCGTCGGTGCGCTGCGTCGGGGGCATGGGCGGAGTCCTCGCGATCGGTGGGCGGTCGTTCCCGGGTGGATGGAGGTTCCCGGGACGGGCGGTCGTTCCCGGGTGGGTGGGCAGTGGTCAAGCGGAGCGGTTCTCCGTATTGTAGTCCTCAGCGATCCGGAGAGCCTCTCCGGATCAGCCCTTCGGCGCGCCGCTGTGTGCAACGTGCCCTGCGTCGCCGTGCCCTGCGCCGCGTCGCCGCGCCCTGCCCCTGACGATCACGGACAAGCTTCGAGGAGCAACGATGACGGAGAGCAGCCGATGACGGACACCGCCCGGAACGGACTCGGCAAGGTCGGGATCTGGACCTTCGCCTTCGACGCCCAGCCCGCCGGCCGCGTCCGGGAGGCCGCCGCGGAGATCGAGGAGACCGGGTACGGCGCGATCTGGTTCGGCGAGGCCTTCGGCCGGGAGACCACGGGCCAGGCCTGGCTGGTGCTGTCGGCGACCCGGCGGATCACCGTCGCCTCCGGAATCGCCAACATCGCCTTCCGCGACCCGATCGCCGCCGCCACCGCCACCCGCACCCTCGGCGAGGCCTTCCCCGGCCGCTATCTGCTCGGCCTCGGCGGCCACCGGGTGGACGACACCGTCCACCGGCTCGACGGATACCCGATGCCGGCCCGCGGCCGGGCCGTCGCCACCATGACCGCCTACCTGGACGCGATGGACGCCGTCCCCGCGCACAGCCCCGTACCCGAACCCGTGCCCCGCCGCGTGCTCGCCGCTCTCGGCCCGAAGATGCTCCGGCTTGCCGCCGAACGCGCCTGGGGCGCGCACCCGTACTTCGTTCCGGTCGAACACACGCTGCGCGCGCGGGAGTTGATGGGGCCTGACGCGTTTCTCGGCGTCGAGCAGGCCGTCGTGCTGGACACCGACCCGGCCCGCGCCCGGGAACTGGCCACCGCCCACGTGGCCGGTTACGTGGCGATGGCCGCCCACCAGGAGGCCAACGTCCGCCGCCTCGGCTTCGGCGACGAGGACATCGTGGGCGGCCCGAGCCGCCGCCTGGTCGACGCGATCGTCGCCCACGGCGACGCCGACGCGATCCGCCGGCGCGTCCGCGAACACCTCGACGCCGGCGCCGACCACGTCTGCATCCAGGTCCTCACCGCCGACCCGGCCGCGCTGCCCGACCGCGAGTGGCGCGAGCTGGCCCCCGCGCTGCTGGGCTGAGGGCCTCTGGACCGCGGCCTCACCCGTGGAGGTGACGTGCCTACGGCGTGGGGGAGGCTGAGGTCGTGGGCGGCATCAGGCAGGGGGTGGTGACGCTGAGGGCCATGCGGGTGTCGTCGGTGCTGTCGACACCGGTGACGTACCGGCTCTGGGGGTGGCGGGCGGAGAAGGCGGCGTACGGCTTCGCGTCCGTCGCCTCACGGTAGACGGTGACCGTCAGGCCTTCCTTCGTCAGCGTGTCCCGGACGCTGCGGAGCACCTCGTTGTGCCGGGCGGCGGGAACGTCGCTGTGGAGGAAATGCAGCAGGGTGAACCGGTCGTCGGGCGCCGATTCGCCGTTCTTGCCGACGCACGGACTGAAGGTGGCCTGCTCCGGTTCGCTGTTGATCTGGATGCCGGCGGTCTGGGCCAGGTGGGTCAGGAGCTGGCGTGTCCAGTCGAGGGCCTCCTCACGGGACTTGACGGGCAGGGGGTCGTTCTTCCCGGTACCGGGGCTGGACATGCAGGCTCCAAGGGTGGCGGCCATCAGCGTCACCGCCAGGAGGCGCCGCAGCCGGGTGCCGGCGGTGGACCGGCGGGTGGACGGACGGGTCATGGGCGTTCTCTCCGGGATCGACTCAATGCCAGATGGGGATGAACCCTCCGATGACGATCTCCTTGGGATCGACCTCCGGCGGCTTGTTGACGATGATCTTCCCCTGGTTCCTGAGGCTCTCCGTGTTCGCGGCCACTTCTCCGGGGCCCACCTCCGAATCCCACTTCGCCGGGGCCTACTTCTCCGAGTTCGCTTCCCCAGTCCTCGCTTCTCCAAGGTTCACTTCTCCAGGGCTCGATTCCTCGGGGCTCAGTTCTCCAAGGCCCGCAGCAACAGGCGCACGGCGGCGGTGGGTGCGCCGGTGGGGACGGCGGTGCCGGTGGGGACGGCGAGTGAGGTGGTCACGGTCGGGCCGACGAGTGGGCGGACGGCCACATGGGGGAGTCGGGGCAGGCCGGTGATCTCGTAGAAGACCGTCCAGGACGGTTCCGCGTCGCCGCCGAGTTCGGCCAGGGTCTCCTGGAGGCCGGTGAAGGGCGCCCTGTGCGGCGGGTCGATGCCGGCCGCCCGGCAGGCGGCGGTCACCAGATCGTGGAACGGGGGGTTGTGTTCCCGGGCGGCCAACCGCATCGGCAGGCCGCCGAGTTGCTCCAGGTGTAGTTCGGGCTGCGCCGCGAGGGGGTGGCCTGCCGGTACGGCGGCGTACAGCGGGTCGTGCCACACCGGGAACAGCCGGATGCCGGGGTGGTCCGGGAGGGCGGCGGCTCGGACCAGGGCCGCGTCCAGTTCGCCCCGCTCCACCGCGGCCAGCCGTTCCGCCGGGGAGGCCCGTCGAAGCCGGACCCGCAGTCGTGGCGCGCTGTCGGCAAGTCGGGCGAGGGCCCGGTACAACCGGTCACCGGGGGCCTGGACGGTGCCGAGCCGCAGGACGCCGTCCCGGCCGCCGCGCACCTCCTCGGCGACCAGGCCGACCTGCCGGACGGCGGCGAGTGCCGCCCGGGCCTCCGGCAGCAGGCGTTCACCGGCGGCGGAGAGCCGGGTGTGCCGGGTCGAGCGGTCGAAGAGCGTCACGCCGAGCTCCCGTTCCAGCCTGCGGATCTGCTGGCTCACGGCCGACTGCACGATGTTCAGCCCCTCGGCGGCCCGGCCGAACCCGCCGTGCTCCGCGACCGCCACGAAGTACTGGAGCTGTCGCAGTTCCACCTCGTCCCCCTCGTCCATCTCGATCGGTGATGACTGTCTGCTCCAAGTGCTTCTGGTCCGCGGATCATCCCGGCCGGTCCAATGGGCGACGAACCCGGCTCCGAAGGTCGGAGGGCGGGGACGGTCGAAGCCGGGAAGCCGGGAAGCCGGGAAGCCGGGAAGCCGGGAAGCCGGGAAGCCGTAAAGCCGGAAAGCGGAGCAGGAGGAGATGGGAATGGGAAGCGCAGCGGGGATCGCCGGCGGGGCGGCGGGCGCGTTCGTGGTGCAGGCGGCCGAGGTGGAGCGCGCCGAACTGCCGCACGGTGCCTTTCAGTTGCTGGCCGATGCCAGCAGTACGGGCGGCGCGTTCGGGGCCAACCGGCTGACCCTCGGGGTCGGCGCGGACGGTGCCAGGCCGCACTGTCATGCGGTGTCCTGGGAGGTGTTCACCGTCCTCGACGGCGCGGCCGAGTTCCTGCTCGGCGAGCGGACGGAGGCCGTGGCCGCCGGGGGTCTGGTCGCCGTTCCGCCCGGTCTGCCGCACGCCTTCGGTGCGGCACCGGGCAGTTCGACGGACCTGCTCGTCGTCGCCACGCCGGGGGTGGAGCGCTTCGAGTACTTCCGCCGGCTGTCCGGGATCGCCTGGGGTCGGGAGCGGTTCGACGATCTGCTGCCCGATCAGGACACCTACGACGTGCACTTCGTCGAGAGCGCCGTGTGGGACGCGGCCAGGGCCCGGGGCTGACCCGCCGTGAAGGGCGGCCGGGCCACGTGACCGTGCGGGGCGGCCGGGCCGCCGTGACCCTGCGGGGCGGTCGGGCCGTCAGCCGCGAAGGGTGGCGGCGGCCTTGAAGGTGCGCAGCACCGGCGCCGTCTCGATGCGGGTGATGGCGTCCAGGGCGACGCGTCGGGTCAGGTAGTGGTGCAGGGCCTCCGCGTCGCGGCACAGGGCGTGGGCGACCAGGTTGGTGGAGCCGGTGGTGGCGGCGACGACGGCGAGTTCGTCGTGGGCGGCCAGGGTGGTGGCGACCTCGTCGAGGCGGCTGGGGGCGACCTGCATCCAGAGCAGCGCGGACACGGTGGCGCCGAGGACGGCCGGTTCGATGTCGACGTCGAAGAACAGCGCACCGCGCGCCCGCAGTTCGGTCAGGCGACGGGCGACCGTGGAGGGCGTGGAGCCGGTCGCGGCGGCGAGGTCGGCATAGCTGGTCCGGGCGTCCTCGCGCAGCACGGCGAGCAGGCGCAGGTCGGCGTCGGTGAGTGTGTACGGGGCGTCGCCCGTGGCGCCGGCCGTGACGCCGGCCGTGGCGCCGCCTGCGACGTCGGCCGTGACACCGCCCGTCGCCTCGGCCGTGACACCGCCCGGGGCGTCGTGGGCGCGCAGCCGGGCCTCCTGATCGGGGGTGAGCGTGCTGACCCGGCCGCGCCACGCGGTGGGCCCGCCGAGGTAGGTGTGCAGCAGGTAGTGCGCGGAGACCCCGGTGATCCCGGTCGTGCGCGGGATGTCGCGCAGCAGGAGTGAGTGGGCGTCGGGGCCGCTGGGCGCGGTGTTGATGATCGCGACGATCTCGGTGCCGCCGGAGGTCAGCCGGACCCACGAGGTGTCGGGACGGCGTGACAGCGCGACCGCGATGTCGTGGGCGGTGCGGGTCGCGGCGGTCAGGCGGAGCAACCACTGGTGCTCGCGGGTGCTGCTCGGGGTCGGCAGGGCGACGACGCGCAGGCCGCCCTCGGCGTGCATGCGGCGGTAGCGGCGCACCACGGTCTGGGTCGACGAGCCGAGGACGTCGGCGATGAGGGTGAACGGGGCGCGGGCGTCCACATGGAGGGCGTGGATCAGGCCGCGGTCGAGGTCGTCCAGTTCGAGCATATCCACCAAAGTAGCGGACCAGAATGGAGGAAATCGTCGATTTGGTGGCCAGGAATGGAAGCCGTGGCAGGGGGCGGTTCAGGGTGGTGGTCAGGCGGCCGGACGCCGGAACGACGCGCGGCGCGCCGCTCATCCGCGGACCACACACGACCCACGGGGGTTCCCATGGCCGAACACTCCACCGCGCCCGCCGGCACCGGTGGCGCCGCCACCCGCACCGCCCGCGACACCCTGGCCACGTCCGACCGGCCGCCCGTCCACCACGCCCCGGCCGCCCACGACTCCCCGGCCACACCCGACGGGCCGGCCCCCGGTCCGTACCGGTGGCGGTGGACCGCCCTGATCGCGCTGCTCACCGCCGAGGCCATGAACCTCCTCGACGCCACCATCGTCCAGGTCGCCGGCCCCGTCATCCACACCGACCTCGGCGGCCCCGCCGCCGCGATCCCCTGGTACAGCGCCGCCTACACCCTCACCTTCGCCCTCGGGCTGCTCACCGCCGCGCGCCTCGGCGACATCGCCGGCCGCCGGCGCGTCTTCCGGATCGGCGTCACCGCGTTCGCCCTCACCTCGCTGGCCTGCGCGCTCGCCCCGAACGTCACCGTCCTGATCGGCATGCGCGCGCTGCAGGGCGCCGCGGCGGCCCTGATCATCCCCCAGACGTTCGGACTGATCCGGGCCATGTTCGACGACGACGAACTCCCCAAGGCGCTGGGCACCATCGGCCCGGTGATGGGGCTGTCCGCAGTCCTCGGGCCCGTCCTGGGCGGTGTGCTCACCCACGCCGACCTGTTCGGAACCGGCTGGCGGGCGGTGTTCCTGGTGAACCTGCCACTCGCGGCCGCCGTCCTGGCCATCGCCCCGCGCCTGCGGGAGGACCGCGCCCCCGTACGCCCCCGCCTCGACCCGGCCGGCACCGCCCTGGCCATGACGGGCACGGCGCTGCTGGTGTGCCCGCTCGCCGCCGGGACCGGCGCGCCGAGCGCCACCGCGTGGGCCGCCGCCGCGCTCGGTGCGGTCGTCCTGTTCGCCTTCACCGTCCACCAGCGCCGCGCGGCGGCCGCCGGCCGCACCCCGCTGGTCGAGCCGTCCCTGCTGCGCGGGCGCGCCTTCCCCGCCGCACTCGCCACCTCCACCCTGTTCTTCGCCGTCATGAACGGCGTCATGATCACGGTGGTGCTGCACCTGGAATTGGGCCTGGACAGCGGCCCGCTCACCGCCGGCCTCACCCTGCTGCCGTGGTCCGGCGGCCTGGCGGTCGCCTCCTTCGCGGCCGGCGGCAGCCTCTACGCCCGCTACGGCACGCGCGTCCTGCACGCGGGCCTCGTCACCCTGGCCGTCGGCCTCGCCGCCGCGGCCCTGGCCTACCGGACGGCGTCCGCCGGCGACTACCCGGTCGGTCTTCCGTTCGCCCTCGCCCTGGCCGGACTCGGCGTGGGCCTGTTCACCCCGCCGTTCTTCAGCACCGCGCTGAGTCGCGTCTCCCCGCAGGAGACCGGCTCGGCGGCCGGGCTCCTCAACGCCGTCCAGCAGCTCGGCGGCACCCTCGGCGTCGCCGTCATCGGTGGCGTCTACCTGAGCGGCGACGGCTCCGGCCAGGCCGCGGCCACCAGCGCGCAGCAGGCGCTGGTCACGGCCGGGGTGCTGCTCGCCGCGACCGTCCCGGCTGCCTGGGCGATGACGTCGCGCCGCCGTGCCGGGGCCGCGACGACCGAGCCCGACGCCGAGGCCGCCGACGACGCACATTGACCTGACGAAGCTCACTGACCCGACGACGCGCACTGACCAGTCGGCGGGCGGAAGGAGCGCTCCGGGTCACGGCAGGTGCCGCCGTGGCCCGGAGCGCGTCGGCGGTCCCGGGGTGAGGGGTGAGGCGCCCTGCCGACGGCCGGTCAACGGCAGGGCAACGGCGGGGCAACGGCGGGGCAATGGCCGGTCAGGCCCGGAGGAACCTCAACACCAGTGAGAGGAGCAGGAAGGCGTCGACCATCACGCCCGCGTGCAGCATCAGGCTGCTCGACCGCTGCAGGGCGCCGGCGCCGAGGGTGATCCCGGTGATGGTGAGGAGGGTCGCGACGCCAAGGAGGAGCGGGACGACGGCCGACGGCGCATCCAGCTGTACGGCGATGCTTTCGCAGATGAGGACGACGAGCAGTTGGGGCAGGCCGAGCAGCCACACCGTGACGACGCGGCCCCTGCTCGGACGAGGCCGCACCTTGGACGGAGCAGCAGCAGGCGGCCGCCGGTGGGTGACGGCGGGGGAGCGCGGCGGGAGCGGTGGCGGCGGGACCGGGGGCGGCTGGGTTGGGGGCGAGTGGGGCGGGGGCGGTGACACCGGGGGCCCTGCCGGCCTCAGCGGTGGACGGCCGTTCACGGCGGCCTGGAGCATCTGCCCGAACGCGGCGTCGCCGGAGATCTCATCGGCCAGGACGCTGCGGACGATGTCCGCCGCGCCGCTGCTCCGTTCGCCGTCGAGCCGGAAGAGTGCCGCGGTGCCGAGCTGCGTCCGACCGAGCCGTTCACGCACGAGCGAGACCACGTCCTGATCCGGCGACCCGGCGGTCGTCCCGCGAGCGGCGGAGTCGACGAGTATCCCGACCGCGGCCGCGGCCAACTCCTGTCCGTGCATCGCGCCCTCCCTCGCCGGTGCCCCGCCGCGATGGTACGGACTTGGTTCCTCGTCCACCAGGGTTCTTCGGTTCTCGTTCGCCAACCTCCAGTCCCCGAAGGCTGGTTCGGGCGGCTCTGTGCGCGGCTCTGTGAGCGGCTCGGGTGACTGGTGCGTGTGACTGGTGCGCGTGGATGGCTCGTGCGGGGGGCGAGCAGGCGCGGGAGGGTGCGTCCTCGACGGCCCGGGCCGAAACCCTCGGATCGGCGGCGGAGCGGTGACGAATTGGCGGCGAAGCGGCGGCGGAGCGGCGGCAGATCGGCGACGGAGCGGTGACCCTCTCGCTATCTGGCTTCGCATGCTACCTTGTGATGCATGGTACCTGGCATCACAAACCCCAAGGGTGGAGCCGACGCGGCGGACGGACCGGTGGCGACCCAGCTGCGCAAGGGCGTGCTGGAGTACTGCGTCCTTGCCCTCCTGCGAGACGGACCGCGCTACGGGGTCGAGCTGCTGCAGGAACTCGGCCGCTTCCCGATGCTGGCGACCAGCCAGGGCACGATCTACCCCCTGCTGTCCCGACTGCGCCGCGCCGGGCTCGCCGACACCTTCCTGCGCGACTCGGCCAGTGGCCCGTCCCGCCGCTACTACAGCCTCACCGAAGCGGGCCGCAGCGCGCTGGAGGAGTTCAGCACGCTGTGGCCCGCCTTCCGCGAAACCGTCGACCACGTCCTCGCCCCAGGAGAGAACCCGTGAACAACCCCATCGAGCACCCCCTGGTCCGCGCCCACCTCGACGCCGTCGACCGGTACACCGCCCCGCTGCCCGCCGAGCGCCGCCGCGAACTGCTGGCGGACCTGCGCGAGCACGTCGAGGTCACGCTGGCCGAGCACGACAGCGCCGACGAGGACGCCGTCCGGCAGGTCCTCGCGCAGCTCGGCAGCCCCCGGCAGATCGCCGACGCCGCGCTGGCCGAGGAGGGCCAGGCCCGCCCCGAGCCGGAGACCGGCCGCCGCACCACCCTCACCCTGGTCCTCGCGGTGCTGCCGATGCCGCTGCTCCTCGTCCCGGCGATCGGTCCGGCCCTCGCCCTGATCGCCGCGGTCGCCGCCGCCGTCCGGGTCGCGAAGTCCGCCCAGTGGAGCCGCCGGGAGAAGACCCAGGCGACCCTGCTGCTGCTCAGCCCGGTCCTGGTCACGCCGCTGGCCGCCGCCGTCGTCGCCGTCGCGTCCTCCGCCGGCCTCAGCCCGGCCGGCGTCCTCACCGCCTGCGCGCTGGGCTTCTGCCCCACCCTGCTCGCGGCGTTCCGTCTGGCCCGCTCCGCCGCCCACCTGCGCACCGCCGCCCTGGCGGCGTGAACGCCCCCCGGACACGCGGCCGCCGGACCATGCCGGCGGTCAGATCGAGGCCTCGTCCGTCAGGGAAGGCACGGCGCGCGGACGCAGGACCATGAGCGAGTCCTCCAAGGACGCCACCACGGCGAAGGGGAAGCGGTCGAGCTCAAGACAGAGCGCGACGTCGTCGGGGTGGACTCCCTGGCGCACACCCTCCGTCAGCTCGGCCGCGGCGCGCGACTCGGCGCCGCGGCGGAGGAACCCGGCGGCGTCCGTCACGGCCCCGGCGGCTCTCCGGGCGATGTACTGGGCGCACGCCAGGTCCTCGTCGGCTCGCCCGCCCTCGCCGGTGACCACGAACGTGACGCTGTCGCACTCACGTTCCCGCAACAGCCGCGCCGTTGCCTCCGCCACCACGAAGCCGGCGCACAGCACCAGCGACGCCTCCCTGACCGCGAGGGCGCCGACCGTTCCTGCCGTGGTCTTCTGCACGACGGTCCGTCCGCCGAGGTCGACGGACCGCAGCAGGCCGGGCGAGTTGACGGCGTCGAACCCGGGCGCGGCCGGACCGTCCTTGAGCGCCACCCAGTCCGGGTGACGAGCCTTGAGCGCCAGGGCTCCGTCCAGCGACTCGGCGAGAACGATCTTCTCCGCCCCCTGGGCAAAGGCCCAGGCGGTCACGGTGAAAGCACGCATGACGTCGACGACGACCGCCACGGACGGGACTTCGACCAGCTCATCGATGCCAAGGAAACGAGCGTCCATCCGGTCATGATCGCGCACGCCGGAGCCACGGCACCCGGAAGGTGGCCCGGATCACGGTGGCGGTCTCGGGATGCGAGACCCGCGGCCTCCCGCGCCGCAGAGGTGGTCCGTGACGGCACGTCCTTCGACGAGAAGGGCGTCCCCTGCTCGTGGGGGCCGGTTGCTCCGAACTGCCAAGGGCGGGCGGCTCCCGGTCAGACTGCGATCGGGAGCTCCTCGATCCAGCAGTCGACCGACCTCGCGGTGATCGCGGCCAATGCGTTCTCGGCGTCGGCCCTGGTCAGGAAGACGCCCGCTCCGGTGACGGCGGGCCCGTCGGGGCGGATTACCCGTGTCATGACGACGTGGACGAAGCGGTGACGCTCCCGGCGGATCGTGACGCTCTCCTCGGCCGACAGCGCCTCGACGAGATCCCGGGTCGAGGCGATGGTGAGGCCGGGGTCGACCCCGGCCAAGGGCCGGCTGGGCCAGATCGGCCTGCCGGGGTCGACGTGGCTGAAGAAGCTCTGTTGCGTGTGGCCGAGTACCCCTTCCGTCCAGCCGACGGCCATGGCCACCACGTAGTCGGACTCGCCCTGGCTCTCCAGGACGAAGACGTGATCGTCCCGGTCGAAGGAGACGCTCGCGTGCTCGGCCTTGACCTGCGCGCTCTCGGCCTCGGTCGCGCATCTGATCGCCAGGCCGCGGTGGTTGTCACGGATCTTCACCACGGTGACGGGCTTGAACAGCAGGTCGATCGTCGTCTCGGGCTCGCCGGGTTCGTCGGGCCGGCCGACGCTCCGCATCAGGAGCTGGCTGTGGCTCGCCGTGTAGGCCAGGAGGTGGAACCAGCGCTCGCTGCGGAAGAGCTCCTTGCCGGGGACGAGCTGGTGATCGCGATTGAGCCAGGTGCTGTCCGTCATGGGCTCACGATCTCCGTCCCGCCCACGCAGGTCAACGTGATTGTCGAGCGGAGGGGCCGGTCCCGTCCGCTCCGCCTGCCGGGCCGGCCGGCTGTACGCGGCGGAGCGCAGCCCCGGGTGCGCCGCCACGCTGTCGCGCCCCCAACAGGCCCCGAGGTGCGTGCCGTTGCCGTGCCCGCGGGTCAGAATCCGCGGGTGGCGGCGCCGTCGCGCAGCAGTGCGAACGCCTCGGTCGACTCGGCGGCGGCGATGCGGGCGACGTCGCCGATGTCCTGCCCCGCGGCGAGCCGGTCCCAGGTGGAGCGGGCGAGGACCTGGCGGACCGCCGTGAACTGGGCGGCGACCAGCCGGGCGGCCACGCCGCCGTCCGGGTCCAGCGCCTCGGCGAGCGCGCGGGTGTCGGCGTCCATGTAGTCGAGCAGGTTGGCGGAGAGGCTGGGGGTCTCGTAGATCAGCCGGAGGAAGGCGAGCACCTCCGGGTGGTCGGACAGCCCGGTGTTGGGGTCCCGGGCCGCCAGTCGCTGCAGGTGGTGGCGCTCCAGGGCGTCCAACGGCGTGAGTCCGGCCTCGCGGTCGCGCACGACCCGCCCGGCCTCGCCGAGGTGGTCGGCGAAGCGGTGCAGGACCAGCTCCTCCTTGCTGCCGAAGTAGCGGAAGAGCGTGGGCTTGGAGACCTCGGCCGCGGCGGCGATCTCGGCCACCGAGACACGGTCGAAACCGCGTTCGAGGAAGAGTGCGATGGCCACGTCGGCGATGGTCTGCCGGGTGCGCTGCTTCTTGATGGTCCGCAGGCCCGTGCCAGGGCCCGTGCCAGGGGCCGCGTCAGGGTCTGCGCCCGGGTTTGGGTCAAGGTCCGCCTCCGGACCCCTGTCCGGCCCGGTCGGCTCGGTCGGCTTGGTCGGACGCGTGCGCTGCTCACTCGGGCTCATGCCGAGATCATAACCCGGAGACATTTGTTACCCGGTTGCATTTGTTACTGGGTTGCTGTTTCATGGTGTGCATCGACAACCGGAAGGGGCGGACAGACATGACGACCGTGGTGATCGTGGGGGCGGGGCCGACCGGACTGACCCTGGCGTGCGGACTGGCGCGACAGGGCGTGGCGGTCCGGGTGATCGAGAAGGCGGCGGCCTTCCACACCGGCTCGCGCGGCAAGACCCTCAATCCGCGCAGCCTGGAGGTGCTCGCGGACCTCGGCCTGGGCGAGCGGCTGGCAGCCGAGGGCCGCACCCACCTGCCGTTCCGCAAGTACTTCGAGGGCGAGTTCGTCAAGGAGAGCGAGCCGTTCGCCGGCGTCCGCCCCAGCGATGTCGCCCCGTATCCGGCGAGCCTGTGGCTCCCGCAGACGCGGGTGGAGCGGCTGCTGCGCGAGAAGCTCGCCGAGTACGGGGTGGCGGTCGAACTCGCCACCGAGCTCGCGGACTTCACGCAGGACGGTGACGGGGTGGAGGTGCGCCTCGCGGACGGCGGGCGGATCTCCGCCGAGTACCTGGTCGCGTGCGACGGCGGCCGCTCCACCGTGCGCAAGCTGCTGGGGATCCCGTTCGTCGGCGACGGCGACCCGGAGCCGATGATGGTCTGCGGCGACGTCGAGGTCGAGGGCCTGGAGCCGGGCGCCTGGCACCAGTGGTTCGGGCCGGAGGGCGTGTTCATGCTCTGCCCGTTCGAGGGCAGCCGCCGCTGGCAGCTGCAGGCCAGCCCCGAGAGGGACGCCGACGGCCGGGCGGTGGCCCCGTCGCTGGAGAGCTTCCAGCGGCTGGCCGCACGGCACACCGGCCGCGAGGACCTCAAGCTCACCAACGCCACGTGGCTGTCCACCTGGCGGGTCAACGTCCGGATGGCCGAGAGCTACCGCCAGGGGCGGGTCTTCCTGGCCGGCGACTGCGCCCACGTCCACCCCACGGCGGGCGGGCTCGGCATGAACACCGGCATCCAGGACGCCTGGAACCTCGCCTGGAAGCTGGGGCACGTGCTGCGCGGCCTGGCGGGACCGGCCCTGCTGGACACCTACCAGGAGGAGCGGCTGCCGATCGCCGCCTGGACCCTCGACGTCAGCACCGCCGGGATGGCCGCCGTCACCGAGGGCATCAGCACCCCCGGCGTCGGCGTCGAAGCCGGCCGGGTGGCCGACGTCACCGGCCTCTCGCTCGGCTACCGGTGGAGCCGCCTCGCCACCGACCGCCTCGGTGGCCCGCTCCAGGCCGGCGACCGGGCGCCGGACGCCGTCTGCTCCGGCCCCGACGGCGAACCGTCCAGCCTCTTCGGGCAGTTCGCCGGTGACCACTTCACCCTGCTCGGCTTCGGTCCGAGCGCCCGCCCCGCCCTCGCCGACCTGCCCGGCCACGTCCGGCCGGTCCTCCTCGACGACCCCGACGACGCCGCCCGCGACGCCTATGGAATCACCGGCGACGCCCTCGTCCTCGTCCGCCCGGACAACCACATCGCCCTCACCGCCCCGGCGGCCGCCCGCGACGAGGTGCTCGCGTACCTCGCGGCCCTGCGGTAGGCGGGGGCGGGCGGATCGCCGGACGCCGCACGCGGGACACCGCACACTGCACGCCGCACACTGCACGCCGCACGCCGCACGCCGGACACCGCATGCCGCGAGGGCGTGTGGACTCATTCGGGCCTCCGCCGGATCGGCGGAGGCCCGAAGGCGCTCCGGGGCCAGGCGGTGAAGGCGCGGGAGAGCGGTCCTCGATGGCCTGGACGAAGGCCGTACGTGCCGGACCGGGACGAGTTGCCGGCGGACTGCGCCGATCCCTGCTGCATGGCGACGGTGCGGCCCCGGCTTGGTGTGGCGCGCGATGGAGGAGGAGCGGCACGCCTGAGCTGAAGCGAGCAAGCGGGAAGATGGCGGCGCGTAGCGTGGTTCTCGAAAGCCACTTTGCTACCGTGCGCCCTTGGCGGGCAGTCAGGTGCTTGCGAGGGTCCTTGCGAGATTTCGCAACCGGTTGGACAGGGGACAATGCCATGGCGCTGGAGTTCATCGGGATCGACCCCGAGACCGGGAAGGAGGGGTCTCCCACGGTGTGGGTGGACGTCGGTACGGGGGAGATCGTTATTCAGGGATGGACGGCGGGCGAGGCTCTGACCGCGGAGATCAGCGGAGTGGGGTGGTCCGCCGGCCACGAGCCGGGCATCCCGGACGGCGAGTCCGTGATCCGGATGCCGGTTCGGATGGTGCCGATCCTGAGGGAGGCCTGCGATGCAGCCGATCGCGCCGGACTTCTCTGAATTGTTGAAGGGCGCTCAGAGGACTGCTGTGCACCTGGAGATGCGTGACAGCTACGGAGTGGCCGACGAGCTGCCGGCCGTCGAGAGGTTCAAGCAGACCGGTCAGTCGGACCTCGACCCGGAGTCGGAGTACTGGGCGCCGTGGACTGCAATGGTGCGCGAGGCTGTCGCCCGTGGGGTGGTGCTGCGCCGTGCGCGGATCATCTCCGAGCCGGTCACCGACTACATCCGCTACGAACACGCGATGACCCCGGTGAACATCGGAGCCGGCGAGGAAGTACGTTGGCTGCCGCGCAGGCGTGCGTCCGACCTTGCGCTGCCGGGGAACGACTTCTGGGTGTTCGACGGTCGGGCGGTTCGTTTCAACCACTTCACCGGAACGGGGGACTGGGCGGACCCGCGGACCTCCTACACCGAGGACGAGGCTGTTGCGCGGCTCTGTTCTTCGGCGTTCGAGGCCGTGTGGGAGCGCGCCGTCCCCCACGAGCAGTACATCGTCTGACCCTGCCAGCCGCTTGGATCACCTGCTCACGGTCATGCCGCTGCCCGGAGTCTCACTTGGGGTCATCCCTCTCGGGGTGGAGCGGATCATTTGGCCGTTGGAGGCGTTCTATCTCCACGATGACCGGGAAGTTGCCGTGGAGACTCTGACCGCCGAGGTCACGGTGAAGCAGCCACGCGAGATTGCCGACTACCAACGGGCGTTCGGCGAGTTGGCAAAGATGGCTGTCCACGGCGATGCCGCGCGGGCATTGATCGCGTCGGCCCGTACCGCGCTCGGCTGAAGTGGCGCAATCATCTGCAACTTCGTTGAGGGCGCGTGCCGAGGCTCTCCAACGTGGTGGCCAGTCACCCAAAGTGACAGGCCGGTGACGCGACCGGTCGAAGGGGTGGCCCGCGCGGCTCGCAACCACCAAGAGGAGTACCGGCATGCGTACGCTCACGACCCCGCAACCCCCAACTCCACAGCCTCCGGCGCCGCCCGGGCCGGGTCCGATGGTCCCGGCCAGCGGTTTGCCCGGCCGCACGGCGACCACCGTTACGAAGCAGTGGACGCTGATGGGGGATCAGAACAAGGGTGGCCCGAACGACGGCAAGGGCGGCGGCCACGCCAAGCCCGGAGGGCCGGTGATCGGGCCGTCCCCCTCGAAGGACGGCAAGGGTCCCACCCCCGACCCGAAGCACCGGAAGTGACCTCACGGTGACGGACTACCAGCACAACCCGGAGCAGGCCCACGTGCGCGGCCTGCTCCGGGCCGTTCGCGAGACCATCGGCCGCGATGTGGCCCCCGAGTGGACGAAGGCAGCCGAAGCGGCACCCCGGCACTGCTTCCTTCCCGAGTTGATCTGGCTGGACGACGACGGCGGTGGGTACCGACCGTGCGACCGCCGGAGCGGCCCCGACCGGTGGCTGGCCGCCGCCTATGACGACGAGCCGGTGGTGACGCAGCTCAATGACGGCACGGTGCCCGATGATCTGGCCGACGCGTGGCCGTCGTCCTCCTCCTCGGCACCGTCGGTCGTCTTCCGGATGCTTCAGATGCTCGATCTCCAGCCGGGGATGAAGGTGTTGGAGATCGGCACCGGCACCGGTTGGACGAGCGCCCTGCTGTCGCACCGGCTCGGCGACAGCAACGTCACCACGATCGAGCTGGACCCGGCCCTTGCCGTGCGGGCCCGTGTCGTCCTGAAGGAGGCCGGGTTCGGGCCTGAAGTCGTTTGGGGTGACGGGGCATTGGGGTGGAGCCGGAACACCCCGTACGACCGGGTGGTGGCCACGTGCGCGGTGCAGAAGATACCCCCGGCGTGGGTCGACCAGACGCGGCCGGGCGGCACCATCCTCACCCCGTGGGACAACCCGTGGGCGCACTGGGGGCTTCTGCACCTGCTGGTCGGCGACGACGGGACGGCGGTCGGCTGGTACAGCCCGGACAGCGCGTTCATGCTGATGCGGACCCAGCGGACCCACCTGGGGATCTACCGGGACGTCGTGAAGGACGATCACCGGTCGGCCAAGTCCGAGACGACACTGCCCCGTCGCGCTGTGGTGGAGGGAGACGCGGCGTTCGCCATCGGGCACCGCCTCGGCGACGTCTGGCACACCTGGGAGGACGCGCCGGTGTACGGGGTGGCGGACCGGCTGTGGATCGCCACCACGGATGCGGCGTCGTGGGCGGCGGTGGACCACGACGGCAGCGAGGAGGACCGGTTCACGGTCTACCAGCACGGGCCGCGCCGGCTCTGGGACGAGGTCGAGGCCGCGTACGAGTGGTGGCGGGGCAGTGGGAAGCCGCACCCGGGCAGGCTCGGTCTCACGGTGACCCCCGAGGGCGGCCACTGGGCATGGCTTGATGAGCCGTCGGAGCGGTGGCTCCTTCGGTAGGTCATGGGTGTGGAGGCTCTGCCCGGGTGGGCAGGGCCCTCACAACTGGGAGAGCAGGACCCGGCCTGGTGTGCTCGCGGTCGACGCCTTGCCGTCCCTGCCGGTCGGTCCCGGCGCTCAGTTCTCTCCGAGTGCCAGCTTGACGCCGAAGCCGACGAGGACCGAGCCGGTGATCGCGTCGATGGCCCGCTGCACCGAGCCGCGGTTCAGCCACCGGCGGACGAGCTGGGTGCCGAGGATCAGCGCGCTGAACCAGACCAGCCCCTCCAGGTCGTGCACGGCCGCGAGGACGACCCCCATCAGCAGATGCGAGGTGCCGCTGGGGATGAACTGGGGCAGCATCGCCATGTAGAAGACGCCGTTCTTCGGGTTCAGCAGGCTGGTGCCCAGCCCGCGCGCCCAGGACCGTGCCCACGTCGCCTCCGCGGTCGTGGCTCCCGCTCCGTCCGCCGCATCCCCCGAGGTGGGCCGGCCGCGCTCCTTGAGCGTCCGGCGAAGCATGCCGATCCCCAGCCAGGCCAGGTACCCCGCACCGGCCACGCGCAGCGCGTCGTACAGCAGATGGGATGCCGTGAGCACCGCCGCGGCACCTACCGCGGCGGCCACGCCCCACACGAGCACGCCGCAGAGGATCCCCAGCGCCGTCGCGAAGGCCCGGCGCCTGCCCAGGGTGATGGCGGAACGCAACACCAGAGCGGTGTCCAGCCCCGGCATGATGGTCAGCATGCCCGCCACGACGGCGAAGGAGGCGACAGCAGAGGTAACGGTCATTCGGCCATCCTGAAGCCGTGTCTGCGATCACGTCCAACGCGGTCTGCTTCACTGCGCATCAGCAGGGCTGATGCCGCTTCTCGCTCGGCGCTTCGCCCCTGGGCGCGGCGGACGTCCTGCTTACTTTCCGCCGGAATTGAGGCTCTGCGACATCCGGGGTCTCCTTCCGGTGGCGGGACGGGTCCATTCGTTGCTGCCACGTTCGGTGAGGGGCTTGCGAGGGCTGTGGCCGGAACCGGAGTGGGAATGGCCGGCGTCGGTCCCTGGACAGCGGGTTCAAGATCGCGCAGGGGGAGGCCTGGGATGACGGGGACGGCGACGCGGTACCTGTATCTGGTGCGGCACGGGGAGGCGTTGGCGGACGAGAGCGGGCTCAGTGAGAACGGGCGGCGGCAGGCGGTGCTGCTGGGCCGGCGGTTGAGGGGGCGGCCGATCTCGGTGGTGCACCACGGGCCGTTGGCGCGGGCCGCGGAGACCGCGCGCCTGGTGGGGGAGCAGCTGGGCGGCGGCGCGGTGCTGCGGGAGACGGAGGTGGCCGGGGACTACGTGCCGTACGTGCCGGAGCGGGCCGAGTTGCCGGCGGACTGCGCCGACCACCTGGTGCGGTTCCTGGAGCAGGCGACGCCGGAGGAACGGCGGCGGGGTCCCGGGTTGGCGCGGCGGGCGGTGGAGGAGTTCACCGGGCCGGTGGCGGGGGAGGAGGAGCGGCACGAGCTGGTCGTGACGCACAACTTCCTGGTGGGGTGGCTGGTCCGGGAGGCCCTGGACGCGCCGAAATGGCGGTGGCTCGGGCTGAACCACGCCAACGCGGCCCTGACGGTCGTCCGCTACGCACCGGGCCGGCCGACGTCGGTGGTCGTCTTCAACGACACGCGGCACCTGCCGGGCGAGTTGCCGTTGTAAGTCCCTGCCCGCGGTGCGGCAATCCGACGGTCCGAGCTGAAGCGACCAGGCGGCGGGACGACGGCGTGCGGCGTGGCCCTTGACGGTGAAGCCCGGGGCGCGAGACGTGACCACAGCCAACCGCTGGTTCCTCCCGTACTCCTCTCCGTCATGATTGCCGGACCAGGAGCGTGAGCGCAGCCCGGGCCCTGCGCGCCGCCGCGCAGGGCCCAACACGGTGGCCGGCAGGACGGGTTCGGCCACTTCGTACGGCATCGTGGCCGGTCGGCGATGGCGTACCGGCTCGGTCGGAAGATCGCTGGGTATAGTGCAGTGTTTCGGGGAACCGGTGACGCGGAGTCGGCCGACCTCACGCGCCACCTCGCGTTCGCCGGCATCCGGGACCCTGGCGGAGCCCCGATGACCCATATCGCCGAGGAGGCCGTCCCATGGAACCCGTCACGCTGATCACCGGTGGCTCGACCGGAATCGGCGCCGCCACCGCCCGCGCCCTGCTCAAGCAGGGCCACCGCGTGGCCGTCACCGGACGTGACGCAGACAAGCTGGCCGCCTTCGCCGCTTCGGCCGGAGCGGGCGAGCGGCTGCTGACGATCACCGGCGACACCAGCGACGCGCACGACGTCGCCTCCGCCGTGCGCCGCGTGGTGGACGCGTGGGGCCGACTGGACAACGTCATCGCCAACGCCGGTTTCTCACTGCCCGGCAACCTGGAGAGCCACGCCCCCGAGGACATGCGCGCCATGGTCCTCACCAACGTCCTGGGCCCGGCCCTGCTGGTGCGGGAGACCCTGCCGCACCTCAGGGAGTCCAAGGGCCGGATCGTGATCATCGGTTCGGTCGCCGGGGTGCGCAACACGCCTGGCAACCTGTACTCGGTCACCAAGTGGGCCGCGCACGCGCTGGCCGAGAACACCCGGCTGCTGGTCGGCAAGGACGGAGTCGGCGTGACCGTCGTCGCCCCCGGGGTGGTGGACACCCCGTTCTGGGACGAGCGCGGCGGAACCCCCGAGGCGGCGCCGGCGATGACCGCCGAGCAGATCGCGGACACGATCGTCTTCGCCGTCAACCAGCCCGCGGGCGTGGACATCAACCACATCACCATGCGGCCGACCGGGCAGCTCGGCTGACGATTCGCTCCCAACGACCGTACGACAAGGCGCCTTGGGCCCCCGCCGCATACCAAGCGGTGAAGGCCGAAGGCGCCTTCGGGCGTCCAGGTGGACGCGCGGCGTCAGGGGGAGAAGTACGCCCCCGGGCCCGCCGGACCCGAGCCCTCCTTGGTGGTACTGGTTTCACCATCGGACCGGGTCCTGGGCGCATGGCACGCACTGGTCGTGGTGCTCTAGGTTCGAGCCGTGATGATTCCTCCCGGGCTGTGGCGCTCGGTCCTTCGGGCGCGGCGGGACGCCGGCTTCCTGGCTGCCGGTGTCCTGCCGCACCTGGCGCTGATCCCGGTGTGGAGCTGGGGCGTGGCGACCGCTGTCGAGGCCGGGAACTGGCCGCTCGCGCTGCCCACCTCGGTCGCCGTGATCCTGCTCGGTGTCCCGGTGCTGACGGCTGTTCAGCGGGCCAGGCACCGGGCGCTGCTCGGCGTGTACCTCCCCCGGCCGACGCCCGCGCCGGGGAAGCAGTGGTGGTGGGCGGCGGCCGCCCGTTGGCTCCGCGCGCCGCGCACCTGGGGGCAGCTCGGCTACCACCTCCTGCTGGGCCCGGTCCTGGCGGTGTCGGAACTGCTGGTGCTCATGGCGCTGCCCTTGGGCCTGGCGGGCGCCACCTGCTCCGCCTGGGCGTGGGGGCTGCCGGTGGAGGTGCGCGAGGAGTGGTTCGGCAACACGACGCAACTGCCGTGCTACACGCTGGGCGGACTCGTCCTGCTCTGCGCCGTACCGTGGGCGGCGGGGGCGGCGGCCCGCGGAGAGTCGCGTGTGGCGATGGCTCTGCTCGGCCCCAGCCCGGCCCAGCAACTCCGCGAGCGGGTAGACGAGTTGGACCAGAGCCGCACCGGCCTGATCGAAGCCGTCGACGCCGAGCGTCGCCGCATCGAGCGCGATCTGCACGACGGCACCCAGCAGCGGTTGGTCTCGCTCGCGGTCAACCTGGGCCTGGCGATGGCCACCCAGCCCGACCTGCCGGCCGGAGCCCGTGAAGCGCTCGCCGGGGCACACCTGGAGGCCAAGCGGGCGATCGAGGAACTCAACGACCTGGTACGGGGCTTGCATCCGGCCGTGCTCGAAGACCGGGGCCTGGACGCGGCGCTGTCCGGACTGGCCGCCCGGGCGCCCCTCCCGGTGCGCCTGCGGGTCGATCTGGCGGAGCGGGCAGCGCCCGCCGTGGAGTCGGTCGCGTACTTCGTGATCTCGGAGGCGCTGACCAACGTGACCAAGCACGCCCGCGCGACGCGTGCCGAAGTGACCGTCCGGCGGGTCGGTAAGGTGCTGCGGGTGAACATCACCGACGACGGGCTGGGCGGGGCCGACGCCCGAGCCGGCACGGGACTGAGCGGGCTGGCCAAGCGGGTCGGCTCCATCGACGGCACCCTGCAGGTCAGCAGTCCCGTCGGCGGGCCGACCACAGTGGCTGCGGAGTTGCCGTGCGAGCGGTGATCGCCGAGGACTCGGTGCTGTTGCGGGTCGGCCTGGTCAAGGTGCTGGAGATGGGCGGGTTCCAGGTCGCCACCGAAGTCGGGGACGGCGAGGCACTGTTGGCGGCAGTGGCGGAGCACCGGCCCGAACTCGCGCTGGTCGACGTCCGGATGCCGCCGGGCTTCACCGACGAGGGAGTGCGCGCCGCGGTGGAGATCCGTCGGCGCTGGCCGGGGACGGCGGTGGTGCTGCTGTCGCAGTACGTGGAGGAGCGGTACGCGGCCGAGCTGCTCTCCACCAACGCCGGCGGCGTCGGCTACCTGCTCAAGCAGCGCGTCGCCGATGTCGCGGAGTTCGTGGCGGCGGTGCGGCGGGTGGCGGAAGGTGGTACGGCACTGGATCCGCAGGTCGTCTCACAACTCCTGCTGCGCCGCGACCTGGACCCACTGAAGCGGCTCACCCCGCGCGAACGCGACGTCCTCGGCGTCATGGCCGAGGGCCGCTCCAACGCCGGCATCGCGCAGGCACTGGTGGTCAGCGAGAGCGCGGTGGCCAAGCACATCAACAACATCTTCGCCAAACTCGACCTCCCCACCGCCGACGCGGACCACCGCCGCGTCCTCGCGGTGCTGAGGTTCCTGGCGGCGTCGGGAACGTGACCGGCCGTCCCCGGGCCTGACGGGCCGTTGTCCGATCGGCCCGGGCCGGCCTGCTCCGGGCTTGTTCGTCCATCTCCTCGGAGGACCAAAGGGGGCTGGGCAGGGAGAACGCCAGGATGAGACGCCGTGGCAGAGCCTCGCCGCCCGCCTGGTGGAGGTGGTGCGGGAGGCGAGGGCCTGGGCCGATCGCGGGGCGGGTTCACCGCCAAGGTCCACCTGAGCGCGGACGGCCGCTGCCGCCCGCTGTCCCTGATCATCACCGCGGGGCAGCGGGCGGACTCTACGCGGTGGCGGCAGGGATCGGTGTCGCCGAGTCCACCTTGTGCCGGTTCAAGCCGGGTCCACTTCGGTCACTCTTCCGGCGGCCCCGGCCCGGCGGATCAGGTCACCGGGAGGTCGCAGCGCTTGAGCCAGTGCGGCTGTAACCACAACGGGCCGGTGGCCGCGGTGGCGATCTCCCCACCCCGGCCACGTCACAAGATCAGCGCCAGAGCCCGTTTCTCAGGGGGACGGTGGCTGCGAGCGGGTGCCCAAGGGCGGGACGGGCCTGTCCGTTCCCATGTACAGCGGGTCGGTCGGCCACGGGTAGCCCAGTTGCTCGGTCTGCCAACCTCCCCAGACCTCGGCGGTGGCCCGGGGATCGCCTGCGGTCAGCCACGCTTCAAGGCGTTCGGCCTGGTCCGACGGGTCGTCCGCGGAGACCGGGAGGGTCGTCCCGAACTGGATCTGGGGCAGATCCGTATCGGCCCGGTCAGGGGGGTGCCTCAGAACGAGGTGGATCCGGTCGGGTTCCTCGCGGGAGGCCCAGACGGCCTCCAACTCGCACTCCCACCTGACCAGCCAGTCCCCGCGTTCCCTCAGCCCGTCCTCAAGCAGCCGCGCAACTGCTCGTGCCGGCCACTCCCAATCGCGGTCCTCTCCGGCCCGCAGGACCTCGGCCTCGTACTGGGCCGCGGTGAACCGGAACTCCGGCAGGTCGAGGTCCTCATTGGCCGGGTCCCGCCAGCCCGCCCAGACGACATGATCCCCGTCACGCCTGACCGTGACGTACAGACCACCGCAGCACCTCTCCAGGCCGCACCCGGCTCCACCGAGCAGGACCTCCTGGGGCGTCACGGTGGCATGCAACGGCCCGTTCCGGCGCAACAGATTCCGGGGGCCTGATCCGTCGTACCGGGGGCCTCCTTCCCCGCCGCGGGGGGACAGGTCGGCCAGGAGATCCCGGCCGTTGACGATCGGGCGGACCTCTATGCCGCCCTCGCCGGGCGGGTGGCAGACGACGCTCAGGACGAGAAGGTCCGGTTCCGTGGTCATCGGTCCATGGTCGCGGAGCCGGTCGCAGCTGTCATGTGGATTTGCGTGGCTCCGCTCAGGGGGCGGCGGTCCGGGCCGTTTTCAGGCACGTCGGCCTCCCGACACTTCCGGAACGACGGGGCAGTCTGGGGAGGGGTGGTCGTGTTCAACGACACGCGGCACCTGCCGGCGACCTGCCGCTGTAGGCCCTGCCCGGGCAAGCCGGGCAGGGCCGTGGCGTCGGTCAGGCGGTGAAGTTGGGGGAGTGGGACTCGATGGCCTTCACGAAGGCGGACCACTCGGCTCGGTCGAAGGCGAGGTGGGGGCGGGAGAGGTCCTTGTCGTCGCCGAGCCAGACGTCGCCGTTGTCGAAGCGGGCGATGATCACGCAGTCGCCGTTGCCGTCACCGGAGAAGGGGGACTTGGTCCAGGTGGCGTCGGCGGGGTTGTGGTCGTAGGGATCCTGCTTCTCGCTCACGTCAGCTCTTCCAACTTGCGTTCAAGGGCGGTGATGGTGTCCTGCGGGGATAGCGCGCACCGCTTCACCCGGGCGAGGGCTCGCTCGGCTCGTCGTACGTCGCGTCCCGTTCTACGCGGGAGCATACCGCCGACGGCTTCGATGAAAGCGAAGCCGTTTTCGGGATCGTCGGGGAATCGCATCAGGGTGATTCCGGATGACAGGATCCCAGGCCGTCCGGCACTCAGCGGAACCATCCCCAACGTGACGTTGGCGTATTGGGCGACCTTGATCGCATGCCGGATCTGCTCGGCCAGCACGGTGCTGTCGCCGGCCACGAGCAGTGCGACCTCTCCGAAGTAGGCCTCGAAGACGAGTGCCGGGTCCTGAGTCAGTCGACGCTGGCGCAGAACGCGGACCTCCGCGCCCGCCTCGACACGTTCCTCGTTGGGAGAGTCCAGGCCGGCGGCGATCATTTCCTTTGCGTAGCCCTCGGTCTGGACCAGGCCGGGCAGTGCGGAGGGAAAGTAGTTGAGTATGTGTGAGGCATCGGCTTCAAGTGCCAGGTACTCCGCGAAGGCCGGCGTGATTGCCTCGGCGTAGTCGAGATCGCGCCACCATTGTTTGGTGGGCCCGTTCCCCAGCAGGTTCTCCAGGTCCTCCCGCTCTTGACCCGCGACACCGGCGTGATCCAGCAACGTGGCCAGGTCGGCGGCGCTGATGGGCTGCTGGGCTCGTTCGATCCTGCTGAGTCGACCGGGGCTCCAGCCCTTCAGGCCGGCCGTCATGTCGATGAGCGTCTTGTTGTTCTCCAGCCGCCAGGCGCGCAGTTCGTCGCCGAGGCGGATCTGCCGGATCGCTGACAGGTCCTTGCTCAAGTGGCGCCCCTCCCTCCGGGTGTGGACGACCAGTCTCGCCAGACGGCGGGCGAGGACTCAAGTCCGATTCAAGATCAATTAATTTCTTCGAGCATTGCTGTTGCAGGTTCGATTTCGCATGCCCCACACTCAACGTGACCGCACGAACACGCTCCTGACAGGGCGTCGAGCTGCGAAGGGGTGAACCATGTCCACCTTCCGCACACCCGTCCTCCGCACCTGGGAGGCGATCCTCACCGAGCACTCCAGCTCGGTCCGCACGGCCCGCCGCCACATCCGCGACCAACTCAACTCCTGGGGCTGGGAGGGCGAACGCGTCGACGACCTCGTCCTCATCACCTCCGAACTCGTGACCAACGCCGTCGTCCACGCCTGCCAGGGGCAGGGCGAGGTCCGGCTCTACCTCCAGGAGTTCGGCGGCGACTGCCGACTCGAAGTCTGGGACTCCCGCTTCGACCTCCCGCTCCAGGAGCGCCGTCCGCGCCGCTTCAACGAAGGCGGCCGCGGGATCGAACTCGTCCGCGACCTCGCCTTCGACTTCGGGGTGATCACCCGCCGCGGTGCCGGAAAGCGTGTGTGGGTGCGTGTCCTCCTGGATGCCGCCACCCAGCCTCCGCTGCTGGCCAGTTGAAAAATCCGCTGCCGGGCGCGATCACGCACACAGTCGAAGGTCACCCGGCCCCCAACCCTTCCGACCCGAAGGAGCAGAGCCCATGCACCCCGCCGCCATCGCCTTCCGCGACCCCGCCGCCGTCTACGAGCGCTGCGAGATCGCCGCGGCCCGCCGCCTCACCCTCGAACCCGGCTACGACACCACGGTCGTCGTCCCCGACGGCGCCTGGAAGCCCCTCCCCGACGGCTACCCCGAGCGGTTCGCGCCCAGCATCTTCACCAGGGACAGCGGGCTGATCGAGCTGTTCCGCGTGCCCGACACGGTCTTCGACCTCCACACCCTCACCGCCCTCGTACACACCCTCGGTGACCCCACCCCGGTCACCCTCGGTGATGCGTACGACGTCCCGGGGCAGCTCGTCACCCACCGCGACCCGGCCACCGGCCTGTTGTCCGGCCTGCACGTCGACAACCACCAGAACCTCCCCTATGCCGCCCGGGAGACCGCCCGCCGGCGCCTCTGCGTCAACCTGGGCCCCGGCAGCCGCTACCTGCTGCTCTCCGACACCGACATCAAGTCGGTCTGCCGGACCGTCCACGACCGCTACGAGAACCACCACCCCCGCACCGCCGACCTGCGCCTCTTCGTCACGCTCCGACGCCCGCTGAACGTCCTGCGGCTGCGCATCGACCCGGGCGAGGGCTGGTTCGCGCCGACGGCCGTGCTGCCGTACGACGAGTCCACCGCGGGGCAGGAGTTGCCCTCCGTCACCGGCTCCTGGCTGGGGCACTGGGACCGCGGGGTGTTCGGTCCGCTGATCTGACCGGGGCCGGTCAGCTTGTGTCAGGCTGGTGGGGAGGGGGCTTGGAGCACGACCGCGGTCGGGAGGCTCGCGATGGCCGAGATACAGGTGAACGAGGTGTCGCTGTACTACGAGGCCCGGGGGTCAGGGCCGGGCGTGGTGCTGGTCCACGGGTCCTGGAGCGACGCTGACAGCTGGGCGCGCGTGGTGCCCGGGCTGGCCGAGCAGGCGACCGTCGTCGCGTATGACCGGCGCGGGCACAGCCGCAGCGACGACCTGCTCACCCAGGGCTCGGTCTACGAGGACGCGGCCGACCTGGCCGGGCTGATCGAGGGACTCGGCCTCGCCCCCGCCTTCGTCTGCGGGGAGTCGTACGGCTCGCTGATCACGCTCCGGCTCGCCGCCGCCCGCCCGGACCTGCTGCGCGGCCTCGCCGTGCACGAGCCGCCGGGGACGTCGATGCTGCTGGCCGATCCCGACCTGCGGCCCGTCGGGACGGCCTTCGCCGGGCGGATCGCCGCCGTCCGGGAGCTGCTGGAGCAGGCGGAGTCGGCCGCGGCGGCCGAGCTGTTCGTGGAGACGCTCGCGTTCGGGCCGGGGGCGTGGGCGCAGCTGCCGGCGCCGATCCGGCACACCTACATCCGCAACGCGCCGACGTACCTGGACGAGCTGCGCGACCCGGACGCCCTGGACCTCGACCTCACCGCCCTCGCCCACTATGCCGAGCCCGCGCTCCTCACCCAGAGCGACGACAGCGCGCCGATGTACGGCGAGGTGCTGGACATGATCGACCTCGTGCTGCCGAAGGCGGAACGGCACCTGTACGAGGGTGCCGGTCACGCTCCGCATCTGTCGCAGCCGGAGGAGTGGGTGCGGGTGACCCTGCCGCGCGTCCTGGGGTGAGGCGCGCGCGAGGGGCGTGAACGGAGGCGTGCGCGCCCCCGGGGCGTGCGGACCAGACGGTGGTACGGGTCGGACGGTGCCGCGGGTCGGGCGATGGCGCGGTGGCGTGGGTCAGGCGGAGGCGGTGCCGTGGGTCAGGCGGCGGCGCGGGTCACCAGGAGGACGGCGAACAGCGCCGGCAGGAGGCCGGCGGCGAGGACGGCCAGCAGGCAGCCTCCCGAAGCCGCGGTGGAGCCTCTGCCGGCCTTCGGCCCCCCGGGCGGATCGATCCCCTCGACCAGCAACGCGAACACCACCGCCACGGCGGTCCGGCGGACGTGCAGCGGATCGTCCGCCCCCGGAAAACCGGGGCTGGTGCGCACCCGCATCTCCCAGCGCCGGGCATCGTGCGGACGGGACATGAACTGCGCGGCGATGGCGCCCCGGAGGTACCCGGCCAGGAGCTCCCGGTCGCGGTAGCCGACGGCCAGGTACTTCCTCAACCAGTCCTGGGCCGTCGGCATTTCATCGCGCACCGCGTGATGGGCCGCCAGGACGAGCATCGCGTCGGTGATCCCGGCGTCGGCGGCCCGGCGGTACCAGACCACCGCCTTCTCCCAGTCGTTGCGACCGGCGAACTCCCGGGCCTTCTCGAACATCTGCCGCGGTGGAAGGTCGGGCATGCGCCGCCTCTTCTCCGTCGGAACGGGACCTTCCTGCTGACGGTACCCCGTCAAGCCGGAGGGGTCGACAGTGCCTCCGGTCCGAGGGGCGCCGGCCGGATCAGGCCCGGACTCGGCCTGGACCCGGCCCGGATCAGGCCCGGCCCGGAGCCGGACGGCCGGCCGGTCCCGCCGGGCCTCCTCAGATCGCCAGCGACATGTAGACCGCACGCCTGCCGTAGCACTCCGGGACAACGACCTCTCGGTGGGTCCGGTAGCCCAGCATGGCCAGCAGGATGTCACTGCGCCGGACCGCCACCATCGAGATCCGCTCGAAGCCCTGCGCCTGGGCGTAGGCCTTGAGGTGGCGCATGAATCGCAGCGCGACGTCCTTGCTGCGCCACTCCTCGGCGATCACCAGGTCGTGGATGTGGAGATTGCGGGACGGCGGGTCGGCCGGCGGGGCGGCGGGCTCCACGGAGCCGAGATCCGGGCACTCGTACAGCGGGTAGGGCAGGCTCAGCACGTAGCCGATGACCTCTCCCCGGAGCTCCACCACGAAGCAGGTGTCCGGCGAGGACCGGCCCCGGGCCTGGAGGGACTCCCGGCCCTCGGACAGGTCGTCCGCCGCGTAGGCGGCGAACTCCAGTGCCACGACGGCCTCCCAGTCGGCGTCGGCCACCCGGCGGAAGGCGAGGTCGTTGGCGGTCGGGCTGGTGCCGGCGGTCGCGCTGGTCTCGCCGGTCAGGGGGGCGTCGGTGGTCGGGCTGGTGTCGTCGGTCATCTACTCGGACCCTCCGGACGGGATGCCGACGTGCCGCGCGGCCTCGACCAGCGGGCCCCAGGCCTCGATCAGCCTGGCGAAGGACTCGGCGTCGGCCTGTGCCTCGTCCAGCAGTCGTTCGCGTCGGGGCGCCAGGTGCTCCGCGAATTCGGCGTACTTGCCACCGAGTTGCCGGTAGCTGCGGTCGAGGACGTCCAGCCGGCGGACGTTCTCCGCGCGGTCCCACGCGGCGCTGCGGCGTACCGAGTCGAGGATCACGTCGACCCGGACGTGGTGCTGCTCGTCCAGCAGGGCGGCGCCGGTCACCATCATCTCGCCGTAGACGGGGTGCAGGTAGAGCATCGACAGCAGGAACTTGGTGAACCGCTCCTGGTAGGCGGTGAAGCCGTGGCCGGTACGGCGGCCGGGCGTGTAGTAGTTGACGATGTTGCGGTTGTGGACGACGCCGGGGAGCGTGGAGTCGAGGACGACGTGCAGGAGGAAGTAGTCGCTGCCGATGGTGTCGGTGGCGGGCGGCAACGGGACGCGCTCGTACACCTGGTGATCGAGACCGACGTTGCACATGTCCACCCGGTGGATGTCGGGCGCGCCCAGGACCGCCTCGTCGGCGGTGAACGGTTCGGTGCCGCCGCCGGTGAAGGAGTCGTCCACCAGCTCCTTCTTCTGCTCGTCCGTCCAGATCGGCGGGGCCCAGAGGCTGACCACGTCGTAGTAGAGCGCCGGGTCCAACTCCCTGATCTCGGCGACGTCCACGGAGAGCTCGCCGACGAAGGAGCCGCCGACCAGTGAGACCGGCTTCTCGGCGTCGGCCGGCTCCAGCGTGCTCCGGGTGACTCCGGCCACCGCGTCGGCGGCTCGTTTGCCGAGTGAGAGCAGTTCGTGGTGGATCGGGAACACCGGTTCGCCGTTGTGGAGTTGGTAGGCGCTGTCGGAGTCCCGGCGGTGGACGGAGGTGCAGCCGAGGGCGGTGGCGAGCAGGAACGCGCGGTTGGTGCAGGCGCCGTAGGAGACGGCGTCGGGGAGCATGAGGTCGAGCAGGGTGTCCGGTTCGGGGGTGTGGGAGCGGTGGATCACCTCGCGGAGGAAGGTGCGCTGGCGGGTCTCGTCGAGGTGGTGGACGGTGACGCCCGGCAGGTCGGGCAGGGCGGCGGCGGCCTTGGCGTGCACGGCGAACGTCGGCTCGTCGGAGGAGTCCAGGATCAGCAGGTGGACCTCGACGCCGAACTGCTCGGCCGCGTAGGCCGCCTCCTCGCCGACCGCCGAAATGGTGGCGGCGCAGGCCCGGTTGGTGGGCAGGGCCAGACAGATTCTGCTCATGCCGGTTCTCCGTTCGGTCGTCGCTCGGTCGCTCGGTCGTTCGTTCGGCCGTCGCTCGGTCGTCGTCAGGGACATGCGTTCGCCGGTCCGGGGGCGCGCCGAGGAGGCGGCCGGTGGACGGCCGCGCGGCACGAGGGGGCAACTTGTCTTCCGGAACGGCGGGTTGAGTCGACCCCGGCGAGGGATAGCGGTCGCCGTCTCACCCCGGTGGCCTTGCTTTCCCCTACGGTGGACTAGACCAACTTTGAGTGTCAACGGCAACGGTGCCGAGTGCCGGAGGGGGCGTCCGAGGTTGCCCGATCGGGCAGTTGGGGCCTCCGGTCCGGAGTCGCAGTCCGAACGGCGGAGGGCGGTGACCGCCGGTTGCGGTCACCGCCCTCCCAGGGCCGGCCTGGTCACGCTGTGCCCGGCGTCTTGCGGGTGGAGACGTTCATCCGGTTCCAGGTGTTGACCGTGAAGATCAGTGCGATGAGCTGGGCCAGCTCCTTCTCCTCGAAGTGCTCGGCCGCCTGCGCGTACACCGCGTCCGGGACGCCCTGTGGCAGCATGGTCACGGCCTCGGTCAACGCGAGGGCCGCGCGCTCCTCGGCGGTGTAGAGGCTCGACTCCTCCCAGGCGGAGAGCTGGTGGATGCGGTCCTCGGTCTCGCCCGCCTTCCGGGCGTCGGTGGTGTGGTAGTCGATGCAGTAGGCGCAGCGGTTGATCTGGGAGGCGCGGATCTGCACCAGCTCGACCAGTACCGGGTCCAGGCCCTCGCGGGCGGCGGCGTCCAGGGCGAGGACGGCGCGGAACACCTTGGGGGCGGTGACGGAGAAGTTCATGCGCTGCGGGATCTGAACGGTTGTCATGGGAACGAGCCTAGGCGCGTGAGTGGCCCGGTGATTGGTGCACTTGTGGGGTTGTTTCGTGGGTCAATTGCCGAAGAGAGTGGGGTGGAGCATGCTGGTCCGGGCCGGTGCGCGGACAGTGGGGCCGGAGCGCCGGCAGAGACCGCGGGAGGCGATCGTGGTGGAGAGGGAACTCTGCGACACCAGCCGGCATCTGATCGTCCGGATCGAGCCGGAGGACGGTCCGGTGACGGCGGTGACGTGGGGGAGGGTGCTGAGGTTCGCCCTCTGGGGCTTCGGGTTCATGGCCGTGCTGTCGGGGATCCTCTTCGCCTTCGTCGGCGTCGTGCAGGGTTCGGCGGTGCCGGGTGTCACGGCCGTGCTGCTGGCGGTCTCCGCGGTGTACTTCGCCGTGGCCGGACACCGCTTGGGGTGCGCGGCGAAGAAGGCGCTGGTGACGGTTTTCGGCTGGTGGGAGTACGTGTTCTGAGCGACGCAGCACGCCCGGCACCACCCGATCGGTCTCGGGTGGTGCCGGGCGTGACCGGAGAGAGCGGGGCCGGCCGGTGCTCAGCCGCCGAGGCAGTCGCGGACGGCGTCGATCAGGCGGTTGGCGCGAGCGTCCCCGTGGCCGATCATGCGGTTGGCGACGTACGCGAAGCCGATGCCGAACTCGTCGTCGCCGAAGGCGAACTGGCCGCCGGCGCCGTCGTTGCCGAAGCTGCGGGCGCCGAGCATCGGGCGGAAGGCCGGTGACTCCAGCAGCACGCCCGCGCCCCAGCGGGCACCCATGTCGAAGCCCAGGAAGCCCGCACCGGAGGAGACTTCGCGCACGACGTCGGTCACGGTGGCGGGGGAGAGGAGCCGCTCGCGCCCTCCGTCCCGACCGCCCTCGATGCCGGTGACGGCGGCCGCGTACAGGCCGGCCAGGCCGCTCGCGGAGGCGACGGCGCCCGCGCCGGGCAGCTCGATCGCGTGCAGCTCGGGGTCGTTCCAGCCGTGCGGCACGTCCAGGCCGGGGAAGACCAGCGCGCCGTTCATCGTCACGATCCGGGTGAGCAGGTGCTCCGGACCCGGCATCGGACGACGGCCGTCGGCCTCCACCAGCCGTGCCAGGCGGTGGAGTTCGGCGGCGGGCAGGCCGATCCAGGCGTCCAGGCCGAGCGGGTCGCCGATCTCCTGCCGGAAGAACGCCCCGGGGGTGAGGCCGGTGATCCGGCGGATCACCTCGCCGACCAGGAAGCCGAGTACATGGCCGTGGTACTCGTAGGTGGTCCCGGGCTCCCAGAGCGGCTTCTGCTCCTCGATCGCCCGGACGACCGGCGTCCAGGCGGCGATCTCCTCGAAGCTCAGTGCGGCGTCCAGGGCCGGGATGCCGGCGCGGTGGCCGAGCACCATCCGGCAGGTGACCTCCTCCTTGCCGTGCTGCGCGAACTCGGGCCAGTACCGGCCCACCGGGGCGTCGAGGTCGAGACGGCCCTGCTGGGCGAGGAGGTGGGCGCAGACGGCGACGAGGCCCTTGGCGCACGAGAACACGGGGACGACGGTGCCGGCCTCCCACGGCCGCCCGGTGCGCTCGTCCGCGACGCCGCCCCACAGCTCGACCACCTTCCGGCCGCCGGCGAAGACCGTGACGGCGGAGCCGAGTTCGGGGAAGTCCGCGTAGTTGCGCGCGAACGCGTCGGCGACCGCGCCGAAGCCCTCGTCGGCGTGGCCCTGGTACTGCTGCATGGTGTCCGTCCTGTTCATCCGGGTGCGAGGCCGGCCGTCGGGTGCGTGCCCGGTCGTGGGTGCGTGCCCGGTCGTCGGGTACGCGCCACTGGTCGGGTACGTGTCCGTCGTCGGCCACGCGTCCGGTCTCGGGTGTGCGGTCGCCGGTACGCCGCCGGCGGCCAAGATCGTCGGCTGGGCCACCGTACGGGCTGCCGGGCCCCGAGCGGAAACGATTTGACGACGTGCCGCCAACGCCGGGGAGGCGTGCCGCTAGGGTGAGCCACGTGACAGGGGTGAACGGGGCAGTGATCGGGGGCCGGTACCAGCTCCAGGAGCTGATCGGTCAGGGCGGCATGGGGCGGGTCTGGCGCGGGTTGGACACCACCCT
The DNA here is from genome assembly GCF_017813315.1 of Kitasatospora sp. RG8. Lineage (NCBI taxonomy): Bacteria > Bacillati > Actinomycetota > Actinomycetes > Kitasatosporales > Streptomycetaceae > Kitasatospora > Kitasatospora sp. RG8. The sequence goes on from NZ_JAGIYX010000002.1 coordinate 159,059, forward strand.
GGGCCGCGACGTCGCGGTGAAGGAGGTCCTGCTCCCCCAGGGCGTCACGGAGGCCGAACGCGAGCAGCTCGTCCAGCGCGTCCTGCGCGAGGCCAGGGCCGCGGCGCGGCTGAACCACCCCGGGATCATCACCGTGCACGACGTCGTCGAGCACGAGCGTGCGCCGGTCATCGTGATGGAGTACGTCAGCGGGCTCTCGCTGGCCGCCGCCATCGCCCGCGACGGTGCGCTGCCGGCGGCGAGGGTCGCCGAGATCGGCGTGGCGATGGTCAAGGCGCTCCAGCAGGCCCACGCGGCAGGCATCGTCCATCGCGATCTCAAGCCGGACAACGTCCTGTTGATGGGTGACCGGGTGATCCTCACCGATTTCGGCATCGCCCACATGGCCGACGCCACCACCGCCCTCACCCGTACCGGCGCGGTCATCGGCACCCCCGCCTACATGGCCCCCGAGCAGCTGGAGGGGAAGCCCGCGGCGCCCGCCAACGACCTGTGGTCGCTCGGGGCGACGCTGTACGCGGCGGTCGAGGGCGAGACGCCGTTCAGCGGGGACACCTTCGGCGCGCTGTGCGTGGCCGTCGTGACGAAGGAGCCGCGCAGGCCGGTCAGGGCGGGCGCACTGACGCCGGTGCTCGGCGCGCTGCTGGCCAAGGACCCGGCGCAACGGCCCTCGGCGGAGCAGGCGTTGGCGGCTCTGGAAGCGGTGGCGCGGGCGGCCGCGCCGGTCGCGACGCCGACGGCTCCCGACGTGGCGGGGGGCGGTGGGTGGTACGGGCCGCCGCAGCCGTTGACGGCCCCGCAGCCGTCGCCCGGAGCGCCCCAGTCGGCGTCCGCCGGGGCGTGGCTGCCACCGCAGGCCGGGCAGGCCGGGCAGGCCGGGCAGGCCGGGCAGGCGGGGCCGACGCCGCCGCTCCTCCCGCCCGCGTCCTCGGGGGCCACTGCGCCCTCCTCCGTGCCGGCGGCCCCGAGCGCGGCCGGGGCGATCCTGGTGCGGTTCATCGGCTGCATGGGGCTGATCTGGGCGATCGGTAGCGCCCTGCCGTGGAACTACCTGGGCACCATCCCCGACAGGTTCGTCCCCCACGCCCTCCTGGTGACCGCCGTGCTCTCCCTCGTGCACGCCGTGCCCCGGCCCCGGTGGCATCCCGCGGTGGTCTGGGCGGTCGCCGTGACGGCCGACCTGGGCCTGTTCTTCGTGACCAAGGCCGTCGTCGCGCAGTGGCTGGGCACGGGCGAGTTGGGCTTCGGCGAGGAGCCGGGGCAGATGGCGCTCAACATGCTGCTCCTGGGGACGGGTGCCTGGCTGCTCTGGCTGCTGGTCCCGGGCAGCCGGCGTCCCGCCCGCCCGTAGCCTCGGCCCGTAGCCCCGGCAGACGGCCCTTGGGGCTCCGGCGGACGGCTGCCTCGGTGTACAGCCGTCCGTAGCCCGTAGCCCGTAGCCCGTAGCCCGTAGCCCGTAGCCCGTAGCCCGTAGCCCGCAGCCCGTCACCCGACCCCGTCATCGGCCTCCGGCCTGCGGCCGTTCCGGCGTGGGCCCGTCCGCTCAGCCGCGCTCCACCGGGGTCAGTGCGGCCGTGATCACCCGGTGCAGTGACCGGTCGAACGCCGTGTCCGGGTCGGCCGGCGGGCCTGCGGTGGCGAAGGCCGCCGAGAGGTGGGGGTAGTCGCCGCTCATGGCGGCCCTGGTGAGGTAACCGACCAGCTCGGCCTGCCACTTGGCACCCGCCGCGCCGGTCCGCTCGTACTGGGCGTACTGGCAGACGAAGCCGTTGAACAGGGCCATCGCCTCCATGCGCGTGCCGCCGTCGAGGCCGCTCGGTTCGGTGACGGCGAGGAAGTGGTCGGTGTACCGCAGGGCGTTCGGGCCGATGCCGGGACGGGCGATCAGCAGGGCGGGCAGCCAGGGGTGGCGCCGCATGAGCGCGAGTTGCGCGTGGCCGAGCCGGAGCAGGTCCGCGCGGCAGTCACCGGCCGGGGCGAGGTCGTCGTAGTCGTACTCGCCGGCGACCGCGTCGAGCATCAGGTCGAGCAGGTGCTCCTTCTTCGGCACGTAGTTGTAGAGCGACATCGTCCCCGCCCCGAGTGCCGCCGCGACCCGGCGCATGGAGACGGCGTCCAGCCCCTCGGCGTCCGCGATCGCGATGGCCGCGGCGGCGATGGAGGCCCGGCTGTGGGCGGGCTTGGGGCCGCGGCCGGTGCGTTCGGGGCGCAGCCAGATCAGTTCGGGGGCCTCGGGCGGTTCGGGGGGCGCCGACGGGGAGTCGGCGGGGGGCTTGCTGGACGGCACGGAAGATCACCTCGGTTACCCATCTTAGATACGTACGGCGTACGTAGTACGATGCGTGGGCACGCGCTTCTACGTACGCTGTACCTAGCTGAAGGGCAGAGCCATGTCGAAGACCAGCCGGCCCGCCGTCGAGATGACAGGCGTGGCGAAACGATTCGGAGCCCGTTCCGGCGCCACCGAGGCCCTGCGCGGCCTCGACCTCACCGTCCCCGCCGGCACGGTCTGCGGCCTGCTCGGCCCCAACGGCGCCGGCAAGACGACCGCCGTCCGCGTCCTCGCCACCCTGGTCGCCCCCGACCGCGGCACCGCCCGCGTCGCCGGCTACGACGTGGTGCGGGAGGCCGAGGCGGTCCGGCGCAGCGTCGGGCTGGCCGGGCAGCACGCGGCCGTGGACGAGGGCATCACCGGCCGTGAGAACCTGGACCTGATCGGCCGGCTGCACCACCTCGGCGCCCGGTCCGCCCGGGCCCGCGCCGGCGAGCTGCTCGAACGCTTCGGTCTCGCCGAGGCCGGCGACCGCCTCGTCCGCACCTACTCCGGCGGCATGCGCCGCCGCCTCGACCTCGTCGCCAGCCTGGTCACCAGCCCGCCGGTGCTCTTCCTGGACGAGCCGACCACCGGCCTCGACCCGCGCAGCCGGCAGGAGATCTGGTCCACCGTCAAGGAGCTGGCCGACGGCGGCACCACCGTGCTGCTCACCACCCAGTACCTGGAGGAGGCCGACCGGCTCGCCGACGACATCGTGGTGATCGACCACGGCGCCGCCATCGCGACCGGCCCGCCACGGCGGCTCAAGGCCGCGATCGGCACCCGGATCGAGGTCACCCTCGCCGAGGCCGGTCAACTCGGCCCCGCCGCGGTGGTGCTGGCCGCACTGGCGGAGAGCGGGGACGTCGTGGTCGACCACGACGAGCGGACCGTCGCCGTCGTGACCCGGCCCGGGGTGGAGGTGCTGCTGCCGCGCCTGGTCCGGGAGTTGGACGCGGTGGGTGTGGTCGCCCAGGACGTCGGTCTGCGGTCGCCGTCGCTGGACGACGTCTTTCTCGCGCTCACCGCCGACTCCAACTCCCTGGGGAGGGCCGCCTGATGGCCGTGTCCGCTGCTCCGCCCGTGCGCCCCGTGCCGGGGCGGACGATCTCCGTGCCGGGCCGGCTGGTCTCCGACACCTGGTCCTCGATGCTCCGGATCCTGCTCAACTACCGCCACTCGCCCGGCCTGCTGGCCGCCTCGCTGGGTGTGCCGGTGGTCATGGTGGTGGTCTTCGGGTACGTCTTCGGCAGCGCCATGCAGGTGCCGGGCGGCGGGAACTACCGCGAGTTCCTGATGCCCGGGCTGTTCGCCATGGTGGCCGTCAACGGCGTCATGCCCACCATGGTCGGCGCCGCCCGCGACGTCGGGCGCGGGGTCACCGACCGGCTCCGCTCGATGCCGGTCTCGCGCACCGGCCTGCTGCTCGGGCAGACCCTCGCCGACGTCCTGGTCAGCATCGTGGTGCTGGCGCTGCTGGCCGCCGTCGGCCTGGCGGCCGGCTGGCGGATCCGGGGCGGAGTCGCGGACGCCGCGGAGGCGTTCGGCCTGTTGCTGCTGCTCCGCTTCGTGATGACCTGGGTCGGCACCTTCCTCGGGCTGGCCGTCGGCAAGGAGGAGGCGGCCGGCCAACTCGCGGTCGCGGTATTCCCGTTGGCGATGGTCACCAACGCGTACGTGCCCACCGGGGGCATGCCCGGCTGGCTCAGGGTGATCGCGGACTGGAACCCGGTCAGTGCCGCGGTGCAGGCCTGCCGCGAACTGTTCGGCAACCCGTCGGCGTCCGGCGGGCCCTGGCCGATGCAGCACGCCGTCCCCGCGACACTGCTCTGGTGCGCGGTGCTGCTGGCGGTGTGCGGTCCTCTCGCGGTGCGGAAGTTCGCCACGCACGGTCGGTGAGGCGCCGCCTCCGGGCGCCTTCGCGCCGACTGCCCGTGTGCTCCCGGCGGACTCCCGGCGTACTCCCGGCGCATTCCCGCCGTGCGACGGCCGTTTCGGGCGATCTTCGGTCCGGCTCCGGCCCGCTCTGCGGAATGTGCTGGACAGCGGCGCCGGTGCGGCCGATGGTGGGCGGCATGGAGTTCACCCACCTCGGCCGCACCGGCCTGACCGTCTCCCGTCTCTGCCTGGGCACCATGAACTTCGGCCCGCACACCGAGGAGTCGGACGCCCACCTGATCATGGACACCGCCCACGAGCGGGGCATCAACTTCTTCGACACCGCCAACGCCTACGGCCGCGACAACGAGGGCAACCTGAAGGGCCGCACCGAGGAGATCATCGGCAGATGGTTCGCCCGGGGCGGCGGCCGCCGCGAGCGGACGGTGCTCGCCACCAAGGCGTACGCCCCGATGGGCGACTGGCCCAACGAGGGGCGCCTCTCCGCCCTCGCCGTCCGCCGTGCGGTCGAGGACAGTCTGCGCCGGCTCAACACCGACCACATCGACCTCTATCAGATGCACCACATCGACCGGGACACGCCCTGGGAGGAGATCTGGCAGGCGATGGAGGTCCTGGTCACCCAGGGCAAGATCATCTACGTCGGCTCCAGCAACTTCGCCGGCTGGCACATCGCCCAGGCCCAGGAGGCCGCCCGCGCCCGCCACTTCCTCGGCCTGGTCAGCGAGCAGTCCCTCTACAACCTGCTCGACCGCACCATCGAGCTGGAGGTCGTCCCCGCCCTCCAGCACTACGGCCTCGGCCTGCTGCCCTGGTCCCCGCTCCGTAGTGGCCTCCTCGGCGGCGTCCTGCGCAAGGAGCGCGAGGGCACCGCCGTCCGCGGCTCCATGGGCCACGCCTCCGAGATCCTCGCCGCCAACCGCGACCGCATCCAGGCCTACGAGGACCTCGCCGCCGAACTCGGCACCGACCCCGCCGACCTCGCCCTCGCCTGGCTGCTCAGCCGCCCGGCCGTCACGGCCCCGATCATCGGCCCCCGCACCCCCGCCCACCTCGAAGCGGCGGTGGGCGCGCTCGACCTCAAGCTCGACCAGAAGACGCTCGACCGGCTGGACGAACTCTTCCCCGGCCACAAGCCGGCCCCGGAGGACTACGCCTGGTAGCCGCGCCTTCGTCGGGGGCCGGAGCCGGACGGCCTCCCGCCCCCGACCTGCGGGCATCCGTGCGCGATGATGACCGGTATGACGGGTGGGCAGAGCGAGCTGGACGACGTACTGGACCGGGCAGGGCTGGAGCAGGTCGGGAGTCGAGAGGTCCCGGGGGCGAGGCCGGCCGCGGCGGCCTGGCGCGCGGTCCGCGCCGGGGGCGACCACCCCGCGGTCGTCGTGCCGGCCGACCACCCGGACCTCGCCGCCGAGGTCAACCGGCAGTGGCACAGGCTCGCCGTCGAGCAGGGGGTGTTCGAGCGCGGCGGGTCGTTCGACGGAGTTGGCGGGTCGTCCGGAGACGGCGCGTCGTCCGGTGTGGGCGGGTCGTCCGACGGAGTTGGCGGGTCGTGCGGCGGTGCCGAGCCCGCCAGCGAGGGGCCGTCCAGCGAGGGGCCGTCCGGCGAGGGGCCGTCCGGTGAGGCCGGCGCGTTCCTGATCGACGTCCCCGGCATCCCCGGCGCGGGCGGCCGGCGCCACCGCGGATGGTCCCGGGTCCGGCTCTCCGACCGGTGGGACCTCGCCGGGGCGCTCGACCGGCAGTCGGGCGGGCCGGAGTTCGTCACCACCTCCCTCGACGGGGAGCGCGTGCTCGGGTGCACCACCGAGGCCGGCGCGGTCCGGCTGGTGGCAGTCCGCGAGCTCAGCGCGTGGCTGGAGGCGTCCGCCCGGTCCCGGGCGGACGCCGCCACGGACGGGGACGGGGACGGCCGGGCCGTGTGGGAGCCGGTGCTGGCGTGGACCACCGCCTCGCCAGAGCTGAGTCACAAGTGGCGCGACGGCCTGGCCGAGAACCGCACAGCGCCCGCGGACGTCCTGATCGGGATCCTCCACGACGCCCCGGACGAGCGGGTGCCCTTCGGGCTGCACTACCGGCAGCTGCCCGAAGAGGTCGTGGACGCGTGGATCGCCCACCCCCGTCCGCGCGTCCGCAGGAACCTCGGCGGGCGGGCGGGCCTCACACCCGCTCAGCGCGAGCGGCTCTTCCGCGAGGCGGACGCCTGGCTCCGCCGGATCCTGCTGGTCGGACTGGTCGACGCCGGGCTGGAGTTGACCGACGCCACCTTCGACCTCCTGGCGGCCGATCCGGCCGACCCGGCCGACCCGGTCCGGTCCGAGCTGGCGCTCCACCACGGCCTTCCCGTACGGCACCTGGTCGCGTTCGCCGCCGACCAGGACGCGTCCGTCCGCCGGGCCGTGACACCGCGCGCCTGGCCGCACCTCGACGACACCGCCCGGGCGGCCCTCCTCGCGGACCCGGACGGCTCGGTGCGCGCCACCGCACGGCTGCGCCACCACGAGGAAGTACCGCTCGCAGCCGCTGACTTCGACGCGCTGCCCGACGGCTCCGCCCGCGAACGGGCCGCCGAGCGCTGCGTCCTCACCCGCGAGCTGGTCGAAACGCTGGCCCACGGCCCGGACGCGGACCTGCGCCGGGCGGTCGCCCGGAACGCCGGCCTGGATGCGGACCTGGTGGCCGTCCTCGGGCAGGACCCTGACGATTCCGTCCGCTGGCAGGTCTCCCTGCGGTCCGAACTCTCGGAGGAGCAGCGCTCCGGCATCCGGTTCGAGAAGGACCCGGGCCTCCGGATCCCCCTGCTCGACTGGGTCCGGGAGCAGCATGACGACCCCGTCGCGATGCGCCGCCTCGCCGCCTCCGGCCACTTCCTGGTGCGCCGCAGCGTCGCCTGCGCGAAGAACCTGCCGCAGGACGTGGCCGACCTCCTCGCCCGCGACGAGGACCACGCCGTCCGGCTGCTGCTGGCGGAGAGCTGCGCCCAGGCCCCGGCCGAGCTGCTGTCGGAGATGTGGCGGACGTGGGGCGGCACCTCCGTCGGCCGCATGCCCGGGCACCCCAACTTCCCCCGCGAGCACGTCCTCCGCCATGCCGACCACCCTGACCCCCGGATGCGCGAACTCGCCCTGGACGACCCGGACTCGACGGAGGAGATGGTCGAACGCCTCGGCCGCGACCCCGCGTACGGCGTCCGCCGGCGCGCCCTGTGGGACCGGCGTCTCTCCGTGGCGTCCGTGATCCGGTTGCTGGACGACCCGCACGACGGCATCCGCAGCATGGCGGCCGGAGACCGGCGCCTCCCGGCCCACGTTCTCGCCGGTCTCCTGGCCGACCCGGAGACGGCCGAGGCCGCCGCCGGGAACGAGGCGCTGCCGGTGGAGGTGATGCGCCACCTCCTGGAGCTCCGGCCACCAGCCCCGGCCGAGGTCCCGGCCTGACCGCGCGCGGCGGGGTGCCGTGCGGCACGGCGGGGCGGTGACCTGTGGTAGCACTGGCGGCATGACGGAGAGGCCTGCCCGGCGGGGCAGTTATCACCACGGGGCGCTGCCCGAGGCGCTGGTGGCGGCGGCGTTCGAGGTGTTGGACGAGCAGGGGCTGGGCGCGGTCAGCATGCGGGAGGTGGCGCGCCGGGCGGGGGTGTCGGCAGGGGCGCCGTTCCGCCACTTCGCGGACCGGCAGGCGTTGTTGACGGAGTTGGCGGACCAGGTGCTGGCGGACTTCGAGCGGTGGCAGCGGGCGGAGATCGAGGGGAGTGAGGGGTCGGCACTGCGGGCGATCGGGCTGGGTTTCATCCGGTACGCGATCCGGCATCCGCACCGGTTCGAGCTGGTCCGGGCACGGGTGTTCACGCCGTCACGGCAGCCGGAGCTGCAGCGGCGGCTGTCCGGGATCGACGAGGCGTTCACCGGTTTCATCGTCGCGGACCAGGAGGCCGGCCGGCTGCGCCCGGGTGATCCGGCGCTCGTGGGGCTGGCCGGGCAGGCCCTGGTGTACGGGCTGTCACAGATGATCATCGACGGATACCTGCCGCCGGAGCGGGCGGAGGAGCTGGCCACGAAGGTGCTGGACACGTTCGGCCAAGGAGTGGCCAATCCCCGCTGACTGCACGGGATTTGGGTTCTGCGCGAAGTCTTGACCGGCTTGTCGCCCGCTGATGTAATCACCGCTTACATGGGGCGAGGGGCAGCAGGAGGCAGACGTGTTCGGCAAACCGACTCCGGGATACACCACCGCGGCAGCCACGGGAGACACGGTGGTGTTGCTGATAGGGATGCGCATCAACCGCTTCCGGGGCATCCATCACTGGGGGCCGGTGATGCTGGCGATGCTCAAGATGCTCAACGAGCTGGGCAAGGCGCCCGAGCGCGGACTTCGCGCTCACGTCCTACTCACGGCCTCGCCACGCACGTACTACGTCGTCCAGTACTGGGAGTCGAAGGAGAAGCTGTACGCGTACGCCACCGCGTCGGACGCCTTCCACCACAAGGCGTGGGGCATCGTCAACCGCAAGGTGCGCGGCGGCAAGACCCGGCAGCATGTGGGCCTCTGGCACGAGACGTACGTCGCGCCCGAGGGGTCGTACGAGTCGATCTACTTCGACATGCCCCCGTTCGGGCTGGCGGCGGCCACCGGTTCGCTGCCGTTGGATCGCCGCGGGCGCCGGGCGACGGACCGGTTCGCCTTCCGCTCGAAGGACTCGAAGGGCTCGAAGGACTCGAAGGGCTCGAACGGCTCGAACGGGGAAGGCGCTGCGGTGCCTTCGGAGGGTTCGTTGCCTTCGGGGGCGGCTTCGGTGGCTGCTGCGGAGGCCTCCGCAGCAGAGGAGAAGGCCCGGTAGGGGCGGGCCGCCCCGGGGCGGCTCAGTGGAGCAGGCCGCCCATGGCGTGGTCGTCGGCGAGGAGCTGCCAGGAGTGGTCGGGGGAGGCGAACGCGCCCGGATCGAGGGCGGTGAGCACGCCCTCGACGACTCCGCTCAGCAGCGCCTGCGGGTCGAAGAGCGCCCACGCCTCGCCGGCGGCCCCGTGCTCCCAGCGCCGCCACTCGGCGCGCATCCGCCCGCACGTCCAGAGGGTGTAGAGGAGCGCGGAGACGTCCCGGTTGAGGTAGGCCTCGGGCATGCCGGGGTCGTTCCAGGCGGGCAGCTCCAGTCGGCCGGTGGCGCCGTCGAGGGCGATCTCCAGGTCGTGCGGCCAGGCGGCGAGGGCGACGTGGTGGCGCTGGTGGTCGCGCTCCCACTCGTCGTCATCGTCGTCGTCGGGGTCGGCGTCCGGGGTGGGCACGTCGCCAGTGTCGGTGCCGGTGCCGGTGCCCGCGGCGGAGGGCTCGGGCGCGAAGTACTCGGGGTACGCCTCCACCATCGTGATCAGCGGTCCGTCGTCCGCCACGCCCAGCAGGGCGCCGCCGAGCGGCAGGCCGACGTCGGTGAGCAGCCGGAGGGTCGGCCCGTGGGTGAGCGCGCCGGGCAGTTCCTCCGGGCGGAAGCGGCGGACCTGCCCGTTCCCGGTGACGGCGGCGAGGTCCTCGGCCAGCTCCGGCCCGAACTCGTACGCGAGCCCGGCCGGCCCGCCGGGGAGCGCACCCCAGGCGAGTGAGCGCACCAGCAGGGCCGTCTCCCAGTGCGGGGGAGCGGCGCGGTGGTGCGCGAACAGCTCCGGGTCGATCGCGCGCAGCCGCTCGCGCACGACCCTGACCACCTCCGCGACGATCGCCGGCCCGCGGTCGCCGCCGAGCGCGTCGGGCTCCTCCGCGGCCAGGGCCGCCACGTCGACCTCGCGCATCAGCTCGATCAGGGCGGGCAGGCCGGAGGCGAGCAGGTCGCGGCGGAGCTCCCCGCGGCGGCGGCCGACGAGGAGGACCTGACCGGTCACCCCGTCCAGGACCACCGCGTCGCCCTCGTGGGACCGGGGGGCGGGGTAGGCGGTCTCGCCGAGGACGAAGAGGTGCTGTCCGGTGCCCCCATCCTTGGTGAAGGGGTCCAGGGGCGAGAAGTCCAGGGCCGAGAAGTCGAGGAAGGCCGCGGCCTCGGGCAGGCCCTCCTGGGTCAGGAACTCCCGGCTCGGCAGGTGCGAGAGGCGCTCCGGGAGCTGCTGGGGCTCCAGTTGCAGGCGCCCGTCCCAGTCCTGCTCGATGCCCATGACCCGCCCCCACCTCGTTGTTCCATGATCCCAATGATCGGGATGACACTAGCGGGCACTACTGACAGCCCTCGGCAGCGGGGCGGCATCGGAGCGCGAGCGGCATGGGCGTGGGCGTCGGCGCGGGCGTGGACGCAGCTGTGGGCGTGCGCGTCGGTGGCGGAGTCGTTGTCGGCGTTGTCGGCGTTGCCTTGCGGGCCGGGGTGAGTGTCGCGGGTCGGCATCGCCCGCCCGGCGTGAGAGCGTCGGGGGATGGGGACGGTGGAGCAAGGAAGCGGCGGCGACCCGGCGGTGGTGCACGAGGTGCCGTACTACGCACAGTGGGAGTCGCCGGGCCTGGTACGAGAGATCGTGACCGGCGCGGTGAGCGCGGCGGACGATCCGCGCTGGGGCGAGTCGGGGGCGGCCACGCCCGAGGAGTACGAGTACTGGTCGTGGCGGCTGTGCGGGGTGGCCTGCCTGCGGATGGCGCTGGACCACTGGTGGGGGGTGGCGCCGACAGCGGTGCAGCTGGCGGAGGAGTGCCTGGCGGCCGGCGCGTACGAGCGGGACGGCGAGCGGCTGCGCGGCCTGATCCACACACCGTTCGCCGCCTACGTCCACCAGAGGTGGGGACTGACCGCGCAGGCACGGGAGTTGACGCCGGCCGAGGTGGCGGCGGAGGTGGCCGGCGGGCGGCTGGTCATGCTGTCCGTGCACCCCGCGATCCGGGACCCGGACGGGCCCGACCCCCAGCGGCGCGGCGGCCACCTGGTCCTGGCGGTGGGTGCCACGGCGACGGCGCTGGTGATCCACAACCCGTCCGGTTTCGCGGGCGGGTCGCAGGCGTACGCGCACGTGCCGTGGCGGCAGTTCGAGCGGTTCTACGCGGGGCGGGGCATCGTGCTCGGCCCGCCCGGGGCGGACGGATGACCCCGGGCGGGCGGACTCCGGCGGACTCCGGCGAACTCTGCTGAGCTCGGGCGGCCCTGATCGGGCGGCCTTGGTCGGGTGGCCCCGGTCGGGTGGAGCCGGCCGTCAGGCCGTCGCCGCAGGCAGTCCGATCGGGTTGATCGGCGGCAGCGCGGTGCGACAGAGCGCCGAGATCGGCTTGAGGGCGGCGGCGATCCGGTCGAGTTCGGCGCGCGGGTGGTTCTCCCAGACCCGGGTGGCGGCGAGGTCGGTCGCGGCCTCCAGGGACTGGTGGCGGATCCGGCCGCACTCCGTGATGGTGCCGCGCTCGGTCAGCCAGCCGCGTTCCACCAGGCGGGCGGTGGCGGCGTCCCACTGCTCGTCGGTCCAGCCGCGCATCGGCTGCATCACGTCCCGGCGCACGTCCAGGGCGCAGCGGACCACCAGCGCCTCGCAGCCGTCCAGCCCGGCCGCGACCAGCGCGGCGACGTGCCCGTCGCCCCGGTGTTCGCGCATCACGGTGGCGGCCTGCCAGAGCCTCCCGTACAGGCCGGCCGGGCGCGGGAGGGCGGCGTTGGCGGCGGCCAGCACCCGGCCGGCGCAATCCAGGCGGGTCACCGCCTGCTCCAGCAGGTCGGCGACCAGCTCGACCTGCTTCGGCTCGACGTGCTCCAGCAGCCGCGCGAGCGCCGCCGAGGCGCCGTCGACCCGGGCGGCCAGTGCGGCGTCCGGGTCGGCCAGCTTCCAGACGTCCGGCAGGGCGCGCTCCACCATGGAGGGCGCGAAGCTGAAGAAGCCGGCGATCACCGGCGGCGCGTCGACCGGGCCCAGCGGCGCCGCGCGGCCCGCGAAGTAACCGCGCCAGGCGCCACGCAGACCGGCGGCCTCGAAGGCGGCGCGGCCCTCGGGCGAGAAGTAGGTGACGGCGTGCACCGGCTCGAAGAGCCACCACAGGGCGCGGGCGGGATGGACCAGTTCGGTCAACGGAAGGCCTTCCTCGGACGAGCGCGGCGCGCGGCGAGCGCGTGATGCCAACTGCGCACGGCTCACGGCTCACTGCTTGCGCGTGTTGCTTGGTGAAGTGCGGGATCGAGGTGCGGAACGAGGTGCGGGATCGAGGTGCGGGATCGAGGTGCGGAAACGGTGTTGCACAGGGCTGATGACCACGGCGGCGGTCACGGTAACCCTGCACGGGGTGTGATGAGGGTCACGGGGGAGGTCCGCTGCTCGGATGCGGGCGGGTTACCGGCGCACCGGCGGCATCGCGAGCGGGTTGACCGGCATCTGCTCGCGGCAGATCGCCGCGATCGGCTTCAAGGCGGCTGTCAGACGGTCGAGTTCGCCCTGAGGCAGGCTCTCCCACACCCGGCCGGCGGCCAGGTCGGTGGCGGCCTCGACGGCCCGGTGCCGGATCCGGCCGAGCTCCGTGACCGCCCCCTCCGCCGTCAGCCAGCCCCGCTCGACCAGCCGCGCCGCAGCGGCGTCCCACTCCTCGTCCGTCCAGCCGCGCATCGGCTGCATCACGTCCCGGCGCACGTCCAGCGCGCAGTGGAGCACCGGCGCCTCGCAGCCGTCCAGCCCCGCCGCGACCAGCGCGGCCACGTGGCCGTCCCCGCGGTGCTCGCGCAGCACGGTCGCGGCCTGCCACAGCCGCCCGTACACGTCCACGGGCCGGGGGAGTGCGGCGTTGGCGGCGGCCAGCACCCGGCCGGCGCAGTCCAGCCGGGCCACCGCCTCCTCCAGCGCGGTCGCCGCGGACTCGACCTGCTCGGGCTCCACCGGCGCCAGGAGCCGGGTCAGCGCCGCCGCCGAGCCCTCGGTCCGGGCGGCCAGAGCCTGCTGGGGGCTCGCGTGCGTCCACGCCGCGGGCAGCGCCCGCTCCACCATCGCCGGGGAGAAGCTGAAGAACGAGGCGATCACGGGCGGCGCGTCCACCGCGCCCAGCGGAGCCGAGCGGCCGGCGAAGTAGCCGCGCCAGCTGCCGTCCAGCCCCGCGGCCTCGAAGGCCGCACGGCTCTCGGGCTGGAGGAAGGTGACGGCGTACACCGGCTCGAAGAGCCACCACAGCGCCCGGGCGGGGTGGACGGGATCGGACATCGGGAGGCCTTCCTCGGTGGATCTTGCCGACTGGACGGGGCCGCCCGGGGGTGCCGGGGGCCGCTCAGATGCTCTTGACCGCGGTGATGGTCCCGGTAACTCAGGACGAGGTGTGATGACGGTCACGCGGTGGCCGCGGGGTGCGGTCGCCGGTCGCGCGGCACGAGATGATGGGGCGGGGTGTCCGTCGTCCGGGCAACCCAGCCCTCGCAAGCCCTCGCACGAAGGTAGTCGGCCATGTCCCAGATCAGCCCCAGCATCCTGTCCGCGGACTTCGCCCGCCTCGCCGACGAGGCCGAGGCCGTGAGGGGCTCGGACTGGCTGCACGTCGACGTGATGGACAACCACTTCGTCCCCAACCTGACGCTGGGCGTCCCGATCGTCGAGTCGCTGGCCCGCGCCACCGACATCCCGCTCGACTGCCACCTGATGATCGAGGACCCGGACCGCTGGGCGCCCCAGTACGTCGAGGCCGGCGCCGGCTCCGTCACCTTCCACGTGGAGGCCGCCGCCGCGCCCGTCCGCCTCGCCCGCGAGATCCGGGCGAAGGGCGCCCGCGCCTCCATGGCCCTCAAGCCGGGCACGCCGATCGAGCCGTACGAGGACCTGCTGCCCGAGCTGGACATGCTGCTGATCATGACGGTCGAGCCGGGCTTCGGCGGGCAGGCGTTCCTCGACATCATGCTGCCGAAGATCCGCCGCACCCGGGAGCTGATCGACAAGCACGGCCTGGAGCTGTGGCTCCAGGTCGACGGCGGTGTCGCGGCGAGCACCATCGAGCGCTGCGCCGAGGCGGGCGCGGACGTCTTCGTGGCCGGTTCGGCGGTGTACGGGGCGGAGGACCCGGCCGAGGCCGTCGCCAAGCTGCGCTCGCTCGCGGACGCCGCGACGGCGGACGCCTGGTGGGCCTGCCGGCACTGACCCGCGGTGTCGGCAGCCGGGGCGCGGGACCGCACGCGGGCCCCCGTCCCGGCCTCCGAGCCCCGGGCCCCGCGCCAGCCCCGCGCCCCGGCCCTGCGCCCGGCCGTCGTGGGTGGAGGAACACCCCGGGTTGATGGATGATCGTTGCCGACGACCCTCCGGCCCCGGCCGGCCCCGACCCGTACGGTGGTGGATCCGCGACATGAGCAACCTCGATCTCAAGCCCGCCCCGACCCCCTGCGGCGGGCAGACCGGCACCGGCCCCGTCCGGGAACTGCTGACCGGACGCCAGGTCCCGCTCGGCGAGAGCACCGTCGTGCGCCGTCTGCTGCCCAACCTCGGCCGACGGATGGTCGGCGCCTGGTGCTTCGTCGACCACTACGGCCCGGACGACATCGCCAACGAGCCCGGCATGCAGGTCCCCCCGCACCCGCACATGGGGCTGCAGACCGTGAGCTGGCTCCACCAGGGCGAGGTCCTGCACCGCGACAGCCTCGGCAGCCTCCAGACCGTCCGCCCCTACGAGCTGGGCCTGATGACCTCCGGCCGGGCGATCTCCCACTCCGAGGAGTCCCCGCGCCCGCACGCCCGCTTCCTGGAGGGCGCCCAGCTCTGGGTCGCCCTCCCGGACGCCCACCGCCACACCGCCCCCGCGTTCGAGCACCACGCCGAGCTGCCCGTCGTCACCGCCCCGGGCCTGCGCGGCACCGTCATCATGGGCACCCTCGACACGGCCACCTCCCCCGGCACCGCCTACACCCCCCTGGTCGGCGCCGACCTCGCCCTCACCGAGGGCGCCGACCTCAAGCTCCCCCTCGAACCCGGCTTCGAGTACGCCGTCCTCTCCATGTCCGGCAGCGTCGACGTCGACGGCGTCCGCGTCGAACCCGGCTCCATGCTCTACCTCGGCAGCGACCGCCGCGAACTCCCCCTCCTCGCCCGCACCGACTCCGCCGTCCTCCTCCTCGGCGGCGAGCCCTTCGAGGAGAAGCTGGTCATGTGGTGGAACTTCATCGGCCGCTCCGGTGAGGAGATCACCCAGGCGCGGAACGACTGGGAGCAGACCTCCCGCTTCGGTGACGTCCACGGCTACGACGGCGCCCGCCTGCGGGCCCCGGAGCTCCCCGCGCTCCCGCTGAAGCCACGAGGGCGCGTGCGCTGATCTGCGGTAGTGCTCGCCAGGGGCGTGCGTACAAGGTTGCGGGCCAGGAACGTAGCCTCGCGGAAGCCTGCCAGCTGGCCGGCCGTACCTACCTTCAGGTGCCTGAGGCCCACCGTACGGAGATCCTGGGCTCCCGCGCGCGGGCGGTGATCGACGTACTTCCGACCCGGCTGCGTTCGGTGCGCGTGGTCCGCGAGCTGGGCGAGATTCTGACGCTCCCGTCGGGAGCGATGTGACAGCGGGGCGGTCGTCCGCCAGCCTTACGGGTATGAGTGCACCGAGCCGGATCGGCGGCTTCAGTGAGTCCGAAGTGAACCGTGTCCTCGAAGCCGCATGCCGGGCGGCTGGCCTGGACGCGTCAGGCGCCACCGTCCTGCGCGGACATACCAACGCGGTCTTCCTACTGGCCTCCAGCCCGGTGGTGGTCAAGATCGCGCGACGCGGTTCGAACATCGCCGAGGTGCGCCGGACCGTCGAACTGGTCGAGTGGCTGGTCGGTATGGATTTCCCGACCGTCCCCCTCCTGTCGCTGGAGCAGCCGGTCCTCGTCGGCGGGCACGCCGTCACGTTCTGGAAGTACATACCTCAGCCCGATCATCCGGTCGCAGCACAACAACTCGCCGCTCCGTTGAGGATGCTCCATCAGCTTCCGGCCCCACCGTTCCCGCTCCGGTCCCTCGACACCGTCGGTGCGATCCGTCGCTCGCTGACCGCTATCACGGCGCTCCCCGACGAGGATCTGCAGTACCTGTCCGCCCGCCTCGGCAGGTTGGAGAAGTCCCTGGCGGAGGTCCGCTTCGCCCTGCCGCCGGCGTTGCTCCAAGGCGACCCGCAGCACCGGAACGCGCTGTACGACGGCTCGGCGGCCGTGCTCTGCGACTGGGACACGGCCAGCTACGGGGAGCCGGAGATCGACCTGGTGACGATCGAGATCCACTGTCGCCGGTTCGGGTACGGCAAGGCGCACTACGAGGCCTTCGCCCGGTCCTACGGCTTTGATGTCGTCGAGTGGCAGGGGTACCAAACTCTGCGGGACCTGCGCGAGTTGAGGATGATTACGACGAACGCGAAGCGCGCTGCGGCGGGTTCGGAAACTCTGGCGGAGGTTGTCCGACGTGTCTCCGGGCTGCGTGAGGGCGATGACGGGCTGCGCTGGCACATCCTGTGACGCCCAGCGATTCCGCGCTGCCGCCCCGCGAGGTGATCGCGGGGCGGCAGCGTCGGCGGTGGGTGCGGTGCCTGTACGACGCCAGAGAGGGGCGTCGCGGTGAGCCGGCTGATGTTATCGGCTGTCTTGAGCGTGTGGTAGATCAGCGGTCGCAGGTCCGCGGGCATCTCGCTGCTCGGCTTGAGCATGAGGACGGCGCCCCGTGATCGAGTTCCGCCACAGGACCGGTGCGGCCACGGAGTCCCAGCCGGCCATGCCCTCCTGGCGACCGACGCCGAAGCCGAGTTGCCGGAGTTCCGCCAGGGAGGCGGCGAGCGCGGTGTTGTCGCGGATGACGCCGGGGCCGGCGGTCGCGGGTACTTCCTCGGCGAGGACCTGGTTCTGGATGGTCTGGGGAAGGCGGTGCGGAAAGGTTGCCCGACATGGCCGGTACGGCACCCCACTGCACGTCCCGGACGAGGCCAAGACGCGGTCCGCGCCTGCGCCTGCCGGCCGGCTGCGGATGCAGGATTGCGATCCGGGTAAGGTGCCGACCGTTCTTCAGATGATGCAAGTTCGGATCATGGCCACGAGTGGCGGCGCATCAGGGTTCGGCTGGACCTTGTTGAAGGCCTTGTAACCCCAAGCCTCGTACAGCGCGAGCACTTTGCCGTCCCCGGCTGCGGGGTTGACCATGAGAGTGATGCACTTCTCGGGGCGGTTGCCGGCGAGTTCCTCATGGATGCGGTGAGCGGCGCCAGTACCGCGCCATGGCGAGCGGACGCCCAGCTCCTTGAGCGCGAACACCGGGTCTGCGGTGAGCTTGGAAGTCATTGGTTCAGCCAACCGGGTCCACCAGCGGTCTCCGGATTCGATGGTGTTGCCGTAGGCATAGCCGATCGGCTCGTCCTGGTCGTACCCGAGGACGGCTTCGAATCCGGGCTCACCGCCGTGGCGGTCGAGGCGTTCGGCGAACGTGGGGACGGCGTAGTTGGGCAGGTGGAGCAGTGGCGCTCGGACATCCGAGTAGAGGTCGATGAGCGTCTGGCGTGCGAGGGGCGTCAGTTCGGGGAAGTGGCGCAGGTCCGGCTCCGTCACGCGGGTGTCCTTCGGGGGTCGTGGGTGTACTGGTTCCACAGTTGCGCATGGGGACTGCTCGGCGCCACATCCTTCAGGGCCGCGCCGAAGCGGTCGAGCATGCCGGCGACCCGGGGGTGCGCGGCGAGTTCGGCGGGGATGCCCATGGCGGTGGTGACGGCGGGTTCGAGGCGCTGGCCGGCACGGCGGATGAGGTCACCGGTTCGGCGGCCGTGGAGGCGGTTCTGGGTCGATGCGGTGCCGCCGGAATGATCACGACCTGGACCGCTGTGGTCTACGAACCGGAGACCCGCTGGGCCTCGAACACGACGGCCGGGCGAACGATGGCAAGGGCGTGCGCGGGCGGCGCACCGCCCCTGCCCGCCCGGACCGTCGGTCGGCTCTGAAACCCGTCGACGGGGGCCGCCAGCCTGCCCCGTCCGGTCGCCGACGACGCCCACACTCGACAAGCAGCCGGGCGATCTACCGGTCGGCAGACCTCCCGCTTCGGTGACGTCCACGGCTACGACGGCGCCCGCCTGCGGGCCCCGGAGCTCCCCGCGCTCCCGCTGAAGCCGCGGGGGCGGGTGCGCTGACCTGGTGAGATGCGATCTGGTGCCACATGCGTGTGCCATTCCTCCCGCGGAGTGGGTCGGAGGCCTCTGCGGAGACGGCGCGTGCGGTCGGACCGGCACCGTCGGGCGGCGGCTGACGGCCGGGTGGGGGCGGGGTGCGCGCGGGCCGGGCTAGAGCAGCATGGCCTCGAACTGGTGCGCCGGTGTGATCAGTGGTTGTTCGGACCAGATGACCTTGCCCCGGGCCGTGTACCTGGTTCCCCAGCGCTCGGCCATCTGCGCCACCAGGAACAGGCCCCGTCCGCCCTCGTCCGTACTGGCGGCGTAGCGCAGGTGCGGGGCGGTGCTGCTGCCGTCGGAGACCTCGCAGACCAGGCTGGTGTCGCGCAGCAGGCGGACGCGGATCGGCTGGGTGCCGTAGCGGATGGCGTTGGTGATCAGTTCGCTGAGGATCAGCTCGCTGGTGAAGGTCAGTTCCTCCAGGCCCCACGCGGTCAGCTGGTCGGCGCATTCGGTGCGGATGCGGGAGACGGCGGCGAAGTCGTCGGGTACGTCCCAGGTGGCGACCTGGTCGGGCTCGAACAGGCGGGTGCTGGCGATGAGGAGCGCGATGTCGTCGCTCGGGCGTGGCGGGACCAGCGCGTCGAACACGGCCCTGCAGGTCTCCTCGGGGGATCCGCCGGCTCGGGTGCCGGTCAGGGCGGCGTGCAGTGCGGAGAGCCCGTCGTCCAGGTCGCGGTCGCGGGTCTCGAGCAGCCCGTTGGTGTAGAGGACCAGCGCGGTGCCGGGTGCCAGCTGGAGTTCGGTGGTTTCGAAGGGCAGGCCGCCGACGCCGAGGGGTGGGCCAGCGGGCAGGTCGACGAGTTCCACGGCGCCGTCGGTGTGGACCAGTGCGGGCGGTGGGTGGCCGGCCCGTGCCATGGTGCAGTGTCCGGAGACCGGTTCGTAGATCGCGTACAGGCAGGTGGCGCCCGTGACGGCCGACCGCTCGCCCTCGTCGTCGCCTTCCCCCGCGGCCGCCTCGCCCTGGTCGAGCCGGACGACCAGGTCGTCGAGGCGGGCGATCAGTTCGTCCGGGGGCAGGTCCAGGGCGGAGAAGTTGAGCACGGCTGTGCGCAGTCGGCCCATGGTGGCCGCGGCGTGCAGGCCGTGGCCGACGACGTCGCCGACGACGAGTGCCACGCGGAAGCCGGGCAACGGGATGACGTCGAACCAGTCCCCGCCGGCTCCCTGCTGCGCCGGCAGGTAGCGGTAGGCGACGTCCAGGGCGCCCTGTTGGGGCAGGCCGTGGGGCAGCAGGCTGCGCTGCAGCGTCTCGGCCATGCGGTGCTCGCGGGTGTAACGGCGGGCGTTGTCGACGGTGATCGCCGCGCGGGTGACCAGTTCCTCGGCGAAGGAGACGTCCTCTTCCCCGAACGGCTCGGACTCCCCGGTACGCCAGAAGTTGACCTCTCCGAGGATCAGGCCGCGCGCCTGCAGTGGCGTGGAGATCAGCGAGTGGATCCCGTAGGCGAGCATCCGGTCGGTGTTCTCCGGGTCGCGCGCCCGCCACGCCTGCGCCCGGTGCAGGTCGGCGGCGAGTGAGGCGTGCCCGCTCTCCAGGGCGGCGCCCTCCGGGGTGGCGGGGACGAAGCTGATCAGCGACCCGACGGGGTAGAGCGGCCAGTCGTCCCTGATGCCGCTGACGGCCGTACGGCGGATCTCCGGGCCACCCGCCGTGCCCGTGCCCGGCGGCGGCTCGTCACCGCGCAGCACCGGGTCGGCCAGCTCGACCGTGGCGAAGTCCGCGAAGCGGGGCACCGCCACGTCGGCCAGCTCCTGTGCGGTCCGCACGATGTCCAGGGTGGTGCCGACCCGCAGTCCGGCGTCGTAGAGCAGCTGCAGCCGGGCCCGCGCCGCCTCGGCCTGCCCGGCCAGCGCTCGCAGCTCGGTGGTGTCCCGGATGGTTGCGACGCTGCCGGGCCCTCCGCCGAACGGCGCGGTGGGACGGTTGTTGACGGCGAGCAGCCGGTCCTTGGCCAGGTGCACCTCGTCGGTCGAGGCCCTCCCGGACGCCAGCAGTTCGGCCAGGCCGGGGTTCAGGCCGAGTTCGGCGACGGGCCGTCCCTCCACCTCGGGCGGTAGCTCCAGCAAACGCCGGGCCTCGTCGTTCGCCAGCAGCACCCGGGTGTCCGCGTCCACGATCAGCACGCCCTCGCGGACGGCGTGCAGCACCGCGTCGTGGTGCTCGTACATCCGCGTCATCTCGGGCGGGCCCAGGCCGTGCGTCTGGCGGCGCAGCCGCCGCCGCACCAGCAGCGCCCCGGCCGTGCCCGCGGCGAGCGCGGCCGCCGCGCCGCCGAGCAGGACCGGCAGTTGCCGGCTCACATCGGCGCCGGTGTGCGCGACGGTGTAGCCCACCGACACCAGCCCGGCGACCGAACCGTCCGGCCTGGTGGCAGGCGCGGTGGTGTCCACGACCCGTCCGACGGGGGTGCCGAAGCTGCTGGTGAACGGACCCTTGAACGCCGCCCCGTACGCGCCGACGACGTGCGTCCCGATCTCCTCGGGGTTGGGCGCGGTGTAGGCGGTTCCCTCGCGGCTGAAGATCACGACGTAGTCGAAGCCGCCGTTCTTCCTGACGTCCTCGGCCAGCGGCTGCAGTGTCGCCGACGGGTCGGCGCCGTCCAGAGCGGTCACCACCATCGGGACCTGTGCCAAGGTGACCGCCGCGGCACGGGTGCGCTGCTCGGCCCCGTTCGTACTGTTGGTGCGCGCCTGGAGGATGAGCGCCGTCAGCGCGGCGCCGATCAGCATCACCACGACGATCAGCATCCACAGGAACACCTGCCCGGCGACGCTGCGCACCCGCAGCCGGGAGGGCAGCCGACGCCATGGCGACCGGCGCTTCGCCGCTTCGCCCGTCTCCTCGCCGCCAAGGGCCTCGCTGGCCTTTCGCTGCACTGGCTGGCCTCTCGCTGCGTCGGGGCGGTCCCCGCACATCCGAGTCTCCCTCCCACGCTGCCACCCGGCCCGCTGACGTGCATGTCCGAAGATCCGCCCGATCGGCGGGCTCGCCTCCGGCGAGCCCCCGGTGATCGGCTCGCGCCCGGCCCGGCGCCGCCGGCGTTGCCTTCCGACGCTGCTTTCGGCACCGCCGGCGTTGCTTCCGGTCGGGACGAGCCGGTAGCGGTCGCACGTCGACAGCGCGGTACGACGGGTTCCTGGCCAGGGCGCCGCGCTCCCGTCACGGCGCCGCGCCGCTGCCAGTGCTCCGGGCATACTCGCGGCCCCCCGATATGTGCCCGGAGCACGGTTGCGGGCGTGGTGACCTGTTTAGGGTGCCCGCATTCACATCGCCACACCGTGTCCGATGGTGTGTCTGTCGGTACCAGTGCCAGGAGGGCAGCCGATGAGCGCAGTCTCAGTAGAGTCCGGAGTCGCCGAGGTCCCGGACGGGGTCGGCGGTCCGCAGCCCGTGGGCGCCTACTTCGAACGGATGCCGTTCGGGCGGGCGCACGTGATGGTTGCCCTCGCCCTGTTCATGGCCTTCGTCGTCGAGTCGTGGGAGCAGCTCGCGCTGGTCTACGTCTCCGCCGACCTCGGCGACGCCCTCGCGATCGACGAGGGGCGGATCGGGTGGGTCCTCTCGGCCGTGGCCCTGGGCATGATCCCCGGCTCGCTGGTCTGGGGGCCGGTCGCCGACCGGATCGGGCGGCGGGCCGTGTGCCTGTGGAGCCTCGGTTCGTACGGCGTGGTGGCGCTGGCCAGCGCGTTCTCGCCGGACTTCGCCACGCTGATGGCCGGCCGGGTGCTCTCCGGGATCGCCCTCGCCGGGATCTACACGATCACCTTCCCGTACTTCATGGAGCTGCTGCCGTCCAGGATGCGCGGGCGGGCCGCGGTGTACCTGTCGATCGGCTGGCCGGTCGGTGTGCTCGCCGCCGTGGGGGTCACCCAGGCGCTGTCCGGGGCGGGCTGGCACGTCGTGGCGATCGCCAGCGCGCTGGCGGGGCTGTGGGTGTTCGCGATCCGGGCCTGGGTACCGGAGTCGCCGTACTGGCTGGCGGCTCGGGGGCGGCACGCCGAGGCCCGGTCGGTTCTGCTCAGGCTGGGTGCCGAGGTGCCCGAGGGCACCACGTTCGCGGTCGTCGAGCCCGAGCGGGCCGGCAACCCGCTGGCGCTGCTGCGTGGACGGCTTCTGCGCATCACCGTGCTCATGCTGGTCGTGAACTTCGCGTTCAACTGGGGCTACTGGGGCTTGCAGACCTGGCTGCCCACCCTGCTCGTGGAGAGGGGGCTGAGCATGTCCGGCAGCCTCGGCTTCGTGGCGCTGAGCGCGCTCTTCATGATCCCCGGCTACGTCTCGGCGTCGTACCTGACCGGTCGCTTCGGCCGGAAGAAGGTCTTCCTGCCATACGTGGGGGCCGCCGCGGTCAGCGGAGTGGCGTTCGCCTACGCGGGAAGCCTCACCGAGCTGTACGTCGCCAACTTCGCGCTGTCGTTCTTCAGCCTCGGCGCGTGGGGCGTCTGGAACACCTGGAACGGTGAGTTCTACCCGACCGCGTTGCGCGGTACCGGCTACTCCTGGGCCACCGCGGCTCAGCTGCTCTCCACTTCCGTCGCTCCGTCGGTGGTCGGCTACCTGCTGGCACGGGCGACCGGGTTCGAGTCCACGGTGCTGTTCATCACCGCGTTCCTGGTGGTGGCCCTTGTCGTGGCGGTGCCGCTGCCGGAGACCGAGGGCCGCGAGCTGGAGTGACATACCAGGCTGGAGTGACATACCAGGACAGACGGTGACAGGATCATGCGGGTGAGACTGGGAGTGGACGTGGGACGCGCCACCACCGTCGCCGTGCTGGTCGCGCCCGGTGGGCAGACCGTGGCACGGGCGGTGGTGGGCAGCGTCCCCGGCACCGGGGACTGCCTGCGCGCGGTGCTCGCCGCGCTGCCCGAGGGCCGGGCAGGTGAGGTGGACGCCGTCGCCCTCACCACCGACCTGGAGCGCGGGCCGCTGCGGCTGCGGCCGGTCGCCACCCTGCGGATCTCCCCGCCCTGTCACCCCTCGCTCGGGCCGCTCGCAGGCTGGCCCGAGCGGGCCGTCCGCGCGGTCGGCCCGCTCCGTCGGGTCGTCGACGGCGGCTCCGCGCTGACCGGCCGACGGCTCGCCCGGCTCGACCGGGTGGGTGTCGTGGACTTCGCACGGCAGGCCGCCGCCGAGGGCGTCACGGCGTTCGCGGTCGCGGCGGCCGGTGCGCTCACCCGCCCCGCGCCGGAGCTGGCCGCTGCCGAGGCCATCGCCGAGGCCGTGCCCGGGGCGGAGATCACGCTGTCGTACGAGCTCGGGCGGTCGGGGCTGCGCGAGCGCGAGAACACCGCGGTCCTCAACGCCGCCCTGCGGCCGTGGGCCGTGCGCCTGACCGACACGGCCGAACGGGCCCTGCGAGCCGGCGGCGTCCGGGCGCCGCTCTTCCTGGCCCGCAACACCGGCGGACTGGTCTGCGCCTCCTACTTCCGCCGCTACCCGGTCCTCGCCACCGCCTCCACCACCGCGAGCGCGGTGCGCGGCGCGGCACTCGCGGCCGGGGCCGGGCGTGCGGTCGTGGTCGACGTCGGCGCCGAGGAGATCCGGTGCGTGAGCGTGACCGACGGAGAAGCGGAACGCTCCGACGCCGGTCCCGGCCTCGGCGGCGTCGACCTGGACCTGGACCGGATCCGCGCCGACGTCCTGGCGCGCGGTGACGGGTCGCTGGCCGGTGCCGAGGAGGTGGCCGCCCTGGCGGCCGGAGTCCAGCGGCGCACGCCCGGAGCCGTCCTGCTCGCCGCCGGCGGGGAGCCCTGGCTGGTCCCGGTCCGCACCCCGGATCCGGCGGCCGCTGTCGCGACCGCCGCGTACGGGGCCGCCTGCTCCGAGATCGCCGTCGAGGTCGACCAGGTCGCCGTCGCCGGCAGCCGTGCCGAACTCGACCGGTTCCTCGGCCTCGCCGGTGACCAGGCCATGGCCCGGGTGGTCGCCGCGGGTGCCGCCCCGGCCACCGCCCGCCTCGCCTTCGCCGTTCACACCCCGGTCTCGTACCTCCCCGAGGGGGTCCACCGTCTGCGCGCCCGCGCGCTCGGCCGGCCGACGGGATCGCCGTCATGACCCAGGAGCGTGACCTGCCGGTCGTGCTGGACCTCGCACGGTTGGAGGAACTCGCGAAGGGGGCGCTGGTGCTCGCCGCCGGGGCCGAGCAGTCCTCGCACCGGGCGAGTCTCGAATGGGCCCGAGCCGCGATCGGCGAGCACGGGCCGGTCCCGCTGCTCGACACCGCGGCTCTGGGTGCCGAACGGCTGTGCGTCACCGTCAGCCTGCTCGGGTCCTCGGCCGCACTCGCCGAACACCTGCCCACGGGAGAGGAACCGCGCCGGGCCGTCCAGGCGCTGGAACGGCACCTGGGGCGGGCGGCGGACGCCGTGGTCGCACTCAACACCGCGGCCGAGAACGCCCTGCTCTCCGTGGTGACGGCGGCGTCGTGCGGCCTGCCCCTGGTGGACGGCGACGGCTGCGGGCGCGTGCTCCCGCTGCTGGAGCAGACGACGTTCACCATCGCGGGAATCGATGTCGCCCCGGTCGCGCTGGCCACGCCGGCCGGGGACGTGGTCGTCGTGGAGGCCGCCGTCAGCCGCGTGGAGGAACTGGTCCGGCCGCTGGTCCTGGCGGCAGGCGGTTGGGCGGTCGCCGCCTGCTACCCCATGGACGGTGAACGACTGGCGACCGCCGCCGTCCCCGGCACGGTGAGCCGGGCCCTGGCGGCGGGGCGCGCGCAGGGGGACCCGTTCGCGCCCTGGCAGCCGCGGCCCCGCCGCCTGGGCACCGGGCGCATCACCGCCGTGGAGCATCCCGCATCGCCCGGGCCGGACACCGTCGGGAGGGCGGGCCTGCCGTCACGGCCCACCAGTGTGGTCGTCTCCGAGACCGAGGGGCTGCACCGGCGGTTCCGGCTGGAGGCGCACAACGAGGTGCTGCTGGTCCTCGCCGACGGCGCGCCGGTCGCGGCGGCGCCCGACCAGATCCTGATGCTCTCGGTGGCGGACCAGCGCGTGCTGGACGTCGAACGCGCCGTGGCGGGCATCGAGGTCGAGATCGTCGTGATCCCGGCCGCACCCGCCTGGCACTCGCAACAGGGCCGCCGGCTGGCTGCCGCCGGCGGACTCGTCCTGCTGGGCCCCGGCGGGGACGAGGAGAGCCGAGGACCGGAGGAGGCGCCATGGTGAGACGTTCCGACCTGCCGGCGCCGATGACGGTGGCCGAGCTGGTTCAGTACGGCCCGCTGCCCGGCGTGCGCCTCTTCGGTGAGGCCGGGCGCGACGTCGAGGTCCTCGACGTGCGGATCGTGGACCGGCGCGAGGACCTCGACGGCCTTCGCCCCCACACGGCGGTGGTCCTCACCGACGCGCTCGCCCGAGCCGGCTGGACGGTCGAGATGGCCCTGCGCAAGGCGTGGGAGCACGCGGCCGCCTGCGTCGTCGTGCCCGAGGCGGCGGTGGCCGCGCATCCGCCGGGCGCCCTCGCGGACAGGCTCGGGGTGCCGCTGCTGCTGATCGGCGAGGACGCGTTGGAGGGCGCGGTACGGATCGCCGCCGCGGTGTCCCGGCCCGATGCCGGGCGCACCGCGCTGCTGGCCCAGGCCGCACAGCGCCTGGCCGACGCGGGACCGCATGCCGACCGCGTGCTGGCGGCGCTGCACGCGGTGCTGCCCGCGACGTCGGTGGCGCTCACCGACCCGGTCGGCGGACTGCTGACGGGGCGGCGGGCCGTCCTGGAAGCGGCGGATGCCGTGCGGGTGGAGGTGCCGGGGCCCGACGGGCGGCCGCTGGCCGTGCTCGTCGCCGACTCCCGTTCGAAGACGGTGGGTTGGGCGACGACGGTCGCGGCGGTGCTGCGGCTGGCGGTCGCGCAGCTGATGGCGTGGTCCGCCACTCGACGCCTGGCGGAGGAGCAACTGGGCCGTAGCAGCGAGCTGTTGCTGCATCGGCTGACGGGCGCCAACAGCAGCGGGGAGGAGGCTCACGCCCGGACCCGCACCGAGGCGGCGGCGCTCGGCTGGGCACTGTCCGGTCCGCTGATCGCCTTCGCCCTGCGGCCCGCCGTGGATGCCGTGGATGCCGGGACCGGGCCGGAGCCGGGACCGGCGTTGCGTGCGCTCTGGGCCAGGCACGGCACCGGCGGGCCGATCGTCGCGTCCGGGGACTGCTGGGTGTCCTGGTGCTCCGCGGCGGCCGACAAGCCGGACGCGGGCCCGGAGGTCTGGCTGCGGCAGGCCGAGGCACAACTGGCCTCGACCGTCCGCGCCATGGCGGCCTACCTGCCGGTCGCGGGGGGAGTGGCCGGCCCGGCCGCCGGCCCCGACACCCTCGGCGCGGCACTCGCCGATGCCCGGGCCGCCGCGGCGGTCGCCGCCGTACCCGGCTCCGTGGTCCGCGCCGACCGCATGGGACCGGCCCAGCTGCTCTCCGCGCTCCCCACCGACACGCTACGACGGCCCGCCGAGGTCGTGCTCGGTCCGCTCCTGCGCGCGGACCGGGACGGCACGCTGCTGCGCACGCTGGCCGTGGTCCTGGACCAGGGAGCCGCCCCGTCGGCGGCGGCGGAGATCCTGGGCGTGCACCGGAACACGGTGTCGGCCCGGATGGAGCGCATTCGCTCGCTCGGCTTCGACCCGGAGGACCCGGCGCAGCGGCTGTCGTTGCACCTGGCCTGCCGCGTCCTGCTCGCGGAGTCCTGAGGGAGGGCGCCACGGGAAGGGGCCCGGTCGCCGAGTGGGGGGAGTCGGCAACCGGGCCCGGATCAGGGGTGGTGGGGCAGAACGTCAGACGTCCACGCCGTAGGCGGCCGCCGCCCGTTCGCGGGTGAGCAGGCCCTGCCGGAGGTCTTCCCGTACGGCCTCGGCGGGGCGCTCGGCGACCGGGCCGAACCCGCCGCCCCCGCCACTCTCGCAGCGCAGCACGTCGCCCCGGTGCACCGCCAACGCGTTGACCTTGAGCAGTTCGCGTTCGTCGTCCCGGCCGGGGTTGAGGACGACGCGGGGCGGTGCGCCCTCGCCGCCGCCGAAGACGCCCCAGGCGGGGGTGACCGAACGCTCCCACCACAGCGACAGGTTCTGGTCGGCCTCGAAGCTGTACTCGCGCACCACGCCGTTGCCGCCGCGGGTGCGGCCCGCTCCGCCGGAGTCGGGGCGGACGGCGTACTCGGTGACGCGCACCGGGAAGAGGGTCTCCAGCACCTCGACGGGCATGTCCCGCAGGGAGCCGTTGACGTTGTTGATCAGGCAGGACTCGCCGTCGTCGGTCTGCCAGGCGCCCCAGCCGCCGACGGTGGCCTCCTGGGAGACGAACAGCCTGCCGTTGCGCGGGTCGGTCCCGGTGAACTGCACGATCATCGAGTCGCCGTAGCTGGCGGCGGCCGCCCGGGCGGGTACCGCGGGCGCGAGCGCCTTGACGACCAGGTCGATGACCAGCCCGAGGTGGGAGTAGTAGTACTGACAGGCCGCCGGCTCGACGGCGGCGAGCATCGAACCCGGCCGGGTGACCACGTCGAGCGGCCTGAACGATCCACCGTTGAGCGGGACGTCGCCGCTGACGAGCAGCTTGTAGCCGACCCGGCAGGCGGCGACGGTCTGGGCCGCACCGCAGTTGACCGGGCCGGTGGCCTGGTCGGCGCAGTCGGTGACGTCCATGGTCATCCGGTCGCCGGAGATCTCGACGCGCACGGTGACGTGCAGCGGGGTGGCGAGGTCGATCCCGTCGTTGTCCAGGTGGCCGGTCGCCACGTAGACGCCGTCCGGGATGGCGGCGATCTGCTCGCGCTCCAGCCGTTCGGTCTGGGCGAAGATCGCGTCCCGCGCGGCGAGGACGGTCTCCGATCCCCAGCGGCGGACGATCTCGGCGAACCGGCGGGCGCCGGTACGGGCGCAGGCGACCTGGGCGCGCATGTCGCCGAGCGTCGGCTGCGGGAAGCGGACGTTGCGGGCGATCAGCGCGTGTGCCTGCTCGCAGGGCTCGCCGCCCTGGTAGATCCTCAGGGGGCCCATCCGCAGGCCCTCCTGGTAGATGGACGTGGAGTCCATCGAACCGCCGGGGTCCTTGGAGCCCATGTCGATCCAGTGCGCCCGCGAGGCGGCGAAGCCGATGAGTTCGCCGCCGTCGGCGGTGTCGTCGGCGAAGATCGGGGCGTACACGGTGACGTCGTTGAGGTGGGTGCCGCCGATGTAGGAGTCGTTGAGGACCCAGACGTCGCCGGGACGCCAGACCTCAGCGCCGTACATCTCCTCGGTGGCCCGGGTGCACACCTCCAGGTTGCCCAGGAAGATCGGCAGGCCCGAGGACTGGCCGAGCACGTTGTGGTCCCGGTCGAGCAGTGCGACCGCGCAGTCCTTCGCCTCGTAGATGGTGGGCGTGTAGGACGACCGGATGAGCGTGGTGTTCATGTCCTCCGCGGCCTGCAGCAGCGCGCAGCGGATGATCTCGGTGGTGACCGGGTCGATGGCCCGGGTGCCGGCGTCGGTCATGCCGTGGCTCCAACCTTGTTTCCGACCTCGATGACGAGGAAGCCGTTCTCGTCGACGGTGACCGACGAGTCGGGAGGGACGACGGTGGTGGAGGTGGCCTCCACGATGACGGCGGGTCCGTCGACGCGCCGGCCGGGTGCCAGCCGCTCGCGGCGCAGGACCGCGGTGTCGTGCGGCCGACCGCCGAAGACGACCTGACGCCGCTGCACGGTGTCGGAGGTGTTCTCGTCGGCGGTGTACGGCACGGCCGCGATCTCGGGCAGTGCCCCGAGCGCGGTGCTGCGAAGGGTGACGAACTCGACGGGCGCCTCGGGTGTGGCGTGCCCGTAGCGGCGCTCGTGCAGTCGGGCGAAGCGCGCGGCGGCGGTGGTGACGAAGTCGTCGGCGGCCGGCTCGGCAGCGAACAGCAGGGGCACGGCGAGGGTGTAGTCCTGGCCCGCGTACCGCATGTCGACGACGTGCTCGACGCGCCGCCGCTCCACGGGGACGCCCTGCTCGGCGAGTTCGGCCAGCGCCTCGTCCTCCAGGCCGGCCAGGGCCCGGGCCATGGCCTCGCCGTCGAGGTCGTCGCCCGAGGTGAAGAACTGCCGGGTCAGGTCGCGGCGGACCTCGGTTCCGAGCATTCCCCAGGCGGAGAAAGCCCCGGGGAAACGCGGAACGACGACCTCGCGGATGCCGAGCTCACGGGCGATCTCGACGGCGTGCATCGGGCCCGCCCCGCCGAACGCCAGCAGGACGAACTCCCGGGGCTCCAGGCCGTGTTCGACGGTGAGGGTGCGGATCGCCTGGGCCATCTTGGCGTTCGCGACGTCGCAGATGCCGCCCGCCAGTTCCAGCGGGTCCAGGCCGAGTTCGCCGGCGAGGGTGCCGACGGCCTGCCGGGCCGCGGTCACGTCGAGCGTCATGTGGCCGCCCGCGAACCACTCCGGATCGACCCGGCCGAGCACCGCGTTGGCGTCGGTGACCGTGGCCCGGGTGCCGCCGCGCCCGTAGCAGGCGGGCCCGGGCACAGCGCCGGCCGACTCCGGGCCGACGCGCAGCCCGCCGGCCTCCGCGTAGGCGAGGGAGCCGCCGCCGGCGCCGATGGTGTGCAGGTTGACCAGCGGCATGAGGACCGGGAAGCCGTCCGCCGATCCCTCGTTGGAGACGTCGGGGCGGCCGTCGAGGACCAGCGAGACGTCGAAGGAGGTGCCGCCCATGTCCACGCAGATCGCGTTGGGCCGGCCCAGCAGACCCGCCGCCGCGGCTCCGCCCATGGTGCCGCCGACCGGCCCGGACAGCAGCGTCTGGAGCGGGTGGCGGCGGGCGTGCGCGGCGTTCACGATGCCACCGGAGGACTGCATCACCTGGACCGGGACGGTCAGGCCGTGCTCGGCGAACCGCCCCTCGATCCGGCTCAGATACCGGCGCACGACCGGGCCGGTGTAGGCCTCCAGGACGGCCGAGGACGTCCGCTCGTACTCGCGCCACTCGCCGGCCACCTGGTGCGACAGCACCACGACGACGTCCTCGCCGAGCTCCTGCTCGAGGATCTTCGCGGCCAGCAGCTCGTGGTCCGGGTTGACGTACGAGAAGAGGAACGAGACGGCGACCGCGTCGAAGCCCTCGTCCTTCACGCGCCGGGCGGCGGCCCGCACGGCGTCCTCGTCGAGCGGTTCGAGCTCGGCGCCGCGCCAGTCTAGGCGGCCGCCCGCCTCCACCGTGTCGCAGCGGTCGACCAGCGGCTTCGGCTTGCGGTAGTGCAGATCGAACATCCGGTCCCGGTTGCCCCGGGCGATGTGGTACACGTCCCGCATGCCGGCCGACGCGAGCAGCAGGACGCGGGCGCCCTTGCGCTCCAGCAGGGCGTTGAGGCCCTGCGTCGTGCCGTGCACGAAGAAGGAGATGTCGCCGGGCGAGTCCACCGCCCGGCCCAGCGAGGCGAAGACCCCCTCCGCCAGGTCTCCCGGCGTCGTCGGCGCCTTGGCCGCGAAGAAGGTACCGCTGTCCTCGTCATAGGCGACGACATCGGTGAACGTCCCACCGATGTCCATGGCCACCCGATACGTCATGCCGCCTCCCGGCTTTCTCCAAGGGATCGCCGAGGACGCTAGTCCGGGGCCTCCGGGAGGAGCTGTGCGCGGCGCACGGGTGGCGGTCCGCCACAGTGCGCCGCGCCCGGTTCAGTGATCCCCGACCGGGACCCCGCCCGGCTGCTGCACGTCCTCGTGCAGGTGGACGATGCGCCATGCGGCGTCCTCGCCGCGCCGCAGGACGGCGGTGTTGCGGACCGACTCGGGGCGCAGTTCGCCGGCGTCCGGGTCGGGCGCGAAATCCACCCGCAGCCAGAAGCGCAGCACCGCGATGTCACCGAAGACGTCCACCACCTGTCCGTACGGCTCCAGCCCGGTCTCCACCGGGCCCTCGCCCGTAGCCGGGCGGGCCTCCCGCACCCGGTCCAGGTCCGGCTTTCCGAAGAGCAGCTCGGCGGTCCCGGAGTCCCAGACGGTGGCCTCGGGGTCGAGACAGGCGTCGATCCGCGGGCGGTCCCCGGCCGCGTAGGCCTCGTACATGGCGGTTATCACCTGCCACACGGCTGCGGCGTCGGCCGGCTCCGCGCCCGGGCGGGCGGCGGCGGGAAGACCTGGGAGTGCGGGCATGGCGGGGCCTCCTGAAGGGTGGGGGTGGGGGAGCGCGGCCGGTCGAGCGGCGGCGGGCAGCCAACCTACACACTCCCGCGACCGGATCAGGCCACCCGGTGGGGACGATCGTCGGGCCGGTGACCGGCCGGTGTCGTGGAGCAGGGACGGCCGGTCGCAGGAGAGCGTCGGCGAGTCGTTGAAACGTCGCCATGGACTGTCCGGTACCCCCGCGGCCGGCTCCAGGCCGAGGTCGAGGGACACCGTCGCCCGGCTGGTCGGGGGCGGCGCGATCGCCGGCTCCGCCCTCACCCGGACATGGCGTTCGAACGCTCGGTGACCGTCAACGGCCTGACCCTCGACCGGACTGTCGTGTCGGCCGCGACGCCGTCGGTGTGTCAGCCGTTGTGCGGGGCCCGGAGGTCGTTCAGGGTCTCCTGGTAGCTGCGGATCAGTGCGGCGAGGCCGGTCTCGAAGGCCTGCTCGCGGAAGTCGGTCGGGGCGTTGCGCAGCGGTTCGAGGCCGGGTGGGAGCGCCTCGTCCGTCCACGCCGCGTCGTGCGGCTGGTTGAGGTGGAGCGCGGAGCCGATCAGGAGGTACTCGATCGACTGGACGACCGCGAGTACGTGCTCCTCGGGCCAGCCGGCGGCGCGCAGCGTGGTGAACGCGCAGGCGTACGCCTGCAGGGCGGCGGCGGAGCGGGTCGGCCGGGAGGCGAGCAGCGGCACCATGTTCGGGTGGCGGGCGAGGGCGGCGCGGTAGGAGCGGGCCCAGGCGTCCAGGGCGGCGGTCCACGGCCGGATGGCCGGATCGAGCTCCATCTCGGCGACGATGAGGTCGCCGATGCCGTCGATGATCTCGTCGCGACTGGAGACGTAGTTGTAGAGCGACGGGCCCTTGACGCCCAGCCGGGCGGCGATGCGGGTGGTCGAGAGTGCGGCGGCGCCCTCCTCGTCGACCAGGGCGAGGGCGGCCCGCATGATTCCGTCCCGGGTCAGCAGGGGCCGTGACGGCCTGCCCATCTGTTGGTCCTCTCGTCCGCTGGTGGTTACCCCCCGGTATTGGTCCTCGTCGTGGGCTAGTGTACGTTCTCGCCAGGCAAAACTACTGGTTCTAGTTTTAGGGTGCCGACGGGTGGCTCCTGGCGTCTCCCCTGTGGCGCCGAGCCAAGGCCTCGACGGGCAACTCGCCTTCGCGGCACCGGCCGACGGCGGACTTCGGCCGCAGCCCGAGTGGCCCCCTCGATGGACCGGTAGCCTCCCGGACCCCCTCGGGTTCCTCCTGAGGGGGGCCTTGCCGCGCCGCCGCCTGGCATGCCCTTGACATCCTGTTGATCGCATGCCGGGCGGCTTCCCTGCCCGCCTTACGCCGAAGGTGACCCTCCGCATGTCCATGCGCACCCTCGCGCTGCCGGCGCTCGTCGTCTCCGTGGTGCTCTCGCTGAGCGCCTGCGACCCGACCGGCCCGACAGCCCAGCCCGCCGACCTCGGCACCGTCGCCCAGGTCGTGCCCGTACCGCCCGACGGGAGCCCGCCGGTGCCTCCCGGCTCCCGGCGGCAACCCCTCGGTGACCCTGGTGACCCCGGCCGCCGACCGTGCGCCGTCGGCCACCACCTCCCCGGTCGCGCCGTCGGCCGTCCCCTCCGCGGTCGTGCCGTCGGCCGTCCCCTCCCCGGTCGCGCCGTCGGCCGCGACGGTCGCCTCCGGGGCTCCGACGGCGGCCACCCCGGCCCCGTCCGGGACGCCGACCGTCGCGGCCGGGGCGGCGGACCTCAAGCTGACCTCGTACGACCGGCAGACCGGCAAGGCCGTGCTCGCCGTCGTCGCCGACGACGGCAAGGGCGTCCCGAGCCCGTCCGCCACCGCAGCGACCACCGCCGCCGTGCAGACCGGCCGGCTGATCGACAGCCCGCCGTCGGCCGCCGCGCCGCAGGGCGCGCTGCTGGCCATCACGGCCGTCAAGCCCGCCGGCGCCGGGAAGGTGCAGGTCGACACCCGTCCGGCCACCATCGCCGAGCTGCTCGGGCAGACCTGGGCCAACATCAAGGCCGCGCTGGATCCGCACAAGATCCACGTCACCCCCAGGGTCAAGGACCTCAAGGTCTCCTACGTCCCCAAGCCCGACGGGGGCAGCGGCTCGGCCTCGGCCACGCTGAGGCTCGATGCGAACGACACCGTCCCGCTGCCGGGAGGCTCCGAGGCCGCACTGACGGGATCGCTCGAACTCGACCCGAGCGTCGTCTTCTCCTACCAGGGCACCCACGGCATCCTCGCCCCCGAGCAGGCCAAGGTCGGCTTCGACCTGGGCGCCCACGCCGACTGGCACCTCACCGCCGGACTCGCCGGCTCCACCGGCCCGGTCAGGATCCCGGTCGCCACCCTCACCGCCACCCCCACCGTGATGGTCGGCGCGCTCCCGGTCGTGATCACCCTCAACCTCACGGTCTACGCCGAGGTCAGCGCCGACGGCACCGTCGGCGTCGACGTCGCCCAGACCGTCGACGGCACCTGGGCCATCCACGCCGACTACACCAAGGCGGCCGGCTGGCACAGCGCCACCGACCCGATCAGCACCACCGTCACCCCGGTCAGGGCCACCTTCACCGGCTCCGCCGACGTGCGCAGCGCCCTGGTCGCCGAGGGCTCGGTCGCCCTGTACGACGCGCTGGGCGTGAAGGCGACCGTCAGGCCGTACCTGCGGGCCCAGGTGCAGGGCACCGCCACGGTCGCGCTCGACAGCGGCGGCGTCAAGCCGGGCATCGACGGCAGCGTCGGCCTCTACGGCGGGCTCGACGTCGACGGGGCCGTGCTGGCGAGGATCGCCGTCCTCGGCACCCCGCTGTTCGAGAAGGACGTGCCGTTCAAGCTCTACCACCAGGAATGGCCCATCGTGGCCGGCTCGTACCGCAGCCCGACCCCGAGTGCCACACCGACCACCTGACCGACCATCCGTCCATCACGTTGAAAGCCGAGTTCCAGACATGAGCATCAAGGCAAAGCTCGTCGCCACCGCGGCCCTCACGGCCGCGATCACCGCCGGTCTCGCCACCCCCGCCGTCGCCGCTCCGACCACCCCCGCCGTCGCCGCCCCGGCCGCCCCCGCGGCGAGCAGCGGCAGCACGGTGACCGAGCAGCAGTGGCTGGCCGACGTCGCCGCCGCGATCGCGCCCGCCCGCGCCTACGTCGAGCAGCGCACGGCCGAGCCGACGGACGAGCGGCCCGCGATCGTCTTCGACATCGACAACTCCACCCTCGCCACGCACTTCCACCCGTTCACGATGCCGGGCATCCCGCCGGTGGTGGAGCTGGCGCAGTACGCCCACGCGCGCGGGGTCGCGGTCATCTTCGTCACCGCGCGCGTGGACTTCATCGAGCCGGTCACCCGGTACAGCCTGGAGAAGGCCGGCTACACCGTGGACGAGCTGCACGGGCGCGACCTGGGCGACCTCTTCAAGCCGGTGCAGCAGTACAAGACGGACGAGCGGGCGGAGATCGAGAACGAGGGCTACACGATCATCGCCAGCGTCGGCAACAACTGGACGGACCTGAACGGCGGCCACGCCGAGCGCACCTTCAAGCTGCCGGACTACAACGGCCTGCTCTCCTGACCCACCCCGCCGAGGCGCACTCCCGCCGCCCGGGGGACCGGCCGACCGGCCGGCCCCCGGGCGGTTTCCCCGGGCGGTTCCCACGGCGGACGGTGTCGTCCTCGATCCGCGCCGGTGCGGACGTCACGAGCCCGCGGGCCCGCCGCCGCGTGGCCCGGGGAGTCAGTGCACGGTGACCTCGGCGGGCAGTTGGAAGCGCGGGTCGCTCTGTCCCCGGCTCAGGAGTTGTCGGAACACAGTGCCGGGTTGAGCCCACAGGACGGCATCGACGCGCGGGTTCGCCATGAGCGTCGGGCATTCCACCCGCTGCCAGGTGTTTCCTTTCCGGACGGCGTCGCCGAAAATAATCCGCACCTCGCCCCGCGCGCCTTCAGAAAATCCCAGCGAAGCGTTTCGCCAGAAGGCCGCAGCCTTTCCGGAGTAGTCCGAGTAGTACGGGGTGCACAGGTTGAGATCTTCGATCAGCATCATCATCGTATGCCCACCGTACTTCTCGGCAGTGGCCTTCGCCGCCTCCTCGACCGACTTCCCCTTGTAGGTACCGCTGTAGTACCACACTGCGGTGGGACCGCCGCGGTCCACGGCTTTCCGCATCTGCGCTCTCGTCACCCACTTGGAACTGTCATCGGTCTGCCCGGGAAGAACAACGCCGCCGCCGTTGGTCGGCCCCTCATTCGCAAAGGGAACCGACTCGCCGACCAACTCGGCCCTGATGGCCGGATCAGGACTCGACGGCGGAATCAGTGAGGTCGGACGAATATTCACGGCGGCAAGTCCAGCTCTCAACAATGCCTCCTTGCGAGTGTCTGACGGGATCCTGATCGGCGCAAATCTAGCCGCGAACTGCACAAGAAGGCACGGGTGCCGGCAGATCAAGCCGTGCGCGCGGCGGCGTTGACATCACCTGATGACACCCTGCTCGATCGTGTCGTCCTGAGTTGCCCGATGGAGATGCCAATTTGCAGCAGGAGGCCTGCGATGGCCGGAAGCTGCCCCGGGTGGCCCGTTCTGCGGGGGGTGAGGAAGGGACGTCCCAGGGCGACGGCGCGGTGTTTCAGCGACTGCGGCACGAATCCGTGAAACGGTCCGGACCTGGCCGTACACGCTCCTGAGCAAGCATCGGAGAATCCTTGTGTCCCTTGTGCCGGGAGCCCTAGGTTCGAATCGTCTCATCCGAGAGGGGCATATTCCGGCAGGGCCCGCCGGCAACCTCCCGAGGGGTTTCCGCCGGAATTCATCCGGCATCCCCCCGTGAGGAATCACGGGCGAAATCCGGAAGACCACATCGAAGACCGCGTCGGAGACTTCGGCAGCGAGGCCGGCGACGAGGAACCGGGGACCATCTCTGATGGTCTCGAGTACATCTGACGTCCATTCCCCGGGCAGATGCCGGCGCAATGTCGCCGGTGCCCGGCCGGCTGTACAAAGGAGGGCCGCGGGTTGAACCTGCCGAGCGATCTGGCACGCGACTTCCATCGGCTGCGCGAGCGCATCACGCGCAAGGCCTCGTCCGCATGGTTCCGGGAGAAGCGCCAGGAGATCGAGAGCCTGGCCCCGTACGATCCCGGCCGGGGGCGCGAGCGCCTCGACCATCTGCTGGCCACCGCTTCGAAACAAGTCCCGTACTACCGCGCCGTTCGCGACTGCGAGCAGCTGAGCCTGAGTGACTTCCCCCTGACCCGCAAGAACGATCTGCGCGAGCACTTCGTCGACTTCATCAGCCGCGATGCGACCGGCCGGATGGCACCTGGCGCGTTCTACCTCGCTCAGACCAGCGGCAGCACGGGACAGCCCGTCACCCTGCTGTCAACCGCCGAGGCCGGCGGACTGTCGAACAACGTGATCCGTGAGCGGTTGAGCGCCTTGCTCGGTCTACCGGACGGTGGCATCGCCCTCAACCTGGGACTGCTCTTCCCCGGCACTCCACTCTTCCAACCGGTGATGCTGCCCCGTCCATACCTCAAGTGCAACCTGCGTGGATACGACCCCCATGCGCCTGACATTGTCGCGGATTACGAGGCTGTGATCGGACGCATCCCGATCGACCAGATCGCCGGTTCTTCCAGCCGCGTGATCACCCTGGCCCGATACTGCCTGGACCGCGGCATCGTCCTGCGTCCGCACGGTGTCGTAGCCTCCCACGAGCACATGCCCGACAGCGGCCGCCGTCTGGTCGAGGAGGCGTTCGGCTGCCCGGTCACCATGCTGTACGCGACGTCGGAAACCGGCTACGCGGCCTTCGAATGCAGTCGGCAGCGGATGCACTTCCAGGACGATTTCGTCCTGCCCGAGATCGGTCCGGCCGGTGATGGCGAGGTCGGCGCAATC
This sequence comes from Kitasatospora sp. RG8, assembly GCF_017813315.1. Classification (NCBI taxonomy): domain Bacteria; kingdom Bacillati; phylum Actinomycetota; class Actinomycetes; order Kitasatosporales; family Streptomycetaceae; genus Kitasatospora; species Kitasatospora sp. RG8. The sequence goes on from NZ_JAGIYX010000002.1 coordinate 196,359, forward strand.
GTCCTGACCGCTCTGCTGTCCACCCCGATGCCGGTCATCCGCTACGTGACGGGCGACCTCGCCCCCCAGCCGATCGACTGCGGGTGCGGCCTGCCCGGCACCGTGACCGACGGTCTGCTGGGCCGGGCCCGCACCAGCCTGGTCGGTCTCGACGGATTGGCATACTCGCCCTATGCGCTGCTGGCTGCGCTGGCCGCCGCAGGCCTGCCGGACTTCCAGGTCGTCCAGAACGAACCAGGCACGCTCGACCTTGTGACCGCCGGCCCGGCGGAAGTCGCCGCAGCCCGCGTACGGGACATCAACACCAGCCTCGAAGCGTACTTCGGTGCCCTGCAGGGCTTTCGCCTGCGCCACCAGCCGCACCACGAGTTCCAGTTCACCGCGAGCGGCAAGCGCAACCCCGTGGTTCAGCACCTGGAGCTGCCGGACACCACTGAGCGCTCGGCATACCTGTGACAGCGCAGGGCGACAACCCTGCAGGGCGGGACGGTGCTCGGCTGGGAGCCGGGCAAGGGCGCGGTCGACGGCAGAATTCCGTGCAACCGTGAGCCGCCGCTGGGTACGGTCTCGTTCCTTCCCCCGAATCGGCTGCACCGCTGGCCCCGATCGGATCGAGACACGGGATCTCGCGGAGGAGGAACTGGATGCGCTGGTGGCCGGGGTCGGTGTTCCGGAATTTCCGGGAGTCTCCCGCTGATGTGCCGGACGACCGGACCGCGGCCTTCTACGGTGCCATGGTCCGGAACGTCCTGTTGCCGGTGGCCGTGCCGGACGGATTCTCGTCGCGGTGTCAGTTCCGGAGAGTTTCCGCCAGGCCCGTCAGTGCACGGGCAGGCTCGGGTGATGCTGTACCGGTCCTCGGCTCCGGGACGGTTTCCACGGCGGCGCACAACTCTTCCGGGGTGAGCCCGGCCAGCCGCTCCCGATAGTGGTGGAGCAGCTCGGCCGCGGTCCGGCGCAGCTCTGCCTGGTCCACCGGGAGGAGAGGCAGTTCGAGCCCGTCGTCGAGGCGGCGGGCGAGGACAGTGCGCAGGTCGGCGGTGCCGGGCTGCCGGACGGTCAGCGACAGGTGGAAGGACAGGCCGGCGGCGTGACCAACGGCCGAGTGCGGTGCGCCGCGGGGGATGTAGAGGACCTCACCGGCGTGTGCCGTGGTCTCCAGCCGTACGGGGCCTGGGTTCGGCTCTTGGCGGGCCTGCCAGTGCCCGTCGTCGGGGACCGCGTGAACCTGCCACCGTTTGCTGCCGTTCAGTTGCAGCACGAAGACGTCCGCATCGTCCCGGTGGGGGCTCAACCCCTGCTGGCCGGGCGGGGTGACGAAGAGGAAGGCCTCGACGCGTCGGTCCAGTTCGGCGCCGAGGCGGTCAGCGAGTGCGGCTGCTCCGGAGTGCCAGTGCTCGATGTTGCGCATCAGCAAGGTGGCGCCGACATCGAGCTGTCGCAGAACCTTGGCAGAGTCGGCGTAGCCGCCGAAGTCGTGACCCCTGACGCTGCGGGCGGTGGTGTAGTCGCCCTGGTCCAGTGCCTTTCCGCGGGAGACGAGTTCGAGGTAGGGGCGGCGCAGCAGGCCCGAGGCCAGTGCGGCGTCGATGTCTGCCAAGGTGACCGGTGGGGCGAGAGGTGTCGGCGGGCGCAGCAGACAGGCACGGCGACGCCACACCGTCGCCAGGAACGGAGCAGGGTCGCCCACCAGGGACCGGAGAGTTTCCATCGGGGAGTGGCCTTCTGTAGTGGGGCCGAGGCTGACGGGTGCCAGGAGGTGTTCCGCCGCCGGTGCGTCCCCGTGCCCAGCGCGTCGGTCGCGGTTCGTACGGTGGAGAGTGGATCGTGGTGGACCGGCACTCCCGGACGGGCGTGCCGGGCTGGGCGGTCACGTCCAGGCAGGGGCCGTAGTGGCGCTCGACTCCGACGATGACCGGTCGACCGGCGGAAGCCGCGCCAGGTGCCGGTGCCGCCGGTCGGGACTCGCGCACCCGTTGGAAGTCGGCTGCCGGACCGCCGGGCAGGTTCGACACGGAGCCCACCGGATGGACGACCGGTCGGGCGCCGGCGACAGGCGCCGCCACCCGACCGGGGGAGCAAACGTCAGATGACCAGCTCGCCACCCGAGATGGCCTCCAGGTCCTCGTCGTCGACCTCGGTGCTGAACTCGTCCCACGCGGTCTCCGGGGTGATGTTCTGGGTGTCGCTCATGATTCCTCCCAAGGGGGTGCCAGGTGTGTTCCGAAGGAAAGGGGATCGGGGAATTCCCGGCAGCCTCTTGCGGAACATTCCGTCTCTCGGCGAGACGATTCGAACCTAAGGCTCACGAAACAATGCGCACAAGGATTCGCCGATACTTCCTCAGGCACGTGCACAGTTAAGCCGAACCGTTCCACCGATTCGTGCCGCAGTTGTTTTCGGGCCACACTGCTGTCCTGGACGTCCTATCCGCGCGCCCCGGAGAATGGCCGCCCCGGGGCCGTTTCCGGCCTGACCCGACGAGCACTGGAGCAGGCGATGCACGACCGTGCGGCCCGCAGCCTGCCGGCACTGCGGCATGACGGGCACTGTGCGGCACGCAGAGTCGTCCCGGATCCAGGCGGCGGCCTCCGTGTCGCTGCCGGACGTGGTGCTGCGCCGGCTCGGCCTGAGTGGAGTTGTCGCGGTCCATCCCGTCACAGTGGGACTGACGGACCGTTGCTGGCAGATCGAGACCAGTCGACAACGGCACCTGTTCGTCAAGCAGGCCGCGGCACCTCCGTGACACACATCCGTGCAAGCGTCCCGGCCGCAGTGGCCGGGGGCCGTGCCGTTCGGCTGCCGGGGCGAATCGCCGGTGGCCTTCCGGCCTAGGCTGCGGGCCTGAGGGCGCCCCCGAGGCGGGACTGCCCGGCCCCATGTGCACAGCATTGGAAAGGAACCCGGATGTTGCTCGGTGTGGCGATCGGCAGTGTCGGGCGGCATCCCGACGCGTGGCGGCCGGCGCGTTCCGACCTGATGGACGCCGGACATTACCGGCGACTTGCCCTTGTAGCCGAGCGGGGAGGGCTGGACTTCGTCACGCTTGACGACTCCCTGGCCCTGACCGCGGCGCCGGACGGGCAGCCGGACGCGGTCACCGCGCTGGCTGCCATCGCACCGGCGACTCACACGATCGGGTTGGTGGCGACAGTGACGACCACCTATGCCGAGCCCTTTCAGGTTGCCCGGGCGCTGGCCACTCTCGATCACATCAGCCACGGCCGAGCGGGATGGCGCCCGCGGGTGGCGACCTCGGCGGCCGAAGCCGCGCACTTCGGCCCCGAGCCTCTGCCGGAGATCAGCCGACTCCGCTCGGAGGCAGCAGAGTTCACGGAAGTCGTCACCGCACTGTGGGACAGCTGGCAGGACGATGCGGTCATCCGCGACACCGCGAGCGGTCGTTTCCTGGACCACGCCAGAATCCGTCACATCGACCACGTGGGGCAGCATTTCCGCATCAAGGGCCCGGCAGTCGTGCCGCGGCCACCGCAGGGCCACCCCGTGCTCGCCTCCGGTCCCGACCCTGACTCCTCGCCGGTCTCCGCCCACAGCGCCGATCTGGTGTTCACCGAGGTCCGCAAGGCGCAGCAGGTACGGGCACGCGTGGGAACCGGTGTCCGGATCCTTGGTGAGGTCGAGATCTTCCTCGACGACCACGGCCCGGGCCGGCCACCTGAGCAGCAGGGCGCGGCGCAGCCTCTCCGGGTCGCCGGAAGCGCCGCCGAACTCGCCGCTCGACTCGATGCCGTGTACGCGTGCGGGGTCGTCGACGGCTTCCATGTGCGGCTCGCCGCGCTCCCCGGTGCCGTCGAGCACTTCGTCGATGAGGTCGTCCCACTTCTGCGCCAGCGGCACCCGGCCCGGTCTGGCACACCAGGGGGGTCGCTGCGCGAGCGACTCGGCCTGCCGGCCCGGGCGTCCAGTGTGTTCCCGCTCCGAAAGGCAACGCCGTCACGATGAGCAATACCGGCAAGGCGATGCACCTGGCGGCTCTGTTCCCCTCCAATCAATCGGCCGGTTGGCGTGACCCGCGGGCCGGTGACCACAGCGACTTCGCCACCTTCACCGGCCTGGCTCAAACGGCAGAGCGCGGTCTGTTCGACTTCTTCCTCCTTGCCGATTACCCTCGGCTGACCGAACACCGTGGCGCCATCTCCGAAGTGGGCACCGCCGGAGAATTCGACCAGGTCACCACACTGTCAGCCCTGAGTGCCGTCACCGAGCGAATCGGGCTGGTCCCGACCGTCAACGCGACCTTCAACGAACCCTTCGACGTCGCACGAAGACTGGCGTCGCTGGACCACTTCTCCAACGGCCGGTGCGGGTGGAACGTCGTCACCACGTCCAACGCCTGGACCGGCGAGAACTTCCGCCGCGGCGGCTACCTCCCGCATGCCGACCGCTACCAGCGGGCGGCCGAGTTCGTCCGCGCGGCCCGGACCATGTGGCGCAGCTGGGAAACGGACGGTCCCACCCGGTTCCATCACGACAGTCCGCAGTTCCGCATCAGCGGGCACTTCACCGTCCCGGCCGGACCCCAGGGGTGCCCACCCACCCTTCAGGCCGGCGACTCCGAGCAGGGCCGAGAGTTCGCTGCCTCGTACGCGGATGTGGTCTACAGCCGGCACCTCGGCAGAGCAGGTCACACCTTCGCCGCCGACATCCGCAGTCGTACAGCCCGGCAGGGCCGTGACTCCCGTCAGGTGAAGATCATGCCCGGGGTCTCGTTCGCTCTCGGCGATACCGACGAGGAAGCTCAGGACAACGCACGTGCTGCCCAGGAGCAGACCGTCAGCCCGCAGTTGGCGATCTGGTACCTGGAACGCACCTGGGGGCGTGCGCTGTCCTCCTACGATCCTGACGGGCCACTTCCCGACATCGCCCCGGAGCGCACACCGGACCCGTCCCAGTGGTCCGGTATCGCGGCGGCCGAGGTCAGGTCGACGCGGGCACGGAAGTGGCGGGCCTACGCTGCCGAACACGGCCTCGGCATCCGGGAGCTGGTGATGAAACTGACCGGTGGAAAGCCATTCATCGGCACCCCGGCCCGCGTGGCGCAACAGATGACCGACTACGTCCGTTCGGGCGGCGCGGACGGATTCATCCTGGTACCCGCGTACGCCCCCGGGGGCCTGGACGACTTCGTTGACCGCGTAGTCCCCGAGCTGCAGGAACGGGGCAGTTACCGCACCGCCTACACGGGCGAAACCCTGCGCGACCACCTCGACCTGCCGACACCCGGCAACCGTCGTACAGGCTGACCGGCCGAGCGGGGATCGTTGGCCTTCGTCACGTTGGGCGAAGCCCTCACGTTCCGGGCAGACTCCGCGTCAGCCCGGCAGTCGGCCTGCCGAAGCAGGCTGAATCCGGTGGCCACGCCAGCCAACGTCGCACCGCAAACCACGTCGATCGGGCTCGTCGCGACCTCCCTGGCTTGTACGAGTAGGGCCTGTTGTCGGACCTGCGCCGCAAGAACGCGTGGACGATGCCCTCACGGGCGGGCCATGTCACGCCTCGCGGATCCAGAAGTTCCTCAATGCGGCCTCGTGGTCCGCGGACGCGCTGCTGGACGATCTGCGGGCGTACGTGGCCGAGCATCTGGGCGATCAGACCGCGTCGCTGGTGCTGGACGACACCCAGGTGCAGAAGAAGGGGACCAAGTCCGTCGGGTCGCTCCGCAGCACTGCGGGGTGACCGGCTCCGTGAGGAACTGTCAGGTCATGGTGATGCTGACCTACGCGGCGCCGGACGGGCACACATTCATCGACCGCCGACTGTATCTGCCCGCCGCCTGGACCGGGGACCGGGCGCGCTGCCGCGAGGCCGGGGTGCCGGACGAAGTCGCGTTCGCGACGAAACCACAGCTCGCGACCCATATGCGCGAACGGGCCCTGGTGGACGGGACGTTGTTCGCGTGGGTGGTGGCCGACTCCGGCTACGGGCGCGATGCCGGCCTGCGCGCGTTCCTGCACCACAAAGGCCTGCACAGCCGACCGCCGAGGACGGTCCGCCCTGGGACTTCGCCCGGAACGGCGGGGAGGATCTCAGCGGTGCGGGGTGGTCCGCGCAGTGCCGTCGCCGACGGAAGCGTCGTGCCCGTGACCCGGCAGCGGGGTCACGGGCACGACGGCTCACACGTACGGCGGGTAGGTCGGCTGACCTCCGTCGCCGCCGCCGATGGCGTCCAGGTCCCCGTCGCTGATCTCCTCGTCGACCTCCGTGCCCGCCACGACGGCGGCGTCCTCGGTGTCGGCGTTGCGGGAGATGTCGTCCTTCATGGTGGTGAACTCCTTCGGTGGTGTTTTCTCGTGGCTCTGGCAGTGGTCAACTGACAGTGATGGGGACCTCGTTGTAGCCGATGACCTGGGCTTTCGCCCCCGAGGCGGTGGTCGGGATGTACGTCAGGAACGTCTCCAGCCGGCTGATGGTGAACTGGCTCGCCGTCGCTCCCTCGGGCTTTCCCAGCTGCGCGGCGTCACGGCTCTTCGGGGCCAGGGAGACGGTGCCGTCGGCCTTGACCGGGGTCAGCGTGTCGGTGATGACGTCGGAGGTGAACGCGAGCACGCCGCCGTCCTCGGTCCGCAGGGCGAAGGTCTTGGGGAGCGTCCGGCCCAGTGCCCTGGAGAGGGTCGTGCCGCGACCGCTCAGGGCCTTCACGCCGGCGTTGTAACCGTTGGAGAGGTTGTCGTCCAGCGGAGCGCTGTAGGAGAACTTGTCCTTGCCGGCGAGGTTCTGCTGGTAGTGGGCGAGGATGTCCGCTGCCAGGGCGTCCGGAGCCACCAGGAGGCCGTCCGGGCCCGGGACGGCGGAGGCGACGCCCGCACCGTCGACGGCGACCTTGGGCACCGGCCCGGTGACGTTGAGCGAATACGCGGGCAGGTAGGACGCTCCGGGCGCCTCCTGCACGAAGACGCGGTACGTGGGACCGGGGAAGGGCATGCCTCCCTGCGCCCGGCTGGACACGGCGAGGAACCAGTGGGGGAAGGCCGGGCCCGATGTGGCGTAGACGGTGATGGCCTGGTCACTGATGGGGGCGACCGGCTGGTTCAGTTCCTTGCTGATGCGCATCCAGGCGACGTCCGCGCTGAGCAGCGGCTCGGTCTCGATGCCGGCCAGGCCTGCGCTGTCCATGGCCTCGTTGACCCGGTTGTTCGCGGCGTCGTAGCCGCTGACCGCGGCGGACGCGTCCGCCTGGGAGACGACCGCCTCCGACGCCGACGCGTGTGCACCCGTGTCGCCGCCGTGGACCGTGCCGCAGCCGGCCGTGCCGCCGAGGCCCAGCAGGAAGGTCGCCGCGGCGGCCTGCAGACGGAGGCCTCTCTTCTTGCGGTTCATGCCATCGCTCCTTCTGATTCGTGCATCTGCCTGCGCACCAGCTGGTGGAAGAGGCTCGTGGAGTTGCGGAGCAGTTCGGACGGCGGTCCGCACTCGGCGACCCGGCCCTCGTCGAGTACGACGACCTTGTCGGCGTCGAGGACGGTCGAGAGCCGGTGCGCGATGACGACCCGGGTCGCGTTCAGGCGCTGTGTGCTCTCCGTGACGATCCGTTGGGTCTCGTTGTCCAGCGCGCTGGTGGCCTCGTCGAAGAAGAGGATCCTGGGCCGGCGGATCAGGGCGTGCGCGATGGCGAGGCGCTGCCGCTGGCCGCCGGAGAAGGTCCCGCCGTCGCTCACCAGCGTGTGCATCCCCATGGGCATGGCGCGGATGTCCGCGGCGATGCCCGCCAGTTCGGCGGCGGCCCACGCGTCGTCGTGGCTGTAGTTGAGGGTGCCGGTGATGGCCTGGAAGACGGTGCCGGCGAACGGCTTCGTCTGCTGCAGGACGACCCCGCACTGCCTCCGCACCGCGGTGCTGTCCAGCGTGGCCAGGTCCTGGCCGTCGTACAGGATGTTGCCGCTGGAGGGCTGCTCGAAGCCCAGCAGCAGCCGCAGCAGGGTGGACTTGCCGCACCCGCTGGGGCCGACGATCGCCACGAACTCGCCCGGCCGCATGCTCAGGGAGACGTTGTCGAGCACCGGTGGACTGTTCTCGTCGTAGCGGAACGTCACCCGGTTCACGTCGATCTCCCCCGTCAGCTCACCCGGCACCGTGTGCGCTTCCGAGGCCTCCGGCAGCTCGGCGAGCAGCGGCTTCATGCGTTTGAACATGGGGATCACCGCGAAGGCCGAGGAGAGGGAGTTGGTCACCTGGATGACCGCCGCGAGGACGATGCCCAGGGCCGCGTTGAACGACAGGAACCGGGTCATCGACAGCGATCCGCTGGCCGGCCCGCTGATGACCGCGAAGGTGAGCAGCACGCAGACGAGCGGGTAGACGGCGTTGAACGTGGCCGCCGCGTTCTGGTACCTGCCGATGCGCTTCTGGAGCTCCTTCTGCTGCGCGAACTCGTTGGCCCAGGCCGCGAAGGCGCGGTTCTCGGCGCCCGCCACCCGCAGTTTGGGGAGACCCCGAAGCCTCTGGTACACCCGGTTCGCGAGCTTGTGCTCCAGGTCCAGCGACTGGGTCTGCCACTTCATCTGCCGCGCACCCAGCACGACGAAGAACACCACCCCGACCAGCACGTACAGCCCTGTCAGCAGGGCCAGCGGCACGCTGAACCAGAACATCACGGCGAAGTTCACCACCGCGACCACGCCGGAGTAGAGCACCACGTAGCTCACGTTCATCAGCACCGTGCGGATGTTCTTCACCCCCAGTGCCGCACTGGCCAGTTCACCCGTGGAGTACCGGCGGAAGAACGGCGCCGGCAGGCGCAGCAGCCGGTCCCAGACGGCGGCCTGCAGGGTGGCCTCGAAGCGACCCCCGACGCGCAGCAGCGCCAGGTTCTCCAGCACCGCGAAGACCGCCGACGCGAGGGCGGCCACCAGGGTCAGGGCGCACACCTGCACGATGAGGCTCGTCTCGGCGTACGGGACGAACGTGCCCAGGACCAGCCCGGTGCTGATGGGCACGGTGGTGCTGACGGCGACCGCGACCAGCGTGAACACGATCAGGTTGCGGATGTCCCGTCCGCTGCCCTTCAGGCCGAACAGGATCAGCCGTCCCGTGCCGATCGGCCGCTCGGGCAGGGGCGGGTAGAACAGCACCCCCGTGTCGTCGAACCGCCCCGCCGTCCGGTCCCGCACCGGGCTCTGCTCGCCGGTGACGGGATCCCAGGCCACGTACCGTCCGCGCCGCCAGACGAACGCCACCGGCTCGCCGGAGTCGCAGCGGCGCCCGACGAACGGCCCGATGTTGGTGCGCCACCAGCGCCCGTCCAGGTTCACCGCGCGGATGCGGAAGCGCGAGCGCACCGCGATCGCCTCGATCGGGCCCGTCTTGCCGCCGGCCGCGGAGCCGCGGGCCGGCAGGATGGGGATGCCCAGTTCGTCGGCCACGATCCGGCAGGCCGCCTCGGTGGCGTCCTCGGTGTGGACGGGGCCGTTGCGCGAGAGGTGCTCGGCCGGCTGGAGTACCGCCTGGAGGACCCGGTCGGCCTTGTCGGTCAGCGCGTCCTCCATCTCGCGCACGGCCCGGATCCGGGACTCGGCCCGCTCCCCGTCGGCGGCGATGACCCGGTCGGCCATCCGCAGCAGGCGCTCGTTCACCTCGGCCAGGCGCTCCCACAGCCGGCCGTCGGCCAGCAGGTCACCGGTCGAGCAGGTCGTGAACGAGGCCGAGGGCCCGCCGTGGAGGGTGCTGCCCTCGGTGACCACGAACGCGTCGCCGCGGGAGAGGAACTCGCCGCTGTCGGGCGTTCCGACCCGCAGTCGACCGGCGAGGACCTCGACCCAGACCAGTCCCTCGGCCGAGCGTCCCGCCTCCCCTTCCGCCAGTTCGCCCCGGCTTCCGGCGGTCAGCAGCACGTGTTCCCCGCCGGCCGGCTGCTCGGTGACGAAGCCGAGAAGGCCGTCGAGCCCCGCGTCGATCCCCCGGGCGAGGGCGGCGAGCCGACCGGACGAATCGCCGGCCGCCCCGGAGCCGACGTCGGCGCGCAGGAGTCCTGCCAGGTCCGAGGCGTCCACGCGCAGGACACGGGAGCCGAGGACGGCTCGCAGGACCGGGACGCCGGCGGGGCCCGACGGTGGCGCGGCGATGACGGCGCCGGGGGTGAAGCGGCTGACGTAGTGCCACGGGCCGCCCTCGGCCGCCTCCATGACGAACATGTCGACGGCTCCGTCGGTCACCACCCAGAGCGCGTCCCCGTCCGTCAACCGGACGTGTCCCTCGTCGAAGGCGACCTCGGTGCCGGTCCCGGCGGGCGGTCGCCAGGCCGCCACGGCCACGTCGGCCTCGGCGGCCTCGTCGGCCTCGTCGGCCTCGTCGGCCTCGGCGGTCACGTCGGCCACGTCGGCCACGGCGGTCACGGGCGGCCGCTCGGACCCGGAGGATGTCGTCCTCATGCGTCAGTGCTCCCTGATGAGCTGGGCGTAGGCGCCGCCGGCCGCGGACAGGGCGTCGTGCGTCCCCCGCTCGACCACGTCGCCCCGGCTCAGCACGACGATTTCGTCGCTGTCGCGGATGGTGCTCAGACGGTGGGCCACGACGACCGTGGCGCAGCCGCGGCGGCGGATGCTGTTCATGATCAGGAGTTCCGTCTCGGCGTCCAGGGCGCTGGTCGCCTCGTCCAGGACGAGCAGGCGCGGGTTGCGGACGAGCGCCCTGGCGATCTCCAGCCGCTGGCGCTGTCCGCCCGAGAAGTTGCGGCCGTCCTCCTCCACCTGGGCGTAGATGCCGCCCGGACGCGAGGACACCACGTCGTACACCGCGGCGTCCCGGAGCGCGGCGATGACCTGGTCGTCGGGGATGGAGGTGTCCCACAGGGTGATGTTGTCCCGCACCGTCCCCTCGAACAGGAAGACGTCCTGGTCGACGAAGCCCACCGAGGCGCTGAGCACCTCCGGCGCGATGCCGTCGCGCGGGAGGCCGTCGATGTCCACCGAGCCCTCCCACGGCCGGTAGAGGCCCGAGATCAGGCGCACCGCGGTGGACTTGCCGCTCCCCGAGCCCCCGACCAGCGCGACCTGCCGGCCGGGGCCCACCGCGAACGAGAACTCGCTGACCAGCGGGGCGTCCAGCGGGTTGTAGCCGAAGGTGACCCGGTCGAACGTCAGGTTGCCGGCGAGTCGCCCGGCCGGGGCGTCGGACGCGGCCGGGCGTGGTTCCGGCCGGTAGTTCTCCACGTCGCGCAGCCGGGTCACCTGGACGGCGAAGTCCTGGACCCGCTGCGCCACCGCGATCAGCTGCGCGATGGGGCTGACGAAGGCCGACACCAGAGCCTGGAAGGCGACGAGCAGACCGACCGTCAGGTCTCCCTTCACCGCCTCCAGGCCGCCGATCAACAGCAGCAGCGAGGTGGTGACGGACGCCAGCGCGGGAGCGACCACCGCCATGACGGCACTCGGCACGCCGATCCGCTGCTGCCCGGTGACGACGACGGACTGCTCCTTGGCCCAGCGCCGGAAGAAGGTGTTCTCGCCGCCCGTGGCCTTCATCGTCTCGATGAGCTGCAGGCCGCTGTACGAGGTGTTCAGCAGCTGCGCCTCGTCCGTGGCCAGTCGGCTGACCCCGCCGGCCCTGATCCGGGCCACCGTGCGCAGGGCGACGATGTTGAGCAGGGACAGCGACACGCTCAGGACCGTCAGCCAGGGGTCGTAGGCCCACAGCAGGCACGCGTACACCACGACGACCAGCGCGTTGACCAAGGTGCTCGACAGGTCGTTGGACAGGGTCACGGCGACCTGGTCGTTGGACTGCACGCGACTGCTGATGTCCGCCGGACTTCGCTGGACGAAGAAGTTGATCGGCAGTCTGAACACGTGGCGCAGGAAGCGGCTGCTGTTGATCGTCGCGTTCGAGATGCGCAGGCGCAGCAGGAACGCCTGGCGCAGGAAGGTGAGCACCCCCGTCGCCATGACGGTCGCGGCCATCAGGCCGAAGAACGCCGTCAGGAACGAACGGTCGCCGCCCAGCAGGATGGAGTTGACGAACGCCCGGGTGAGAGCGGGGTACGCCACGCCGACGACCGCGAGCAGCACGCTGGCGTAGGCGCTCAGGGCGAGCAGGCCCCAACTCCCGCGCAGCCGGGTCGGCATGCTCGCGAGGACGCCGGGGCGCCGGCCGCCGGGGCGGAACCCCTCGCCCGGCGACATGGTGAGCACCACGCCGGTGAAGCTCTCGTTGAAGTCCGCGAGGTTGACGACCCGCGGCCCGCTGCCGGGGTCGTTGAGGTGGACGACGTCCTTGCCCAGGCGTCGGCCGAACCCGTTGAGGACCACGAAGTGGTTGAACTCCCAGAACAGGATCGCCGGGGGCGCCAGCTTCGACAGCGCCTCGGTGTCCATCCGGCGTCCGGTCGCCGTCAGGCCGTAGCGCCGCGCCGCCTTGAGGACGTTCGAGGCCTTCGAGCCGTCCCGCGAGACGCCGCAGGCCACCCGCAGCTCCTCCAGCGGCACGTAGCGCTTGTAGTGGGCGAGGATCATGGCGAGGCTGGCGGCCCCGCACTCCAGTGCTTCCATCTGGAAGATCACCGGTGGCTTGACGAGTCGGGCCGGGCGGCGCCTCGGCCAGGACCGCGCCCTCGGAGTACCGTCGGTGGTGGTGAGTACGGACATCTACGACAACACCCAGCTAATCGGTCTGACCGATGGCAAGTGCACGGAAGCGCTCACCAGCGTGCGGGAATCAATCAGGTACGGCGGGCCGGTACGGGTGGACCACTGGAACCCACTCGTCGTGCCCGGTGCGGTCAGGAGTTTCACGACCACCTGCATCGGTTGGCCCTGGCCGGAGAACTGGCCGGCCAGTTGGGCGTCGCCGAGGAAGCTCGCGATCTGCTTCTGGGTCTGGGAGAACTGGCTGACCGACTGGACGACGCCGCGCATCACCCCGTACTCCTGGGCCGGAGCGGACCGCAGATCGAGGTCCACGGTGCTGCCCTGGGTGATGAGCCCGGCGCTGCTCGTCGGCGCGTACAGCACCGCGATCAACGGATCGGTCGGACCGCTGACGCGCTCGACCACGGCGAGGTTCGTGCCCGCCGTGACCACCTGGCCGACCTGCGCCAGGACGGCCGTGGTGCGTCCGCCGCTGAAGGCGCGAACGGTCTGCTGGGTCGAGTCGACCTGGACGGTGAACAGCGGAGCCTGCGCCGGGAAGGTCGTGCCCTGCTGGGCGAAGACCCCGGTGATCTGCCCGGAGACGGGGCTGTCCAGGGTGTAGCTGCCCTGACCGTAGGTGAGGATGCCGGGAACGGTGACCTGGCGCGGTATCGCCCCGGTGAACGCCCACAGCGAGCCGAAGGCGACGAGCACCGTGACCATGAGCAGCGCGACCAGGCTGCGTGGCTTGGCCAGCGTGGCCGCTGTCCCGAGGTCGGTGGTGGACTGGAGCTTGGCGAGTGCCTGCTCACGGAACTGCACGGTTGGGCTTCCTTCCTGCGGGAGAGGCGCTGCTCGCCTGTCAGACGGCCTGGAGGGTGCCGGCCGCCGAGAACGCCTCGCCCAGCGCCTTCTCCGTACGGCGCAGCGCCCAGACCACGTCCCCCACGGTGGAGTTCAGGTCGCAGCGCACCGGGAGGCCCGGACGGATGAGCCCCAACTGGGCCCCCACGTCGTCGCGGCGCACGTAGCCGGGCTCGGTGCCCACGGCGATCGGCTTGTAGGTCGCGGCGGCGACACCGAGTTCGTAGAGCGCGATCGGTTGCTCGGGCGCCTTCTCGTTGCCCCGGGGGAACCAGAAGAGGACCACGTCGGAGGCCCGGAGGGCGTCGTGCTCCCAGCGCACCAGCTCGTGGCTGAAGGCGCGGGCGGAGACGACCCGGCTGGGGCTGAACACCGTGACAGGGCGATCGGCCCCCGCCCGGTGCCACTGGTCGGCGAGCGCCTCGATCGCCCACTGCCGCCAGTCGGGGCAGTTGCGCATGCCGCCGGCCAGGAACACCGTCAGCGCGTCGCGTGCGGAGGGGACTTCCTCCAGCGATCCCACGACCCGGAGAGTCGATCCGTTCACGGCACAATCTCCTCTACGGGACGGAAGGGCCCTGTGCCACCGGGCCGGCGTACGCCGGGCTCCGGACGCCGGACCTCAGGTAGCCGGTGCCCTCCACGGCGCCGGGGGCGACGTCGAGCCGCTGGACGACGGGGTTGCGCTTGCCCCGGCCGCTGAGGACGAACGTGCCCGTCGCGGCCAGCCGGAGGCGGAAGCCCTGGCCCTCGCGGAAGTACGAGGCGAGGTCACGGTTGATGTGCTCGACGCACCTGCGGGCGTCCTCGGTCGCGTCCGGCACGATGAGCTGCAGGATGCCGGGGTGCTCCTGGAGGACCTGGAAGTCCGCCAGTCCCGCGTTGGACAGTGCGGCCAGCAGTGCGTAGGGCGAGTAGACGAGGCCGTCGGCACCCACCAGCGTCGCCTTCGACCGGCCGACCAGCGAGCCGACCGCGGTTCCGGGCAGTCCGCACCCGCAGGCCGTGGCCGGTGAGCACAGATCGCCCGTGACGTAGCGGATCACCGGCATCGCCCGGGTGAGGAGCCCCGTCAGGACGATGCTCCTCAGCGTCTCGTCGCCGTCGTAGGGCAAGAGCTCCGGGGTGACGAAGTCGTCCTGGAAGTGCAGGTTCCCCTGCCGGCACTCCCAGGCGGCCGACCCGGTCTCGGAGGTCGCGTAGACCGTCGTGACCGGGCACCGGAAGGCGTCCTCGACCATCCGGCGGCCCTCCTCGACCAGGTGCTCGTACGAGGCCACCACGGCCTTGGGCCGCAGGCGGATTCCCTGCTCCAGGCAGTACCGCGCCAGGCCGACGAGCCGGCTCGACGTACCGATGATCCGGTCGACGGGGAAGGCCCCGACGACCGACGCGTAGGTCTCCACGATGGAGGGGGAGGACGGATCGAAGCCCCGCAGGTTGCACCGGACGTACGGGCGGGGCAGGAAGCCGGCCTCGACGAGCGGGGTCCCCTCGTAGTGGAGCCCCAGGTTCAGTTCGGTTCCGGTGTCGGGCAGGTCGAGGTGGCGGCAGAGCCGCTCCGCGATCACCAGGCTGGACAGGCCGCCGGTCTCCGCGGTCGTCATCAGCCGCACCGGCTCGCCCGTGCTGCCGCTGGTCTCGTGGATGAAGTAGTGGCCCGGTTCCATCCGACCGGTCTCGTCCCTGCTGATCAGGTCGATGAACCGGTCGCGCAGATCCGCCTTCCGGGTCAGCGGGAAATCCGTGAGCACCGGCTTCACGTGGTCCTGCAACGACCGGTAACGGGGCACCCGGTCCCGGGCGTGGGCCAGGATTCCGGCCAGGCGGTCGGCAGCCGTCGCACTGTCGAACTCGACGAGCTTCTCGATTTCCGCCCGCTTCTCCGCGTAACGGGCCGACCGGAGGAAGCGGTTCAGCTTCTCGCCGATTTCCGACACCGCGATTTTCGGGTCGGAAGAATGATTCTGCATCACGGGCACCCCTTTCTGGCCGGTCACCGAGGACATCGCCTGCCGCAGGCCGCGTTCCGGGCCGGAGCGGGCCCGGAACGCGGTGCGGGATGACACTCCGCCACATACCGTGACGGGCACGGGCTCGTTCCGGTGCGCTGCCGGTCAGCCGGCGCTGGAAGCAGGAGTGTCAGATCAGGTAGCGGTGCGACTCGCCGCCGGCGATCCCCTCCAGGTCCTCGTCCCGGAACTCGTCGTTCTCGTTCACGTCGGCCGGCACGTTCTGCTTCTCGTTCTCACCCATGGAAATTCCTCCTGATCGTCGTTCGACACCGAGAAGGGAATCGGCCGTATCGCTCGGTTCCGCCCGGTGGTAACGCAGACGGTATTTCCGGGCGCCGGCGGCCGGCAAGCCTTCCCGGGAATTGCCACCAAGGCGCGCAGGGCAGCGTTCCACGGTGACAGCGATCCGTGTCATCGACCCCGGTTCGCCGGCTGTCGGTGGTGTTCCGGCAGGCCGAGATGGCCCCGGAGCGTGCCGGACCCGTACTCCGCGGGGAGGACTCCACGGGACTGGAGCTCGGGCACCACGTGCTCCACGAAGTCGTCCAGTCCGCCGGGTGCCCGGTCGGGGACGATGATGTAGCCGTCGCAGCCGCCGCCCTCGACGCCGTCGATCATCTCGGTCGCGATGTCGGACGGGGTGCCCGCCAACGCCTTCGTGTGCGTCACCAACGCGACGAGTTGCCGGATCGACAGCCTCCTGGACTCCGCGACCTGCCGGAGGAACGCCACGCGGTCGGCTCGCCGTTGCGCGTCCGTGCCGGTCGGTCGTCCGGTGACGAATGCCGCGCCGTCCGGGTCCGGGGCGATGTCGGGCAGCGGGCCGTCGGGGTCGTAGGCGGAGAGGTCACGCCCCCAGAGCCCCTCGAGGTAGTAGATCGCCATCTCCGGCGTCACGATGTCCAGGCGTCTCGTGCGCGCCAGTTCCTCGGCGTCCGCCCGTGACTGCCCGACCGCGTAGGTGATCGCGGGCATGATCTTCAGCTGCTCCGGGCCGCGGCCGTGTCGCGCCAGCCTGCCCTTGACGTCGGCGTAGAACTCACGGCCGGCGCGGCCCCGCTTCCTGCTGTAGACGACTTCGGCGTGGGCGGCGGCGAACTCCCTTCCCTGTTCCGAGTCCCCCGCCTGCACCAGGACCGGCTCGACGCCGTCGTACGCGGTGGCCGCGAGTCCGCCGGCGTGGAAGTGAGGCCCCTCGTGGGCCAGCGGCACGCCGCCGCCGGTCCCGTCGGCGGCCCAGATCGAGCGGCACAGCCGGATGAACTCGGCGGCGCGCTCGTAGCGTTGGGCGTGCGGGAGGAAGCCGCCGCGGCGGAAGTTCTGCCCGACCCAGGCGTCCGGCGTCGTCACGGTGTTCCAGCCCAACCTCCCACCCGAGAGGTGGTTGACGGTGGCGAGCTGACGAGCCATGTCATAGGGCTCGTTGAACGTGGTGTTGACGGTGGCGACCAGTCCCAGTCTCTCCGTGACGGCCGAGACGGAGGAGAGGATCGTCAGCAGATCGTGCCGGCCTGCGACCCCGATCTCGGTCACCTCGCCGTTCCGCTCGGGCAGGCGGAGATCGTCGGCGAGCAGCAGGTAGTCGAACCGGCCGCGCTCGGCGGTCCGGGCCAGCCCGGCGATCGCGTCGAAGTCGATCTGACTGCCCGTCCGGCAGCCCTTCCACACCGTCGTGGTGGGATTGACCGGGAAGAGAACGCCCAGGTGGAGTCGGCGCCGTCCAAGGTTCACTGCGGGATTCCTAGCGTGTTGGCGGGTCCGGCGAATCCGGCCGCACCGTGGTCGAGGGCGGAACGCGCGGCCTGCGGGCTACGGGACCATGCTGTTGGGCGCCTTGTGCGGCAGCCCCAGGCGCTCACGGAAGCTGCGGCAGTCCTCGCCCCAGGGGAGGACGAGGCGGCGTGCGCGCAGTTCGGGGACGGCCTCGTCCACGAAGCGGGCCAGCTCCGTGGTCACCTCGGCGAACACGAGACGGAACCCGTCCACCAGGCCCGTCTGCGCGTGCGCCTGGAGGAAGCCCGCGAAGTCGCGGACGCCCCCGGTCTCGACCGCGCTGCCCACCCGCCACTCCCACTGACCGGCCGGCAGCCCGCGGCAGTTCACGAAGAGGTCGGCGATCGTCCTGGTTCCTCCCCTGAGCCCCGGACGGGCGCCGACGACCTGCTCAAGGCCGCCGAAGACCACGTCCGCCCGGGCGGCGAGCGGCAGATCGTCGTCCGAGGTGATCCGCACCGCCATCACCGGGTGCCCCTGAGGCGGCCGCGGGACGATCCCGGGACCCTTCACCCGGAAGTACGTGCCGTGATGGTCCACGGCGTGGATCTTCGACCGGTCGAGGAACCGCCCGGTGGCGGCGTCGCGGATCTCCGCACCGTCCTCCCAGCTGTCCCAGAGCAGCGAGACCACCTCGACGAACTCGGCCGCCTCCTCGTACAAGGCGGGGAGGTCGCGGGGAGAGCGGTCCCCGAAGAGCTCCGCTTCCTCGGCGCTCGTCGACACCCGCACGCACCAGCCCGCGCGGCCGGCGCTGACATGATCCAGCGTTGCCAGGGCCTTCGACACGTGGAAGGGCTCGACATGGGTCACGGTCGCCGTCGCGACGAGCCCGATCGACGTGGTCTGCGGTGCGACGTGGGCCAGCGCGGCCACCGGGTTCAGCCTGCTCTGGGCGAGCCGCTGCCGGGCGGGCGAGGAGTCCGCCCGGGACGTGAGGGCTTCGTCCAACGTCACGAAGACCAACGATCCCTGCTCGGCCAGTTTCGCGGCGCGCGCGCAGTCGGACGCGGCGGGCCGTGAGGATTCCGGTGCGCCGATCTCCACACCCAGGAACACGGGGCGACTCCAATTTCACGTATTTCCGCCGACGGGCCGGGCGGTGCTCGTACGACCAGCACAGGACGCGGCGTGGAAAATCCGGACCGTCCGTCTTTTTGCGCCACCCTAGTGCGACCGTCCGAGCGGCCACAAGAAATCGGGCCGGCAGCACGGATTCATGAAGGAATTCCCCCGGGGATTGCATCGATCGATGCCAACGCCGTCTCCCCGGCCAGCACGGTCGCCACCTGGTCCGGGTGTCCGGACCACCAGGAGAGCATCAGGCCGTCCGTGACGAACAGGTGGTCCCGGGTGCGGTCCTGGCGTCCGTAGTGCCGCTCCAGGTGGCGCAGGTCGCAGGCGCGCTCCCACCAGAGGAGCTCCGCCGCCTCGGCCAACTGCCGCTCGGACAGCGGTGACACGGCGCGGTATCCGGCGACGAAGGCCGCCGCCTGCGCGGTGGCGAGCCCCCTGCGATCGCGGGAGGGGAAGAACAGCATCAGCGACCGCACCACCTCCTGGGCGTAGGCCCGGACGGCGAGTGCGTCGAAGTCCAGCACAGCGGCGATCCGGCCGCCGTGCCACAGCACGTTGGCCATGTGGAAGTCCCCGTGCGTCCAGCCCGATGCCCCCTCCGGCGCGGTGGACGGCCGAGGCGGGCGGGCCGCCTCCAGCAGGGCCCGGCGGCCGGGCAGGTGCGCGCGGACGAACCGGTCGAAGGCATCGCGGTCGGGCTTGCGGGCGATCCGGACGAGGAACGCGTCGATGGCGCGCAAGGCCGTGTCCCGGTCCGGCGGCGCAGGAGGCTCGGGAACTCCCGGAGGCAGCAGTCGCGCCAACTCGCGGTGGAGGAGGGCCAGTTGCCGGCCGAGGGCGCGGGCCTGCCTGAGGTGCATCAGCCAGCCGGGCAGATGCCGCCCCTCCACCCAGGGGTAGAGCGCGAACAGGTCGCCCGCCACCTCGACCAGGGTGCGTCCTTCCGGCGTCACCAAGGGAGCGGCCACCGCCAGGCCGCGCTGCTGCAGGGCCCGGACCGTCCGGTGCTGGCCTCGCAGCCGTTCCGGTTCCGCGCCCAGGAACTGCTTGACGAACAGGCGCCGGTTCCAGCCGGTCTCGACCTGCCAGCACCGGTTCGTCAGTCCCACCGTGACGGGACGCACCGCGCGGACGCCGCTCAGGCCGAGCCGGCGCAGCGCCGCGTCCGGCAGCGGCACGTCCGGCAGGGGCATGTCCGGAAGCGGCACGGGCATCGCCTGCTCCAGTACTCGTCGGGTCGGTGCCGGAAATGATTCCGGGGCGGTCATTCTCCGGGGCCCGCCGGGCGGAGGTCCAGAAAGGCGGTGGGATCGGAAAACGCCCGCGGCACGATTCGGTGGAACGGTCCGGATTCACCCGTGCCCGTACCCGAGCAAGTGTCGGAGAATTCTTGCGCCGCCCGTTCTGCGGGCCTTAGATTCGGCGCCCGTGAGCTCGCTCCCGCTACGGAAGGCCACTCCCCGCATGGAAACTCTCCGGTCCCTGGTGGGCGACCCCGCACCGTTCCTGGCGACGGCATGGGGTCGCCAGGCCTGCCTGCTGCGCCCGCCCGCCCCGCTCGCCCCGCCGGTCACGCTGGCGGACGTCGACGCCGTGCTGGCCTCGGGCCTGCTGCGCATCCCCTACCTCGAACTCGTCTCCCAGGGCAAGGCACTGGAGCAGGGCGACTACACCAGCGCCCACCACCTCATCGACCGCAGCTTCCGCGGCTACGCCGACACCGCGAAGGTGATGGGCCATCTCGACTCCGGCGCCACCCTGCTGATGCGCAACATCGAGCACTGGCACTCCGGGGCGGCCGCACTCGTCGGCCGCCTCGGGGCTGAGCTGAGCCGAGGCGTCGAGGCCTTCCTCTTCGTGACCCCGCCCGGCAGGAAGGGGTTCGACTCCCACCGGGACGACGCGGACGTCTTCGTGCTCCAGCTGCACGGCAGCAAGCGGTGGCAGGTCCACGCGGTCCCCGAGGACGGGCGCTGGCAGAGCGGGCCCGAGCCGGAGCCGGGGCCCGTCCAGCTGGAGACCACGGTGCACGCGGGCGAGGTGCTCTACGTCCCGCGCGGCGCACCGCACTCGGCCGTGGGTCACACCGACGGCCTGTCGTTCCACCTGTCACTGACCGTCCGGCAGCCCGGCACCGCCGACCTGCGCACGGCCCTCACCCGCCGGTTCGACGAAGGGCTCGAACTGCCTCCCCTCCCCGTGGACCCGGTCGAGCTGCGCCGGACCGCGGCGGCGCTGCTCGACCACTACCGGGAGCGGCTGGCCGGACTCACCCCGGAAGCGCTGTGCGCCGCCGCGGAGACGGTCTCGGCCTCGAAGGCCGGTACCGCCTCGACCGGGCCGCACCGCACCCTGGCGAACCTGGCGGCGGCCCTGGGCGGCTGAGGCCGTGGTGGTGAGCCCCGGGGGACGGGTCCGCAACGGCCCGGCCCCGGGGCTCACTGTCCCGAACTCCGGTGGCCCGGCGTGTCAGTAGGGCATCTCCGGGAAGCCCTGAACGCCTACGCCGGCCACCAGCGAGTCCAGCTCCTCCTCCGAGAGGTCCCGCGCCTCGAACCGGTCGGGGCGGGGCACGAACAGCGTGAGCCGGCCGCTCACGGCCGCCTCCTCCCACGACCGGATCTGCGCGTCCAGCACCTCCGGCGCCGAGGGCCGGTCACGGTCGACGACCACGGTCGTTCCCGCCGGCACTCGAATGCCGTGCTCGGCGAGCAGGACGCGCGGGTCCTGGGCCAGGAGCCGTTCCTGGCCCGGATCGGACCACACGGCGGCCACCGCCGCGCTGTAGCCGGAGGCGAAGGCGGTGCGTTCGGTGGGGTGCATGGCTCGGTCCTCTGCTCTCTGGTGCAAGGGGGGATGCGTGCTCGGCCCGGTCGGGACTACTCGTCTGCGGAAGCGCATTCCGGCGCCCGGCCTTCGGGCGGGCAGGAGCCGAGGGCGAACTCGGCGATGGCCGGCTCGGCCAGGGTGTCCATGCCGGCCAGGTCGGAGAAGGAGGCGGCGTCCCCCGCGCCGAGGGCGCAGGGGGCCAGGCCCATGTCAGTGGCGACCAGGTACATCCAGGCGGTCAGGATCCCGGCGTCCTTGAGCGCCAGCGTGTACGGGATCCCCTCGTACTTCCGCATCAGCGGTCCGACCCGGGCGGTGATCACGAACAGGACCTGCGGCGGGCCCGGCATGGTGGCCGTCCCACGGGCGAACGACAGCATCCGCTCGGTCTCCGTTCCGGGCGGGGCGACCAGCACGAGACGGTGGTGCACCGAGTCGTAGTGGTAGAGGCCGCCGGGGAGGCCCTCGCACTGCGAGATCAGGGGGTAGACCTCCAGTTCGCCGAGGCCGCCCGCGCTCGGGTAGGGCCGGACACCGGTCACCACGCCGTCACGGTCACGGAGTTCGAGGCGCTGCACCCGGTGGAGGAACTCGCCGAGCTGGGCCAGGGTCACCGGCCGGCTGTCGTCGTGCCGACGCACACTGCGGCGCCTCGCCATCACCGTCGACAACGATCCGGACGCCTGGGCGGCGCACGGGGGTGTGGGCAGGGCGACCGAGGGGCGGCCGTCGACGGTGTCCGTCCGCCCGGGGTCCGCCTCCAGGAGGCCGCGGAAGCGGTCGGTCGCGCCGATCGGGGCCGCGTGGCGCTCCGGGCGGGAGCGGTCGTGCAGCCAGAGTTCCTCCGCCGACCACAGGGCCATCGGCTCCGCACGGGTCTCGGTCTCGGCTTCCTCGGAGGGCAGCAGGAGACGGGCGGAGAGCAGCTCGTCCAGCAGGAACCCGGCGGCCGACTCGTCGACCTCCAGCTCCTCGGCCACTTCGCCGAGCCCGATCTCCTGCGCACAGGCGCGGGCCAGGACGGCGGCCAGCCGGAACCGGGGACAGCTGATCCCGACGGTGCTGAGCGGCGAGTACGCCACCATCCGGCCGTGCTCGGCACGCAGCACCGCGAACCTGGACATCCGGTAGACCGCTCCGGGCCGGTGGCGGCGCTGCGGCGGAACACTCTGGGCGCCGATGCGGCGGGGCACGACGTCCAGCACGGCACGGGCCCCGATGGACACCCGGCGTTCCAGCCAGGAGTGCAGCAGCAGTCGGCGCACCAGCAACTGGGTCGGCAGGAGCCGCGATTCGCCTTCCAACCCCGCGACGAGCTGGGCGATCTGAAGGTCGCTCAGCCAGGTCTCCGCCATCCGTAGCAGCACGGCACGGCGTCCCGCCTCCAGCCCGGGCAGGCGCAGCCGGTAGCGGGACTGTTCGAGGGCAAGCGAGCCGCCCGGTTCCTCGGTCAGCCGGGCATCGACGCGGAGTCGGTAGCTCGCGGTCTTCACCGCGCCCGGCAGGGGGATTGTGCGATTCACTGGCCTTCATGCTTCCGGTACTGGGACGGCCGTGCGGCACGTCGGCAGGGCTGTGCAGATCCGGGGACCAGCCGCCGCCGCACGGTAACTCCGCCGGTGCTGAAGAACAGTGACCGATTGTCGGCGACGCGGCCGCCCATAGGGAGGAACAGGATCGAGCCCGGAAACGGCTCACGATTGCACGGAACCGTGCCACCGGCCGGGAGTTGCAGGCATGACCCGGGCCGCGTCTACCCGTTCTCGACCACCAGGTGCTCCTCGACCCAGCTGTCGCCGCCGCCGGCCTCCGTGAGCAACTCGGTGACGAGCTCACGGCCCCGGTCCTCCGCGGCGGCCCTGAAGGTGCTGACCAACAACTCCACCAACCCCTCGGTGAGTCGCGCGGTCCGCGGTCCACCGAACCGGGCGGCAGCCGGTCCGTTTGCGGGCGCAGGCGCTCCGGCGACGGCCGCCGCGCCCGATGGAGCGGCCGTCTCATCGGCGGCGTCGGCGAGGAGTTCCGTGCTCGACGAAGCGACCAACTCATCGGCGGCGCCCGCGATCCGGTCCAGCGACCGGGCGAGGCACCGCAGGGCGGTCGCCGGCGGGACGCCCGTCCGGACGAGGTCCATCGTGGCCCGGTGCACCGCCGGCCGCGCAACGGTCATGGTGCCGTCGGCCTCCCAGCCGAGCATGCCGTGCCGGTTCAGGGAGTAGAACACCGCGGGCTGGTCGCGCACTGCCCGGCTGACCGCGGTGGCGAGCCGGGCTTCCTCGTCGTCCCGGTCCCCGACGCCGAGGAAGGCCGCGATGGACACCAGATTGAAGCCCTGGCGCTGGAGGTGCACGATGTGCCGCAGGCGACGGACGTGGGTCTCGTTGTAGTAGCCGATCCGCCCCCGGCGGGCCGGCGGCGGGAGCAGCTTGCGGGACTGGTGGGCACGGATGTTGCGCGGTGACATCCCCACCAGTCTGGAGACCTCCTCGACTGTGTAGGACGCGTCCGAACGATCGGAATGGGGCAGGTCCTGCGGCGGAGTGGGCTCCAAATTACTGCTCCTCGGTAGTGCCGGGGGCGCGGTGGGGCTGCGTCGGAAGCCGCGAAGATCACGCCCCGGTAGTCTGTTTCACGGACCGCACCGCCCCCGGGTTCACCCGCCCCGCACCCGGCACACCAGCGGCGGGGCCGCCCGCTTCCTCCCGATCACCGAACCACCGCGCCCGGGCCCCGCATGGGAGCACCCCCGGCCTCCAGTGCGGGGCGTGACGGCCCCTCAGCGCTCGTCGACCTCGTCCTGAACCCCGATGGCGACCTCGCGCCCGTCGCCGTCGCCGGTGGTCGACGCGTTCGCGCTCATGAAGACGGCCGGTTCTCCTCGCCCTGCTCGGTGGCGCTCTGCACGGTCTGGGCGTCGGTCTCGGTCTGGGCGTCGGTCTCGGTCTTGGCGTCGATCTCGGCGATCAGGCCCTCGATGAGGCCCCTGATCTCGTCGCGGATCGGGCGGACGGCCTCGACGCCCTGGCCGGCCGGGTCGTCCAGCTTCCAGTCCAGGTACTTCTTGCCGGGGAAGTACGGGCAGGCGTCGCCGCAGCCCATGGTGATCACGTAGTCGGACGCCTGGACGGCCTCGGTGGTCAGCACCTTCGGCCTCCGGTCCGAGATGTCGATGCCCAGCTCGGCCATCGCGGCCACGGCCGAGGGGTTGATCCGCTCGCCCGGGACGGAGCCGGCGGAACGGACCTCGACGCGGTCGCCGGCGAGGTGGCGCAGGAAGCCGGCGGCCATCTGCGAGCGGCCGGCGTTGTGGATGCAGACGAACAGCACGGAGGCGATCGGCGCAGTGGTCATGGTGAGGTGTCCTTCGGTTGTCCG
This sequence comes from Kitasatospora sp. RG8, assembly GCF_017813315.1. Taxonomy (NCBI): domain Bacteria; kingdom Bacillati; phylum Actinomycetota; class Actinomycetes; order Kitasatosporales; family Streptomycetaceae; genus Kitasatospora; species Kitasatospora sp. RG8. The sequence continues at coordinate 220,873 of NZ_JAGIYX010000002.1, forward strand.
GGACCCGCTGGGGGACGGGTGGGGCTGCTTCGGCCGGGCGGCGGGTTCGCCGAGGAGGGCCTCGGCACGGGAGCCGGTCCGGTCGGGGACGGCGCGTACCCCCAGCCTCCGGCCGGGGGAGGACCGTGCGGTGAAGACGCGCGGGTGTCCCCGGTGGCGGCCGGGAGAACGGGGCTCGCTTCGGGGCTCTGGCACGGGTAACGTATCAGCCCATGGTGACATCAGTCGACAGTGACGTATTGAGGGCTCTGGCCGACCCGCTCCGGATGCAGATCATCGCGCTCCTCGCCGAGGAGGCGCTGTGCACGACACATCTGGTCGAGGAGACCGGCGCCAAGCAGACCAACCTGTCGAACCACCTGAAGATCCTGCGCGAGGCGGGGCTGGTCGACACCGAGCCCTGCGGGCGCTTCACGTACTACTCGCTCCGCGTCGACGCCCTGGAGGCCGTCGCCGGGGAGTTCGCCGGGCTGGCCGCCACCGCCCGCGAAGCCGCCGCGAACAACCGCAAGCGGTCCTGCTGAACCACCCGGCCCGATCCCGGCGGCCCCGCTCCGCCCTGCACGAGGAGTACCTGTTGAGCGCCATGGACGAGGCGAGACCTGAGATCACCGAGGCCGAGCCGCTGGCGGCGGAGCCACCCGCCGTTCCGCTGCCGAACCGGGTGGCGGCCGAGCTGGTCGGTACCGCCGCCCTGGTCGCGGTCGTGGTCGGCTCCGGCATCCAGGCCACCGAGCTCACGAACGACGTCGGCCTGCAACTGCTGGCCAACTCCCTCGCCACCGTGTTCGGCCTGGGCATCCTGATCCTGCTGCTCGGCCCGGTCTCGGGCGCGCACTTCAACCCCGTCGTCACGCTTGCCGAGTGGTGGACGGGCCGCAAGGACGCGAAGGGCCTGGGAGTCCGTGAGGTCGCCGCGTACGTCCCGGCGCAGATCGTGGGTGCGATCGGCGGCGCGGTGCTGGCGAATGCGATGTTCGGTGAGGCGCTGGTGAAGTGGTCGACGCACGACCGCTCGGCCGGGCACCTGCTGCTCGGCGAGGTCGTCGCGACCGCCGGCCTGGTGCTGCTGATCTTCGGCCTGGCGAAGACCGACCACCTGCGCTTCGCCCCCGTGGCGGTCGCCGCCTACATCGGCTCCGCGTACTGGTTCACGTCCTCGACCTCGTTCGCCAACCCCGCTGTCTCCATCGGTCGCGCGTTCACCGACACCTTCGCCGGCATCGCCCCGGGTTCGCTGCCCGGGTTCATCGGGATGCAGCTGATCGGCGGGGTCGTCGGCCTGGTCCTCGTCGTGCTGATCTTCACCCACCGCGCCAGGGTCGCCGCCAGGTGAGCGGCGTCCGGCGCGTCCAGGTCCTCGTCGTCGGGGCCGGTCAGGCGGGCCTCGCCGCCGGGTACCACCTGCGGCGCGCCGGACTCGACTTCGCGATCCTCGACGCATCGAACGCGCCGGGCGGGGCCTGGCAGCACTACGGGGAGAGCCTTCGGCTGTTCTCCCCGGCCGCGTACTCGTCCCTGCCCGGCCGCCCGATGCCGAACCAGGCCGGGTCCGAGTGGCCTGGGCGCTTCCTGCCCTGGCGGGGCTCCTGCTCGCGGCCCGACGCCGACGTTCGCTCAGTCGACGACCGGGCTGCGACGCTCGATCAGTAGCACGTCGCGCCAGACACCGCGGTGGCGGCCGATGCGCTCGCGGGTGCCGATGACCCGGAAGCCCGCCTTGGCGTGGACGGCGAGGCTGGCCGCGTTCTCCGGGAAGACACCGGACTGGATCGTCCAGATCCCGGCCGTCTCGGTCGAGACGATCAGCGCTCCGAGCAACCGACCCGCCACGCCCCGGCCCCGGGCGTCGGGGTGGACGTAGACCGAGTGCTCGACTACCCCGGCGTACGCGCAGCGGTCCGACACCCGGCCGACGGCCACCCACCCGAGCACACGGCCGTCGGGGCTGAGGGCGACGTACCGGTGGTCGGGCAGCTTGGCGGTGTCGAACGCCGCCCAGGTCGGCGGGGAGGTCTCGAAGGTGGCGTTGCCCTCGTCGATTCCCGCCTGGTGGATGGCGAGGACCTGCGCGGCGTGCTCGGGCGCCATCGGGGCGATCACGATTTCATCGGCCACGGTACTTCTCCTCGCTGCTCTCGTTCTCGCCGCTCTCGCCCAGGATCGCCCGCACGGCGGCCGGGAAGCCCGTCAGGCAGGCCCGGTTGACCTCGTACCGGGTGGATGTGCCCCGCCGCTCGGGCAGGACGAAGCGCACCTCGGCGAGGATCTTCAGGTGGTGCGAGACCGTCGACTGGCCGACGCTCGCCCGCTCGACGATCTCGCCGACGCTCATCGGCCGGGCTTCGACGGCCAGCAGGTTCAGCAGCCGGACGCGGGTCGGGTCGGACAGGGCCTTGAACCAGGCCGCGTACCGTTCGGCGGCTTCCGCATCGACAACAGGGCTGGTGGAAGGTGTCTCATTCATCGACTATCGACGATAGTCGATGAAGTGCCAGCCCCAAAGGCCCTAAAGGCGCCCCCAAGGCCCGCGCGGGCCGGCGCCTGCCTCAGCGAGCCGCCGACAGCAGGCCGGCCATGGCGGCCAGGACCTCGGGGGCGACCCGGTAGTACACCCAGGTACCGCGCCGCTCGCTGGTCAGCAGCCCGGCCTCGCGCAACTTCTTGAGGTGGTGGGAGACGGTGGGCTGGGAGACGCCGACGTCCTGGATGTCGCACACGCACGCCTCGCCGCCCTCGTGCGAGGCGACCCGGGAGAACAGCCGCAGCCGCACCGGGTCGGCGAGGGCCTTGAACATCGCCGCCATCTTCACCGAGTCCGCCTCGGAGAGCGCCGCGGAGGTGACCGGCGGGCAGCACGGCACGACCTCCGGCTCGATGACCGGCAGCTCCGCCACTTCCAGATTCGACATGCGTCTATGTTGACATCCGTCGATGCGAGCGGCAAGCTCGCAGTACATCGACAAACGTCGAACCAGCGAGCCGCGGACGGTCTTCCCGGTCTGCTGACGAAGCGCGTCCTCGCCGAGGAGATCGCCATGAGTGACAACGCCACCCCCGTTCCGGACTCCGTAGCCCCGTCCGCCGGCTGTTGCGGCCCGGTCGCCGCCGAACGCCCGGCCGTGGAGGTGTCCTCCGCCGTAGCCCCCTGTTGCGGGACGGCCGAGGGCGCCTCCGCCGCCGAGACGTGCTGCGACCCGGCCGCCAGGCGCGAGGCCGTCGCCGCCGGTGCCGACTGCTGCTGACCCGTCCTCGATCCCGCCCCCGCCTTCCCCCCGCCTTCCCCCGGCCTTCGGTCGGGGGTGCCCCCGTCATCACCTTTCCGGAGACCCTGAGATGAGCGAGAACACCTCCGCCGGCCGGCTGCCCGTCGTCGTGGTCGGCGCCGGCCCGATCGGACTGGCCGCCGCCGCCCACCTGATCGAGCAGGACATCGAGCCCCTGGTCCTGGAGGCCGGCCCCACTGCGGGCACCGCTGTGCGCGAGTGGGCGCACGTCCGGCTGTTCTCGCCCTGGGCCGAGGTGGTCGACCCGGCCGCCGAGAGGCTGCTCGCCCCGACCGGCTGGGTCCGACCCGACGGAGCGACGTACCCCTTCGGCGGCGACTGGGCCGAGCTCTACCTGCAGCCCCTCGCCGACGTCCTGGGCGAGCGCGTCCGGTACGGGGCCCGGGTCACCGGCGTGGCGCGTGCCGGCCGGGACCGCATCGTCGACTCCGGCCGGGACGAGCAGCCCTTCACCGTCCACGTCGAGCACGTCGACGGCCGCGAGGAGCGCATCCTCGCCCGCGCCGTCGTCGACGCCTCCGGCACCTGGTCCACCCCCAACCCGCTCGGCGCCGACGGCCTGCCCGCACTCGGCGAGCGCGCGGCCAACGGCCGCATCTCCTACCGCATCCCCGACCTGAAGGACCCGGCCGTCCGCGCCCGGTACGCCGGCAGGCGCACCGCCGTGGTCGGCGCCGGTGCCTCCGCGTTCACCGCCCTCGCCCACCTCGCCGACCTGGCGGAGGACGAGCCCGGCACCCACGCGGTGTGGGTGCTGCGGCGCGGCATCACCGGCTCCACCTACGGCGGTGGCGAGGCCGACCAGCTGCCCGCCCGCGGCGCGCTCGGCCTGCGCGCCAGGACCGCCGTCGAGGACGGCCATGCCAGTGCGCTGACCGGCTTCCGCACCGCCGCCGTCGAGACCCAGGGCGAGCAGCTGGTCCTGGTGGGCGAGGACGGACGCCGCAGCGAGCCGGTCGACCGGGTCGTCGTCCTCACCGGCCTGCGTCCCGACCTGTCGTTCCTCTCCGAGGTCCGCCTCGGCCTCGACGAGCGCCTCCAGGCCCCGACCGCACTCGCTCCGCTGATCGACCCCAACCAGCACTCCTGCGGCACCGTCTACCCCCACGGCGCGCACGAACTCGCCCACCCCGAGCAGGACGTCTTCCTCGTCGGCATGAAGTCCTACGGCCGCGCCCCGACCTTCCTCGCCATGACCGGCTACGAGCAGGTCCGTTCCGTCGCCGCCGCGCTCGCCGGCGACCACGAGGCCGCCGCCCGCGTCGAACTCACCCTTCCCGAGACCGGCGTCTGCGGCGGATCCGGTCTCTTCGACCAGCCCGACGACGCCCGCGACGGCGGAGGCTGCTGCCCGGTCCCCGCCGCCCCGCAGCTCATCACCCTCGGAGCGGCACCCGAGTCGTCCTGCTCCACCACCGGCGGCTGCTGACCCGGGTCGTGACGACTCTTCGAGCCTGCGGGGCCGCGACCGGATCGGGGGACCGGTCGCGGCCCCGCGTCGCTCCGCCCGCCCTCTGCGTCACTCGGATCGCCGGCCGGGGCATCCTCGCCGACGCCTTCCCCGTTTGGGCCCCGGCGGGGTTTCGCGGCGATACTGGAGATGAACGCCGGGCACCCGCACGGCGGGGAGAAGGACATCAGCCATGGCTGCCGCTCCCGGAGAATCGCCGGACACCCGACGCGCCAGGATCGAAGCCCTCCGCCGGGAGGAGCGACGACACGAGCGCCGCCGCAAGATCGTCTATGCCTCGGCGGCGGGCGTCATCCTCGCCGGAGTCGTCGCCGGTGGCATCTGGGCCGTGACCTCGGCGTCGGACAACGCCCCCAAGGCCGCGGTCACCATCGCCGGCGTCCAGACCTTCGGCACACTGGGACGGACCCACGTCCAGACCCCGGTGAGCTACCCGCAGACACCCCCCGTCGGCGGCGACCACAACCCGCTCTGGCTCAACTGCAACGGCAACGTGTACACCAAGCCCGTACCGAACGAGAACGCCGTGCACTCCCTGGAGCACGGTGCGGTCTGGATCACCTACAACAACAAGGCCGGTCCGGCCGACGTCGCCGCTCTCGCCGCCAAGGTGGAGGGCAAGCCGTACTCGTTCATGAGCCCCTACCCGACCGAAGCGGGGACGATCACGCTCACCGCCTGGAGTACCCAGCTGGTGGTGGACAGCGCGAGCGACCCCCGCGTGGACGCCTTCCTGACCCAGTACGTCCAAGGCCCGCAGACGCCGGAGCCCGGGGCGCCGTGTACCGGGGGACTCACTCCGTAGCCGCGTCGCCTGCCGACGAGGCGTGCTCCGCCACTCACTCGCTGCGATGGTTCGGTGTGCGCCGCGCGGCGCTTGCACCGGCACGGGGCGGGCCGTTTCCTGGAATCAGGGCGGGCCGTTGCCGAGAGCAGGAGGAGGAGAGGCCGCGATGCAGGGTGACCAGGAGGTTCTCGAATTCCTCAATGAGCAGTTGACAGCTGAACTGACCGCGATCAACCAGTACTTCCTGCACGCCAAGATGCAGGAGAGCTACGGCTGGGTGGCGCTCGCCAGGCACACCCGGCACGAGTCCTTCGAGGAGATGAATCACGCCGAGAAACTGACCGACCGGATCCTCCTCCTGGACGGGCTGCCGAACTACCAGCGGCTCTTCCACGTCCGGATCGGCCAGAGCGTCAAGGAGATGTTCGAGGCGGACCGCCAGGTGGAGGTCGAGGCGATCGACCGGCTGCGGCGCGGCATCGTGGCGATGCGCACCAAGAACGACGTCACCTCGGCGAACCTCTTCGAGGCCATCCTGGCCGACGAGGAGGAGCACATCGACTACCTGGACACCCAGCTCGCACTGCTGGAGAAACTCGGGGAGCCGCTGTACGTGGCGCAGCTGATCGAGCAGCCGGGGAGCTGATCGCGGCACTGGTGGGTGGGGAGCGGTGCGGGCCTCACACACCGGCGGCGATGACGACGGCGTCGGTGGCGAAGCCGACCAGCAGGCCGAGCAGGATCATCCAGGTGACCAGCTCCTTCATGCCGACGCGCCGGGCCACGGCGAGGAGTTCGATGACCACGTAGAGGATGGACCCCGCGGCGAGTCCGAGGAAGGCGATGCCGAGGGTTTCGTTGACCACCTGCCGGCCGATGAGGGTGCCGACGAAGGTGGGACCGCCGCCGATGAGGCCGAGCAGTGCGAGGAAGCCCCAGGAAGGGCGTTCACCCTCGGCGGCGAGCGGGGCCACGATGCCGAAGCCCTCGGTCGCGTTGTGCAGCCCGAAGCCGATGACCAGCAGGAGGGCGAGGGAGATTTCGCCCTTGGCGGCGGAGTTGCCGATGGCCAGCCCCTCTGCGGCGTTGTGCAGTCCGATGCCGGTGGCGATCATCAGGGCGAGGTTCGCGGCGCGGGAGCGGGCCCGCGGGGACAGCTCCTCGGTCACGGCCGATGCGCCCGGCCCCTTGGAGAGCGGGGCGGGCGGTGCTCGGTGGCGGGCGATCCACCGGTCGTAGTACACGAGGCCGAGAAGTCCGACGGCGAGACCGGCGGCGAGCACCAGGCCGAGCTTGGCGGCGGTGAGCCAGTGACGGTCGCCGAGTGCGGCGTCGGTCGGCTCCCAGGCGGCGGTGAGGACGTCCCAGAGCAGGAAGATCAGGATGCCGATCGCGACCGCGTTGAGGCCGGCTCGCAAGCGTGGGGCGGGGTTGCGCAGGCGCCCGATCGGTAGGCCGAGGTAGATGGTGAAGCCTGCGATGGCGCCGAGTAGGGCGATCTGCGGACCGGACATGGCGGGCTCCGAGGAAGCGCTGCGGCAGGGCGGGTTCAGGCTGCTGATAAGGCTTACCTAACAAGCCTTCCCCGATCCGACCTCGGCCGCACCCCAAGGTGACCGAGGCCGAGCGCAGGACCTTGTCCGACGCGGTGAACTCGCTGGGCGAACCGCTGTCGAAGCCGGGTGCGGGGCGTGGGGTGCCGGGTGCCGTGTGCGGGGTGCCGGGCACGGGGCGTGGGGCGTGGGGTGCGGGATATGGGCCGAACGGTGCGAGTTTCGCGCGCGAACGGAGGCTCGGCGGGTGAGCCCCGTGACCGTCCCGGCCCCTGCGGTCACAGACTGTGCTCGCCCTGACGGCTGCACGAGAGGACGGACCTGTGAAACCCGCATCCCGGCGGAGACCGATCCCGCTCAGACGGCCGCTCGGCGCGGCCCTCGCCCTCTCACTGGCGATCGGTCCGCTGTTGTCGTCCGCGTACGCGTGGGCGGATGAAGGCCCGGCCGTATCCGCGAGCCGCGGCGGGAGCGACCAGCCGCGCGACCGCACGACCCGGCCGGGGCCCTCCACCCCCAGGGTGGTGCGGCCGCAGGTCAGAGCCCCCGGCGTGTACGTCATCGACGCGGACGCCGCCGCGAGCAGCTCGACCACGTTCGGCGAACCGTCCATCGCGATCAACCCGGCCAACCCCCACCAGATCGCCATCACCCGGTTCGCGTCCGCCGGATCCGCCTGGAACAACAACGCCGACCTGCTCTACTCCAGCGACGGCGGGATCACCTGGACCGACGAGGCGACCATCCCGGTGCCCCCGGGGGTCGCGAACACCTCCGGGGGCCCGTGCGACCAGACCACGGCGCGGGCAGCCTCAACGTCGGTGCCGAGGTGAACGTCTCCACCTCGACCAACGCGGCGCTGCCGTCGGTGGCCGTGCTCGGCGACGGGACGGTCGGCGTCCTCTACCTGACCTCCGACGGGAACAACACCAGCGGCTTCCCCACCTTCTCCGCACACCTCTCCCGGAGCACCGACCACGGGGTCACCTTCACCGACACCGTCCTGCAGACGTACACCACGCAGGTCGGCACCGCCGGCGCCCCCCGCGAGCGGCTGTTCGGCGACTTCCAGCAGCTCAAGGCGGTCGGCAACACCTTCTTCGGCGCGTTCATCGGCAACCTCAACGGCGTGAACCAGACCACCGCGCAGCCGACGGACACGATCTTCTTCAGCGTGCCGCAGGCCACCACGTCGACGCTGGCCTCGTCCGTCGACCCGTCCGTCTACGGGCAGCCGGTCGCGTTCACCGCCACCGTCGTCCCGCCCCCGGACGGCGGCACGGTCACGTTCAAGGTCGACGGCACCCAGCTCGGCAGCCCGGTGGCGGTCAACACCACGACCGGGGCGGCGACCTCGGCCGGCACCGCCGCCCTGGGCGTCGGCACCCACAACGTCGACGCCACCTACAACGGCGACCCCAACTACCAGGGCGACACCGCGATGACCCTGGTCCAGACGGTCAACCAGGCCTCCGTCACCACGACACTCGCCTCCTCGGCCAATCCGGCGGCGTTCGGGCAGCCGGTGACCTTCACCGACACCGTCTGCGCGGCGCCCCCGAGCACCGACCCGACCCTGCCGCCCTCCGGCACGGTCACCTTCCGGGACGGCACCACGCTGCTCGGCACCGGCACCCTCGCCCCCGGTGGCGGGGCACACTGCGCACAGGCCACGCTCACCTGGTCCAACCTGCTGCCCGGCACCCACACGATCACCGCCTCCTACGGCGGTGACGGGAACTACCTGGCCGGCCCGTTGGAGAGCCTCACCCAGACCGTGGCCTGCACCCGGACCGTCACCGGCACCACCGGCGCGGTGCTCGCCACGACCGGCAGCACCTGCGTGCTGAACGCGACGGTCAACGGCCCGGTGCTCGTCCAGCCCGGCGCGGCCGTGTTCGTCTCCAACTCCACTGTGGCGAACGGGATCAGCTCGCGCGGGGCGACCCAGTTCGGGGTCTGCGGCAGCCGGATCACCGGCGCGGTCAACGTCGCCGAGACCACCGGCTTCACCCTGATCGGGGACCCGGATGACGACGGATGCGCACCGAACCAGATCAGCGGCGGCATGTCGCTCGGCAACAACCGGGGTGGCGTCGAGCTGGTCTCGAACCAGATCGGCGGAACGGTCTCGGTGAGCGGGAACACCGGCCACGGCCCGTTCCCGGAGGACAACGGCACCGAGCTGGAGGGCAACACCATCGGTGGCACCCTCACCTGCAGCGGCAACAACCCGGCGCCCGTCAACGACGGCCACCCGAACACGGTGAGCCACGGCAAGCTGGGGCAGTGCGCCAACCTGTGATCGCGATCTGAGGAAGGGGCGTGGAAGGGGCCCGGTGCCGTCCGGGCCCCTTCCACACGTCCCGGCCCGACGCGGCCTCTCCCCAACTGGTGCTGTGGGGAGGATCTTTAACCACCCATTACGCGCAGCCCACTTCCCGCGGTGCCATGACAGGCGTCAGGCTTCACTCTGCTTCGCCGGGGCGCGCGACCGCGCGTGACCGGCCCTATGGGGAGGACCGCATCGTGCCCAAGAGGCAACGACGACGGCTGCTGATGTCCGCCGTCACGCTCACCGCGTTCGGACTGACCACCACGCAGGCCCTGGCCGCACCCGCGCCGGCGGCGCCCGGCGCCAAGCCGGTGCCCGTCCAGCGCCTGACCGAGACCGGCCAGAAGCACGCCCAGAAGATCCGGGGCGAGGCCGCCGCCGGCCAGGCGTTCACCGCCAAGCCCAAGGCCGAGGGCGGCGGCGAGGACGAGGGCGACGAGGCCGAGAACTCCGCCGAAGGCACCGCGCAGTACACCGAGGCGCGCACCGCCCCCGGCGTCGTCGCGCCCGGCGCGTACGGCGCCGCCTGGGCGCAGCTCCAGTCGATGCCGCACACCGCCGGATCCTGGGACCACGTCACCGAGAAGCCGTACAACTCGGACGATCCGCGCTACCGCGACGTCAACTCCAACTCCAGCGGCGGCTCGGGGATGGTGACGGGCCGGATCACCGGCATCGCGGCCGACAAGGACGGTTACGTCTACGCGGGCGGGGCCAACGGAGGGGTGTTCCGCTCCCGCACCGGCGGTGGCCACTGGGAGCCGATCGCCGACAGGCTGCCCACGCTGTCCACCGGCACCCTGGACCTCGACGCGGGCGGGCGGCTCTGGTACGCCACCGGCGAGTCCAACACCGGTGCCACCTCGTACGTCGGTACCGGCGTGTACGTGCTCTCCGACCCCAGGCACGGTGAGTTCCAGCCGGGCAACCGGGTGGGCGGCGCCGAGCTGGAGTCGACCATCATCCACGCACTGCGGTTCGGCGGCGGCAAGGTGTGGGCGGCCACCAGCCGGGGGGTCTGGAGTCACTCCGCCACCGCGCTGTCGGGCCCGTGGACGCTGGAGTTCGCGCCCAACCCGGAGTACCTGCCGGGTGGTTCGAAGGCCGGGGACCCGGCCGCGCCGTACAGGAACATCGCCAACGACATTGCGATCGACCCCAAGGACCCGGACAAGGTCGTCCTGGCGGTGGGCTGGCGCAGCGGCGACACCTACAACGGCTTCTACAGCAAGGCCGCGGACGGCACCTGGCAGCGCGTCGGCCCGTTCGGCGACCTGCCGACGGATGCGGCGAACGTCGGCAACGTGACCTTCGCGCGCTCGGCGGACGGCTCGCGCTACTACGCGATCGACCAGTCCCCGGCGGTCATGGCGAGCGACCCGGACACCGGACTCAAGGGCATCTACGTCTCCAAGTCCGGTTCGCCGTTCGGCCCGTGGACCCAGATCGCGGACAAGGACAAGCTGAAGAACTCCGGCTCCGCGCTGCAGGACGCCGGCTATCAGCCCGGCATCCAGGCCTGGTACAACCAGTTCCTCCAGGTCGACCCGGCCAACCCTGACCACGTCTACGCGGGCCTGGAGGAGGTCTTCGAGACCACCGACAGCGGCACCACGTGGGCCACCGTCGGGCCGTACTGGAACAACGGCTTCCCGTGCTGGAGCATCGACCCGGCCAAGCAGACCGGCGACTGCTCGCCGACCACCCACTCCGACCAGCACGCCGTCGCCTTCGGCGGCTTCCAGGGCAAGGCCACCGTCTACGTCGGCAACGACGGCGGCATCTACCGGCGCCCGACCAACGGGCAGTTGGACGCGTACGGGCACGCCAAGGACTGGACGCCGCTCAATGACGGCACCATCGACACCCTGCAGTACTACTCGGTCGGCGTCGGAAAGGACCCGGCGGACCGCTCGGGCCGGGGCGTGATCGTCAGCGGCGGCCTGCAGGACAACGGCCAGTCGATCCTGCGCGCCCACGACAAGGTGATGGGCTCCAACTTCGGCGGCGACGGCGCGGACACCCTCGTCGACCCGGCCAACGGCTGCAACATCGCCGAGGAGTACGTCTACCTCGACATGTGGGTCACCCAGAACTGCGCGGTCAACGACGGCAGTTGGACGAAGGATCCGAGCAAGGCCACCTCCTACGAGGTCGCCCCGCCGGACAAGGACACCGGCGCGGCTCGCTTCATCGCCCCGATCACCAGCGACCCGAAGGACGGCAACACCTGGATCGCCGGCGGCCGGCACGTCTGGGTGCAGCACAAGGGCTACGCGATCCGCAGCGGCAGCGAGTGGACCTCCGCCTACGACCTCGGTGACGGCCACGTCGCCACCGCCGTCGCGACGGTAGGCGGCACGGTGTACGCGGGCTGGTGCGGGCCCTGCAACAACGTCGGCTTCAGCCGCGGCATCGCCGTGGGCAGGACCGACGGCACCGGCTGGCACCAGCTCGACCTGCCCGTCGACGGCACCCTGCCGAACCGGTACATCTCCTCCTTCGCGGTGGACGAGAAGGACGCCCGCCACGTCCTGGTCGCCTTCAACGGCTTCTCGCGGACCTGGACCGAGGGCCCCGGCGCGGGCGTCGGCCACCTCTTCGAGACCCGTGACGGCGGCGCCACCTGGACCGACATCTCGGCCAACCTGCCCGACGTCCCCGCAACCTCGGTCAAGATCCTCCCCAACGACGGCCTGGCGGTGGGCACCGACCTCGCCGCCTTCTACCGCGCCCCCGGCACCGGCGAATGGCGCATCCTCGGCCGCAACCTGCCCACCACCTCGGTTCAGCAGCTGAAGACCGGCCCCGACGGCAAGCTCTACGCCGCCACCTTCGGCCGCGGCATCTGGTCCTTCGACCTGCGCCGCCTCGGCCACGGCCGCTACGACGAGACGGACGACTGATCCACTGGTCGCGGTGACCGGCCCGCTGCCCGGCCCGCTCACCGTGACCGAGCCGGGCAGCGGCGTCGGAGCCGGTTGGGCTGGGGGAGGGGAAGACCGGATGCGCCGACAGGCCGTCGGACGGCACGCCGTCGGCCTGTCGGCTGGCGCGTGGGGAGGCGGAGCGCTATGGGCCGGCGGGAAAGTTCATGGGCGGAGCGTGGACGGTAGGACCGTGCGGAACGTCACCCGGGGTCGGCACCCGCCGGAAGGAGCGGGAGCGCAGGCCTGCGGGCGCGGATGCTCCAGATATCCGCCAGTCGGCACAGAAGCGCAGGTCAAACGGCTTGTCCGGGGGAGTGGCGGGGCGCTGCCGGTGTGACCGTTGCCAAGCCGGACCACCCCGGATGTGTCTCCACCCATCCGCCGGCGGGCTACCCGAGCGTGCCTAGCCAGCGGATGTTTCCCCTTTCTCCGCCATGCAAACCTCGATCGTCGGCATGACCGGCACAGCTCCCTGATCGACACGCGAGGACCTTCATGAGAACGCTCACCCACGGCAGACCCACGCGGGTGAACGACTCCCCGGCCGTCCGGACCCGGATGCCCGAGGTCGCCTTTCGGCGGCTGAGCGCCATGCACCGCACCGCGGTCCTCACCTATCTCGCCAGGCGCACGTTCGGGGATCCTCAGCTGGCCGAGGACCTCACGCAGGAGACCTTCCTCCGCGCGTTGCACCATCCCGAGGTGCTGTCGGCCGATCATCAGAGCGCGCTGCCCTGGCTCTACCGGGTGGCCCGAAACCTGTTCATCGATCACCTGCGCTCACGCCGGTACCGGCCCGTCGAGGTCGGCTTCGACGACCCCGACACGATCTTCGACGAGAGTGCGACCGCGAACGAGATCGACCTGCTCCTGACGACCTGGTCGGTCCGCTCGGCGCTGGCGTCCCTGAGTGATCAGCACCGCGCCGTGGTCACACAGGTCTACTTCGAGAACCGCTCCATCAACGCCGCCGCCCAGATCCTCGGTGTGCCCCCCGGCACCGTCAAATCCCGCTGCCACTACGCGCTCCGCTCGCTTCGGAGGACCTTGAGAGAGCACCGGTCCGTCGCATAGCCGACCCGGCGCGATGCGTACGGCGCGCCGGTGAACACCGGGAACGCACGCCGCCGCGACGAGAACCACGCCTGCCCGCACCCCCCTTACGGCTGCCCCCACGGAGGCCCGCATGACCACGACCGACCGACCGCACGCACCGCACCACGGCCCGCTGCACCACCCTCCCCGTCCGCCGCAGGGCCGGAGTGAGCAACCTCGTCCCGCACCGGGCGGACCGCCTGGCCCCCTGGGCCGTCTCGGGCTCTGGGCCGCAGGCCACCTGCGGCTGGTCACCGCGCTCTGGCTCGTCGTGGTGGCCGGGCTCGGCGCCTTCGCCCCGCAGGTGACCTCCGCGCTGGCCGGCGCGGGCTGGCAGGCCAACGGCTCGGAGTCGGTACGCGTTCGTGATCTCGCCCAGCGGCACTTCGACGGCAACGCCTCCTCGGCTCTCCAGGTCGTCGTCGCCGCCGGCCGGCCGGTGGCCGATCCCGCCGTTCAGCTGGTCCTCGATCGGGCGATGGCGCTGCTGAGGGCCGACCCGCGCATCAGCGAGGTGGTGCCACCCCAGCCGGGCGCCACGGTCAGCCCCGACGGGCGCACCGCGGTCGTGCTGGCCGGCGCCAAGGCCGACACCAACGCCATGGTCCGTGCGGCGGACGACCTCAAGGGGCCACTCGGGGCGCTGTCCGGAGACGGAGTCCAGGTGAGCGCCACGGGTGCCTCCGTACTGTGGAGCGACTTCAACGCCGCCAACCACGACGCGATGATGCGCTCGGAGATGCTGTCGTGGCCGGTGACCCTCGCGATCCTGGTGCTGGCCTTCGGCTCGCTGATCGCCGCCGGGCTGCCGCTGCTCCTGACCATGGCGGGACTGGCGGCCTCTGCGGGTGCGCTGGTGCTGCTCAACCACCTGACACCGACGTCCATCTGGGCGATGAACTTCGCGATGATGTTCGCCCTCGCCCTGGGCATCGACTACGCCCTGTTCATCGTCGTGCGGTTCCGTGGGGCGCTCGCCCGGCGCGGCGCCGCCCGGCACGCCGTCGGCGAGACCATGGACACCGCCGGCAAGGCCGTCGCGCTGTCCGGCGCCACCGTCCTGGTGAGCCTCTCCGCGGTCCTGCTCGTCCCGTCACCCGCCTTCCGGTCCATGGCACTGGGAATCATGATCGCGGTCGCGTTCGTCCTGGCCGCGACCCTGACGCTGCTGCCCGCGGTCCTCGGAAGCCTCGGCGTCCGGGTCAACGCCGCACCGCTGCCGTTCACCCGCCCCACGGACGCCACCGGCTCGCCCCGCTTCGGCCGCTGGGCCGTACGTCTGTGGGCACACCCCCTGCGGTACGGCGTCCCCGCCCTGATCGCGCTGGTGGCACTCGCCCTGCCGGTGGCCGGGCTGCGGACCGCCATGCCGTCCGTCACCGTCATCCCCGCCGACTCCTCCGCGCGAACGGGCTACGCCGCCGTTCAGAAGGCGTTCGGCCCCGGGGCTCCGGGCACCCTGCAAGTCGTGACGCCGCTCTCCCGGGCCGAGACCGCCGCCGCCGTCCTCAGGAGCACCCCGGGGATCGCGGCCGTCATGCCGACCACGATCGCGGCCGACCGGTCCGACCTCGCGCTCGTCCAGGCCGTCCCGGCCGTCGACCCCGCGGACCCCGCTCTTCGGACGACCGTCGCCGAACTGCGCGAGCACCTGCCCGAGCACAGCCTGGTCGGCGGGGCCGCGGTCGAGAACCTCGACCTGCAGGACGTCCTGGACGCCAGGACCCCCCTGGTCGTCGGAGTCATTCTGGCGCTCGGTTTCGTCCTGCTCCTGGTCGCCCTGCAGGCGCCCCTGGTCGCGCTGATCGGTACGGTCACCAACCTGCTCGCCACCGCGGCCGCCTTCGGTGCCGCCCGTCTCGTCTTCCAGGACGGGCACGGGGCCGGGCTGATCGGGTTCACCCCGCAGGGCTTCCTCGACGGATGGGCACCGGTCTTCTTCTTCGCCATGATCTTCGCGATCGCGATGGACTACACCGTCTTCCTCCTCGCCTCGGCCAAGGAGCACTACGAGCGCGGCGGTGATCCCCGCACAGCCGTGGTCGCCTCGCTGACCCACTCGGGCCGGGTCGTCTTCGCGGCCGCCGCCGTGATGGTCGCGGTCTTCTTCACCTTCGCCCTCTCCGGCCCGCTGCCCCCGAAGGAGATGGGCATCGTCCTGGGCCTGGCCGTCCTGTTCGACGCGGCCCTCGTCCGCCTGGTCCTGCTGCCCGTGCTGCTCCGGCTGACCGGCCGCGCCGCGTGGTGGACCCCGGCCTGGCTCGGCAGGATCCTGCCGACCGTCCGGTTCTCCCACGAGTAGGCTCCTTCCTCTCGGATCACGCCCCGCGCGGCATGATCCGAGAGGGCCGGCCCGGCGCGGATCAGGGCCGCGACCGAAGGCCGGGCCGGGACGCGATGGCGATTCCCCGCGTTCCACGGTGCAGCGCCGGTGCGCCGCGCTGCACACCGCCGCTCACCGAGGCTGTCGCAGGGCCGCAGTCACGGCGAGCCCCACTCGCGAGGACTCGCCGAGCTTCGCCATGACACGAGACACGTGCAACTGGACCGTCCGCCGGGACATGTAGAGACGCTCGGCGATCTGCGGGTTGGAGCAGCCCTCCGCGACCAGGGCCAGCACGGCGCGCTCGGTCGCGCTCAGGGCCTCCCAGCCCGTCCCGCACCCGGCGACGGCCTGCCGGCTCCTGACGGTCAGCCCTTCCGCCCGCAGGCGCTGCCGCGTACGCCGGGCGTCCCAGGTGGCACCGAGGGCGAGGTAGCCGTCGACGGCTTCGGCCATGGCGGTGCCGGCTCGGTCCGGCAGGCCGGCGCGGGCCAGCAGGACGGCCTCGTTCTCGCGGGCGAACGCTGCGAACAGCGGGCGCCCCGCGGCGTGGTAGGCCGTGGCGGACTCGGCCAACAGCGAGTTGTCCGCCTCGGCCAGCCCGCGGCAGAGCGCGGCGGTGCCGAGCTTGTTCGGGGACGGCTGGAAGTCGGCGGCCTCCTGGGCGGACTCGGCGAGCGCGGCCAGCCGGTCCGCGCGGCCCAGGCAGAAGGCCATCCGGGCGGCGTCCGGGAAGAGGTGATCGAGGGTCACCACCTTGCGCAGCACCCCTGAGGCCCACAGGTACGACTCGAGGAGCTCGAAGGCCCGTACGCAGTCGCCTTCGGCGTCCTTCACCAGGGCCCGTGCCCACCAGTGCAGGTACGCCGTGTGGGAGCGCGCGGGCCGGCCCTCGGACGCGTTCACGACGGCGTCGGTGTGTTCGGACCGCTGGTCGCGCCGCACCTCGATCAACGCCGCGACCGCGTGCAGATCGGGACCGATGTTCAGGGGGTCGATGGTGTCCAACCCGCTCTGGACGGCGACCAGGGCGTCGTCCCAGTTTCCGCGCAGGAACTCGACCTTGGCGATGGCGGACTGGTACCCGGTCAGCAGCGCCACGCCGGCCCGCTCGCTCTCGCGTGCGCCCGTGCGCAGGTGCGCGTGGGCCTCCGCCAGGCGGTCGAGGTCGGCCAGGCAGTAGCCCCGGGCCAGGTGCGGGGAGAGCTGGAAATCGGAGGAGATCCCCGTTGCCCCGAGACTGTCGAGGGCTTCGGTGGTGAGGGCGAGGGCCTCGTCAACCCGCCCGGTGACCACCAGGACCGCCGCCTGGGTCGTGAGACCGTACGCCGTCGCGAAGGTGTCGCCGCTCTCCCGCCCGTGCCGCACCGCCAGGAGAGCGGCGGCCTCCGACTCCTCCATGCGGCTCATGAAGTGGAGCGCCTGTGCCTGAACGGCGTGGAGGCGGGCCGCCTGGTTCTGCGGGAGGCCCTCCAGGGCGAGCGCCGAGCGGACCTCGGCCACCGTGTCCTCCAAGCGTCCCTGCTCCAGGACCGCCTGCGCGAGCCACCCGCGCACCGTACCCTCACGGTCGATCGGGAGGGGCCGAGCGAGTGCGGCTCCGGCGGCTCGTTCGGCCTCCGCAGGCAGACCTGCCCAGAGCAGCGCCCTGACGAGTTCGAAGTCCAGGTCCCGGCAGCCGTGGCCCGCAGTGGCAGTGGCAGTGGCAGTGGCAGTGGCGTCGGCATCGGCGGTGGCGCGCCGCAGCAGCTCGACCGCCAGCGCCGGGGCACGTACCAGGAGCGGATCGAGTGACGCACGCAACCAGGCCACGTCCCACCGCCCCAATCGCCCGGCCTCCAGCACGTGCTCCGCGACACGCTCGACGGGCGCACCCGCCTCTGCCAGCGAGGCTCCGATCTGCTCGTGGAGAGCCGTCCGGACCGCCTGGGAATGGCTCTGCACCACCGCCCGTCGTATGAGATCGTGCCGGAACGCCAGCCTGCTTCCGCGCTCCTCCAGTACTCCCGCTGCGAGCGCCTCCACCACCGGCTCCACCAGGTCGGTGGCCGGGAGCCGGAGGACGGCGGTCATCTCGGCCGCACTGAAGGCGCGGCCGAGGAGCGCCACCACGCGGAGCATCTCGCGAGTCGGCACGCTCAGGGTGTCGAGGCGGTGGAGGATCGTGGAGCTCAGTGTGGCCGGGACGAGGGACATCTCCGCGCTGATCTCGGCGGTCGCTCCGCGGAGCTCGATGCGGCCCGCATCCGACAGGTCCCTGATCAGCTCCGCCACGTAGAGCGGATTGCCGGCCGCGCCTGCGACCAGGGACCGCAGCCGTTCGCCCGGGAGGCCGCCGGTGAGGTCGGCGACCAGGGCGGCGACCCCGGCCTCGGCCAGCGGGCCGAGATCGGTCGTCCGGACTCCGGACTCCTCCAGGTCGCGCAGCAGCCCGGCGATGGCGGCGCCTTCCGGTGCGGGACGGTACGCGACCACCAGGAGCAGGGGCAGCTGGTCCAACGCCCGTGCCAGTCGGCGGATGACGGCGAGGCTGGCCGGGTCGGCCCAGTGCAGGTCGTCGACCAGCAGCGCCAGCGGCTCGGCCGAGCACCAGTCGTCCAGTGTCGAAAGGATGGCCTCGGCGACCAGGAACTCCTGGCCGACGGCCCCCGCCGGTGCGCTGACCCGCTCATCGCCACGCAGCAGACCACGGATCCGTGCCACCCCCGGGTGTTCCGCGGGACTCGCGTCGAGGCACTCGCTCAGCACGGCGAAAGGAAGCGACTGGTCGATCTCACCGGCCTCGCCACGCAGGACCGTGATCCCGGCGGCCCGGCAGAGGCTGTCGACGAGGTCGAGCACGGCCGACTTCCCGATGCCCGGCTCACCGCGGAGTACCACCGCCTGGCCCGTGCCCGCCGCCAACTGTCGAACCATGAGTTCGATGCGCGTCCGCTCGGTCTCACGGCCCTGCACCGTCACTGCCATCCAGATCCACTTTCCCCGTCGCCCGACCATCACAGCTGCTCGGCACCTCGGGCCCGCGCTCGCCGGGTCGCCCCGGCCCGGCCAAGTCTCCCAGGCCGTCACGGCTGCCGGGTCTCCGGTCCGGCACCAGGGCCTCCGGGTACGGGCGATCCGGGCCGGACGGCATCGCGCCGGTACAGCGCCGATGATCGCTGATGCGATAATCCTGCGAATGAGAACCACTCGGCCGGGAGCGGCCCCGATCGGTCGGACGACCGAGTCGTTGCAGCTCGCCGAGGTACTGTCCGGAGCCGCGGACGGCCGGGGACGCGCCGTCCTGCTCCGGGGCGAAGCCGGGATCGGAAAGTCCACCCTGCTGAGGGCCTGCGCCGATCGCGCCCGGGAGACGGGCTTCGCGGTGCTGCGGGGCACGGCGAACGAGTCGGAGCAGCGCCTCCCCCTGGGCACGTTCCTGGACGTCCTGGAACGGGACCAGCCGTACTCCGGGGAACTGCGGGCGGAGTACCGGGCTGCGGTGGCGACATCGGCACGGCACACGGCCACCGGGATGACGGACCCGGTGTCGGCTGCGGTGGAGAGGCTGTTCCACGTGGTGGCACGGCAGTGTTCGACGAGCCCGGTCCTCGTCGTGGTGGACGACCTCCAGTGGGCGGACGAGATCTCGGCGACGCTCTGGACACGCCTGGCGCACCACGCCGAACGGCTCCCGCTCATGGTGGCGGCAGCCGTCACGCCCGGCACCGGCGGGGAGGCCGAAGCCCCCGCCGCGAAGGCGATGCGAAGCTGCGGCGGTCTCATCGTGGACCTGGGGCCGCTGGCCCCGGACGACGCGGCGGCCCTTGCGACCCGTCAGCTGGGCGGCCCGGCGGGCCCGACCCTGCTGGCGGCACTCGGCCGGGCCGGTGGCAATCCGCTCCACCTCACCGAGCTGACAGCCCTGCTCCACCGCCAGGGCGCGTTGGCGATGGGAGTGCACGGGTTCGAGATCTCACCCGACCGCCGCGACCTCTCGCTCGAGGCGGCGATCACCGACCGTCTCCAGCGGCTGTCGACCGAGCTGCGCGCGGCCCTGCGGATCGCCGCCCTCCTGGGCGCCGAGTTCCGGCCGGCCGATCTCGCCGCGGTGTCACGCCGTCCGCTCGTCGCCCTCCTTCCGGTGCTCGAGGAAGCCCTCGCCGCAGCGGTGCTGGACCCGGCCGGAGAGCGGCTCAGGTTCCGTCACCAGCTGATCCGGCAAGCGCTCGTGACGAGCGTCCCGACGGCCCTGCGCGGGGCGCTGCACCGCCAGACGGCGGAGGCGCTCGACCTGACCGGTGCACCCCTCGACCAGGTGGCCGGCCACCTGGTCCAGGCCACCTCCGTGGCCGCGGACGCCTGGCTGCACGGATGGGTGGCGTGCCACGCCCGCGAGCTGGTCACGCGCTCGCCGGCCACCGCGCTGGAGCTCCTGACCCGAGCGGATGCCGGGACCGGCCGGGAGGCCGACCGGACCGGTCGGCAGCTGCGCATGGCCGAGGCACTGACCGCGCTGGGCCGGCCGCACGAGGCCGAGGTGATCGTACGACGGCTGCTCGCCGCACCGTCCGTCGAACCCGAGGTCGCGGCCGAGGCCTCCTGGCTGCTCGGCGAGGCGCTGTACGCCCGGTCGCCCGGAACCGGAGCCCTGGAGGCCGCGGCACTGCTGGCTTCCGCCTCCAGGACCGACGGCATCAGCGAGCGGTCCAGGGCGCGGCTGCGGGCCGAGGGCTCCTTCTATCTGCTCCGGTCGGACCGGCTCGACGAGGCCGCCGAGGCGGCGGTCGGCGCGGTGGCCATGGGCGGCCGCTCGGGGGAGACGTTCGCCGTCGCCTACGCCACCTGGATCCAGACGGTGATCGCCAGAGTCCGGGACGGCGACCTCAGCGGCGCCGTGGAACTCAGCGAGCGTGGCCTGGCCCTGTGCGTGGACGGCGCGCATCCCCGGGCCGAGCGGCTGCTCCGGACCCAACGACTCGTGATCGCCGGGCTCCACGACCGGATCTCCGAGGCCGACACGGAGATCACGCGGCTCCGCCGCCTCGGCGCAAGCCCCCGGACGCACGGTCAGCACACGGCGGTCGCGATCGCCGCGCATCTCTTCCGCACCGGGCAGTGGGACGAGGCACTCGCCGAGATCGAGCACCTGGCCGAGTCCGAGGACCTTGCCGGGGAGGAGCTCCCGCCCGTGGCCGTTCAGGTGCACGGCCTGGCCGCGCTGGTGGCCGGCCTCCGGGACGACACGTCCACGTGCGAAGCACGGTTGCGGCTCGTGCGGGACCATCCGCTGCACACTCTCGCTGACCCCGGAGCCCCGCAGTGGCTCGTGATGGCGCGTTCGATCGCCGCCGAACGAGCCGGGCGGCCGGACCGGGCACTGGCCGCCCTCCTGCCCGTCCTCGACCGGGAGGTCGCGACGGGACCGGTTGGCCGGTCCTCCTGGCTGCCGGCCGTCGTCCGGTTGGCGCTGGCGGTCGGTGACCGCGCGACCGCCGAGACCGCCGCCGCGGCCGCGGGCACCGGCACCGTTTCGTCCGGGGCGCCCGGCATCGCCTACTGGCAGCACACCGCCCGGCACGCCGCCGGACTGCTTGAGGCCGATCCGGCGCCCTTGTTGGAGGCCGCCGGCTACTACGCGGCGTCCTCCCGGCCGCTGCGACGGGCGAACGCCCTGGAAGACGCGGCCGAACTGCTGGCCCGGCAGGGGTGTCCGGCGGAGGCCAGGCGCCGACTGGACGAGGCGGTGGCCGTCTACACCGGGCTCGGCGCCGCCTGGGGGATCCGGCGCGCCCAGGCCCGGCTGCGCGCGGCCGGGCTGCACCTCGGCGCGCGCGGCCCCCGGCCGCGGGCCGCCTCGGGCTGGCAGAGCCTGACGCCGACGGAGCTGCGCGTCGCCCAGGGGATTGCCGACAGCCGCTCCAACCCGGAGATCGCCGCCGAGTTGATGCTTTCCACCCGGACGGTCCAGACCCACGTCTCCCACATCCTCGCCAAGCTCTCCTTCCGCTCGCGGGTCGAGATCGCCGCCGAGGCCGCCCGGCAGAGCCGCGTCCGTCGGAAGGCCTGACGCACGCGGGGGAGCCGCTCGCGCCGTCCGTGACCAGCGTCACGTTGAACCTTCGGTCGAAAGCCGTCGTAAGGCCTTCCGTGGAAGAGAACGCTGTCATCACGACCCTCAGGAAACCGTTCGGGCTGATCGGTCGGTCCCGCCGTAACGCGCCGGGCGTACGTCCGGACGGCTCGGGCCGGAAGCCGGCGACGGGATGCCCGGCTCCCGAGCGGTCCGGCACAGCGGAACCGCCGGAGGCCGGCGTGGCGCTGCTGACCCGGATCCGGTGCGGCCTCATCGGTGACGGCGACGTGCTGCCGGGCCCCTACGGTCCCCGACGCATCACCTACGCCGACTACACGGCCTCCGGACGTTCGCTGGACTTCGTCGAGGACTGGCTGCGTGCCGCAGTCCTTCCGCGGTACGCCAACACCCATACCGAGAGCTCCGCCACAGGGCTGCAGACCTCCCGCCTGCGCGAGGACGCCCGGCAGCTGATCCACCGCGCGGTCGGCGGCACCGACGACCACGTCGTGCTGTTCTGCGGGTCGGGGACCACGGCTGCCGTGAACAAGCTCGTCGGCATCCTGGAGCTGCAGAGCCCGGCCGGGCGGCACGACCCCGTGCAAGCCGTCCCGCCGCACCGTCGCCCGGTCGTCTTCGTGGGGCCCTACGAACACCACTCGAACGAGCTGCCCTGGCGGGAGTCGGTCGCCGACGTCGTGGTCATCGGGCTGGACGCGGACGGCCGGATCGACGAGGACGACCTGCGCGCCCAGCTCGTCCGCCACGCGGACCGGCCGCTCCGGATCGGCAGCTTCTCGGCCGCCTCCAACGTGACCGGCATCCTCACCGACACCGACCGCATCGCCGCCCTGCTGCACGCGCATGGAGCGCTGTCCTTCTGGGACTTCGCCACGGCCGGGCCGTACCTGCCGATCCGGGTCGCCGAGTCGGCACCTGGTCGCGGCGACCACAAGGACGCCGTCTTCCTGTCACCCCACAAGTTCGTCGGGGGCCCTCAGTCCCCGGGGGTGCTCGTCGTCCGGCGGGACCTCGTCCGCAACCGCGTTCCCACCATGCCGGGCGGCGGTACCGTCGCCTTCGTCGACCCCGTGCACCAGTACTACCTCGACGACGTGGTCGCCCGGGAGGAGGGCGGCACCCCTGCCATCGTCGAGTCGATCCGCGCCGGCCTCGCCTTCGAGGTCAAGGAGGCGGTCGGTGCCGAGCTGATCCACGCCAGGGAGGAGCGGGCCTGGCAAGCGGTCCTGGACCGCTGGCAGCGCAACCCGAACATCGTCATCCTCGGTGCCACGCACGTACGGCGCCTGCCGGTCGTCTCGTTCCTTGTCCGGCACGAGGACCGCTACCTGCACCACAACTTCGTGGTCGCGCTGCTCAACGACCTGTTCGGCATCCAGGCTCGCGGCGGCTGTTCGTGCGCCGGCCCCTACGGGCACCGGCTGCTCGGGATCGGGGAGGACCACTCGGCGGCGTTGCGCGACGAGATCGTCGCCCGGGGCCACGAGGGCATCAAGCCCGGCTGGACACGCGTGAGCTTCCCGTACTTCATGTCCGACACCGTCCGGGACCACATCGTCGACGCGGTCGACCTCATAGCCACGGACGGACACCGTCTGCTTCCCGACTACCGGTTCACGCCCGGCGCAGGCCTCTGGCGCCACCGGGACGCCCCGCTGGAACCCCCGCTGAGCCTGGCCGACTTCCGTCTCGACACCCCGGGCTCCGGCCGGAAGCCCGCCGACACACCGGTCCGCCACGGCGAGGAGCACCTGGCCGGCTACCTCGCGCACGCACGTCGGCTGGTGGCCGGCCGTCCCGAGCGCCGCGACCGTCCGGCCGAGGGTCGCCTCGACCTGCCCGAGGGTTTCGAGGCCCTGCGGCACTTCGCCATCGCCGAAGCCTGCCTGCGGCCGCACCCTGACGGACCCGCAGGCCACTGACCGTTGCGGAACGAGGACACCGGTACCTGCGACGGGGCGTCCTGCTGGTCGAACTCCCCTGCAAGCGTGGCTCGCACGGACGTCCGACCGGTGATCGACGGACGGTTCTGCGGTGGTGAGCCGGTGGCGGCGTGGTATTCGGCGGTTGCTCGGCTCGTATTGCGTCGATCGTGTTCGTCACCGTCGTGCCGGCGGTTCATCAGATGGTGCGAACTCGCGCTTGTCAGCTGGTTGGGCCAGACGGGCGTGGATACGCTCGGCCGCGCCGTCCGAAGGGGGCGGCACCCGTCGCGTCCTGCACGCGCCCAGGCCGTCCCGGCCGTGAGGGGCCGGCACGGATCACGCTCGGGCAGTTCCCGCGGGAGTGGACATGACTTCTGTAAGCCGTAAGACCGTCGCGGTGATGGCCGCGGCTCTGGCATCACTGGGCGCGGGCAGCGGTGTCACCGCCTCCGCGGCCACCCCGTCGCCCGCGTCGTGCAGCAGCGGGGCGGAATGCCCCAGCCTGAAGCCGACCAGGCTCACGGCCAGCCAGGCCACCTTGAACGTCACCCAGTTGCAACTGGAGAACATCAATGCGATGGCGTCCGACGCGGTGACCGGGGAGCCCATCCGCGGTGCGAAGATCGTGTTCGCCACGATGGGCGGCAGGACGCTGGGAACGGCCTACACGGACTACGACGGCATCGCAGCGATCTCCGCTCCGGAGAACCTGGGCCCCGGAACCCTCCAGGAGCTGCTGGGCGGCTACGAAGCCGCGATGGTCGGCGACGGCGTTCACACCCCGGCCGGGGCCCACGGAGCGATCACGATCGGCACGGACCAGGGGCCGGGGCTCCCGGGCAATCCATGCTCCGTCTGCAGTGACCGCGGGCTCAAGCAGGACGTGGTCCCGGTCGACTGGAGCCGGTAGCGATGCGGATCTTCGGCCGGCGGTGCCGCGCGGCTGACCGCGGTGCCCCGGCCCGTCGTCCGCCCGGGGCGCGGGAGAGCGGCGCTGTGGCTCCGGTCGGTGCGGTCAACGGTTACGCGGTTCTGGAGACCGTGGCCGCGCTGCCCGTCAGTACCTGGCGCTACCTCTGGGAGCCCGAAGACGTGCGCCACCTCGGGCCGATGGCCCAGGACTGGCACGCCGCCTTCGGCTTCAACCAGGACGACACCAGGATCCCCGTCGTCGACGGCCTCGGCGTCGCCCTGGTGTGCGTCCAGGCATTGCACCGCCGCGTGGCAGAGCTCACGGCCGAAGTGGATCGGCTACGAGAAGCAGCGGTTGGGAACAAGCCCGAGGCCGTGTGACGGCGCTGGGCGTCCTGCGGTGATGCTCCGGCCGTCGCAGGGTCGTCGCAGGGTCGTCGCATGGCCGTCGCAGAGCTGTCGCAGGGTCGACGGTCAGCGGCCGAGGGCGCGTTCCGGCCCGAGCGCGGGCCACGGTCGCCGCCCACTCCCGGTGCGGGCTTGGGGGAGTCGGCCTGCGGAACACTCATCGCGATCCAGAAGGCAGGACACCATGACGAGGCAGGACACCGTGGCACGACACGACACCCTGACGGGCCCCTCCGAGGCGATGGATCGGCGGTCGCAGGTGTCTACGGACGCGATCTGGCGGCTTCCGGTGACGGTCTGCCGCATCACCCAGTTCCTGGGCGAGCAGACGGCCGGCGCCTTGCTGGAGCGCGCCATCGCCTCCGCCGACGACACGTTGAAGCCCTCCACGATTCGAGACCGGGAGCTGGTCCCCGACTTTCGCCGGTCCCGGTCGCGAGGAGACTTCGCCGCGCCCGAACTGATGGCAGCCATCGACGAGGTACTGGAGGCGGTCGAGCACACTCTTGGAGTCTCCTGTCGGCACACGGAACCCGAATACGGCCTCAACGTGCACAACGACGGCGACTTCTATCGGCCGCACCAGGACACCGATGTGAGGTTGGCCCCCCGGCGTCTGCTCACGTTCGTGTACTACCTGCATCGCACGCCCCGGCCGTTCGGTGGTGGAGAGCTGCGCGTGTTCGACGCCGCCCTGCCCCTGCACACCGACACGGCCGGAAAGTGGCAGGAGCGCACCTGGCGGGACTGGGAGCCCGAGCACGACAGCATCGTGTTCTTCCGGCCCACCGCCTGGCACGAGGTGCGGCCGGTCAACTGCCCGGGCAAGCAGCACGCGGACAGCCGCTTCGCCGTCAACGGCTGGCTGTGCAGCCCCGACCCCGCGAACCGCGGGAACGACGTGAGCCGGTGAGAGGCTGCCCGGGCGGGGCCTGTCCCGTATGAGTTCGGGCGGGGTCGGAACGGAAGCCGTAGTTCAGGATGGCCGAGGTGCAGGCCTGGACCAGGCGGCGACGAGCCCCGGGCGCCGGCGTCGTGGTGCCGGCCAGGAGGACCGCGGTGAACCTGCTGTTGCGCAAGGAGGTTTCTCCGAATCGACTGGCGGGGAGGGCGGCGATGAGCGATGACCAGTGGCTCCGGGACGTGACCCGCCGTGCCGCTGCTTCCCACGGTCAACGCGGGTGCACAGCAGCAGGTCCGTGGACGCGCAGGCTGCGGCGGAGCAGGCCGAGGGCCTTGGCGGGTCTGTCCGCGATGTGGAACCGGTTCGCCACCGGATTCGGAGACTGGTGGCGAGCCGTGTCGGATCCACCGGGCGGTGCCCGGAGCGCGGTAGTTGCCGATCACGGTCGGTCGCGCTCCCGAGGTCGCGTAGGTGCGGCGGCGGCGCAGGACGGAGGCGTGCAGCAGGCGGTCGGCCGAGGAGTTCGAGGAGGCCATGGCGGCCATGGCGGCTGGATCCGGGGTTCTTGACGGGCAGTCGGCGGGGTGTCGGCCCCCGGCCTCAGGATGACACCTCGTAGCAGGTCGCGATCGCGGTGGCGCGGTTGTGCAGGGAGTCCCGCAGCCACTGCGGGGCCAGGGCCTCTGCGTTCGTGGCGAGCTGCCACAGTGCCCATTCGGCGTGTCGCGCGTCCTGGAAGGTCACCTCCAGCCGCAGCCGGCCGTCCGGGTCGGCCTCCTCGGCGAGGACGGCCAGCGCGGTGCCCACCAGGTCCTCCCGCCGCGCCGGGTCCACCCGTACCAGCACGGTGACCTGGTCGCCGCCGGTCC
This sequence comes from Kitasatospora sp. RG8, assembly GCF_017813315.1. Classification (NCBI taxonomy): domain Bacteria; kingdom Bacillati; phylum Actinomycetota; class Actinomycetes; order Kitasatosporales; family Streptomycetaceae; genus Kitasatospora; species Kitasatospora sp. RG8. Next base: position 247,748 of record NZ_JAGIYX010000002.1, read on the forward strand.
GGAACCGCCTGCTGCGTTCCTGCCAGGCCCGGTCCAGGTCGACCCGTTCCGGTCGCTGTGCCGGTTCGTCGAGTTCCTCGGCGGCCAGGATGCGGGACAGCCGGTAGGTGCGGTCCGCGCCGCACCTCGTGGCCAGCAGGTAGCCCTGGTCGCGCACGGTGACCAGGCCGATCGGGTCCACCGTGCGCCACTGCGGGGGCTGGTCGACGGCCGCGTAGTGGATGTGCAGCCTGCGCCCGGCGAACACCGCGCGCAGGACCGCGGCCACGATGGCGTCGGGCACCTCCTCGACGACCAGCCGACGCGAGAGGAGGTCGGTCTCCGGGTCGATGAGCAGTCGCTGAGCCGCGCCGGCCGCGGTGTCCCGATAGCCGGCGGGCAGCGCGTCAACCACCTTGAGCATCGCCGAGGCGAGCGCCGAACCGAGGCCGAACGCCTGTGCGCCGCGCCGCGATCCGGCGACCAGCAGAGCAAGGGCCTCGTCGTGGTTCAGTCCGGTGAGCTCGGTCCGGAAACCGGGCAGCAACGCGAAACCGCCGTGCCGGCCGCGTTCGGCGTAGACCGGGACACCGGCTGCGGACAGCGCGTCGATGTCGCGCAGCACGGTGCGGGTGGACACCTCCAGTTCGCGGGCCAGCGTGGCCGCGGACAGCCGGCCGTGCTGCCGCAGCAGCAGTACCAGGGAGACCAACCGATCGGCGCGCACGCGAAAACGCTACCGGAATACACGACACCACGATGTCGTGAATCGTTGCGAGGCTTCAGCACAACAGGCCCATCGCACACGAGAGGTGACCCGCATGGCACACGCCATCGTCAATCCGGACGGCTTGCACGACCCGGTCCCGTTCGGCTACAGCCACACCGCCACCGTCCCCGCAGGTACGGAACTCGTGCTTGTCGCGGGCCAGTACGGATCGGGCCCGGACGGCGCCGTCGTCTCCACCGACTTCGCCGAGCAGGTGAAGCAGGCGTTCCGCAACGTCGGCGTCGCTCTTGCCGCCCACGGGCTCGACCTCAGCCACGTCGTGCAGCTCAGGACGTACGTGGTGGACCACGACGTCAGTAAGCTCGGACCGATCGCCGGGGCCGTGCAGGAGGGTTGGGGCACGAAGCCGCCCGCGCAGACGCTCATCGGCGTCGCGAGCCTGGCCGCGCCTGACGTGCTGTTCGAGGTGGAGGCCGTCGCCGCCCGGCGCTGACGTCGCCGCCCGGCGCTGACGTCGCCGCCCGGCGCTGACGTCGCCGCCCGGCGCTGACGTCGCCGCCCGGCGCCGACCGGCGCTGCAGCGTCGGGGCCAACGTCGGGGCCGTTGCACCCGTCGTGGGGGCGGCGGCTCGGCGCCGGGGTGGTGCGGCAAGGTGAACGGGCGTCATCGGGCGCGAAGCTCCGGAGTGGCGCGTCGCTCTGGTGAGAAGGCGTCCCGTAGGCGAGCGCACGCGGCTCGCCTACGGGCGTCGGTGGCGAAGGGGTTGGCGCTCCATCCGAGTCGGGCAGGCCGCGGTGATCGACTGTTTCCTGCCAAATTGGTCTCTACCATTGCTTCGAATCCGGGATTCCGGAAGGCTCGCAGCCGAACGCCGGGACGCGGACTCCGGCGTGCTCGCCCAAGGGGAGGAAGACAGCGACATGGCACTGCGCAAAGCGGTTTCCACCATGGCCCTGGCCGGACTGCTGACGGTTGCGGGCGGCCTGATGGCCGCCCCCGCCGCCCAGGCGTCCACCACGAGGACGACCGGATACACCTACATCGGCATGTACCCGAGCGGCGCCGCGTGCGACGCCGCCGGCCAGGCCTACGTGACCCGGGGGGAGGCGGTCACCTACTTCTGTGACGTCGCCCCGAACACCGCCCGCCTCTCCGTCCTGTTCTACTGACCGGCCGGGTGGACGCCGGGTGGCTCTGCCCGGCGTCACCCCGGCGCTCACCTGGGTGTCCACGCCGAGACCGTCGGCCTGGAACGTCAAGGGCGCAGGTCGGGGCGGTGGGGAAGGAGCGGAGCCGGCGCCGGCTGACGGGAGGCACGTGCTCGCCACCGGCCGAGACCTGCCGCCGCCGCGATGGTGAAGGGCAGGCAGACCTTGTAGAGCGCCACGCCGGTCAACATCTCGGCGGCACCGGGCGCGCTCGCGCAGAGCTCGATGGAGGCCGTGCAGTTCACGAACCTGGCGCCCAGCGTCCCGGCCACGAGCACCACGGCCAGCGCGGTGATCTGACCGAGCGCGGCGTGCGCCACCCGGAGCTCGGGCGCCCGCAGCCCGGCGCCGATGCCTGCGATCACCTGCGCCAGTGCCGCGCAGAGGTAGACGGCGCCGCCACCCGCGGCGGCACCGTCCTCGGTGCCGTTCACCGCCATGACCTGGAGCACCGCGGTGAGCGCGGACGCCGACAACCCGACGAGCAGTCCGAAGCCGACCGCCGTGGCGGGTTCGGCGGCGGGCAGGCTCGGCTGCCGGTAGGGCGCGGCCACGTCGAGCACCACAGGCGCCCGGCGCGAACCCCGTCTGACGAACAGTCGTCCAAGGGTCGGGGTGACCACCGGAGTCAGCGCGAGCCCGAGAACGAGCAACACCATCCGGACCGACGCCAGATCGGTGACGACGGTCATGACGACGGTGGCCAGCAGGACCACCACCGCTGAGGCGCCGGGCAGGACCAGGGCTTCGATGAAGCTGGCCCATATGGGCACTTGCAGAACGATCTTCAGCCATACGGTGACCACCACGCTGCCTGCCGCGGCGCCGACCGCGAACGTCGCCAACGGTCGCCGGCTCGCGGCGCCGACCGGCAGCCAGGTCCTGGCGATCAGGGCGAGCCACCGGACCACCAGCCAGCCACTGAGCGCGACCAGCACCATCCAGAGCACGACAACCGCGGAGACCGGCCCGCGCAGCGCCACGTCGGCGTCCGCGCTCTGCCGCCTCGACGTGGTGAAGCCGAGGACGAGGCCGCACGCGAGGCCCCATCCGACGGCTGCGGACCGCATCGGCAGGCCGTCGACGAAGGTTCGTACGGCGTCCCGCCACAGGCTCGCGCTGAGGCCGGTGGCGAGAAGTACTCCGCTCAGGGCCGCTGCCACCGGGGTCGCGGTGGAGATGCCGAGCAGGCCGACGCTGAGTGCGATGAGCGCGTCGTAGGCGAGCGTGACGGCCAGGCCCATCCCCAGGGCCTCCCAGAACCCCGTCCGGACCAGTACGCGCGAGTCCTCCACGGCTGCCAGTCGCGCCTGCACCGGGGGGTGTACGGCGAGCAGCTGCCGGAGCCGGCCGCCCGGCGGCCGGCTCACAGGCCGTCTGAACACCTGGGCCAGTTCGGCCCGGCCGGTCTCGCTCCCGGCGGCCCGCGCGTCCGCGTGCAGTTCGCGGCTGCGGAGCACGGCGTTGCGGGTGAATGGGATCAGCGCCCCCAGCAGCAGCAGTTGCCCGAGCTCCTGCGTGGCTCTCGCCCGGTCGATCCCCCCGGCCGGCCCGAGAGCGAGGACGAACACCAGCATCGGGATGAGCGGCAGCAGTACGGTCGCCGCGAACACCCGCCACACGGCCACCGTGACGAAGGTGATGTCCAGGTCGCGGTTGCGCAGGTGCGCAAGTTCGTGTCGGACGACACTGCGAAAGGCCTGCGGGTCCCGGGAGAACAGCGCGAGCATGCCGCCGCTGAGCACGATGTACCGTCGGCCCGGGCGGCCGAAGGCGAGGCCGGAGGCCGTCGGGTCGAGGGCGTCCACCAGGTAGTGGACGTGTTCCCCGACCCCGGCCAGGCGGCGCAGTTCGTCCAGGCAGGCGCCCAGGCCGGCCAGCCGCGCGTCGGGGAGCGGCCGCAGGTGGCGGCGGCGGATCCGCCAGAGCGGTGTCCACCAGTAGCAGGCCAGCACCAGCAGCCAGAACACCGCCAGGGCCGCGAGACCGGCCCAGGGGGAGAACCCGTCGGGGGAGTGCGGGCAGCTCTCCAGCTGCCAACGGTCCGCGTCGAAGATGCCGGAGCCCGAGGAGCCGGCGCGTTGCGCGGCCTCGGCGGCCTGACGGCGGGTGCAGTCGTCGGTCGCGGTCGATTGCCCGTCCTCCCCACCGAGCCCGAGCAGGTGGCCCGTCAGCAGCGGGCCGAAATCGGTCACGGCGGCGGACGCCGAGACGATGAGCAGGGCGAACCGGGAGACCGTGCCGGAGGGCACGGCGAACGGGTTGGGACGCGGGTGGGGGCCGGGCCCTGCCGTCATTGTTGCTCGTCGTGCGCCTCGGACCGGGTGACGATGCCGCCGACGATCGCGTCGGCGATCAGGGCCGCCGAAGCGTCCGGCACCTGCGCGTCCTTGGCGCGACGGTAGGCCAGTTCGCGCAGCTCGGCGATCTGGTCCGCCGACAGCCGTGGCAGCGGTACACCGGCCGGCGCGGCGGCGGAGCGGCGCCTGAACCACCCCCGGGTCCGACGAGCCGCACCCTGGACCAAGCGCTCGGAGTAGTACTGGCTGAGTTGCTTGAGGACGTCGATGGTGACGGTCAGGGCGGCTGTGCTGATCAGGACCAGCGCGGCGTCGCCACCGAAGCCGAGTGGCTCGTCCTTCCTGGCGGTGCGACGGGCGCGCTCCGAGCCGGCGAGGAAACCGGCGGCCGTGAGCTCGAAGAAGGGGAGTTCGTCGGCTGCGGTCCGGGCGACGGCGGAGCGTGCCAGCGATGCGACGAGCTCGTGATCGTCTTCCCAGTCCATGGCACCCCAGTTCGACGAATCTCCACGGCCCGCCCAGTATGCCGAATGGATCGGGAGGCCGAGAAGGTTTCTGACAACACGTCAATTGGAATGCGCACCACCGGCCGACACCGAAACGTCAGGTCCGGGCGTCGTCCTCCGTCCCGCTCCGCGCGCCCTCCGCGTACCGCCGGGTCGGGGCCCGGACCGTGCCCCGTGACGGTGTTGTCGGCGGATCGGACGGCACGGCGACCTCGTCACGGCGAACGGGGCCCTGCGGGGGTGCGGTGCGATGATGTCCGGCATGACGGACTCGGGCACCGCCGGTGACGGCGTGATTCTGGACGACCTGTTGCGCGACGCCGCTGCCGACGCGGCCGGAGCGTTGTGGCGGCTGACCGGTGAACAGCGCCAGCTCGATGCCAATGTGGTGCGACTGCGGCCGGACGCCACCGTCCCCGAGCACGTCGAGCCCGATCTGGACGTCCTGGCCGTGGGACTCGCCGGCGAGGGGACGCTGCGCTGCGCGGGCGCCGACCACGACCTGCGGTCCGGTGTCGTGCTCCTGCTGCCGCGCGGCGCGGTGCGCGGCGTCTCGGCGAGCCCGGACGGCGTCGTCTACCTGACGGTGCACCGCCGCCGCCCAGGCATGACCGTCCGTACTCGCCCCTGATCAGGGGGCTCTGCCCGGCCGCGCGCCAGGGTGGTCGCCGCGTCGGGGCCCCGAGGGCGACGGACCTCCCGGCCGCCACCACCTCGTGGAGCGCCTCCATCGTCTCGTCGACCGGAGTGCCCTCCCGGTCCGCCGGCGGCGCCCGGTGCCCCGTCGTCCGTCCGATTGACGGAGGCGTTCATCGTTTGTCTACCGCGCTCGCCCATGATCGGTTGCACGGGGCGCCCCGCACGTTCACGGGCGCGAGACCACGAGAGAGGTACACGGGGACATGAAGGCGACGAAGGTGCTGCGGCACATGGCCATCGGCATGGCGACCGGCGCGCTGGCGCTGGCCGGAACGCTGGCGGGGGCGGGGAGCGCGCAGGCGGCGTACAACCCGACCACCCACACCATCTGGGACGACGAGCCGCTCTACCCGGGCTGGCACGTCGACTCGTACACCACCCAGCTGGTCATGCAGTCCGACGGCAACCTGGTCATCTACCAGAACGGCAAGGGTGCGGTCTGGGCCAGCTACACCGTCGGCTGCGGCTACAAGGCCGTCATGCAGACCGACGGGAACCTCGTCGTCTACGCCGCCGACGGTCACCCCTGCTGGAACCTCGGAACGTACGGGCACCCGCACGCCAAGCTGACGGTCAACGACGCGGGCAGCGTCGTCGTCTACTGGGACGGCGACAGCGGCCGGACCCCCCACTCCAACACGCCCACCTCCGTGGCCCTGTCGTCCGACCTGTACTAGCCACGGGCGCGTCCCCGCGCCGCGTTCCGGCCGGCCGGGGTCATCCGCGGGCGAGCCACCCGACCAGGTCGGCCACCGACCACTGCGGCCGGGCCGCGAGGCGGGTGGCCGCCGTGCGCAGCAGGACGGGCAGGTGGCCGCAGAGGCCGGCCACCTCGGCCACCGCGGCGGGATCCTGACGGATCCGGTCGCCGCCCGCGATCCGGGCCAGCAGCTCGTAGGCGTCGTGCGGCTCCAGCGGTCCCACCACCAGCCGCACGGCGTCCGCGGGCAGCGTCCCCGGCTCCGGTCCGGCCACCGCCGCCGCGCAGCCCGGGACCCCGGGCAGCAGCGGCGCGGGGTCGGGCACGCCGTCGAGCACGACCAGCACCCGCCGCCCGGTGAGCGCGGCCCGGTAGCGCGCGGACAGCTCGTCGGGGCCGGCGCCCTCCGCCGGCCACTCCCCGAGCGCCCGCAGGAACCCCGCCAGCGCCGGGCCGGGTTCGCCGCCGCTCGCGTACAACTGCCCGTCCGGGAAGGCGTCCTGGACGGCGTGGGCGACGTGCACCGCCAGTGCCGACGTGCCGCTGCCCGCCGGGCCCGACAGGCCCAGGACCGGCGCGCCGTCGCCCCGCAGTACCCGCTCCGCCTCCCGCACCAGCGCCGCCCGCCCGACCAGGTCGGGGATGTCCGGCGGCAGTTGGCACGGCCGCGGCAGCCGCCGCGCCGGTACCGGCGCCTCCCCGCGACGGATCCGGCCGGCCAGCTCGACGAGCGCGGGCGCCGGTTCCAGCCCCAGCTCGCGGTCCAGCCGCTCGCACAGAGCCCCGTAGGCCGCCAGCGCCTCAGCCGTGCGGCCGCAGCGATGCAGTGCCAGCAGGTGCAGCCGCTGCACCTCCTCGTCGTGCAGGTGACCGGCCGCCAACGCGTCCAGCGCGGGCAGTGCCTCGGTGTGCCGTCCGAGCGCCAGGTCCAGGTCGTGCAGCGCCTTCACCGCCGCGAACCGCCCCGCCGCCAGCCGCCCCCGGGCGCGCTCGGCGAAGACGCCCGGCACGCCGTCCAGCGCGCAGCGCCCCTCCCACGCCCCGAGCGCCTCCGCCAGCCGGGCGCGTGCCCGCACCGGGTCCCGCTGACGCAGCGCGCTCGCCTGCGCCACTCCGTCCTCGTAGCGGAAGAGGTCGACGGTGCCGCGCTCCACCCCCAGCCGGTAGCCGCCCGCCGCCGCCACCAGCAGCCCCGGCTCGCCAAGGGCGCGGCGCAGCCGGTGCGCGTGGGTGCCGATCTGGCCCGCCGGGTCCTTCGGCCAGCGGGCGTCGTCCTCGCCCCACAGCCCCTCGACCAGCCGTTCCGTGGGCACCAGTTGGCCCGGGGCGAGCAGCAGGGCGGCGAGCACGGCCCGCTGCTGCGGCCTGCCGAGATCGAGCTCACGGCCGTCGCGCCGGGCCCGCAGCGACCCCAGCACCCGGAAATCGAACCCCATGCCCCCACCCCCGAAGCCATGAGCCGTCGGTGCACAATCTGTGCGAAGCATAGGTGACCGGGGTATGGGGGCGTCACTGGCCGTACACACATGGCGGGATCCCGGCGCCGGACGACTCTTGAGGGACGGTAGATGGCTGACATGGGGGGCTCCGGGCTGCGGTTCGGACTGCTGGGACCGGTGCGTGCCTGGTACGGGGAACGGGAGCTGGAGCTGGGCCGGCCCCAGCAGCGGGCCGTGCTCGCCGTCCTGCTGGACGCCGGCGGGCGGACGGTCGCGACCTCGGTCCTGGTCGAGGGCGTGTGGGGCGGCGCCGAGCCGGCTGACCCGCGCAAGGCCGTCCAGCTGGCCGTCTCACGGTTGCGCGCCGCGTTCCGGCCGTACGCGGGGGACGATCCTCAGCGGATGCCCCTGGCACGGGTCGGCGACGGTTACGCCCTGCGGGTGCCGGAGGCCGAGGTGGACGCGGCCGCCTGGGAGGCGCTGCTGGCCGAGGCCGAACGGCTGCGGGAGGCGGACGCGCCGCCGCAGGAGGTGCGGGAGGTGCTGCGGCGCGCCCAGCGGCTGTGGACCGGCGAACCGCTGGCGGGACTGCCCGGGCCGCACGCCGAGGCGGTCCGGGCCCGTCTGGCCGAGCAGCGGATCTCGGTCAAGGAGGCGCAGCTCGGGCTGGACGCCGAACTCGGCGACCGCACCGACCTGACGGCGGAGGCCGCCGCGCTGGCCCTGGAGCACCCGGGCCGCCCCCGGCTCACCGCCGTCCTGATGCGCGCCCTCTACCAGGCGGGCCGCAAGACGGAGGCGCTCGCGGTGTACGAGGACGCCCGTGCCGCACTCCCGCCCGGCCCTCCTCGCCCGCCCGGCCCGCCCGGCCCGCCCGGCCCGCCCGGCCTTCCTGGCCTTCCTGGCCTTCCCGGCGAGGACGGCCCGGCGGCGTTGCAGCTGCGCATCCTGCGCGAGGACCCCGCCCTGCTGCCCACGGCTGCCGCCACCGGCGCCGACGCCGCCGATCCGGCCGCCGACAACTGGCAGATTCCCGACCAACTCCCCTCCGGAATCGCCGACTTCACCGGACGCTCAGAAGAGGCCGAGGTCCTCGCCGACCGCCTCGCCGCCGCCGGCGGGCGGGCCGTCGTGGTCTCCGCCCTGGACGGCATGGGCGGCGTCGGCAAGACCACCCTCGCCGTCCACGTGGCCCGCCGGATGCGCGGCCGCTTCCCCGACGGGCAGCTCTTCGCCGACCTGCGCGGCGCCGACGACACCCCGCCCGACCCGGGCACCGTGCTCGCCGGCTTTCTGCGCGCCCTCGGCGTGGCACCCGCCGAGATCCCGCCGGACACCCGGGAGCGCAGCGCCCTCTACCGCTCGTCGCTCGCCGGGCGGCGGGTCCTGGTCGTCCTCGACAACGCCGCCACCCCCGGCCACGTCGAACCGCTGCTGCCCGGCTCGGCGGGCTGCGCCGTCCTCATCACCAGCCGCCACCGGCTCGGCGGCCTCGCCGGCGCGCACCACATGCGGCTGGACACCCTGCCGCCCGGGCAGGCGCTCGAACTGCTCACCCGCATCGTCGGAGCCGAGCGCACCGCCGCCGAACCCGAGGCCGCCGAGGAGATCGTCCGGGCCTGCGGGCTGCTGCCGCTCGCCGTCCGCATCGTCGCCTCCCGGCTCGCCGCCGACCCCTCGCTCACCCTGGCGGCCCTCGCCGAAGGGCTGCGCCGGGAACACCGGCTGGCCGAACTCAGCGACGGCGAACGGACCGTGGAGGCCAGCTTCGCCCTCTCCTACCACCGCCTCGACGCCGAACTCGCCCGTGCCTTCCGGCTGCTGGCCCTGTCCGACGCCCCCGACGTCCCGCTGGCCTGCGCCGCCGCGCTGCTCGACCGCCCCGAGTCCGAGACCGGCGAGCTGCTCGAAACCCTCGTCGACCTCAACCTCCTGCACTCCCCGCGCTTCGACCGCTACGGCTTCCACGACCTCGTCCGCGCCTACGCCCGCGGCCGGCTCGCCGCCGAGGACGGCGCCGCCGAACGCACCGCCGCCGCCGGCCGGCTCACCGACTTCTGCCTCGCCACCGCCCGCAACGCCGACCGCGCCGCCCGCAAGGCCGACCCGGTCGAGCTCAGCCTGCTCGGCGTGACCGTCCACGCCCCGGGGCGGGACTTCGCCGACGGCGCCGAGGCGGTCCGCTGGATGCGCGAACAGGCCGAGGTGCACGCCGCCGCCATCGCCCTGAGCTGCGCGGACCCGGAGCTGCCGCTCGACCGCGCCGCCGAACTCGCCGACCGGATGGGCGCGGTCCTCGCCGAACGCACCCAGACCACGGTCATCGCCGACCTCGCCGAGCGGCTGGCCCGGGAGGCCGCCGCGCGCGGTGACCACGGCGCACTCGCCCTCGCCCGGTACCTGCGCGGCGCCATGCTCTGGCACGTCAACCGCTACGCCGAGTCGGAGGAGGAGGTCCGCCGGGCCGTCGAGCTCTGCACGTCCGAGGCGACCGAGCGGGTGCTCGCCAAGTCCCTGCTCACCCTCGGCGGCAACGCCCGCATCCACGGCCGCTACGCCGAGGCCGCCGAGCACGCCGGCCGCGCCGCGCACCTGTTCCGCCGGCTCGGCGCCGAACGCTCCGAAGGCAGCGCGCTCGGCGAGTTCGCGTTCAGCTGCGCCCACACCGGCCGGCTCACCGAGGCCCGGGAGGCGGCCGAGCGCTGCGCCCGCCTGATGAGCGGCTCCGGACCGGTCTCCGCCGCGACCGGCCGCTACTACCTCGCCAGGGTGCTGCGGCTGTGCGGCGACCCGGAGGAGGCGCTCGCCCATGCCGCCGGTGCGCGCGAGGAGTTCGCCGCCCTCCAGGTCACCGTGTTCGAGGCCGCGGCCGGCGACCTCGCCGCCCGCATCCACGCCGAGGCCGGCCGCTGGCTGCTCGCCCTCGACGCCGCCGAGGCGGTCCTCCCGCTCGCCCGCCGCACCAGCGCCGCCCTGGAGGCCGCCCTGCTGCGCACGCTCGGCACCGCGCTCACCAGTCTCGGCCGCCCGCGCCAGGCCCGGGCCTGCCTGGCGGAGGGACTGGAGGTGTACGGGCGGCTGGGCCTCGACGACGAGGCGGCGCAGGTCAGAGAGCTGTTGGCGGCCCTGGAGTAGGGCGCCGGGGGCGGGCGGGGGCGCTGGCGGGGGCGCTGGAGGGGGTGAGGGCGAGGGCGTACGCCCGGCGCGCGGCAGGGTGCGGGCAGGACGCGCGGCAGGACGCGACGGCGGCCCCGCCCCCGCCGCCGCGCCCGTCCATCGCTTGTCCACCGGGCGTCCATAGCGTGGTGTCCAGAGGGGCCGACCGGTGCGGTACCAGGCCGGTCGGCCCCGACGGAGGACGGGGGAACCGGCGTCGCCCACCCGGGCGGCGCGCACACGGTCCAGCCTCCGACGTTCGACACGACGGGAGAACACGAAGTCATGCTGGACACCTTGATGACGGGTCGGCCGGTCTCGGCGGACCCCTGGTCCGTTCCGACGCCGCCGCGGGCGCCGTCCCTGCCGCCCGCGGGCTCCGCCGAACACCGGGACGGCCCGAGGTTCTCCGTCCTCGGCCCGCTCACCGCCTGGAACGGGGACGCCGAGGCGGATCTCGGCCAGCCCCAGCAGCGGGCGCTGCTGGCCGCCCTGCTGATGCAGGAGGGGTCCTACATCGCCACCGGCCGGCTGGTGGACGCCATCTGGGGGGACGGCGCACCGGTCACGGCGGAGACCATCGTCCGCACGTACGTCTACCGGTTGCGCCGGGCGCTGGCCTCGCCGGGCGGCGAGCCACGTTCCGTCATCGGCTCGGTGACCGGGGGATACGTCCTCAGGCTCCCGTCGGCCGCGCTGGACCTCGGCGCCTTCCGCCGGTCGCTGGAACTCGCCCGCGCGGCCAGGGAATCGGGCGACCGGGCCGCCGAGGTCCGGCACCTGCGCGAAGGGCTCGGCCTGTGGCGGGACACGATGCCGCTGGGCGGCGTGCCGGGCGAGCACGCCGAGCGCTACCGCACCCACCTGAGCGACCTGCGGCTCTCGGCCCTGGTCATGCGCCTCGCCGCCGAACTGGCCCTCGGCAGGCTCGATCCGGCGGTGGCCGAGCTGTCCGGCCTGGTCGCCGAGCACCCGCTGGACGAGCGCCTCCGCGCGCTCTTCATGACCGGCCTGCACCAGAGCGGCCGACGCGCTGAAGCGCTGTCCACCTACCACGAGGCCCGGGCGGTCCTGCGGGACAGGCTCGGGATCGACCCGGGCGGACACCTGCGGCGGGCCCACGCGGAGGTCCTGCGCGACGATCCGGCGCCGCGGTGAGCGAGCTGCTGCGCCGGGGTCCCGGTGAGCGCCCCGGCCGGGGAACCGGGGCCCGCCGCGCCCGGAGGCCCGCCTGACCTCGGGTGATCGCCGCCCGCTACTCTGCCGCGGTGACAGAGATACTGATGAACCGTTATCGCCCCGCCCTGGACCCGCTGCTGGAGCCCGGCGAGCAGTTGCTCGACGTCGCGACGGTGGTACCCGTGGCGGGCGCCAAGGGCGTCGGGCACGGTGTGGGTGCAAAGGTCGGCAACGCGCTGGGGCAGCTGGGAGGGGTGACGGGAGGCGCCGGCAGCCTGGCGGACGGCTTCCCCACCACGCAGGGCGGCACGATGGTCAGGCTGCTGGTGGTCACCGACCGCCGGACCGCAGTCGTTGCGACGCTGGACGTCCGCAAGCCCGGCCGGCTGCTGTGGCACGTGCCCCGGAACTTCGTCGCCCGGATCGAGCGCCGCCCGAGGTGGCAGGCGATGGCCCGGTTCCGGCTGCACTTCGTCGACGGCTCGGCGGCCTCGATGTACACCGCGCGGCGCCGCACCATCGAGTCCCTGGCCGACCACCTCGGACGGTGACCGGAGGCTCGCCGGGCGTCCGGGCCCTGCCGAGGCCGGGCGTACTCCCTCGGAGGGGGTGCCCCGGGCGGCGTGGCACGGATGCCGCCGGTGGGCTGGAGCCGAGCCGGCGGGGCCCCGGTGCTGAGGCGTGTGCCCGGATGGTGGTGATGGTGCTCGGGCAGGGGCTCGGCCGGAGCGCGGACCCCGGTTACAGCGCGGATCCCGGTTACAGGAGGACGAGCAGCTTGGTGTCCGGTACCAGCTTCCGGTTGACGGAGGTCGACTGGACGAACACGGTGTACGACGGGTTGTCGCCCGGCTTCACGGTGGCCTCCGACTTCGGCAGGCCGAGGAGCTGGCGGGCGGCCGGGCCCGAGAACACCCTGCCGGTCATCCGGCCGGTGGCCGGGTCCTTCTCGGCCACGGCGAGCTGCTTGTTGCCCTGGATCTTCTCGCGCTTGGACAGCTCGTAGAAGGCGCAGCCGGTCTTGTACGGGTGGCCGGCGCTGGTGACGAATTCGCGGATCGGCAGCTGCTGGTCGACCGGGATCAGGATGTACTTGCCGGCGTCCAGGGCGTCGAGGTTGGCCTTCACCTCGGTGGCGCTGAGGTCCTGGCCCATGGTGAACAGGTTCCTGGTGCCGCGCACGCCCTGTTCGCGGCCCCGGAGGAAGCTCGTCGCGGCCGTCTTGACGGTGCCGATGGCCTCCTCGACGCCCTTGCTGGAGTCCGCGTCCCAGATCGCGATGTTGCCCGCGGGGAAGCCGTACTCCTGGGCGGTGCGCTTGGCCAGGGAGTTCGGGACGAGGATCGCCGAGGTCCAGTGGTCGGGGAGGTCGTCCATGGCGCCCTGGATGCGGTCCATCCACGTGCGCAGCACGGTGCTGCCCTTGCGGGAGGCCATGCGGGTGTGCATCTGGCCGGTCTCGGAGTAGCCGGAGGCGTTCTCCTCGCCGTCGGTGACGACGACCTGGAGGAAGGAGTGCTCCCCGTACCCTTCCCAGATGTTCTTGAGGTCGTCGATGGACTTCACGGCCGACTCGATCAGCGCCGTGGCGCCGTTGTCGACCCCGTAGAGGCCCCGCAGGGACGGCAGGTGCTTGACGTCCATGTCCCAGACCAGGTTCTGCACCTGGTGGTCGAAGGCGTAGAGGCTGATGCGGGTCTCGTGGCCGAGCCGGTCGGACTCCTCCTGGAGGCCCTTCACGAACTCGTCCACCACGCGGACGAGCTGGGCCTCGTGCTGGCGCATCGAGCCGGACTTGTCGACCACGAGCGAGACGTGGTTGACCTTGTGCTTGATCCTGTTCGAAGACATGGTTCCACCCTTTTCCAGCGCTTTTTCGACGCCGTTTCCGACGCCTTTTCCGGCGCCCCCTCCAACGATGTCTCCACACTACGGTGAGGCACTGACAGTCCGTCCGACCTGCGGCTTCATGGATGCCGACCGTCGCCGACCGCCGCCGACCGTCCATTTGGCAAGACGACGGGTGCTGACGGACGGACAGTCGGCGGTGCGGGTCGGACAGCGCCTTCTCCTGGGGTTTCTCCGGGGAGCGGGAATTTGCGACGGGCGCCGGAATTCCGAATACCGCGCGCTCGGAACGACACCCCCCGCCGGACGGTTCTTCGACGCCTTCCGGGAGGTGGACGTCGACGGCCTGCGGGAGCTGCTCGCGGCCGACGTCCAGCTCGTCGCGGACGGTGGCGGCAAGGCGCCGCAGTGGGCCGGCGGCCTCCACGGCTCGGACCAGGTGGCCGGGGTGCTCGCCGCCGTCCGCGGGCGGTGCGGGCCAGGCGCCGTCGCGGACGGGCCGGGCGCCCGCCCTGGCTGATCCTCCAGTTCGGGCGGGGAGGAGTGGTGCCCGAACCCACTCGTCCCCGCCTGCGGGCGTTGCTTCAATCGCCGTACTGAACGGTCTCGGGACGGTGGTTGCAGGTGGACCTGAACACGGTGGTGGAGATGCGCGACGCGCGGCGTCGCGGCACATGGCGGCCCGGGGACGCCTGGCTCGGCGGCGGGACGTACCTGTTCTCGGAGCCGCAGCCGCACATCCGCCGGCTGATCGACCTGAGCCGGATGGGCTGGGAGCCGGTCCGGATGACCGCGAACGGCGATCTGGAGATCGCCGCGACCTGCACCATCGCCCAGCTCTCCCGCTTCGCCCAGGGGGCGGACTGGCCGGCGGCACCCCTGTTCGAGCAGTGCTGCCGGGCCTTCCTGGCCTCCTGGAAGATCTGGAACATGGCCACGGTCGGCGGCAACCTGTGCAACGGGCTGCCGGCCGGGCCGATGATCTCGCTGACCGCCGCCCTCGACGGCGTCTGCCTGCTGCTCGCGCAGAGCGGGGAGGTGCGCGAGGTGCCGGTGAAGGACTTCGTGGTCGGCGCCGGCGTGAAGGACCTGCGGCCCGGTGAGCTGCTGCGTTCGATCACCGTGCCCGCCCGGGCGCTGGCGAGCCGCACCGCCTTCCGGCAGGCCTCGCTGTACGGGCTGGGCCGCTCCGGGGCGCTGCTGATCGGAGCCCGCGACCCGATCGACGGTGAACTGGCGCTCACGGTGACCGCCTCGACGGTGCGGCCGGTCCAGCTGCGCTTCGCCGTGCCGCCGAACGCCGAGGCGGTGCGGGAGGCGGTCACCCACGGGGTGCGGCCCGAGGAGTACTTCGACGACATCCACGGACTCCCGGCCTGGCGGCGGCACATGACGTACCGCTTCGCCGAGGAGATCCGCCGCGAGCTGGTCGAGGAGGCCGGGCGATGAGCTTCTCCATCCGCGTCAACGACGAGGACTTCGACGCCGAACCGAGGGCCGGGCAGTGCCTGCGCACCTACCTGCGCGAGCGCGGCTGGTTCGGGGTGAAGAAGGGCTGCGACGCGGGCGACTGCGGCGCCTGCACCGTCCAGGTCGACGGCGAGCCGGTGCACAGCTGCCTCTACCCGGCGTTGCGCGCCGAGGGGCGCTCGGTCACCACCGTCGAGGGCCTGGCGAAGGACGGCGAACTGCACCCGATGCAGCAGAGGTTCCTCGACGCCCAGGGCTTCCAGTGCGGCTTCTGCACGGCCGGCATGCTGATGACCACCTCCGCCGCCGCCTTCGACGAGGACAAACTCGTGGACCTGCCCAGGGGGTTGAAAGGCAACCTGTGCCGCTGCACCGGCTACCGGGCGATCGAGGACGCGATCCGCGGGGTGCGGCACACCGAGCGGCCGTGTGCCGGGCAGGCCGTCGGCCGCAGCCTCGGCGCGCCGGCCGGGCCGCAGGTGGTCACCGGCACCGCCCGCTACACCTTCGACCTCGACGTCGCAGGGCTGCTGCACATGAAGCTGCTGCGCTCGCCGCACCCTCACGCCCGGATCGTCTCGATCGACACCTCGGCGGCGCTGCGGGTGCCCGGGGTGGTCGCCGTGTTCACGCACGAGGACGCACCGGACAAGCTCTACTCCTCGGCCCGGCACGAGCACCCCACCGAGGACCCGGACGACACCCGGGTCCTGGACGACGTGGTCCGTTTCGTCGGGCAGCGGGTCGCCGCGGTGGTCGCCGAGAGCGAGGGCGCCGCCGAGGAGGGCTGCCGCAGGATCGTCGTCGGGTACGAGGAACTCCCGTACGTCCTCGACCCCGAGGAGGCGATGCTGCCGGGCGCCCCGGTGATCCACCCCAAGGGGCCGGAGAGCCGCATCGCCCGCGCCGGGAACAACGTCTGCGGCGAGGCCCACGGCGAGCTGGGCGACGTCGAACAGGGTTACCGCGAGGCCGACCTGGTCTACGAGGAGACCTTCCGGACCCAGCGGGTGCAGCACGCCAGCCTGGAGACGCACGGTTGCGTCGTCTACTTCGAGGAGATCCCCGACGGGAGCGGGGAGAGCTGCGCGAGCGGGGAGAGCGTTCAGGGGGGGAGGGGAGCGGATCGTGGTCCGTTCGTCCACCCAGGTGCCGTTCCTGACCCGGCGCGCCCTCTGCGACCTGTACGACCTGCCGATGGAGAAGGTCCGCGTGGTGGCGGGCCGGGTGGGCGGCGGGTTCGGTGGCAAGCAGGAGATGCTCACCGAGGACATCGCGGTCCTCGCGGCGATGAGGCTGCACCGTCCGGTGAAGCTGGAGTTCACCCGCGGCGAGCAGTTCTACGGCGCCACCACCCGGCACCCGTTCGGGATCACCGTGAAGCTCGGCGCCAAGCGGGACGGCACTCTGACGGCCGTGCAGTTCAGGGTGGTCGCCAACACCGGTGCGTACGGCAACCACGGGCCGGCGGTGATGTTCCACAGCGTCGGCGAGTCGATGGGCGTCTACCGCGCTCCGCACAAGAAGGTCGACGCCTACTCCGTCTACACCAACGGCGTGCCCGCCGGCGCCTTCCGCGGCTACGGGCTCGGCCAGGTGACCTTCGCCGTCGAGTCGGCCATGGACGAACTCGCCCGGCGGCTGGGCGTCGACCCGCTGGTGCTGCGCGAGAGGAACGTCATCGGGCCCGGCGAGCACATGGAGGGCCCGCTCGGCGAGGAGGAGGACCTCCACATCGCCAGCTACGGACTCGACCAGTGCCTCGGTGTGGTCCGGGACGCCCTCGCGAACGACACCAGTGCCGAACTCGCCCCCGAGGGCTGGCTGGTGGGCCAGGGGTTCGCCATGGCGGCGATCGCCTGCGGTCCGCCCGGCGGCCACATCGCCGACGCCACGGTGAAGCTGCTGGAGGACGGCACGTACGACATCGCCGTCGGCACCGCGGAGTTCGGCAACGGCACCACCACCGTGCACAAGCAGATCACCGCAGGGGCGCTGGGCACCACCGTCGACCGGATCGCCGTCCGTCAGTCCGACACCGACGTGGTCCGCCACGACACCGGTGCCTTCGGCTCGGCCGGCACGGTGGTCGCGGGCAAGGCGGTGATGAAGGCGGCCAACGCGCTGGCCGAGCAGATCCTCTCCTTCACCGCGGAGTACGCCCGCACCCCGCGGAGCCTGCTGCGGCTCGCCGCCGACTCGGTGGAGTGCGACGGCCGGACGGTCGCGCTCAAGGAGGTCTTCGAGGCCGCGCGCGGCAAGGGCGTCGAGCTTTCGGCCGACGGCCACTTCGGCGGCTCGCCGCGCTCGGTCGCCTTCAACTCCCAGTGGTTCCGGATCGCCGTCGACCCGGACACCGGCGAGATCCGCATCCTGCGCAGCGTCCACGGCGCCGACGCCGGCAAGGTGATGAACCCGCTCCAGTGCCGCGGCCAGGTCGAGGGCGGTGTCGCGCAGGCCCTGGGCGCCACCCTGTTCGAGCAGGTCCTCGTCGACGGCCGCGGCGAGGTCACCACCGCGGCCTTCCGCCGCTACCGGCTGCCCGCGTTCGCGGACGTGCCGCGCACCGAGGTGCACTTCTCGGAGACCTCGGACGCCATCGGCCCGCTCGGCGCCAAGTCGATGTCCGAGAGCCCGTTCAACCCGGTGCCGCCCGCCTTCGCCAACGCCCTGCGCGACGCCACCGGCATCCGCTTCACCGAGGCGCCGTTCCTGCGCGACAAGGTCTGGCGGGCCCTCGACGAGCACCGCAGACGCCCGGGCACCGCTCGTTGACGGTGCCCTCGTGGGCGGCGGCCCGACGTCCGGTCCGTCGCCCCGGCCGCCGTCTACAAGGAGCGCCGTCAACGAGCGCCGTCAACGAGCGTTGCCGTCGGGGCCGCACCGCCTCACGGCCGGGCGCGGGTGGTCGTCGCGGTGAGGACCTTCAGTGCGACGGACGGGTGGAAGAGCGTGGCGGGGGAGGCGGTCATGTTGACGACCCGGACGAAACGCGCCCAGACGCCCGCGTCCCTCACGGCGACGCGGAACAGGCGGTCGTTGTACCAGTGCGCGATCCGCGCGCTGAGCGGCTGGTTGGTGGGGTTCCACATCAGGTCGGAGTTGGTGGACAACGTCCACGGCGGGAGCAGGAGCCGGCCCAGCCGCTTCTGGTAGGCCGGGCCGAGACCGTCCAGCCCCTCCCCGGGCCCGCGCTGAGCGAGCATCCCGCGCAGGAGGTCGGCCTCCAGCGCGGCCACCGTCAGGCCCTGGCCGTACACGGGGTTGAAGACGCAGACGGCGTCGCCGAGGGCGATGAGCCGCTCGGGCCAGTTCCTGACGGCGTGGAACTGCCGCCACTGGTTGTCGAGGTTGGTGTAGCGGTGAACGGCCTCCTGGACGGTGCGCCGCCCGATCTGCTCGGCCAGCCGGGGGTTCTTCAGACCCTTGGCGAAGCCGAGGTAGCCGTCGTCGTCGGTGGGCGGCTCGTCGTCGAAGGCGAAGAGGGAGCACGTCCAGCGGTTGCGCTCGACGGCCAGCAGGACGCCGGCCTGCCGCACCCGGGGGGCGGACAGCATCTGGTAGGCGACGTGGAAGTCGGCGGGGTCGTCTTCGGACCGGTCGAAGTTCATCGACGTGTAGGTGATCTTGGCTTTGACCACCTTCTTCGGCGGCACCGTGACCCCGGACGCGGCCAGCCACGCCTCCAGCTTGCTGGTGCGGCCGGAGGCGTCGACCACCAGGTCCGCGGTGAGGTCTTCGGGATCGGCTCCCTGCGTGCCGCAGCGCACCCCGGTGACCCGGCCCGACGCGGCCCGCAGGAGCCCGTCGCACCGGGTGGAGGGCAGCAGCCTGACCTCGGGGAGGGCGAGCACCCGGCGCCGGATCCGCCGTTCCAGCTCGTCGCGGGTGAAGGTCTGGATCATGACCCCGGTCCGCTCGCGCGGGGCGAACCCGGTCGGGAGCAGGAAGTCGATCCCCTGCCCGTAGTCGAACACCGGCGCCCCGGCGCCGGAGAGTTCGTCGCGCAGCCCGGGGAACAGCTTCTCCAGGACCTCGCCGCCCTTGGCGAGCATGGCGTGGGCGTGATAGCCCTGCGGCGCGCTCGGGTGGGCTCCGGTGTCGTCGTCGACGGCGTCCCGCTCGACGAGGACGACCTCGCCGAAGAACTCGGCCAGGACGCGCGCGGTCACGAGCCCCGCGTAGCTGCCGCCGATGACGACGGCCCTCCCCGCTGCGTACTTCTTGCCCATGCGACCTCCGCCAACCAGTCCCTGATCCGGGTTCACCCTTGCGGCAGCCGTCCGCGCCACGCCCGGGCGGGCGGTGAGGTTCACCCGATCGAGGTACGGACGGTTGTTCGACGAGCCCGCTGTCACCGGGAAACCCGGCCAGGAGGTGCTCCGCGGGCCCGGCGCAGCCCCGGGTGCCTACCCCGCCGACCGCGCGCCCATACCGGCGGCCGGCCGTCAGGAAGCCGTCAAGGACGTGCGCCGGCGCGTAGGCCGCGCGTCAAGACCGGCGGCGGCCGGGGCGGACCGGGGGTCCACTGGAACGGCGGGTGCGGAGAGACCGCCTCCGCCGATTCGAGGGAGCCGTCCCCATGAGTGAGAGCCAGATCCTGGTGGCCGTCGAGGCCCCGCCGCGCGCCGGGGAGCAGGATGCGGGATCGGACGCGGGACCGGACGGGGAGCCGGCCGTCGGTCCGTCGGTCTACCGCGGCCGGCCGGAGGGCCCCGATGTGCGGCCGGTCGCCGCCGCACTCCGGTCGGTCCCGGGCGACCGGCCCTCCTCCTCCGGGCAGCCACGCGCCCGGGCGGCGCACTGCCGGATCGCGATGCAGTACCTCGACTGACGCGGCCGCCGAGCCGCCGAGCCGCCGGGCCGCCGGGCCGTCGGGCCGCCGTGCCGCCAGGCCGCCGAGCCGTCGGGCCGCCGAGCCGCCGGGCCGTGCCGGCCGCCGCTGCACCAGCGCGTGCCGGCAGCCGCCCGTCCCGGGGGACGCCGGGCCTCCGGCGCCGTCAGGCGGGCCTGGCGCTGCGGAACGAGCGCCGGTAGGTGTCGGGCGGGACGCCGACGACCCGCTTGAACTGCCGGCGCAGCGTCGTGGCCGTCCCCATGCCGGTCGCGACGGCGACCGACTCGACGCTCTGGTCGGTGGCCTCCAGCAACTCCTGGGCACGGCGCACGCGTTGGGTCAGGAGCCACTGGAGCGGCGGCTGCCCGGTCACCGACCGGAACTGCCGGCCGAGGTGGCGCGGGCTGGTGTTCGCCCGCCGTGCCATGTCGGCCACCGTGAGCGGCCGGTCGAGCCGCTGCAGGACCCAGGCGAGCAGGTCGGCGAGGACGTGCTCGCCGGTGACCTGCACCGGCGTCGCCACGAACTGCGCCTGGCCGCCGGGCCGGTGCGGCGGCATGACGAGACGGCGGGCGACGGAGTTGGCGACGGCCGCGCCGTGGTCGAGGTGGACGAGGTGCAGGCAGAGGTCCACGGCGGCGGCCTTGCCCGCAGCCGTGAGGACGCTGCCGTTGTCCGTGTAGAGCACGTCGGGGTCGACCAGGGCCAGCGGGTGGCGTGCGCCCAGCTCCGCGGCGTGGGCCCAGTGCGTGGTGGCCCGCCGGCCGTCCAGCAGGCCCGCGGCCCCGAGCACGAACGCCCCGGTGCAGAGCGAGGCGACCCGGGCGCCCGCCGCGTGGGCGGAGCGCACGGCTTCGACGAGCTCGGCCGGCGGCGGCTCGTCGATGTCGGCGCACGCGGGCACGATCACGGTGTCCGCCCCGGCCGCGCGTTCCAGTCCGTGGTCGGGCTCGACCGTGAACGGGCCGACCCGCACCGGCCCGGGCCCGCAGAGCAGGACGTCGTACCAGCCCTCCGTGACCTCGCGCGGGGGGTTGCCGAAGATCTCGTGGGCCACGGCCAGTTCGAAGTGCAGCAGGTGACCGACGGTCAGCAGCGCGACGGTGGGCATGTCCGAAAGTGTACGGGTGGCGTCCTTCCGGACCATCACGCTCCGGTCCGGCCGGCGGCCAGACTGAATCCGTCAGCACGGCGAGAGCGGGGGAACGATGAGTACGACGGCGGCAGTGGTGGTTTACGGGGCGACGGGGCACACCGGCCGGTTCGTGGTGGCCGAACTGCGCAGGCGCGGCCTGGCCGTCGTGGTCTCCGGCCGTGACGCGGCCCGGCTGGAGGCGCTGGCCGCCGAGTGGGGCGACGTGGTGGTGCGGCCCGCAGCCGTCGACGACCCGGACGCGCTGGACCGGGCCCTCGCGGGTGCGGCGGCCGTCGTCAACTGCGCCGGGCCGTTCGCGGTGACGGGAGGGCCGGTCGTCGAGGCGGCCCTGCGTGCGGGGATCCCGTACGTCGACGTCGCGGCGGAGATCGAGGCGAACGCCGCGATGTTCGCCGACCACGCGGAGGCGGCCCGGCGGACGGGCACGCCCGTGGTGCCGGCGATGGCCTTCTACGGCGGGCTGGGTGACCTCCTGGTCACCGCGGCGATGGGGGAGTGGACGGCGGCGGACACGGTGGAGGTCGCGTACGGGCTGAGCGGCTGGCACCCCACGCCGGGCACCCGGACGGCCGGCGAGGTGTCCCACCGGCGTCGCGCGGGCCGCCGGGTGCGGTTCGCGGACGGCGCGCTGCAGTACCACGACGACAAGGCGTCGGAGCGGGAGTGGCACTTCCCGGAGCCGCTGGGCCGGCGCGCCGTGGTCGCGGAGTTCACCATGGCCGACGTCGTCACCGTGCCCAGCCACCTGGCCGTGCCGGACGTCCGCACCCACATGACCGTCGAGGCCGCGCGGGACCTGGCCGGGGAGGACACGCCGGCGCCGGAGGCGGTCGACGACCTGGGGCGGTCGGACCAGACCTTCGTCGTCGACGTGCTGGTCCGCGCGGGCGGCGTCGAGCGCCGCGCCACCGCCCGCGGCCGGGACATCTACGCGATCACCGCGCCGCTCGCGGTGGAGGCCGTCCGCCGGATCCTGGCGGGGCGGACCCGGACCACGGGCCTGGCCTCGGCCGGCGCGATGTTCGACGCCGCGGACTTCCTCCGGTCGCTGGCCCCGCACCTGGCGGTCGAGCTCCCGCACTGACGGGCCGCCCGCGGACGGTCGGCGCCCGCGGACAAGTGGACCGTGCCCGTCCGCGGACGGGTGGACTGTCCCCGTGCCCGCCCGCGGACGGGCACGGGGGCGCCTAGACCGTGCCCGCCCAGGAGTTCGTGCCGAGGAGCGTCTTGATGTCCGAGGCGAGGCCGTTGTCGGGGTTCACCAGGAAGCCGAGCTCGTAGAGGGTGTCCTTGTCCCAGTTGGTGGTCAGCAGGCGGACGGGGACGTCGCCGGGGTGGGCCTGGAGGGCGAGCTTGAGTTCGGCGACCGTGTTGGCGGTGATCTTGCCGAGCGGCATGTTGATCTGGACCGGCGGCTTGGTGCCGAGCTCGGCGGAGGAGACGTCGAGGGTGGTGATCTCCTGGCCGAAGATGCTCAGCGAGCCGTCCCGCTCGTTGAGGCGCCCGCGGGCCGAGATGACGTTGTCCTCGACCATCTGGTCGGCCATCAGGTTGTAGGTGGCGGGGAAGAACAGCACCTCGACCGAGCCGTCGCGGTCGGCGAGGGTGATGATCGCCCAGGCGTTGCCGGCCTTGTTGATCCGGCGGTCGACGGCGGTGATCAGGCCGGACAGCCGGACCTCGCCCTCGGTCCGGCCGGAGCCGAGGAGTTCGGCGATGGAGGTGTCGCGGTTCTTGGAGAGGATGTGCTCGGCGCCGTCGAGCGGGTGGCTGGAGACGTAGAGGCCGAGCATCTCGCGTTCCAGGCTGAGCAGTTGGCGGCGCGGCCACTCGCGGTCGGTGAGCTCGAAGTCGAGCCCGATGGCCGGGCCGGAGCCCTCCGCGCCGTCGAGGGCGCCGAAGAGGTCGTCCTGGCCGATCGCCTGCTGCTTCTTCAGCCCGGTCACGGCGTCGATCGCGGTCTCGTGGACGGTGCTGAGCGAGAGCCGGGTGTGTCCGAGGGAGTCGAAGGCGCCGGCCTTGACCAGGGAGTCGATGGTCCGCTTGTTGCAGACCACCAGCTCGACCTTGTCGAGGAAGTCGGCGAAGGAGGTGTACTTGCCCTTCTCCTTCCGGGTCTTCACCAGCGACTCGATGACCGGCACGCCGACGTTGCGGACGGCCTTCAGGCCGAAGCGGACGTCGCTGCCGACGGCGGTGAAGTCGACCACGGACTCGTTGACGTCGGGGGAGAGGATCTTGATGCCCATCTGGCGGCACTCCGCCAGGTAGACGGCCATCTTGTCCTTGTCGTCGGCGACCGAGGTGAGCAGGGCGGCCATGTACTCGGCGGGGTAGTTGGCCTTGAGGTAGGCGGTCTGGTACGAGACCAGGCCGTACGCGGCGGAGTGCGATTTGTTGAAGGCGTAGCCGGCGAAGGGGACGAGGACGTCCCACACGGCCTGGATGGCCTCGTCGGAGTAGCCGCGCTCCTTGCAGCCCGCGTGGAAGGGGACGAACTCCTTCTCCAGCACCTCCTTCTTCTTCTTGCCCATCGCGCGGCGGAGCAGGTCGGCCTGGCCGAGCGAGTAGCCGGCCAGCACCTGGGCGGCGCGCTGCACCTGCTCCTGGTAGACGATCAGGCCGTAGGTGGGGCCGAGGACCTCCTTGAGGGGCTCCTCCAGCTCGGGGTGGATCGGGACGATCTCCTGCTGGGCGTTCTTGCGCAGGGCGTAGTTGGTGTGCGAGTTCATGCCCATCGGGCCGGGCCGGTAGAGCGCGGACACGGCGGAGATGTCGGCGAACTCGGTGGGCTTCATCAGCTTGAGCAGGGCGCGCATGGGGCCGCCGTCGAGCTGGAACACGCCCAGGGTGTCGCCGCGGGCGAGCAGCTGGTACGTGGTGGGGTCGTCGATCGGGATCTTCTCGATGTCGACGTCGACGCCCCGGTTGGCCTTCACGATCTTGATGCAGTGGTCGATGATGCCCAGGTTCCGCAGACCCAGGAAGTCCATCTTGATCAGGCCCATGGCTTCGCACGACGGGTAGTCGAAGCCGGTGATGATGGTGCCGTCCTTGTCCCGCATGTGCAGCGGGATCAGCTCCAGCAGCGGGGTGGAGGAGAGGATGACGGCGGCGGCGTGCACGCCGGTGCCGCGGATCAGGCCCTCGATGCCGCGTCCGGTGTCGATGATCTTCTTGACGTCGGGCTCGTTGTCGTACAGCGCCCGGATCTCGGTGCCCTCGTTGTACCGAGGGT
Source organism: Kitasatospora sp. RG8 (assembly GCF_017813315.1). Lineage (NCBI taxonomy): Bacteria > Bacillati > Actinomycetota > Actinomycetes > Kitasatosporales > Streptomycetaceae > Kitasatospora > Kitasatospora sp. RG8. The sequence continues at coordinate 272,194 of NZ_JAGIYX010000002.1, forward strand.
GCTTGTCGTTGAAGAGGTCGGCCAGCGGGACGCCCTTGCCCATGACGTCCGGCGGCATCGCCTTGGTGATCCGGTCGCCCATCGCGAAGGGGTAGCCGAGGATGCGGTTGGCGTCCTTGACGGCGGCCTTGGCCTTGATCGTGCCGAAGGTGTTGACCTGGGCGGTGTAGGCGGAGCCGTACTTCTCGGTGACGTAGCGCACCATCTGGTCGCGCTGGCGGTCGTCGAAGTCGATGTCGACGTCCGGGGGGTTGATGCGCTCGGGGTTGAGGAACCGCTCGAACAGCAGGTCGTGCTCCAGCGGGTCCAGCTGGGTGATGCCGGTCAGGTAGGCGACCATCGAGCCGGCCGCGGAGCCACGGCCCGGGCCGACCGGGATGCCGTTGTCCCGCCCGTACTGGCAGATGTCGGCGACCACGAGGAAGTAGGCGTCGAACCCCATCGGGGTGATCACGCCCATCTCCAGCTCGACCCGGTCCAGCACCTCCTGGCTCGGGTTGTCGCCGTAGCGGTGCTGGAGCCCGGCGGCGATCTTCTGGCGCAGGTACGAGGCCTGGGTCTCGCCCTCGGGCACGTCGAACTGCGGCATCCGGTCGACGTAGGTGAAGACCTCCTCGTACGACTCGACCCGCTCGGCGATCGCCAGCGTGTTGTCGCAGGCCTCCGGCAGATCGCGGAAGAGCTCGCGCATCTCCTCGGCGGTCTTGACGTAGTAGCCGGAGCCGTTGAACTTGAAGCGGTTCGGGTCGTCCTTGTTCTTGCCCACGCCGACGCAGAGCAGGCTGTCGTGGGCGTCCGCCTGGTCGGCGGTGACGTAGTGCGAGTCGTTGGTGGCGAGCAGCGGGATGTTCAGCTGCTTGGCCAGGCGCAGCAGGTCCGCGCGGACGTCCTGCTCGATGGAGAGGCCGTGGTCCATCAGCTCCAGGAAGTAGTTCTCCTTGCCGAAGATGTCCTGGTAGGCGCCGGCGGCCTTGACCGCCTCGTCGTACTGCCCGAGCCGCAGCCGGGTCTGCACCTCGCCGGAGGGGCAGCCGGTGGTGGCGATGATGCCGGTCGCGTTGGCGGCGATCAGCTCGCGGTCCATCCGGGGCTTCATGTAGTAGCCCTCCATCGACGCGAGCGAGGAGAGCTTGAAGAGGTTCCGCAGGCCGGTGGCGTTCTGTGCCCACATGGTCATGTGGGTGTAGCGGCCGCCACCGGAGACGTCCTTGCCGCCCTCCCCGTCCGAACTGGCCGGGCGCTGGCCGCCGGGGGACCAGAACACCTGCTTCTTCAGGAAGCGCGAGCCCGGGGCGACGTACGCCTCGATGCCGATGATCGGCTTCACGCCGGTCTTGGCGGCGGCGTGGAAGAACTCGTACGCGCCGAACATGTTGCCGTGGTCGCTCATCGCGATGGCCGGCATGCCCTGCCGCTCGGCCTCCGCGAACAGCTTGCCGTTCTTCGCGGCCCCGTCCAGCATCGAGTACTCGGTGTGGACGTGCAGGTGCGCGAAACTGTCGGACACGTCGGCGGGCTCCTTGTCGGCGGGGCTGGCGTCCGGGGCGGGCACCCCGGGGCGGAGCCCTCCAGGCTAGCCGGTCGGCGCGGACGACTCGCCCGGGCGGGCACCACGGCGGCGGTCCTTGGCGTGATCCTTCCGGTCCTCCTGCGGGCTCCGTGCGGGCTCCGCACGGCCTCCTCACGGCCTTGTCGTGGCCTTCCCGCAGCCTCCTGCGGCCTGAGTGAACGGCCTCCCCGCGGTCGCCGTGCGCCCTCCAGCCCGGCCCCCGCAGGGAGGGCACCACCAACGGGAGGCGAGCCGGAAGATTCGCCGTCTGGTCGTCAATTGCCTGCGAGACTTACCATGTTGGCCGACGAACGAGGGGGGTGCGGGGTGACGCAGGGGGGTGCGGAGCCCGGGCGGCGGCTGGAGAGCGCGATCGCCTGGGCGCTGCGGAACTCGGACGGCGTCGTCGCCTTCTGCGGCGCGCTGGCCGTCGGGCTGCTCGACCTGTTCGGCGGCGGGCTCGGGGACAACGTCGTCTCGGGCGCGACCCTGCTGGTGCTGGCGGCGGTCGTGTACGGGTCGCTGGCCGAGCGCCGGCGCCGGATCAGCGACATCCGGGAGGCGACGGCCGGTGCCCGGCAGGCGCTGGACAACCTGACCTCGGTGCGGGAGCTGGCCGGGGTGGAGCTGGAACGGGCGCTGGAGCGGGCGCGCCAGGACACCGACCGGTGGGTGTTCAAGGGCGGCACCGGCACCTACCTGCGGGCGGTCACCCTGCCCGAGTGCGTCCGGGAGGCGCAGCGCCGCCGCCGCTCGCTCACCGTCAAGATCGACATCGTGCACCCGGGGGACGAGCGGGCCTGTGCGGCGTACTCGCGGTTCCGGGAGACCTTCGGCAGCCGCCCGGACGGCGCGCAGCCCGGCGGGTGGAGCGTGGAGCGCACCCGCCGGGAGTCCTACGCCACGGTGTTCGCCGCCGCCTGGTACCGCCAGCGGCTCGACACCCTGGAGATCGACGTCCACCTCTCGTCCGTCGTCCCGACGCTCCGCTTCGACCTCTCGGCGTCGTGCCTGGTCATCACCCAGGACGACCCGCGGAGGGTCAGCCTCTACGTCGAGCGCGGGCGCCCGCTCTACGACTACTACGTCACGGAGCTGCACCACTACCGGGAGCAGGCGGTCAAGCTCGACCTGCGGGACACCGAGCCGCTCGGTGACGACCCGACCGTCGACGAGGCCCGGCGCCTCTTCGACCAGCTGGGAATCCGGCTGCCCGCCTCCTTCTCGGACGCGGACGTCGCCGACATCATCGACAGGGCGCTGCACGCGGAGAACCCGTACCGCAGGTAGCCGCCGGAGGGAGGAGACGTATGGACCCCTTCACGGACCCCGACCCGGACCCCTTCACGGGCCCCGGTACGGATCGCAGCCCGGATCGCGGCCCGGGCCCCGGTACGGGCTCCCGCGCGGGCCTCTTCGCCTCGCTCGACCTGGCCGCCGGGGAGGCCGAGGCCTCGCCCGCGCTGGACGGGCTGGTCGGCGGGATCCTGGCGGAGGTCGCCTCGGGCGCGAGAGCCGTGCGGGCCGTCGCCCACCCCCTCGGCTTCTTCTGCCTGCCGGTGCTGCGCGACGGCGCGCTCGGCGTCTGCGTGCACGTCTTCGGGCCGGACGCCGCCGGCCCGCGCCCGGCCCGCGCCGTGCGGGAGATCCACTGCCACAGCTGGGAGCTGAAGAGCAGCGTGCTGTACGGGCGGGTCGGCAACCTGCGCGTCGGGGTCCACGACGAGCCGGTCCGCCCGACCCACCGCGCGTACGAGGTGCACAGCGCGGCGGGCACGGACGAGATCCGGCCGACCGCCCGGCTGGTGCGCTGGGAGCCGCTCGGCGAGCGGACCAGCGCGCGCGGCGAGACGTACACCCTGGCGGCCGGCGAGTTCCACGCGACCGTCCTGCCGGGCGGCGCACCGGCCGCGACGGTGGTGCTGGGGCGCTCGGTGCCCGGCCCGGTGGACGTCGTCCTCGGGCCGCTCCACGGCCGTGCCCGCCGGGTGGTGCGGCGGCAGTGCGACGCGGCCCGGACCGCCCGGATCGCCGAAGCGGCAGCCAGGAGGCTCAGTGAACCCCCGTCCGAAGACTGACCCCGGAGACCCCGGAGGCCCCGGAGGCCCCGGCTTCGAGGCCGAGTGCCAGGCCGCGGTCGACATCGCCGAGGAGGCGGGCGGGCTGCTGCGCTCCCGTTTCCGGCGCGCCTTCCGGATCCACCCGAAGGGCGAGGACGGCGACGTGGTCACCGAGCTGGACCTGCTGGCCGAGGAGCTGGTCACCCGGCGGCTCGCCGAGCGCTTCCCGTCCGACCGCGTCGTCGCGGAGGAGGGTGGCGGGACCGGGCCCGGTGCGGGCGGCGGGAACGGACCCTCCGGGCGGACCTGGCTGGTGGACCCGCTCGACGGCAGCAACAACGTGGTGGTCGGCCTGCCCGTCTACGTGGTGGGCATCGCGCTCTGCGTCGGTGACGAGCCGGTCCTCGGGGTCGTCCACGACCCGGTGACCGGCCGGACGTGGCGGGCGGTGCGCGGCGGCGGCGCCTTCGGACCGCGCGGGCGGCTGCGCCGTCCGTCCGGCCCGCCGGCCCCCGCCGGACCGGTGCTCGCCTGGACGCAGGGGCACGGGGTGCCGGCCGGCGACCCGGTGTGCCGGGCGCTGAAGGAGGGGCTGGAGGCCGGCTCGCGGCGGCTGCTCCAGCTCTGGGCGCCCCTGCTCACCTGGTCGATGCTGGCCCGGGGCGACATCGACGGCTTCGTCGGCTACCGGGCGGAGGAGATCGACCTGCCCGCCGGGTGTCTGCTCGCGGCCGAGGCGGGCCTGGAGATCCGCCGGCTGGACGGCGGCCGGTTCAGCGGGCGGATCGGGCAGCCGGACACCGCACGGAGCTTCGTCGCGGGGCGCCCGGAGGTGCTGCCCCACCTGCTGGACCTGGTCGCCCGGGCCGCCAAGCCCGACGACGGCTTCCGGCCGTGAGGCGCCGGGCCCGTCCGCGTGCCGGGCCCGTTTGCGCCTGCCGGGCCCGTCCGCGCGCCACCCCGGGCCCGTACGCGCGTGCGGCGCCCGTACGTGCGGGCCGGACCCGGGCCGGGGCGAACCCGGGCCGGGCCGGATCCGCCACGGCCCCCGGCTAGGAGGTCAGCGCGAGCGCCGACGTGGCCAGCAGCACGCCGCCCACCGCGAGCACCGCGCTGGTCCCGGCGACGCCCCGCAGCGGCACCCGCAGGCCGGCCGAGCGGCACCGCTCGTACCAGAGCAGGGTGGCGAGCGAGGCCCACGGCGTGATCAGCGGGCCGATGTTGGTGCCGATCAGCAGCGAGAGCAGCTGCTGGTGGTTGGCGACCGGCACCGCGGCCTCCCCGGCCAGGTACACGGGCAGGTTGTTGAGCAGGTTGGACAGGCCCGCGCCGACGGCCGAGGCCCGGAACATCCCGAGCACCCCGCCGTCCGTCCCGATCGCCGAGGCCAGCACCCGGTGCAGTCCGTGCGCGTCGACGGTCTGCACCACGAGGAACATCCCCGGCACCATGACCAGCAGCCGCCACGGGACGAGCGAGGTCCGCAGCGCCTCCGGCCGTCGGACGGCGAAGGCCGCCACCGCGACCAGGGCGGCCGCGCCCGAGGCCACCCAGAGCGGGAGACCGCTCAGCAGGGTCGCCAGCAGGAAGCCGGCACAGGCCAGCCCGCAGACCCGGAACAGCACCGGGTCGCCGGGCCGGTGGGCCGGCGGCGGCGTGTAGCCGTCGGCGCCCCGGCGGCCGCGCCGCCAGTAGAACCCCCAGAGGCAGGCCATCGTCGCCAGCAGGGCGGCCAGCTGCGGCGCCCACATCACCCGGGCCAGCCCGGCGGGGGAGAGCGCGACCCGTTCGGCGGCCAGCAGGTTGGTCAGGTTGGACACGGGCAGCAGCAGGCTCGCGGTGTTGGCCAGCCAGACCGTGGTCATCGCCAGCGGCAGCGGCGCGATGCCCACCCGGGTGGCGAGGGCCAGCATCACCGGGGTGAGCAGGACGGCCGTGGTGTCCAGGTTGAGGGTCATCGTGGTGACGGCGGCGAAGGCCACGCAGAGCAGGAACAGCACCGGGTAGCTGCCCCGCCCGGCTCGCGCCACACCCGCCGCCACCACGTCGAACACCTCGGCCGCGCTGGTGAGTTCGGCCAGCACGATGACCGTGCCGAGGAACGCCAGCAGCGGCGCGATCCGGGAGAACGCGGCTCCGGCCGAGGCGGTCGGCAGCAGACCGGTGGCGAGGAGGAGCAGTCCGCAGGCGAGCAGCGCCGCGGCCACCCAGTCCAGGGGGTGGAGGCGCCTGACGGTGGGCCAGTAGGCAAGCACGCCCGCCAGGGTCGCACACGGTTGTTCTCACGTCGAGACCGGGGCCGGGCGCGGGCGAGGCCCGGGCGCGACGGGGGCGCGGGACGGGCGCGACGAGAGTGCGGGGCGGGCCGCACCACGGGCGGGAGCAGGGCGGGTCGCGGGCGGGAACGGGGCGCGCCGGGGACGGGACACCGGCCGGGCGTGGCCGCGGCACAAGCGGCACACGGGCGGGACGCGGGCGAAGCAAGGCCAACCAGCCGGGCCGAACCGGGTTTACCGGCCCCCGATCGGTCATAAGCTCTCCCCCATGGGGGCTTTGGACGCGACCCCGGGTGGCCCCGGGCCGATCGACTTCTTCATCAGCTACTCACCGGCGGACGAGCGGTGGGCGGCCTGGATCGCCTGGACGCTGGAGGAGGCGGGCTACCGCGCCTTCCTCCAGGCCTGGGACTTCGTCCCCGGGACCAACTTCGTGGACTTCATGGACCGGGGCGTCACCGAGTCCGCCGCCACCATCGCCCTGCTCTCCCGCCACTACGAGCGCTCCCGCTACGGGCGGATGGAGTGGCAGGCCGCCCTGCGCTCCGACCCGGACGCCCCGGACCGCCGGCTGCTGACCGTCCGCATCGAGGACATCCCGGTGGACGGACTGCTCGCCACCCTCACCTACATCGACCTGGTGGGCGTCGACGAGCCCGCGCACGCCCGCCGGCTGCTGCTGGCCCGGGTCGGCCAGGCGATGGACGGGCGGGCCCGGCCCGAACTGCGGCCCGGTTACCCGGGCGGGTCCGCCGGCGTGCCCGCCGCACCGGCGCAGCCGCAGGTGCCCGAGCCCCGGCCGGTCGGCGGGACGGGCTGGGCCGGCCGCCGCAGGCCGTCCGTCCCGCCCGAGTACCCGTCGGCGCCGGAGCGGACGGGCGAGCGCGAGGGCGTCTCGGTGCTGCACCTGGCAGGCCCCTCCTTCGGCCGCGGCAGCGACCCGGTGGACCTCCAGGCCGCCATCTGGGGCGACCTCGTGGAGCTGGCCGACGCCGGCGCCCCGGCACCCGAACTGGTCGTCGTCACCGGCGACCTGACCGCCTCCGGCAGCCCCCGCGAGTGCGAACAGGCGCTCGCCTTCCTCACCGGGATCCGCTCCCTGCTCGGCCTGGAACCCCACCGGGTGGCCGTCGTGCCCGGCGGGCAGGACGTCAGCCAGGCCGCCTCGCGCGCCTACTTCAGCACCTGCGAGGCCGACGAACTGCGCCCCACCCCGCCGTACTGGCCCAAGTGGCGCCACTACGCACGGCTGTTCCAGGAGTTCTACCAGGGCCTGGACGTCGTCTTCGACAGCGCCCAGCCGTGGACGCTCTTCCCCGTGCCCGAGCTCGGCACCGTCGTCGCCGGCCTCAACTCCTCGATGGCGTACAGCCACCGCGCCGACGACCGGTACGGCTGGCTCGGCCCCGAGCAGGCCGCCTGGTTCGCCCAGGCGCTGCGCCCGTACGAGAGCGACGGCTGGCTGCGGATCGGCGCGCTGCGCCACCCGGTCACGGCCCGGCCCGCCGGCGCCCGGTCGGCCCGGGCGGGCCAGGACGCCGAACCGCTGCGCGACCTCGACCGGTTCACCCGGCTCACCGCGCCGCGGCTGCACCTGCTGCTGCACGGACCGGCCGACTCCCGGACGGCGGTCCGGACGCTGTCCACCGCCGCCGGCGAGGTCGGCGTGGTGGGTGCCGGCGGCCCCGGCACCCACCAGCTGCTCCGGCTCACCCGCGACGGGCTCACCCGCTGGCCCGCCCCGGGCGCCGAGCTCCAGCAGACGCCCGCCGTCTGGCGCCGGGCCCACCGGGCCTTCCCGCCGCCGCCCGACGCGGCCGCGCCGCCCGCCCCGCCGCAACCGCAGGCCGCCACCGTCCCGCCGCCCGCCGAACCCGAACGCGAGGCCCGGGAACTGGCCTCCCCCGCCGACACCCTGCTGGCCCGGGTCGCCGAGGTCTGCCGGACCCGCCACGAGGGCGCCCAGATCCGCGTCGTCGCGGGCGCGCCGCCCCAGCTCCTCGTCACCTGGACCGAGTCCGGCTTCGTCCGCCAGCAGCGCGTCGCCGCCTGCGTCTCCACCCCCACCGCCGAGGACGTCGACCACTTCGTCGACGCCGTGCACGCCGCCGGCACCGCACCCGACGCCGAACTCGTCCACGACGGCCCGCCGCCACCGCGCGAGCTGCGCGACCGCGCCCGGCGGCGCGGCGTCCGGCTGCGCAGCTTCGTCGAGTTCCAGGGCCTGCTCGACCTGCGCGGTTACGTGGCCGCGCAGAGCGAGCGGCTCAGCACCGACGGCCAGTACCAGCCCGGCCTCTACCTCCCGCAGCGCTACCGCGACGCCGAACGCCCCGGCGGCGCCGAACGCGACGGCCTGGTCGACGAGATGCTCCGGCTGCTGGAGTCCGACCACGGCCGGTTCCTGCTGCTGCTCGGCGACTTCGGCCGCGGCAAGACCTTCGCGCTGCGCGAGCTGGCCCGCCGCATCCCCACCGAACTCCCGCACCTGACCCCGCTGTTCATCGAGCTCAGCGCGCTCGACAAGGCGCACTCCTTCGACGGCCTGGTGGCCGCCCACCTGACCGCCCACGGCATCGACACCATCGACCTGCGGGCCTTCCGCTACATGCTCCGCCAGGGCCGCATCGTGCTGCTCTTCGACGGCTTCGACGAGCTCCTCAACCGGGTCAGCTACGAGCGGGCCGCCGACCACCTCCAGGTGCTGCTGGACGCCGCCGTCGACAACGCCAAGATCGTGGTCAGCAGCCGCACCCAGCACTTCAGCTCCCAGGAGCAGGTGCTCACCGCGCTCGGCGAGCGGGTCGGCCTGCTGCCGCAGCGGCGGCTGCTCGCCGTCCAGGACTTCACCACCGCGCAGATCCGCGGCTACCTGGTCAACCGCTACGGCGACGAGACCGCCGCCGACCGCCGGATGCGCCTGCTGGAGGCCATCCCCGACCTGCTCGCGCTCTGCCGCAACCCCCGGCTGCTCAGCTTCGTCGCCGACCTCGACCACGACGGGCTGCGGGCCGTCGCCGGCGCCGGCCGGGCGCTCAGCGCCGCCGGCCTCTACCAGGAGGTCTTCACCGCCTGGCTGCGGTTCGAGGAGCGGCGCGGCCACGGCGGGCCGGGCGCCGCGCCCGGCCTCGGCCTGGACCAGCTCTGGGAGGCCGTCACCCTGCTCGCGCTGCGGCTCTGGGAGAGCGGCCGCAACGCCATGCCGTACGACGAACTGGTCGACATCGCGGGCGTGCTGACCGGTCTGGCGGAGACCAGCCTGCCCACCCCGCAGGTCGCCCACGCGGTCGGCTCGGGCTCGCTCCTGGTCCGCTCCGACGAGGGCATGTTCCAGTTCATCCACGGCTCGGTGGTCGAATGGCTGGTCGCCCGCGCGGCCGCGGCCGGCCTCGGCCGGGGCGAGCCCGACCTGCTCACCCGGCGGCCGCTCAGCCGGCTGGCGGTCGAGTTCCTCTGCGACCTCGCCGACCACCAGGTCTGCCAGGAGTGGGCCGGGTCCGTCCTGGACGGCGCGGCGGACTCCCCGGGCGCCGACGAGACCGCCCGGTCCAACGCCGTCAAGGTGCTGGCCAGGCTGCGCGTCCCCGCCCACACCGACCTGCGCGGCGCCGCCCTGGCCGGCGAGGACCTCTCCCACCGGGACCTCTCCGGCGTCGACCTCGCCCGGGCCGACCTCACGGACGCCCGGCTGCTCGGCGCCAACCTCGCCGGGGCCTCGCTGCGCGGCGCCCGCCTGGTCGGCGCCCGCCTCGACGCGGCCGACCTCACCGGCGCCGACCTGAGCGACGCCGACCTGCGCGGAGCCCGGCTCATCCGCACCGACCTGCGCGGCGCCCGCCTGAGCGGCAGCCGCTGGCAGCGCGCGGCCCTGATCTCCGCGGTCACCGACGCCCGGGTGCTCGCCGCCCCCGAGCTCCGCGCCGCCGCCGTCGCCCCCGGCCTGCCCGTCGAGGCCGGGTTCCGCCCCTCCGAGGTCGGCGTCCCCTACGGCTTCGACGTCCGCACCACCCGGCTGCCCGAGCCCGTCGCCTTCAGCGTCGACGGCCAACTGCTCGCCGTCGGCAGCGACGACGGCTCGGTCCTGATCTGCGACGCCGTCACCGGTGTGGCGCTGCGCACCCTCAAGGACCACATCGGCCGGGTCTACGCGGTCAAGTTCGCCGGCGACGTGCTCGCCACCGGCAGCGCCGACGGCACCGTCCGGCTCTGGGACCCGGTCTCCGGCGAATGCCGCCACCGCCTCGACGTCCACCCCGGCGGCGTCTGGCCGGTCTCGCTCGGCCCCGGCGGCGCCCTGCTCGCCACCGGCGACGCCGAGGGCACCGTCACCCTCTGGGACACCGCCGCCGGCCGGCTGCTGCGTAGCCTCCCCGGCCACGCCGCGCCCGTCTACACCGCGGTGTTCAGCCCCGACGGCTCGCGGCTCGTCACCGGCGACCTGGCCGGCGCGGTCCGCGTCTGGTCCACCCGCAGCGGCCGCCTGACCGCCGAACTGCCCGGCCACCGCGGATCGGTGTACCGCGCCCGGTTCAGCCCGGACGGCACCCTCCTGGCCACCGGCGACGGTGGTGCGGACGGGGTGGCCGGCGGCACCGTACGGCTCTGGGACATCGCCCGGGGACGGCTCCTGCACACCTTCGACGGACACCTCGGGCGGGTCTACACCCTGGCCTTCCACCCCGACGGCGACCTGCTCGCGAGCGGTGACACCGCGGGCCGGGTCCGGCTCTGGAACCCCCTCGACGGGACGGCCGCCGGGGAGCTGGAAGGCTGCACCGGGGCGGTCTACCAGGTGGCCTTCGACGCCGACGGCACCCGGCTCGCGGCCGGCGACAGCGACGGCGTGGTCCGGGTCTGGCGGGTCGGCCCCGCCGCCAGGCGCGGCGGCGCCGCTGCCGGTGGCGGCGATGGAGGCGGCGGTGGCCGGGAGGTGGTGCCGCTGCGCCGTCAGCCGCCCGAGCACCGGGGTTCGGTCTGGGCCTGCCGGTTCCGCCCGGCCGACCGCCCGGCCGCCGGACCGGTCGGCGAGGCGGCCGGCGGCCCGGCCGGGGCGGACGCGGAGGCGCTGCTGGTGACGGGCGGCAACGACGGCGCCGTCCGGCTCTGGGAGCCCGGCTCCGGCCGCAGCAGGCAGCTGCTGCGCGGCCACGGCCGGCGCATCGGCTCGCTCTCCTTCAACGGCGACGGCACGCTGCTCGCGGCCGGCGGCAACGACGGCGTGGTCCGGCTCTGGGAGCCCGCCACCGGCCGCCGGGCCAGGGAACTCGCGGCCCGCAGCAGCCGGCTGGTCTCCGCGCAGTTCGGCCCGGAGGGCCCGCTGATCGCGACCGCCAGCAACGACGGCGACCTCTACCTGTGGAACGCCCTGAGCGGCGAGTACCTCCGCGAGATGGACGTCGAGACCGAACACATCTGGGCGGAGGCCTTCAGCGCCGACGGCGTCTTCGTCGCCACCGCCAACGACGACGACACCGTCCGCATCTGGTACCGCAGCACCGGAGCCCACGTCGCGACCCTGCGGGAGCACCGCGGCCGGGTCCGCTCCATCGCCTTCAGCGCGGACGGGCGGCGGCTGGCCACCGGCTGCGACGACAGCCGGGTCCGGATCTGGGACATCGCGACCGGCCGGATCGAGACCCAGCTCGAAGGCCACCACGACCGGGTGTACGCGGTCGCGTTCGCGGCCGACGGCCGTTGGCTGACCAGCGCCTCCTGGGACGGCGACGCCGTGGTCTGGGCCGACGGCGCCGTCCGGCACCGCCTCGGCGGCCACGTCGGCCGGCTCTGGACCGCGGCCGTCCACCCCCGCCGGCCGCTCCTCGCCACCGCCGGCGACGACCGCGTCGTCCGCCTCTGGGACCCGCACACCGGCCACGACCTCGGCCGGCTCCGCGGCCACACCGGCCGGATCCTCGCCGTGACCTTCAGCCCCGACGGCTCGCTACTGGCCAGCGGCGGCGAGGACGGCACCGTCCGCCTCTGGAACGTCCCCGCCACCGGCGTCCCCACCCCGCGCGCCACCCTCCTCGGTGCGCCCGACGGCTGGGCCGCGCTGCTGCCGTCCGGCGCCTACAAGTACGAGGGCGACGTGGTCGGCGAGTTCTGGCACGCCGTCGGCATGTGCCGGTTCGAGCCGGGCGAGCTGGACACCCACCTCCCGGGCGTGCACCGGCTGCCCCCGGAGGCGGAGCTGTGAGGGCTGCCGCCGGCTCCGGCGCTGCCTCCGCCTCCGGCCGGCGGTGCGCGGGCCGCGGCGTGCGGGCCGGGGGCCGCGCCGACAGGGCCCCGGGCCGTGCGGCTCAGGCCGTGCGGAGGGCCTTGAGGGGGTCGGTGCGGGCGGCACGCAGGGCCGGGTAGAGGCCGGCCAGGAGACCGACGACCGTGCCGATCAGCGGCGCGGGGAGGGTGGCGGCCGGTTGCAGCACCGCGGTCCAGTCGCGGGCCGCGGCCGTCCCGAGGACCACCAGGACGCCGATGCCGGTACCGATCAGGCCGCCGAGGGTGCCGAGCACGGTGGACTCGGTGAGGAACTGCCCGGCGATGTGCCAGGTGCGGGCGCCGAGGGAGCGGCGCAGGCCGATCTCCTGGGTGCGTTCCAGCACGGCGACCAGCGTCGTGTTGGCGATCCCGACGGCGCCGACGACCAGGCAGATCCCGGCGAGCGCGAGGAACAGGCCGGTGAGGTCGGAGGTGACCTTGTCCTGGAGGCTGTGCGGGTCCGGCGGCGGGACGACGGTGAACCGTTCGGGCGCGTCCGGCCGCAGGGCGACGGCGAGTTGGCGGGCCACGACGGGGGCCGCGCCCATCCGGGTGGCCACCAGGAGCTGGGCCTCCTGGTCCTTGCCCGTACCGGGGTTGCCGAACCGGTCCAGCGCGGTGCTGGTCGGGATGACGATGCCCAGCAGGCTGTCCGGCAGGCGCTGGACCTCGGAGTAGACGCCGATCACCGTGAACGGCAGACCGTCGACGAAGACCGCGGGCTGGGCGTCCAGCCGGTTGACACCCAGCCGCTTCGCGGCGGCCGAGCTGAGCAGCGCGACCGGCAGCCGTTCACGCTGCGCGAAGGCGTCCAGGGTGGTGCCGGCGGCCAGCGTCGGCTGCATCGCGGCGACCGCGCCGGGGGTGGCGGCGAGCAGCGAGAGGCCCTGGCCGGCGGAGTCCCCGGTGGGCGTGGCGGAGATCCGCACGTCGGCCTTGGGGACCCGCCACCAGACCCCGGCCGCGGCCACGCCGTTGATCCGGCCGGCCCGGGTGTCCGCGTCCTCGGGGAACCCCGTCGGCGGGTTGGCGCCGGGGGCGAGGCCCTCGGTGGAGGGGTGGTCGGAGACGGTGACGGTGGTGGCCTTGGTGAGGCTGAACTGCTCGCCGATCTGGCCGGAGGCGGTCGCGGTGAGGCCGAGCACGGCGACGAAGGCGCCGATGCCGAGGACGGTGCCGAGCATGGTGAGGGCCGAGCGGCCGGGCCGCTGGAGGGTGCCGGACATGGCCTCCGCGAGGAGGTCGCGCAGGCCGAGGCGGGAGGCGGGGTCGGACAGGACGCTGCGCACCTCAGGCCTCCCTGCTGCCGGCCGGGCGGGAAACGGACGGGCCGGGGACGGCCGCGCCGCGGCCGGTCGGGCCGCTGCCGGTCGGGCCGACGACCGCCGGTTCGCGCCCGGGTTCGGTGAGGCGGCCGTCGGCGATCCGGACGGTGCGCTGGGCACGGGCGGCGACGGCGGGGTCGTGGGTGATGACGAGCAGGGTGAAGCCCTGGTCGTGGAGCTCGTCGAACTGGGCGAGCACGGCGGTCGCGTTGGCCGAGTCGAGGTTGCCGGTGGGTTCGTCGCAGAGCAGCAGGCTGGGCCGGTTGACCAGGGCACGGGCGATGGCGACGCGCTGGCGCTCGCCGCCGGACAGCGTGCTGGGCAGCGCGTGGGTGCGGTGGACGAGGCCGACCTGGGCGAGGGCGGCGCGGGCGGCCGCGCCGCGTTCGGTGCGCGGGGTGCGGTTGTAGACCTGGGCGAGCTGCACGTTCTCCTCGGCGGTGCGGTGGGCGAGCAGGTGGAAGGACTGGAAGACGAAGCCGATCCGGCGGCCGCGCAGGGTGGAGCGGTCGCGGTCGGAGAGCCGGGCGGTGTCGATGCCGTCGAGTTCGTAGCTGCCGGTGGTGGGGGTGTCGAGCAGGCCGAGCAGGTGCAGCAGGGTGGACTTGCCGGAGCCGGAGGGGCCGGTGATGGCGACGTACTCGCCCGAGTGGACGGCCAGGTCCGCGGGGTGGAGGGCGGTGACGGGCGGCGGGCCGGGGAAGCTGCGGCCGAGGCCGCGCAGCCGGATGACCGGCGCCGCAGCGGTGGGGGCGGGCGTCGTGGCGGGGGCGGTCACCGGCCGACCACCACCTGGTCGCCGGCGGCGAGCGTGCCGCCCTCGGTCGCGGTGACGGCCACGAACCCCTGGTCGGCGACGCCGGTGGTGACGGTGACGTTGGTCCGGGCGCCGGCGGCGTCGACCTTGGTGACGGCGGTGCGCCCGGCCGAGGTGGTGAACACCGCGGCGACCGGGACGGCCAGCACCGGCGCGGTCGAGTCGCCCTTGAGCACGGTGATCTTGACGTTCTGGCCGTTCAGCTCCGCCGGGATCGGGCCCTGGGTGGTGATGGTCACCGGGATGTACGCGGCGACGCCTCCGCCCCCGGCGGTCGACTGGGAGCCGCCCGACCCGCCCGCACCTCCGGTACCGCCCGAACCGCCCGATCCGCCGGTGCCGCCGCTGCCGCCCGAGGAGCCACCGCCCCCCGGCCTGCCGGCCCCGCCGCCGCCGATCGGGACGACCCTGCCGGAGAGCGCGGCGGTGGTCTGCGCACCGAGCCCGGCGACCGTGCCGGTCAGCTTGGCGCCGCCGCCCGCCTCGGCGAGGATCTCGACGGTCATCCCGGGCTTCACCCCGGCGGCCTGGCCGGGCGTGAGCTGCCCCACGAGCCCGAGCTGACCGCTCATCAGGGAGAGCAGCACGCCGGTGGCGGGGGAGCCGACGGCGGCGTTGACGGCCGTCACGGTGGCCGGGACGGTGGGCAGGACGACCGCCTCGGCGGCCGGCAGCATCGGACCGTTCACCGCCTCGGCCTTGGCGAGGGTGTCCCGTTCGGCGGCGAGCTGCTTCTTCGCGGCGTCGAGCTGCTGGTCGACGGTCAGCCCGCCCGTGCCGCTGACAGCGCCCGGGCCGCCCGGGCCGCCGCTGCCGCCGGGCGTGCCCGTGCCCTGCGCGGAGGCGGTCGTGCCGGTGGGCGTCGTGCCGCTGGGGGTCGTGCCGGTCGAGGGGGTGCCCGTGGGCGTCGTACCGGTGCCGGTGGATCCGCCCGTGGCGCCCGCCGACTTCTGGGCGGTGAGCGCGTCCACCGTCTGCTTCGCGGCGTCCACCGCCTTGCGCGCCGTGTCCACGGCCTGCTGGGTGGCCGTTCCGGTGGTCGGCACCGGGTAGCCCAGGTGCTCGTAGTACGCCTTGACGGCCTGCTTGGTGCCGGCGCCGAAGGTGCCCGAGGCGTCGGCTCCGGTCCGGTAGCCGAGCCCGGCGAGGGCGGCCTGCACCTCGGCGACGTCCGGGCCGGTGTCGCCGGGCCGGACGTCCCGGTAGGCGGGGACGGGCCCGGGCAGGACGAACAGCGGCCGGCCGGAGACCTCGGCCAGTTGCTGCCCGGCGGCGACCTGGTCCCCGGCCTTCACCCGCAGGCCGGACACGTAGAGCTGTTTCACGTCGGCCGAGGAGGCCGAGGGCAGCACGTCGTACTGGGTCGGCGGGAAGACCATGCCGCGCAGCACGACCGAGGGGTTCAGCACCTGCATCGCGGCGGTGGCCGTGATCAGGGTCGCGGGCGGCGGGTCGGTGGCGGCGGCCCGGTCGGCGGGGGACCTGACCAGCGAGGCGGCGCCGAGCCCCCCGACGGCCACCACCGCGGCCACCGCCGCGACCAGGAGGAACGCCCGCCGCCGCCGGACCAGCCGGGACCGGCCGGGCGGCCCGGCGCCCTCCGGCACCTCGTTGCCGACTACCGCGTCCGGCCCCTCGCCGCCGAGTACCGCGTCCTGTCCCGCGCCCCCGTCGGCGCTCTCCTCGACCGGCCCCACCGAGCCGGAACCGTTCCTGCCGCGCCCGAACAACCCACCGTCTCCCAACGACCTGGTCTCCCCGCTGGACCTGGTGGTCCGGTCGGCGGGCCCCGGGGAGACGGGGGCCCGCCGACCGGGTCAACAGGGACCGAGGACCTGACTGTCCGTCACCAGCCAGCGGCCGTCCCGCTGGGCCAGCGTGTAGTGCGCCAGCTGGTTGGGCCGGTCGACCAGCTGGCCCGGGTCCTGCTGCCCGGACGTGGCGTCGTACTGGAGCCACTTCCGGACGGCGACGCAGTCCTCCAGCGCGGCGGTCTGCGCCCGGACCTCGATGCCGCGCACCGTGTGGTCCACCGGGCCCTTGGCGACCAGGTTGCGGGTGCCGAGGGCCTGGAGGTTCTGCCGCAGCTGGGCCAGCTGGTTGCCGGCCGCGCGCTCCGGGAGGCCGGCACCGTCCGCGCCGGAGCCGTCCTTGCCGGGGTTGGCGTTGGCCTGCAACAGGCTGTCCCAGTAGGCGAGGTAGTCCTTCCGGACGGTGTCCTGCTCGGCCGTCCACTTCGGCTGCCCGCCCGCGGCCGCGTCCTGGCCGGAGTCCTTGCCGCAGCCCGACGCCCCGGCGGCCACGAGGACGGCCGCGACGAGCGGCAGGGCCACCGCGCGCAGCCCGCGGGCCCGCGTCGGAGCGGCCTGTGCCGCGCGGGCCTGCACCGGAGCGGCCTGTGCCGCATGGGCCTGTGCCGGGCGGGTGGCTGCCGCGCGGGTGGCTGCGGGTCCGGTCCCGGCCGGTCCGCCGGAGGTGGCCATCAGCCGCCCCCCAGCGCCTTCTTGACGACCGCCATTCGCTGGGCGGCGGCGTCCTTGACGGCCTGGAGCCCGGACTCGTTCCGCGCGATGAGCGCCTTCTGGTAGCCCTCCTCGACCGCGTACCAGGTGGCGAGCAGCTTGGCCTGCGTCTTGCAGCCCATGTCGGCGGTGGCGGTGTCCCGCTCCTTCTGGCCGACCGGGTCGGGCCAGGCGGCCGCGCTGGCGTCCACCGGGGTCTGGTACTGGTAGCCGAGCCCCTTCATGCAGCTGCTCCAGGCGTCCAGCGCGGCCCGGACCCGGGTGTCCTCACCGGTGAGGCCGTGCGCCTGCGCCCGCAGGTCGCCGACCAGGTCGCTCTTGGCCTCCGGGATCTTGGCGTCGGCGAGCTGCCGGTCCATTGCCGCGTGGCAGCCCCGGTCCGCCGTCGTGCCGTTGGTGGGCCCGCCGGGGCGCATGTCCCCGTTGAGCGCCTTGCCGTACTCGGGCGACTCGTTGGGCCGGCCCTCGGCGGTCGGCACCGAGCCGCCGCCCGCGGCCGGCGGCGGCCGGTGGTAGCCGGTCTGCTTGGCCGCGGTCAGCGAGAGGATGCCCAGCCGCTCGGAGTCGATCGGCGCGGGCGGCGGCTTCTGCCCGGCCGCCGCGGGCGTGTAGTCGAAGCCCTTGGCCTGCATGCAGGTCCGGGTCGCCTGCTCCCGGGCCTGGACGAACAGGAGGCTGTCGCCGGAGCTGATGCCGTAGCCGTCGAGCGGCAGTGCCACCTCGGCGCCGTCGGCCGGTTCGGTGAGGACGGCGGGGATGGCCGGCGCCGGGATCTTCTCGGTCGCCGAGCCGCCGTCCTTCGAACTGCTGCACGCCGCCGCCAGGAGCACCGCGCTCGCGGCCAGGCAGAGGCGGCCGAGTCGCGCACCACGGAACATGATCGGTCTCCGTCCTTACATCTCGTTCGTGTCCGGGCCCGGACGACCGGCCAGGGGCCACCGCGGGTGCTCGCCCCGCGGTGGCCCCTGGCTGCTAAGCCCCTGTGCCGTCAGCGACCGGGGGTGATCAGCAGTGGTACGTCGTGTTGTAGGCCCACATGTAGCTGTTGGCGCTGTAGTTGGTGGCCCAGAAGGACCCGTTCGCCAGGTAGTGGTCCTTGTAGGACCAGCCCGTGTTGCCGTTGATGTTCTGACCGGTCACGTAGCAGTAGATCCAGGCGGACTGGTCGGAGTAGCCGCGGCCCTGAAGCGTGCAGCTGGTGTTGGCGCAGGTGCGCAGGGCCACGCCGCCGTCGCGGGTGTCGTACCCGCCCCAGCTGCCGGCCGAGGCCACGCCCGCACCGGCGCCGACGGCGCCGAGGCTCAGCAGTCCGGCGGCGGCCGCCGTCGCGATCTTCCGCATTGCTCCTCCTGATGGTTACGAGAGAATCCGCCGCCCTGGCCGGACGGCGGGTCGAACCTTTCAGGCGGACGGCTCCGCCGATCGAATTGCCCGTGATCAGCAGCCGTTCGCACGGCACTGATCCTGCCGGGCATTCAAGCACAGGAACAGGAACCACCTCCAGAAGTTGACCGGAAGAGCGGCCCGGACCGGTGAAAATTCGGGGAAACTTCCGGTGCAGTACCGGAATCCGGCTTCGCAGAATTCCGGGCCGGCGGAAATTCCGGACAGTGCGGGGCGATCCGTCCGGAACGAGGGTCCGTGGGGCCCCGTGGCCGGCCGCGCGCCGGCGTTCCCGGACGGGTCCCGGCAGCCCTCCCACCGGGTCCGCGGGCCGGTGGTTCGTGGGCGCCGGCCCCGGCGTGATGCCGGATCGTCCTTCACTGACGGGTCCTCATACGGCAGAATCGGTCCGCCGGTACCATCGCCGGCACCCTGATCCCGCTCCGCCGCAGGCCCCGCACCGAGGTGGCCGTCCGTGCGGTCGCACGTCCACGAGCCCTACCGGGCCCGGCGGGCGAGAGGCGGACCGGCCGGCGAACGGTCGGCCTCCGGAGCGGTGGAGCACGGGCGCGTCCCGCGGGATCGCGGTGCAGAGTTGCGTACGTATGCCGTGCGGCGGGGTCGGACGGGGAATCCGGCCGACAGTTCGCGCGCGTTCACGGCAATTTTCACGGGGGAGTACGGGGGAACTTCTATGAGTCGAAGAGCGGATAAATTCGGTCCATTGCTGCGATCGGAGCGCAGGCGGGCGGCGTTGAGCCAGGAGGAACTCGCCGACCGCTCGGGGGTCACCGCCAGGGCGATTAGCAACCTGGAACGCTGTTGTTGTCGCCCGAGGGGGCAGACCGTCCGAAGACTGGTCGAGGCGCTGGAATTGCCGGAATCCGAGGCCGCCGCACTGCACCGCGCGGCGCGCGGGGTCGAGGCCTCCGGCGGCCCGGCAGCGGGGCTGGATCCGGGGCCGGAGCCGGGGCTGCCGTCCTGGGGGGAATCGGAGGCCGGTCGGGAGGTGGTGCAGGGCGTGGAACCCCCGGCGGAGCCCGGCGTTTCCGCGGAGTCGGAGTCGGAGCCGGAGTCGGAGCCGGAGTCGGAGTCGGAATCGGAGCCGGAGTCACCGGGGGAGCCGGCCCTTCGCCCTTTGACGGAGGCCGAGTTGAACCGGTTGCTGGCCGGCCTCGCCCTCCTGGATCCGGCCGCGACGGCGGGTTCCGCCGGGCCGGTCGGCTTCGGCCGCCTGCTGCGGCTCCAGCGCCGGCGCGCCGGGCTGAGCCAGGAGGAACTGGCCGGCCGTTCGGGGCTGACCGCCCGTGCGATCAGCAACCTGGAACGCCACCGCAGCCGGCCCCGCGGGCAGACCGTCCGGCGGCTGGTCGAGGCCCTGCAGCTCCAGGGTGCGGAGGCCTCGGCCCTGCACGCCGCGGCCTCCGCGGCCGAGGCGGCCGCGACCGCTGCCACGCCCGCCCCGCTGCCGGTCCGCCCGCCCGGCCGGCCCGGGGTCTCCTGGGCCGGGCCGCCCACGCGGCAGCCGCCGCCGTACGCGGATCCGACGCTCCCGGACGTGGCGGCCGCGCTGCGCCGGCTCCGCGTCGGCCTCGGCCGGTGGAGCACACCGGGAACCGGTGCGGGGGTGCCGACAGGGCCGGTGGGGCCGGAGCCCGGAGCCTTGGAGATGCCGGCCGACGCCCTGGCCGGTCTGCGGCCCGCGCTGCGGCTGGCCACGACCGTGATGCTGGCCCGCCCCGAGCTGTACCGCGACACCATCTCCGAGTGCCTGAACCTGCTGTACGGCCTGACCGAGGCCACTCCGTGACGTGACCTGATGTGACGTCACGCCAGGTTGTGGCGGCGCGTGGTGAACGGTCTTCTCCGCTGTACGTCAGGGGGGTTCGCGCCGCACGCGCCGATCCGTACCACCCGCACCACCCGCACCAGTCCCAACCACCCTGCCCGGGCACGGCTTCGGCCCGGTGGCGCTCCCGGGAATCCCCGGGAGCGCCACCGGGCCTGACGGGCCTCGGCCGCCGTCCCACTCGCCGTCTCAGCCGAGGCGGCGGGTGAGCGGGGCCCGGGAGCGGGTGAACAGGCCGGTGAGCAGGCCCGCGAGGAGCGGGACGGCCAGCGCGGTGAGCGCCATCTCGCCCCAGGGGACGACGACCGGGTTGGTCGCGCCCGGGTAGTCGATGGCCCGGGTCCTGAGCAGGGCGAGTGCCGGGACGAACCCGTTGACGGTGCCGAGTGCCGCGCCCAGTACGGCGATCACCGCGCACTGCACGCCGGAGAGTCGGCGGCGGATCCCCGGCGGTGCCCCGATGGCGGCCAGGGTGGCCTGGTCGCGCCGGGAGTCGGCGGCGGCGAGGCCGGTGGCGATGCAGGCGGCGCCGAGGACGACCAGCGCGGCGAAGCCGGTGAGGGCGAGGGTGGGCAGGTCGCCCTTGGGCTGGAAGCCGCGTTCGACGCTGAGCTGGGCCAGCGGCGCGAGCCGGTCGGTGGTGGCCTCCGCGCGCTGCTGCGAGCGGTGGTCGGGTGCGGTGGCGGGCAGCCAGACCGCGCCGACGGGCCTGACGGTCACGCCCTGGCCCAGGCCCTCGACCGTCCTGGCGCCGACGACGCCGGCCCCGTAGCGGGCGGCCGCCGGGTTGTCGACCAGGACGGCGTCGACAGCGATCTCCTTGATGTCCTGCCTCGGGGTGGAGCCCGGCTGGGGGGCGCTGGTGAACCCGCCGGTGAGCTGGAGCAGCACCTTGCCGTCGTGGATCCGGGAGGCGTCGAAGACGACGGCCTTGCCCGCGGCGAGTGCCTGGTCGGCGGCCGGGTCGCGGAGGTCGAAGGCGTTGTGCAGGACGGCCGCGTCGCCGACGACGAGGGTGTTGAGGCCGGGCACGCCCAGCCGGGGGGCGCCGCCCTTGACGGTCACCTCGCTGGAGCAGCCCTGGCACCAGGAGTACAACGCCTGGGAGAGGTCGGCCCGTTCGCCGAGGCCGGGCATGTCCTGTTCGACGGCCGACCGCAGCCGGGGGAGCTGCGGGTCGCCGGGGGTGACGGCGAGGGTGACGGCGTTGACCGGGGTGTGCGGGCGGTAGGTCTCGCGGTCCCGCGCCTCGGTGCTGGCCGTGTAGAGCCCGACGGCCACCGAGCCGGCGACGGCGGCCATGACGGCGGCGATGGCCGGGGCGGTGCGCCCGCGGTGGCGGGCGGAGTCGCGCAGGGCCAGCCGGCCGCTGAGCGGCAGGAAGCGGGCGAGCCGGCCGCAGAGCGAGACCAGCAGCGGGGTGAGGGCGAGCAGGCCGAGTTCGGCGGTGACCGAGCCGGCCAGCACCATCAGGGTCATCCGGTCGAGGCCGGCGAAGACGGCGATGCCACGGCCGGTCCCGTCGTTGGTGCCCACGGCGAGGAGCGCGGTGGCCGCACCGGTGACGAAGAGCACGGCACCGAGGGCGGTGGTCCAGCGGCTCGGCGGCTTGACGGTGTCGCGGCCGGTGAGCCCGGCGGTGACGCTCTGCCGGGCGGCCTGGAGAGCGGGCAGAGCGGCGGCGAGCAGCGCGGTGACCAGGCCGACGAGACCGATCGCCGCGAGGTCGGTGGCCCGGAGGCCGAAGTGGCCGAACCGGTTGCCGGCGGTCTCCTCGATCCACGGCCGGAGTGCGGCGACCAGGCCGGTGCCGCCGACGACACCGAGGGCCGCGCCGGCCACGCCGAGCACCAGGCCGCCGCCGAGGACGACGGCCGCGACGTGCCCGCGGTCGCCGCCGCCGGCCGCGAGCAGGGCCAGCTGCCGACGGGAGCGGCGGGCGCCGACGGCGAAGGCGGGCCCGGCGAGCAGGGCCACTTCGAGCAGAGCCATGCCGGCGACGGTGGCCGCCACCACGGCGGCGTTCTTCCGGGGGGAGTCGTCGAGGCTGAACCTCTGGGGGCGGTACGACAGTTCCGCGTCGGCGGGCGGGTGGAGCACGGCGGTGCGCGCGGTGGCGGTGAACCCGTACTGGTTGAGCCGCTGGACGCCGGCCCAGTCGAGCGGCTTGCCCGCCTCGGCCTTGACCAGCCAGGACGCCTTCGCCGTGGCCTGCTCGGAGAGCCCGGTCGGGGCCTTGGCGGCGGGGGCCAGGGCCGTGAGCGCCTCGACGACCTCGCCGGGGCGGCCGACGAACTCGACCTTGCCGAGGTCACCGGGGTGCTCCACCACGCCGGTCAGGGTGAACGGCGTCTTCTCCAGCCCCTTGAGGGTGGTGGTCGAGCCGATGCCCAGCCCGGACTCGTCGAGGAAGGCCCGGGTGACGGCGGCCTCGTGCGGGGCCTTCGGCGCGCGGCCCTCGACCAGGGTGATCCGGCCCTTCCAGACGGGGTCGGTGAGGTCGGCCTCGGCGGTGTCGGTCTGGAGCAGGCCGTGCCGGGACGCGGCGCTCGCGGTGGGCCCGGGGCCGGCCGGCAGCAGGGTGGCGCCGGGCAGCAGTTCCCGGAGCAGGTCGGCGGGGACGGTGCCGGCGCCGCGGGCCTGCTCCGGCGTCGGGGCCTGGCCCTCCCGGGGAGCGACGGCGTAGGCGCCGTCGTCGGCGAACGGGAGCTGGTGCACGGTGCTGCCGGGGGCGTAGGCGGTGAGGTACGCGTCGGCCCCGCCGAGCAGCCGTTCGGTCCGTTCGGCCGGGGTGAGCTGGCCGCTGCGGTGGACGATGTCGGCGCCGGTGACGCCGAGGACGGGAAGCGCGATCATGGCGACGACGAGGGCGCTGCGGCCCTTGGCGCGCAGGGCGTCGCGGCGGGCGATGCGCAGGGTGGCCCCGAGTGAGCGCAGCTTCATCGGGCCTCGATCCCCTCGTGCCGGTGGGAGCGGCCGTGGCGGGCGGCGGTCCGCACCAGGGAGTCGGCGTTGCGGCCGACGGTCTCGTCCACGATCCGGCCGTCGCTGAGGAAGACGACGCGGTCGGCCCAGGTGGCGTGGCGGGGCTCGTGGGTGACCATCATGGCGGCGGCGCCGGCGTCGCAGCGGGCGCGCAGGACGGTGAGGACGGCCTCGCCGGTGGCGGAGTCGAGGGCGCCGGTGGGTTCGTCGGCGAGGACGAGGCGGCGGTCGCCGATCAGGGCGCGGGCGATGGCGACGCGCTGCTGCTGGCCGCCGGACATGTCGTCGGGGAAGCGGTCGGCGAGCTCGGGGATGCCCATCTCCTCCAGCGCGGCGACGGCCCTGCGCCGGGTTGTCCGCCCTGCGGCGCCGTCGAGTTCGAGGGGCAGGGCGATGTTCTCGGCGGCGGTGAGCGCCGGGATCAGGTTGTAGTCCTGGAAGACGTAGCCGACCGAACGGCGGCGGACCTCGGCGAGCCGCTTGCGGCCGAGCCCGCCGAGGGCGACGCCCTCGACCAGGACCTGACCCTCGGTCGGGCTGTCCAGGCCGCCCGCGAGGGAGAGCAGGGTGGACTTGCCGGAGCCGGACGGGCCCATCACGGCGACGAACTCGCCGGGGTGGACCTTCAGGTCGACCCCGCGCAGCGCCTGCACCTCGGCCGCGCCCCGGCCGTGGACCCGGGTGATGTGGTCGAGGTGGAGCACGGGCGTGGTGGCGCTCCTGCTGGGACTGGTCTGAGGCATGGGTGTTCCCCCTCTGGAGGTGGCACGGCGCCAGGTGGCACGGCGCTTCTGATGCGTGGCACGGCGATGTGGCACGGCGGTGTGGCACGGAGTGGTGCGCACGCCGACGTGACACGCCGACGTGGCGCGGTGGTGTGTGGCACGGCGAGGTGGCACGGCGGTGTGGCGCGCCGCCCGGCCGTGGACCGGGTGCGACGGCGGAAGGGCCCGTGGACCGGCCGGGCGGGGTTCGCCGTGACCGGGTCGGACCTGCATACCCAGTATGTATACCGCACCCGCCGGGGAAAAGTATATGCAGTCCGCCGACATATCAGTCGAGGGGTCCGCCGCGCCCGTCGTGCGCCTACGCTGGCCGGGCCGGTACAGCTGAGGAAAGGTTGATCGACATGGCGGACGTGACGGCCCATCACACCGGGCCCGGCCAGGCCCCGCGCGCGGAGCTGGGCGTGATCGGCGGCTCCGGCCTGTACGCGCTGCTCGACGACGTCACCGAGGTCGCCGTCGACACCCCGTACGGCCCGCCCAGCGACTCGCTGTTCCTCGGCGACGTGGCCGGCCGCACCGTCGCCTTCCTGCCCCGGCACGGCCGCGGCCACCGGATCCCCCCGCACCGGATCAACTACCGCGCCAACCTCTGGGCGCTGCACGCCCTCGGCGTCCGGCAGGTGATCGGGCCCTGCGCGGCCGGCGGGCTGCGCCCCGAGTACGGCCCCGGCACGCTGCTCGTCCCGGACCAGTTCGTCGACCGCACCTCGGGCCGCGCGCAGACGTTCTACGACGGTCTCCCGCTGCCCGACGGCTCGCTGCCCGAGGTGGTCCACGTCCCGATGGCCGACCCGTACTGCCCCGTCGGCCGGAACGCCGCCCTGGCCGCCGCCCGCGGCGCCGCCTGGGAGCCGGTCGACGGCGGCACCCTGGTGGTGATCGAGGGCCCGCGCTTCTCCACCCGCGCCGAGTCCCGCTGGTTCACCGCCAACGGCTGGTCGGTGGTCGGCATGACCGGCCACCCGGAGGCCGCCCTCGCCCGTGAACTCGGCCTTTGCTACACCTCGATGGCCCTGGTCACCGACCTCGACGCGGGGGTGGAGAGCGGCGAGGGCGTCACCCACGCCGAGGTGCTGGAGGTCTTCGGGCGCAACGTGGACCGACTGCGCACCGTGCTGTTCAAGGTGCTGGAGGGCCTGCCCGCCACCCGGGACTGCATCTGCTCGCACACCCTGGACGGCCTCACGACGGGCCTGCCCGGCGTCTGACGCCCGCCCGCCGGCCGCCACCGGGCGTCAGGCGGGACCGGCACAACCGGCTCGGCCACGGCGAACCGCTGCCGGAGCTGTACGGCGAGCGCGACGCGGACTTCGACGGCGTCGTCGCCGACCGGGCCGCGGTGGACGCCGCCTTCGCCGACCTGGAGCGCGAGCAGGCCGCGACCGACGCCGCGCCGGCCGCCCACCCGGACCTGGGCGAGCGCGTGGGGAAGGACGCGATCGCGGTGCGGGAGCTGATGGTGCACCGGATCGACGAGTACGCCCGCCACTGCGGGCACGCCGACCTGCTGCGCGAGTGCGTCGACGGAAGGGTCGGCCAGTGAGGCCCGCCGCCCGACGGGTTTGTATCCGGCGGGTATCAGGGAGCGCTCGGCCTGCCGTCGATCCGGTGCGCAGGGCCCGCGGCGGAGGGGGCCCGGGCGCGGCAGCGCCCGGTCTGCCCGGGCCGTCGCCGACCGGGCTGACCTGGGAGTTCGCGGGCGGGTGAGGGGCACGGGCGGGGCCGGGCCCCCTCCGGGCGGCCGGGTCACCGTGCCCGGTGTCTGCCGTATCGTTCCTTTCGTGTCGCCGGACGCCCACCGGGCCGCGTACCAGTCGTGCGTGCGGCCGGGCGGCGCCCCACCCGAACGGTCCGAACAGGAGCACCCTGCCCGTGTCCTCGTCCGCCCCGGCCGGGGCCGCCCCACGCCCCGTCCGCGTCCTGCTGGTGGAGGACGACGACCTGATGCGCCACTCCTTCACCGTCGCCCTGGAACGCTACGGCTACGAGATGCGGGCCGCGGCCGACGGGCTCACCGGGCTCGAACACTTCCGGGACGAGCCCTTCGACCTGCTGATCCTGGACGTGATGCTCCCCGGGCTGGACGGGATCGGCCTCTGCCGCAGGGTCCGGGAGACCAGTCTGGTGCCCGTGCTGATGATGTCCGCGCGCGGCGACGGCCTCGACGTCGTCGCCGGGCTGGAGGCCGGGGCGGACGACTACGTGGTCAAGCCCGTGGACACCTACGTGCTCGTGGCCCGCATCCGTTCGCTGCTGCGGCGGGCGACCTACGCGCCCGCCCCCGTACCCGGGCAGGCCCCGGGCGGGCCGCCGCCGTCCGCGCAGGAAGTGCTCGTCTTCGGGGACCTGGTCATCGACACCGCCGGCATGGAGGTGTCCCTCGCCGGAAGCCCCGTGGCGCTGACCCCGACCGAACTCAAGCTGCTGCTGGAGTTCGCCGCCCACCCGGGCGTCGTGCTGGAACGGCACACCCTGCTGCGTGACGTCTGGGAGTACGGCTGGGACGGCGACAGCCGGGTCGTGGACCTGTGCGTGCAGCGGCTGCGCAGGAAGCTGGGCCGCGAGTGGATCGAGACGGTCCGCGGTTTCGGCTACAAGTTCAGGCGCTGACGCCGGTGCGAACGTTCCGCCGGCTGCGGCCGGTCCGCGCCTCCCTGCGGTGGAAGATCGCCGCGCTGGCCGCGGTCACGGCCTGCCTGGTCGCGGCCGCGGTGGGCGCGCTGGTCCACCTGTGGACCGCGCACGACATCCGGGACCGGGCCGAGGCCCGGGCGTTCAACACCGTGTACTCGGCCATGGACGTCTACCGGCGTACCGGGGCGCTGGCCGACGGCGCCGAGCTCGACCCGGCCGCACTGCCGGCCCCGCTGCGCCACCCCGCCGACGGCGACCGGCACACGGCCTACGACGGAAGCGTCGAGGGGAACCTGGGGCCGAGCTACTGGGCCGCCCAGCGGACCGGCGGCCCGGGCAGCCCGGTGCTGGCCGTTCGGGTCAACACGAGTCCGGAGCTCTACGGGCTGCACCGGCTCGACGTGACCATGACCGTCGCCTCGCTGGCCGCACTCGCGGCCGCCGTGCCGCTGGCGGTCTACGGGGCCGGACTGGTCGCCCGCCGGCTGCGGCGGGTCTCCGAGACCGCGGCCCGGATCAGCGCCGGGGACCTCGACGCCCGCACCGGGCCCACCGACGGCCACGACGAGGTGGCCGACATCGCCGCCACCGTCGACCTCATGGCCGACAGCCTCGGCCGGCGCCTGCACGCCGAACGCCGGTTCACCGCGGACGTGGCCCACGAGCTGCGCACCCCCGTCGGCGGTCTGCTGGCCGCCGCCGACCTGCTGCCGCCCGGTGAGACGGAGGACCTGCTCCGGGCCCGGGTCCGTGATCTGCGCGGCCTGGTCGAGGACCTGCTGGAGATCTCCCGCCTGGACGCCGGGGCCGAGCAGCCCGTCCGCGCCCGGGTGCCGCTCGGCGCCGTGGTTGCCGAGGCCGTGGCACGGACGGGCCTCGCCACCGAGGTCACCGTCGTGCAGGTGGCGGAGGCAGAGACCCTGGAGGCCGCGGAGGCCGCGGAGGCGGCGGAGGCCGCCGACGCACGGCGTGGCGCACGGGACGCCACGACCGTGGAGACCGACCCGCGCCGCCTGGAACGGATCGTCGGCAACCTCGTGATCAACGCCCACCGGCACGGGGCGGCCCCGGTGCAGGTCACCGTCGACGGCCCCACGGTCGTCGTGCGCGACCACGGCCCCGGCTTCCCGGCGGACCTGCTGCTGCACGGCCCGCGCCGCTTCCACACCGGCGCCACCGGGCGCGGCACCGGCCACGGGCTGGGCCTCACCATCGCCCTGGGGCAGGCCCGGCTGCTCGGCGCCGAGCTGCGACTGGACAACGCCCCGGACGGCGGCGCCGTCGCCACCCTGCGCCTGCCGGCCTGACCGCCGCGGTCCGACCGCCGGCCCGACCGTCGGCGGTGCCCCCCGTGGGCCCACCGGCCGTCCCCCTACAGAACTGCTACGAAGCGGCGCGGACGCCGATACACGCCGGCCCAGGCCCCGATACGTTCCCCGGACACCCTTCGAAGTGCACCTTCCCGCACCCGAAGAGGAGTCCCCGTGCTCACCGACCCCCTTGCCCCGTACACGCCGCACACGGCGCCCGGGATCGCCGCCGCCACCACGGACCTGACCAAGGTCTACGGCAGCGGCGACACCCGGGTGGTGGCCCTGGACCGGGTCAGCATCGGCTTCCGGGAGGGCGAGTTCACCGCGATCATGGGCCCCTCCGGCTGCGGCAAGTCGACCCTGATGCACTGCGCCGCCGGCCTCGACTCGCCCACCGCCGGCTCGGTGCGCATCGGCACCACCGAGCTGGGCACGCTGGGCGACCGGCAGCTGACCCAGCTGCGCCGTGACCGGGTCGGCTTCGTTTTCCAGGCGTTCAACCTGCTGCCGACCCTGACGGCGCTGGAGAACATCACGCTCCCGCTGGCCATCGCCGGACGCCGCCCCGACCGGCAGTGGCTGGACCGCGTGGTCTCGATGGTCGGCCTCTCGCAGCGCCTCGACCACCGGCCCGCCCAGCTGTCCGGCGGGCAGCAGCAGCGCGTCGCGGTCGCCCGCGCCCTGGCCTCGCGGCCCGCGATCGTCTTCGGCGACGAACCGACCGGCAACCTCGACTCCCGCGCCGGGGCCGAGGTCCTGGGATTCCTGCGCGACTCGGTGCGCGAGCTGGGCCAGACCGTGGTGATGGTCACCCACGACCCCGTCGCCGCCGGGTTCGCCGACCGCGTGGTCTTCCTCTCCGACGGCCGCCTGGTCGACGAGATGACGCGCCCCACGCCGGACCGGGTCCTCGACGTCATGCTGCGCCTCTCCGGGGGGAGCCCCGAGGCCGCCGCAATCACCGGCTGAGCCCCGCGGAGCGCCCCGCGGCCCCAGCCGCGGCCCCACCCGTAGCCCCTCCCGGACCTCGCTCCGCGGATCCACCTTCCGGACCTCCTCACCTCCTCGAAAGCCGCCCATGCTGAGAACAGCCCTGCGCAACGTCCTGGCGCACAAGGCCCGTCTGGTCATGACCGTCCTCGCGGTCTGCCTCGGGGTCGCGTTCGTCTGCGGCACCCTCGTCTTCGCGGACTCGACCGCCGCGGCCTACCGCGCCGCCGCGTCGAGAAGCTTCGCCGACGTCGCGGTCACCGTGACGGCGAAGACGCCCCCGCCGGGCACGGCCGCCGACCAGCGGGACGACGCGCTCGACAGCGCGCTCGACGACGAGCTCGTACGGAAACTGGCCGCCGTGCCCGGCGTCGCCGCCGTACGGCCCTCCGCCGACGGCCGGGCCGCCCTGAACGCGGCGGACGGCAGCCCGTTGCGCGTAAGGCCCGGGGCGAACCCGGCCGCCGCCTACCTGCCCGGCAAGGACGGCAAGGACGCCCGCCACCCCCTGGTCGAGGGCCGCGCCCCGTCCGGCGGCGACGAGATCGCCGTGGACAGCGGCACCGCCGCCGCCGGCCACTACCGCATCGGCGACACGATCACCCTGGCCACCGACGGCCCGGCCATGACCAAGCGGCTCGTCGGCATCGTCACCACCGAGGACACCCGCGTCACCGCGGCCGGGACCCTCACGCTCTTCGACAGGGCCACCGCCCAGCAGCTGTTCGCCACCCCCGGCCACTACACCGCGATCGACCTCTCCGCCGCACCCGGCACCGACCAGTACGCGCTCGCCCGCCGGGTCACCGAGCTGCTCCCGGCCGGTCGGGCCGAGGCCACCACCGGTGCGGCGCAGGCCGCCCAGCAGGCCGTCTACGTCGACACCCTGACCCGCGGTTACCGCAAGACGCCGCTGGTCTTCGCCGGGGTCTCGCTCTTCATCGGCTCGTTCCTGGTCGTCAACACCTTCGCCATGCTCGTCACCCGGCGCACCCGCGAGATCGCGCTGCTGCGGGCGATCGGCGCCTCCCGCCGCCAGGTGGTGCGCTCCGTCCTCGCCGAGGCCTTCCTGGTCGGCCTCGCCTCCTCGGCGGCCGGCTTCCTGCTCGGCCTCGGCGTCGCCTCCGTCCTGCCGGACGTCCTGGGCGCCGACGGCAACGCCCTGCCCGACGGCCCCCTGGTCATCGGCGCCCGGTCGGTCGCGGCCGCGCTGTTCGTCGGGGTCGGGGTGACCGTGCTCGCCGCCTGGCTGCCCTCCCGCAGGGCGGCGAAGGTCGCGCCGATCGAGGCGCTGCGGACCGCCCAGCAGCCGGCGACCGGCCGGTTCCGCACCCGCGCCGCGGCCGGCCTGGGCCTGCTCGCCGTCGCCGTCGGCCTGCTGGTCCCGGTCACGGGGGCGAAGGACGCCTCCGAGGAGAACCTGCGGAGCGCGATGCTCGGCTGCGGCGCCCTCGTCGTCGCCCTGACCGTGCTGGCGCCGATCCTCGCCGTCCCGGTGCTCCGGCTGACCGGCCGGCCGGCCGGGCGCATGGGCATCACCGGCCACCTCGCCCGGCAGAACGCGCTGCGCGACGCCCGGCGCACCGCCGCCACCGCCGCCACCCTGCTGATCAGCACCGCACTGGTCACCGGCCTCGCCGTCATCGGCGAATCCACCGGACGGGCCCTCGACCGCCAGGCCGCGGCCGGCCTCGGCGCCGACTACGTGATCAGCACCGGCACCACCACGACCGGCATCGACCCGGCCGCGGTGCAGCGGGTGGCCGGCACCCCCGGCGTGCGGACGGCGAGCGCCGTCGCGGACTCCGCCCTGTTCATCGGCGGCGGCGTCCGGGACGTCTCCGGCGTCGACCCCGGCACCGTGGACGACGTCATGACGCTCGACTTCGTCAGCGGCTCCGCCAAGGACCTCGGGCCCGGCCGGATCGCCCTGTCCAGCACCGTCGCCCGGGAGAACGGCGTGACCACCGGCGGCCGGGTCAACGCCCGCCTCGGTTGGGACCAGGACTTCGCCGGGTACACGGTGGTCGGCGTCTACCGGGACAACCCGACCGCGCACGACGCGCTCGGCGCCCGCGGCGACGTCCAGCGCAGCGCCTTCAAGCCCGGCTCCGTCCAGCGGGTCCTCGTCCGCACCGAACCAGGTGCGGCCTCCGCGGCCACCCGGGACCGGCTGCGCGCCGCCGTCGGCAACAACCCGCTGGTCAAGGTGCAGGACCGGCCCGAGCTCGTCCACGAGGCCGCGGGCGCGATGGGCAACCTGCTGACCCTGATGTACGGGCTGCTCGCCATCGGCGTCGTGATCGCCGCGCTCGGCATCGCGAACACCCTGGCCATGTCGGTCGCCGAACGCACCCGCGAGATCGGCGTCCTGCGCGCCGTCGGCATGGACCGTGCCGGCGTCCGGCGGATGATCCGGCTGGAGGCGGTGACGGTCGCAGCGTTCGGCACCCTCCTGGGCCTGGCCGGCGGACTGTTCGGTGCCTGGGCGGTCGGCGCGCTCGCCAACGGCGCGATGAAGCAGTACGCGTTGGTGCTGCCCTGGGGGACGCTGCTCCTCGTGTGCGCGCTCTCCCTGGCGGTCGGCGCGGCGGCCGCCGCCGTCCCGGCCCGCCGGGCGGCCGCGCTGAGCCCGCTGGAGGCCGTCGCGGAGGTGTGACGCCCGGCCGGAGGCCATCTCCCGTGCAGTCCCGCCGTCCCCGGCGGGGCTGCACGGGCGTCAGGGCCCGCGCCCGGTCCTGGAGTGCCCTGCAACCGTGGGCCCGGTGAGACGGCCCTTCGCTGCAGGCCGCGGCCGCCCCGCCCGCCGACGCCCGAAGGCGACGGACGCGTCCTCAGGAGTCGGCACGGGGCGGGCCGTTGGAGTTCGTGATCACCGTTCCGCCGATCACTTCGATGACATAAGCTGCCGAACGGCGACGCGATCCGCGCGGTGAGCCGGGAGCACGTTGGTACAGGAGTCGATGACACACCGACGAGACGCCGGTCGGCCGGGGGCCGCTGCCGACGGGACGGCAGAGTCCCGGGCCGGCAACCCCTGGGACTCGACGCTGTCGTCCGAGGAGTTCGCGGCGGTCAAGGGCGTCGGGTTCGATCCGGTCGGGCAGGTCCTGGGCACGGCCGTCTTCAACATCGGGTACACCGGCGTCTGGGGCTGTCCCGGCGCGTGGTCGGCCGTAGACGGCGTGAAGGCGCCGTCCTCGGCGTGGGAGTCGTCCTTCGAGCCGTTGGTGAGGACGCTGTACGGGGCGCGCAGGCTGGCGCTGGCCCGCGCGGTCGCCGAGTGCCGCGCGCTCGGCGGCGACGGGATCGTCGGGGTGAGGCTGCGGATCGAGGCGTTCCCGGCGGGGGGTCTGGAGTTCACCGCGTGGGGCACCGCCGTCCGGGCCCGCTCGCGGATCCGGCCGCACCTGCCCTTCACGTCGCACCTGGGCGGCCAGGACTTCGCCAAGCTCATCCACACCGGATGGGTTCCCACCGGACTCGCCTTCGGCATCGCCCTCGCGATCCGGCACGACGACTGGCGCACCTCCCGCCGGATCCGGTGGACGGCCGGGAACCAGGAGGTCGACGGCTACACCCAGCTGATCAACCACGTCCGCCACGACGCCCGGAACCGGCTGGCCCTCGACGCCGCGAAGCACGGCGGCGACGGGGTGGTGGTGGACGAGGTGGAGTTGACGGTGAGCGAGAGCGAGTGCCCCGGGTTCGGGTACTCGCGCGACCTCAGCGCGGAGGCGGTCCTCATCGGCACCTCCATCGCCCGGTTCGGCCGCTCCGGGCGGCCCGCCGGGCCCAGGCCACTGACCATCATGAGACTGGAGCGCGAGCGCTGACATGACCGAGCGAACGGGGCGGGAACTGACCGGGGGTGCCGCGCAGCCGGCTGCGGAGGGCGTACCCGAGGACGCGATGCGGCGGCTTGCGCAGCTCCGGCCGGGGGAGAAGGGCTCGCTCTTCACCTCGGACCTGACGGTGAACGAGTTCCTGCTGGTGCGCGAGGCCGGCTTCCGCCCGCTCGGCCTGGTCCTCGGCTCCTCGGTCTACCACGTCGGCATCCAGCTCGGCCGGTGGTCGAAGAACCAGGAACTGACCAAGCTGTCACAGGCCATGTACCACGCGCGCGAGCTGGCGATGGGCCGGATGGAGGCGGAGGCGAGCGCCCTGGGGGCGGACGGGATCGTGGGGGTGCGGCTGGACATCGAGTTCAAGGAGTTCGGCTCGGACATCGCCGAGTTCATCGCGGTCGGCACGGCGGTCAAGGCGGACGGCGCGGACCCGGGGCCGGGCGGGACCTGGCTCAACAACAAGAGCAAGCCGTTCACCTCGGACCTGTCCGGTCAGGACTTCTGGACGCTGATCCGGGCCGGATACGCGCCGCTGGACATGGTCATGGGGTCCTGCGTCTACCACGTGGCGCACCAGGGCTTCACCCAGGCGCTGGGCAACGCGGGCCGCAACGTCGAGGTCGAGCAGTTCACCCAGGCGCTCTACGACGCACGCGAGCTCGCGATGAGCCGCATGCAGGCGGAGGGGAAGGCCCTGGAGGCCGAGGGGATCGTGGCGGTCCAGCTGCGGCAGCACTCGCACACCTGGGGGTCGCACACCACCGAGTTCTTCGCCATCGGGACGGCGGTGCGCCCGCTTCGCGACGACCACGTCATCGACCGGCCGACCATGGTGCTGAGCCTCGATGCCTGAGACCGAGGTGGAACTGCTGGCCGCGGCGCTGCGCCGGGACAGCGCGGACCTGAACCTCTACGCCGAAGTGCTGTCGGCGAACCTCGCGGACTCCCTGCCGCCCGGCGCGGTGCAGGTCAGGCGCAGGCGTTCCGTCACGGAACGGATGGCCGGGCGCGCGGGATCGGTCACCGAACTGGACGTCGCGCTCGGGGAGCAGCGGCTCTCGCTGCGGATGGACCGGGGCCGGGTGTCCGGGGAGATCTGCCACGAGGTGCGGGGCATCGTGCTCTCGCGGCGCCAGGTGGGCCTGGACGAGTGGATCGACGCCCTGGCCCGGTCGCTGGCCGAGGTCGCGGCCTCGAACGCCCGTGCCCGCGAGGCCATCGAGCGCTTCCTGCTCTGACCGGTCCGGCTGGTCCGACCGCCGCCGACCCCCGCGTCCGGGGGTCGGCCGTCGCCGCCGGCCGAAGGCGGCCGGGCCGGTGTTGTGGCAGCACCAACTCGGTGCGCCACCGGCGCGGCGGCGCCACGAGGGCGCCGCCAACGCCTGGCAGCCCTGAAGTCGGCAGCTCGATCAACCCGGCGGCCTCCCCGGCCACGGCATCAGGTGAGTCGCGGGGCGACCTCGGCTGCAACCCACTCCATCGCCTCTCCGACATGCTCGGCCGCGACAGGCAGCCACAGGGTGCAAGCGGAAAGCCCTGCCTCGGCGAGCTCCCTGAGGTCGGCGGCGACGCTCGCCGCGGTGGGTGCAGCACCACCGAGTGGTCGTCCCGGTGGCGGAACCACCGCGGGGATGCCGGGCGGAGTGAGGAACGCGGCTGAAGCGAGCGTCAGGCGGCTGGCGTTCCCGGTGTCGCCGGCGAGGCCGTGCAGGCGGCGCCGGACGTCACCGACCTCCGCGGCGTCGGCGCCGGTGCCGTACCAACCGTCGCCGAACCGCAGCGCACGGCGCAGGGCGGCGTCGCTGTGGCCGCCGACCCACACGGGCGGACCGCCGGCCGTGACCGGAGGCACTCCCAGGCGCGCCCCGTGCAGTGTCGTGAACGGCCCCTCGAAGTCTGCGGGGCGCCTGGTCCACAGGGCCTTGGCGGCGGCGAGGTGGTCGTCGGTCCGCGCACCACGTTCACGGGCGGGTACGCCGACGGCAGCGAACTCGTCCGGGTTCCAGCCGGTGCCGACGCCCAGGACCAGGCGGCCGCCGGAGACGACGTCCAGAGTGGCCGCTTGGTTGGCGAGCACCAGCGCCGGGTAGTACGGCGCGACGAGTACGGACGTCAGCAGCCTCAGACGCGTCGTCGCCCCTGCAACGGCCGACAGCAGAACAAGCGGGTCCGTGTCGAGGCCGAACCCGCTGTCCAGGAGGCGGTTGCCGACCGCGACGTGATCGAAGCCCAGGTCTTCGGCGTGGCGGGCGGCGTGGAGCACGCCGGTTCCGTCGTCAAGCGGCCAGCGCGGTTGAAGGGAGACGCCGAGGCGCAGCGGGGGCATGAGGTTGCCTTTCGGTGGCAGTCCGGTGGCAGTCCGGTGGCAGTCCGGTGGCAGTCCGGTGGCGACACGACGACCGCCCGACCGCCCTGTCGCCACACCCAACCCCGCACCGCCTCCGTTTCATCCCGGCCGGGACGCAGCGGATCACCTATTGCTCCGCGCGGTGCTCGCCGGCCAACTCCGGGGACCCCGCCGACCGGTGACCTTCCCGGTCGGGGCGCCACGGTGGCCACGAGGTCTCCGGTGTCGGGTTCTTCCGGGCCGTCGAGCCCTCACCGGAGACCTCGCGCCGTCTCGATCAGGACGCGTCGGCGCTCAGCTCACTTCGAAGCACGGCCTACTGGTCGTGCTCGGGCCAGACGGGGCCCTGATCGGTCCAGACGACACCCTTGTTGCGGCAGAGGCAGAAGGGGTGGCCGATGGGGTCGGTGTAGACGCGGAAGCCGTAGCCGTCGGGTTCGATGCAGTCCCGCTGCAGGGTCGCGCCGAGAGCAAGGACGCGGCGCTGTTCGGCCTCGATGTCGTCGACCTCGAAGTCGAGGTGGAACTGCTTGGGGTGCTCGCTGTCGGGCCACTGCGGGGCGCGGTAGTCCTCCACCTGGATGAAGGCCAGTTCGATCCCGCCGAACTGGATGCCGGCCCAGTGCTCGTTACTGCTCTCCTTGACCGGGAGCCCCGTCACCTCGGAGTAGAAGGCTGCCAGCTTCATCGTGTCCGGGCAGTCGATAATGAAGTCGGTGAGTCGTAGCATCCCGCGATCTTGCCACAGGGCCACCTGAGCTGGACCTCGAGGAGGCCCTGGCTGGCGCCGCATCAGGCGTCGTTCGCCTTGGCGACGACTTCGCGCAGCCGTTCGTCGGCGGCGGGTCGGGTTCACACGGCGTCGTGCGCGCGGGGCCTGCCGGGCTGCTGGACGGTGACGTCGTGAGGGTGGTCGAGCCGCTGGACGGTGACGTCGTGAGGGTGGTCGAGCCGCTGGACGTGCTCGGGCTTGGTGGTCCACTCTGCAGCGAGTGGAGTTCCTGGCTGCGCGTCAGCGCGTGCTCGACAGGAAGAAGCCTCCGCTGATCCATGCCGTGCTGGACGAAAGCTGCCTGGTCCGGCCCATCGGCGGACAGGCCGTCATGCTCGAACAGTTGGAACACATCGCGGACCTGGCGGCCCGTCCGAACGTCACCATCCAGGTGGCGCCGTTCCATCTGGGGGAGAACCTGCCGTTCACGATGCCGGTGACCCTGGTGGATCTTCCGGGGTCCGGCGCGTCCTGGGCCAAGTCGTCGTACTCCGACAACGGCGGTCAGTGCGTGGAGGTCTCCGCGAGTTTCCCGGGTGCCGTCCCCGTCCGCGACTCCAAGGATCCCGAGGGCCCCGCACTCGTCTTCCCCCGCGCCGCCTGGCAGTCGTTCGTCGCCGGCGTCCAGGCCGGCGAGTTCGGCACTGTCTGACCCGGCCCGCACATGAGGACCCCCGACCGGCATACCGGGCGGGGGTCCTTTCGTCAGGACGGGGCGGGGCACCGTCGCGAGATGGTGATCCGGCCCAGGAGGGTGGCGAGTTGCCGGGAGACGATCCTCTCGCGCCCGCACGCCCGGCGTCAGGGACGCGGTGGCGCCCATCCGCACCGGGGTTCACGCGGCGGTCGGCCTCCGGGCCTCATCCGGCTCCGGTCACGATCCGGCGGGCAGGAGCGCGGCGATCTCACCCAGGACCCGGGCCGCCGGTGCCGGGTCGACCAGCCACTTCAGGTGGCTGCTGGTGAGCGTGCGGACGTCGTACGGGTTCTCCGGCGTCAGTGCGTCGCCCTCGTGGATCATCCGGTCCTGCATGGCGAGCGGCACGCTGGTGTCCTCGGTCAGCCGGACGTACGACCTGGGGATCCGCCCCCAGCTGTCGGCCTGCGCCCGGTCGTCGGAGGTGCCGGCGTCGAGGTTCTCGTCGGGCTGGAGGGTGTTGAGGAAGACCAGCAACTCCTCGTCCGTCCCGTCGGCGAGGAAGGCCGCCTTGAAGGCCGCGAGGACGCCGGGGTCGGCGGTGCGGAAGTTGGAGCGCAGCAGCCCGAGTTCGGCGGGGTTCGCGACCATCGCCGAGGCCAGCCCCGCGGCGTCGACCGTGGCCATCTCGGGCTCGGCGTAGTAGGCGCCGACGTCGAGGGTGACGGGGCACCAGGAGGAGACGTAGACGATGTGGTCGATCAGGTCGGGCCGCCGGTTGGCCGCGACCGTGGCCGTGATGCCGCCGCGGCTGTGCGAGACGAGGACGACCGGCCCGTTCCGCTTGGCCCGCTCCAGTATCCCGATGAGGTGCGCGGCGTTGTCGGCGAGCGTCACGCCCTTGATGGCCCCGGGCTCCGTGGCGAGCCCGCCGAGGTCCTGCGGCGCCTGGTAGGCCCGGGGGTACGTCGCGGCGAACCCGTGCCCCGGCAGGTCGACGGCGACCGAGCGGTGGCTGAGGAGGCCGAGTTCGGCCTGGAGCGGCGCGAAGGAGAAGGAGTTCGCGAAGGCTCCGTGGACCAGTACGAACGTCGGTTGCATCTGCACTCACTTTCTGCGGCGTGGAGCCGGAGGCCCACGGAGGACTACGCGGTCTCGGGAAGCGGGGCCTCGTCGGGCCGGCCGTCTGCCGTGCCGGCCGTGTCGCCGCCCGGGCGCCGGGTGCGCTCCGCCCATGCGGTCACCGGCGGGCCTGCCGCGCCCACGGCCGCGAAGAACGCGCCGAGCAGCAGCCAGCCCGCGTGTCCGAGCCCGAGGACCGCCGTCGTGAGGACCACCGGGGCCAGGGCCTGGCCGGCGTTGAAGCCGACGCCGAAGAAGCCCTGGTACTGCCCCTGGGCGTGGTCGGGGGCGAGACCGAAGCCGAGCGCGTAGCCGCCCGAGGACTCCCACACCTCTCCGAGACTGTGCACGCAGACGGCGAGGACGGCGAGCCCCGGCGCGACCCAGGCCGGAACGTCCGCGGTCAGGGCCATCAAGGGGCAGCTGACCAGGAAGAGCAGCCCCGCGAGGCGGAACGCCCGGCCGCCCTGGCGCGGTGTCTCCACCCGGGAGCCGATCCTGCTCTGGAGCAGCACGCAGACCCCGCTGTTGACCGCGGAGACCGCCGCCACGGTCCAGCGGGGCGCGTCGGTGTGGGCGGACAGCCAGATCGGCAGGAGCAGGGAGACGGTCTGGTACTGCAGGCCCATCGCGCCGTAGAGCGCGACGAAGGACACGTACGGCCGGTCGGCGAGGACGGCCCAGCGGTGGTGCTCCTCCGGCCGGGGCAGGGGCCGGTAGTTCGGGACGCCGCCCAGGGCGATCAGGCCGGCGCAGGCGAAGCTGGCGGCGTTGGCGAGGATGAGCACGGTGTACGCCGCGCGGGTGTCGACCGCGACGGCGAAGGCTGCGCCGCCGGTGCCCAGGACCACGCCGAGGTTGACGAACGTGCGGAGCTTCGCCATGAAGGCGGCCGGGCGTTCACCGCCGGCACGGGCGATGAGCGCACCGCCCGCGGCACCGCCCGCTGTTGCCGCCAGCCGGTCCAGGGTGGCGATGAGCGTGAACGTGACCCAGTCGTCGATGAAGACGAAGGCGGTCATCGCCGCGGCCTGCGTCGCGAAGGCCGTCAGCCAGACCGTGCGCGGCCCGTACCGGTCGGCCAGGTTCCCGGCCGGGATCCCGGCCAGCAGCCCGACCAGGCCGGCGACCGTGAGGCCGACCCCGACCCGCGCGGCGGGCAGGTGCACCACCAGCGTGAAGTAGAGCACCGAAGCGGTGTTGAACAGCCCGTTGCCCACCCGGTTGACGAAGCTCGCGAGGATGAGGGCACGCTGGGGGCCGCTGGGCGCCAGGAGGTCGGATATCCGTGGTCCGAAGCTCTTCCCGATCATGGGGAACAGGTTAACAGCGCCCCCCACGGGCACCCTCGGCACGTGCCGGGCCGTCCTCCCGCCCTGGACGGTTCCGCCGGTGCACACGGTGCCCGGCCCCCGTGCAGCGAGCGGACAACGGGCCGCCGATCCGGTTCCACCGTTCTGAACACCACTGCCGGGGAAGCGAACTGGCGACCGTTCAGAAACAGGAAGCATGCGGGAGACGCCTGCTGCGCACAGGAGGTCGGAGTGCCCGAGCTCCTGCGCGCGGTGGGCGTGGTGGGGCCGTTACCCTGCCCCGATGGAAGATCGCGAAGTGTTCGCCGGGGGAGTCAACCACGTGGTCCGGGAAGGGGATCGGGTGCGCCGCCCGGCCGGACCGTGGAGCGGGACGGTGCAGCGGCTGCTCGCGCATCTGGCCGACACGGGGTTCACGGGCGCACCGAAGCCGTACGGGGTGGCCGCGGACGGTGCGGAGGAGATCGTCGGGTACCTGCCCGGCGAGGTCGGGCACGACTTCGCCGCCCCCCAAGTACGCAGCGACGCCTCGCTGGTGGCGGTGGCCCGGCTGCTGCGCCGGCTCCACGACGCCACCGCGGACTTCGCGCGCGAGCCGGGCGATGTGTGGTACTTCCCGGCCCGCGAGCCGGCGGAGGTGATCTGCCACGGCGACGCGGCCACCTACAACACGGTGTTCCGCGACGAACTCCCGGTCGCCTTCATCGACTTCGACACCGCACATCCGGCTCCGCGACTCTGGGACGCGGCCTACACGGCGTACCGTTTCGTGCCGCTCTACGCTCCGGACGAGGTGGAGCTCACGCTGGAGGTACCGGAGGCCCTGCGCCGCCTGGCCCTGTTCGCGGACGGCTACGGGCTGTCCGGTGCGGAGCGGGCCGAGCTGCCCCGGGTCGCGGCCGAGCGCCTACGGGCACTGGTGGCGTGGATGCACGAGCAGGCGGAGGCCGGTCACCCCGCGTTCGCGCGGCACGTCACGGAGGGTCACGACCGCCGCTACCTGACCGACGCGGACTGGATCGAAGGCACCTTCGCGGCGCCCGCCGGGCCCGTTCACGACGGACACTGAAGGGCGGGACGAATTCCGGGACGGAACGGGAGGAGATTCGGGGCGGGAGGAACACCCACTCTCCGCCACTCTCAACTTATAGCGTACGGGGGGCCTTGCGGCAAGGCCCCCTTCGTGGCGCAGAATTGCCGACCGTTGCCAGGACCTGCGGAAATCCAGGGCCTGCGGAAATCAATGGGGGCTTTTGATGTTCGACGTGATCGTCGTCGGCGGTGGACCGACCGGGATGATGCTGGCCGCCGAGCTGCGGCTGTCCGGGGTGAGCACGGTGGTGCTCGACAGGATGGCCGAGCCGTTCGAGTTCGTCCGGGCGCTGGGCCTGCACGCGCGCAGCATCGAGGTGATGGACCAGCGCGGCCTGCTGGACCAGTTCCTCGCGCTCGGCCAACAGCACAGGGTCGGCGGTTTCTTCGCCGGGCTCGGCACCTCGTGGCCCGAGGGGCTGGACACCGCCCACTCGTACGTCCTCGGTATTCCGCAGCCCGTCACCGAGCGCCTGCTGACCGAGCACGCCGTCCGGCTCGGCGCCGAGATCCGGCGCGGCTGCGAACTGGTCGGGCTGAGCCAGGACGAGGACGGGG
Source organism: Kitasatospora sp. RG8 (assembly GCF_017813315.1). Lineage (NCBI taxonomy): Bacteria > Bacillati > Actinomycetota > Actinomycetes > Kitasatosporales > Streptomycetaceae > Kitasatospora > Kitasatospora sp. RG8. Next base: position 312,632 of record NZ_JAGIYX010000002.1, read on the forward strand.
TGACAGCCGAGCTGGCCGACGGCACGCGGCTGCGCTCGCGCTACCTGGTCGGCTGCGACGGCGGCCGCAGCACGGTGCGCAAGCTGCTCGGCGTGGACTTCCCGGGCGAGCCCAGCAGGGTCGAGACGCTGCTGGGGGAGATGCAGGTCACGGCGGACCCGGAGACCCTGGCCGCGGTGTCGGCCGAGGTCCGCAAGACCCAGACCCGCTTCGGCTTCATGCCTCTCGGGGACGGGTTCTACCGCGTGATCGTGCCAGCCGAGGGGGTGGTCGAGGACCGCGGGGCCGAGACGACCCTCGACGAGTTCAAGGAGCAGCTGCGGGCGTACGCCGGCACCGACTTCGGCGTGCACTCGCCGCGCCGGCTCTCCCGCTTCGGTGACGCCACCCGGCTGGCCGAGCGCTACCGCGTCGGCCGGGTATTGCTGGCCGGCGACGCCGCGCACATCCACCCGCCGACCGGCGGGCAGGGCCTCAACCTCGGCATCCAGGACGCGTTCAACCTCGGTTGGAAGCTGGCCGCCGAGGTCAACGGCTGGGCACCGGAGGGGCTGCTGGACACCTACCACACCGAGCGGCACCCGGTGGCCGCCGACGTGCTGGACAACACCCGCGCACAGATCCAGCTGATGTCCGCCGAACCCGGCCCCCAGGCCGTGCGCCGGCTGCTGTCGGAGCTGATGGACATCGAGGAGGTGAACCGGCGACTGATCGAGAAGCTCATCGCGATCGGCCTCCGCTACGACTTCGGCGAGGGGCACGAGCTGCTCGGCCGGCGGATGCGGGACATCGGGCTGAAGCGGAGCCGCCTCTACGGGCTGATGCACGGCGGCCGAGGCCTGCTGCTCGACCAGACCGGCCGGCTCTCGGTGGCCGGCTGGGAGGACCGGGTCGACCACGTGGTCGACGTCAGCGACGAGCTGGACGTGCCCGCGGTGCTGCTGCGGCCGGACGGCCACGTGGCGTGGGTCGGCGAGGACCAGCAGGAGCTGCTCGGCGCGCTGCCGACGTGGTTCGGCGCCGCCGCCGGCTGAGCGTGCGGCCGTGCAGGGCCCCGGAGTCCTACCGCTCCGGGGGCGGCGGGAGGCGGTACACCGAGACGTGGGAGCGGGAGTCGGCGGTGAAGTCGGAGCCCTCCCAGTCCGCGTGCCTGCTCTCCAGTGCGAAGCCGGCGAGTTGGGCCATGAGGTCGAGTTCGGCGGGCCAGACGTAGCGGTGCGGGCTGCGGAGGAGTTCGGCCTGCCGGCTGTCGTCGAACCTGAAGTGGTGGGAGACGACGTGCTGTTGCAGGACGTCGTACGTGTCGAGGCCGATGTACCCGGGCTCGGAGTGGAAGACCGTCGCCGGTTGGCCCGGTGGGAGCCTGCGCAGCTCGGGTACCCAGAGCTCGATCACGAACCTGCCGCCGGGCACGAGGTGGCGGGCGGCGTTGCGGAAGCACGCGACCTGTTCGGACTGGGTGAGCAGGTTGGAGATCGTGTTGTAGACGAGGTAGACGAGCGTGTACGCCCCCGGGGCCCGTGCCGTCGCCATGTCGCCGACGACCACCGGGATTTCCGCCTCGTCCGCCTTCGTGCGGAGTCGGCCGATCATCGGGAGCGAGAGCTCGATGCCGGTCACGGGCACACCGCGCCCGGCGAGCGGAACGGCCACCCGGCCGGTGCCGATGGCGAACTCCAGCGCCCGTCCGCCGTCGGCGAGTTCGGCGAGGCGGTCCACGGCCGGCTCCAGGACCTCGGGGGCGAACATGCCCGTGCCCGGCGTGTCGTAGTTCCGTGCGGCGTGGTCGTCCCAGACCTGTTCCTGTTCCATTCCCTCAACGATGTTCAACGGCAGGCGAGTTGTCCACCGTTTTTGCGACCCCGGGGGTGGTCCGGAGGGTGGTCCGGGGGGTGGTCCGGGGGTGATCCGGGGCGGTCCGGGGCGTCAACGGCCCGCGGCCGGGCGGGCCGTGGATCGCGCGGGTGCGGGTGGGTATCGTCGCCGTATGCCCGAACTGATAGCGCCCACCGTCCGCCTCCACGCCGCCTGGACCCGGGCGCACGAGGAGTGGGGGCCCGGCCACCACGAGGACGGGTTCGGGCTGTTGCCGTCCGACGAGACCGCGTCGTCCGAGGGGTTCGCCGCCTGGGTGGCCCGGCTGGCCGACGCGTCGGGTGGTCCGGCACAAGATGACCAGGCGCAAGGTGACCAGGCGGAGGGTGACCCGGCGGTCCGGGCGGCGTCCGACCGGGCGCGGTGCACCTACCGTTGGATCGTCGAGGGTGACGAGGTCCTCGGCGGGATCGCGCTGCGGCACGGAAACGGCGATCGGGTACCGGAGTTCGGCCACATCGGCTACGGCATCCGGCCGTCCGCGCGTCGGCGCGGACTGGCGACCTGGGCGCTGGGCCGGATGCTGGAGGAGGCGCGGGGGCTGGGTCTGGACCGGGTGCTGCTCACCTGCGCGGTCGGGAACACCGCCTCGGCGAGGACGATCACGCGTCACGGCGGCGTGTTCGAGGGCATCCGGGAGACGAGGTTCGGTGCGGTGCGGCGCTACTGGATCGAGGTCTGACGGAGGGGCCGAGATCTGACGTATGGATCGAGGCTTGACGGACGGATCGAGGCCTGACGGACCTGGGCCTCGGTGACATTGCAGTGTTACTGTTTCGCTCATGTCCAAGGTCGAGATTGACGCACTGACCGCCGAGTTCTTCGGCGCCTTCGACAACCGGGGTGGCAAGCCCGCCGACGTCGCCCGGCTCCGCCGGCTGATCGTGCCGGGGGGAGTGATCGTCAACACCGGCCCGAGTCTGACCGTCTACACCGTGGACGAGTTCATCGAGCCCCGCGAGCAGCTGCTGAGCGACGGCCGGCTGGTCGAGTTCTCCGAGTGGGAGACGGCCGAGCGCACCGAGATCGTCGGCGACCTCGCGACGCGCTTCGGCGAGTACGGCAAGTCCGGGATCATGAACGGCGAGCCGTACGAGGGTGGCGGGACCAAGGCCTTCCAGTTCGTCCGGACCCCCGAGGGCTGGCGGATCGTCTCCTTCTACTGGTCCGACCACATCTGACGGAGCGTCAGGTGCCGGGCGCCGTTGGGCTCCCCGGGCTGGAACCACGGCCGGGGAGCCCCTGCGTCGGCGGCGCCTCCGCGTCCGGCTCGTCAGCCGGTGGCGCCGCCCCCGGTCAACGCCGGACCATCCGCACCCCGGCGACCTCCAGCAGGCCGTCGAGCTCGACCTTCCCGACGGTCTGCTGCGGGCTCACCACGAGTCCGTCGCGGCGCACGATGTCGAGGAGCCGCTCGGCCAGCGGCATGACCATGTGCCGCCCCCAGCAGCGTTCGCTGGCGTGGCCGAAGGGGAGGTAGCCGGGCTGGTCGTCGGGGTCGAGGCCGGCCCACCGTTCGGGGCGGAAGGTGTCCGGGTCGTCCCAGAGCCGCGGATCCCGGTGGGTCAGCAGCGGGAGCATCAGGATGTCGTCCTTCGGGCCGATCCGGTCGTCCACGGCGAGGTACTCCGGGGAGGCCATCCGCAGGATGTTCCAGGACGGGGGCAGCAGCCGCAGCGCCTCCAGCAGGATGTCCCGGTTCGGCACGCCCTCGTCGAAGGGCGAGCCCAGCCAGAGCGCGTTGGTGACGAGCGCGGACACGGTGAAGCAGACCGGCGCGGCCACCCGCCGGTACAGGTACATCGCGTACCGGCGGTCGTCATAGGTTTCCGCATTCAGCACGCGGGCCGCCAGATTGGACAGCGGAATTTCCGTCCCCGGCTTTCCGAGCATGGCCGTGCCGGCCGCCACGGCCATCCAGGTCAATTTCGGGGTGAGTTCCAGCCGGCGGTCCACGAGGACGCGGAACCGGAAACTCTCGCGGCCGAAGACGAGATCCCGGAGATAGACGTGGGCGACGTGCGGCCATTTCCCGGTGAGGTCGACCGAATCGCCCAGGGGCTTTTTCAGCGCGGCCCGGACGTCGGCCGAGACGGCCTGCATGAGCGCGGACGCGTCGGTCCGGGGGACGGACCTCCCCTGGACGGGCTTGAAGGTCGGCCGCTCCTCGTCGTTGGCGGGCCTGCTGAGGAGCAGGCTGTCCATCAGGTCGACGCCGGCGACCCCGATGGTGTCGTCCTCCAGGCGGAAGAGGTCCGACCCGCGGTACGTGCGAAGAAGCGCGTCGATCCGCGGCGCGAAGACGGTGGCCCGGGTGTTCCCGCCGGTCCTGGACAGAGACATCGGTGAACTCCAAGGGTGAGCGGCCCGTGCCCGGGTGGACCGATTCCACCGGGCACGGGCCTGGCAGCGAACTGCCCGATTAGATCCAGCCGTACCAGGCGTAGGCCTTCAGGCTCTTCTCCGGCATGACCTTCTTCACGAAATGCACGAGCTTCATGACAGTACCTCCGTCTGAGAGTGAACCGGACGAATCATGCAACAGGCCGACGGGGGGCGGTGGGTAAGTCCGCAGAATTCTGCGTTCCGCTTCTCGTCGCCGCAAAAAGTGAAGCCCAGCCCGAAATAAGCGTCAAGTGACGTAGTTCACACGCCGATCGGCGGTGCCGGCGGGTTTCACGTTTCCCGGTGCCCGATTCGACCGCCTGGGGTGCGAAATGGACGGCCCTGGGTGCATCGTGCCCATCGGGGCGGTTGTGAGGGGCCGGGGGTGCGCGACGGCGCTGGTCAGCGCCTCGCCCCGGATGGCGGCCGCATGAACGACACGCGTCCGCGGGCCGGCGGCGGGACGTCCTGACGGGATTCCGGGAGGTGCGGCACGGGCCGACGGAACGTTCGGTCTGCCCTTTCGGGCATGTCAGCGCCGGACGGGGCCGGGCAGGGGCGGCCGGGGCCGCTTGCCGGCCGGTGCCGGGGGTGGGGTTGCCGGCCGGGAGTCGTGGACGGATCAGGTCACGGCCGTTTGTGTCCACCCGAACGGCCTTCCGGGCGGACCGGTGGCAGACGAAGCTTGTCATCGCCGACGGGAGCGCCGAGCGGCTCTCGGAATCACCAGAACTGACGTTCCATCAGGACTACCCGTGCCACCGGAGTCACGCGCTCCACCGGCGTCACCCCGTCGCCCGGGCGGCATGCCCTGCCGCCGCGCGCCGGTGCCTGCCCTCACGCAGCCCTTCACCTCCGGCCGCCCAGGCCACCCGACATCTTCCTGGAGACATCCATGTCCGCCGTCCGTCCCACCGTCCTGCCCGCCGTCCGCGCGGCCTCCGTCGTCCTGGCCGCCGGCCTCTGCACCCTCGCCCTCGGTGCCGCCCCGGTGCACGCCCGGCCGGTGCCGGTCGCGGGTCCGTCCGCAGGGTCGGGCGCGTCAGGCGTCCTGGGCGGCGACAAGGGCAGCCCGGGGCAGGGCTCGCCCGCCCTGGGCAAGGCGGCGGGCTCACCCGCGGCGGGCCTGTCGGCGTTGGCGGCGGCGCCCCAGCTCAGCCGCTCCGAGGCGATCGCCCGGGCGCAGTCGTGGGTGGGGATCGGGCTCCAGTACACGATGGACGGCTCCACCTACCAGGGTTACCGCCGCGACTGCTCGGGCTACGTCTCGATGTCGTGGAAGCTCGGCACCCCGGGCCTGGACACCACCAGCTTCATCCCCGCCGGTGTCGCCTCGAGGATCGCCAAGGACGACCTGAAGCCGGGGGACGCCCTGTTGAACGACGCGGCGGGCGCCAAGGGCCACGTCGTCCTCTTCGACCGCTGGGCCGATGCCGCCCACACCTCCTACGTGGGCTTCGAGTTCAGCGGCAGCGGCGTCCACCACCGGACGATCCCGTACCCCTACTTCCCCGACTACATCCCGGCCGGCACCAGTTACAAGCCCGTCCGCAACAACAGCATCGTCGACGACACCACGCCCCCGCCCACTCCGCCGACGCCCGCCCCCTCCGGCACCTCCCAGTCCGCGGCGACGGTGTACAACCCGGACACGGGGACGGCCGAGGCGTTCGCGATCGGTGCGGACGGGGCGATGGCGCACGCCTACAGCACCAACGGCGGTGCCTGGACGGACTGGTCGACGCTGGACCCGTCGTTCCGGTTCACCGGCAGTCCGGCGGTGGTCTACAACCCGGTGAACAAGGTGACGGAGGTCTTCGCGACCGGCACCGACGGCGTGGTCTCGCACAACTACCTGTTCAACGGCGGCCAGTGGAGCGGCTGGTCCACCCTCGGGTCCTCGTTCCGGTTCAGCGGCAGCCCGACCGCTGTCTACAACGAGGCGACCAACGCGGTCGAGCTGTTCGGTGTCGGCACCGACGGCGTCATCAACCACACCTACAACATCAACGCCGGTCCCTGGGCGGGCTGGGACCCGCTCGACAGGGGTTACAAGTTCACCGGCCGCCCGGCCGCCGTCTACAACCCCGACAGCAGGACGGCCGAGGTGTTCGCCACCGGCACCGACGGCATCGTGTCGCACGCCTACAGCACCGGCGGCAGCTCCTGGACGGGCTGGACCACCCTCGGCCCGGACTTCCACTTCGCCTCGAACCCGGCCGTGGTCTACAACCCGGTGAACAAGGTGACGGAGGTCTTCGCCACCGGCACCGACGGTGTGATCTCGCACGACTACCTGTTCAACGGCGGCCAGTGGAGCGGCTGGTCCACCCTCGGGTCCTCGTTCCGGTTCAGCGGCAGCCCGGCCGCGGTCTACAACGCCTCGACCAATGCGATCGAGCTGTTCGGCATCGGCCCCGACGGTGTGCTCAACCACACCTACAACATCAACGCCGGTCCCTGGGCCGGGTGGGAGTCCCTCGACACCGGCTACAAGTTCGCCGGGACCCCGAGCGCGGTCTACGAGTCCGGCTCCAACGCCGCGGAGGTCTTCGCGATCGGCGCCGACGGTGTGATCTCGCACGCCTACAACGCCAACGGCAGCCCCTGGAGCCAGTGGACGGCCCTCGGCAACTGGAAGTTCAGGACCAGCTGAACCAGCTGAGCACGGTTCGCCCGGCGGTGCCGGCCGGCCTCGGCCGCCCGGCGCCGCCCCCTCCCAGCCTCCCGAGCTCCAGCCCTCCCGAGCTCCCAGCCCTCCCGAGCCCGTCCTCCCAGGAGAGAGACCTCCCGTGAACCGCCGTCGTCTCCAGCACAGCCTGTCCGCGCTCACCATGGCCGCCGCGACCGCCGTCGGCGCCGCCACGGTCGGAGCCTCACCGGCCCACGCCGCGCTGTCCAACCGCTCCTGCGGGACGGTGACCGACGCCGACGCCGCGGCCGCCGCACAGCTGAACCGGGTGCTCACCGGCAAGCTGGCGCACGCCATGACCCCGTACCGGGCATCCTGCGCCCGGGCCGTCATCACCACCGTCCGCGGCCTGGGACTCCCGGACCGGGCCGCCGTGATCGCCGTGACCACCGCGATCGTCGAGAGCGCCCTGGAGAACAACCCCAACATGGTGGACCACACCAGCCTGGGCCTCTTCCAGCAACAGAACTTCTGGGGCACCGACGAGCAGCGGCTCAACCCGGCCTGGTCGACGACCGCGTTCATCAACGCGATGCTGCGGACCTACCCCGACAACTCGTGGCAGACCCAGGACATCGGCACCGTCTGCCAGAAGGTCCAGGTGTCGGCGTACCCCGACCGCTACGGGGCCCAGGCCTCCGACGCGCAGAAGGTCGTCGACGCGATCGGCGCCGCCACCCCGCCGTCGGGGCCGGCCCCGACGCCCGCCACCGCACTGCCCTCGGCGGCGACGGTGTACAACCCGGACACGGGGACGGCCGAGGCCTTCGCGATCGGTGCGGACGGGGCGATGGCGCACGCCTACAGCACCAACGGCGGTGCCTGGACGGACTGGTCGACGCTGGACCCGTCGTTCCGGTTCACCGGCAGTCCGGCGGTGGTCTACAACCCGGTGAACAAGGTGACGGAGGTCTTCGCGACCGGCACCGACGGCGTGGTCTCGCACAACTACCTGTTCAACGGCGGCCAGTGGAGCGGCTGGTCCACCCTCGGGTCCTCGTTCCGGTTCAGCGGCAGCCCGACCGCTGTCTACAACGAGGCGACCAACGCGGTCGAGCTGTTCGGTGTCGGCACCGACGGCGTCATCAACCACACCTACAACATCAACGCCGGTCCCTGGGCGGGCTGGGACCCGCTCGACAGGGGTTACAAGTTCACCGGCCGCCCGGCCGCCGTCTACAACCCCGACAGCAGGACGGCCGAGGTGTTCGCCACCGGCACCGACGGCATCGTGTCGCACGCCTACAGCACCGGCGGCAGCTCCTGGACGGGCTGGACCACCCTCGGCCCGGACTTCCACTTCGCCTCGAACCCGGCCGTGGTCTACAACCCGGTGAACAAGGTCACCGAGGTCTTCGCCACCGGCTTCGACGGCATCATGTCCCACAAGTACCTGTTCAACGGCGGCCAGTGGAGCGGTTGGGAGGTCCTCGGCCCGGACTTCCGCTTCGGCAGCAGCCCGGCCGCGGTCTACAACGCCTCGACCAACGCGATCGAGCTGTTCGGCATCGGCCCCGACGGTGTGCTCAACCACACCTACAACCTGAACGCCGGTCCCTGGGCGGGCTGGGAGTCGCTCAGCACCAACTACAAGTTCGCCGGGACCCCGTCCGTGGTCTACGAGTCCGGCGTCAACGCGGCCGAGGCCTTCGGGATCGGCGCCGACGGTGTGATCTCGCACGCCTACAACGCCAACGGCAGCCCCTGGAGCCAGTGGACGGCCCTCGGCAACTGGAAGTTCAAGACCGGCTGACCCCCGCAGGGTCCCGGGCCGGCCGGCCGACACCTCGTCGGGCGGCCGGCCCGTCCGCGCTTCGGCGGGAGCCGCCGGACGCGCCCTGTCCTACGGCTGCCGGGGTAGCCGGTCGGGGTGGGGCGTCACGGAGCCAGGGCGGTCAGCCGCAGCAGCCGGTACCAGTGGCTGGTCGCGAGGTCCTCGGGCCCGAGTCCGGCCAGGTCGCGGAAGCCGGGGGCGGCCACCCAGGCGGTGAAGAAGGTCACGACGTCGTTCGTGAGCCGTTCCAGCCGGCAGCCGGTGTACCAGACGAAGCCGTCGTCGGGCACCCGCCAGACGCTCCCGTCGCGGTCGACCAGCAGCGGGTTCCCGCGGGCCCGGCCGAAGAAGTGGAACCGCGAGGCGTCATCGAGTGGTGCCCGCCGGGCAGCTCGGCACCGACCAGGCCTTCGGAGAACTGCTGCCCGTCGAGCTCCTCCGCGGCGAAGAGCCGGGTGGAGTGGTTCGGGTAGACGCCGTCGGAGGCGGCCAGCAGGTCCGCCACGCCGACGGGCGTCCCGGCGGGGATGCGGCTGCGCTCGGCGCCGGCGGGGACGTCGCAGTCCCAGAGCTCCAGCCGGTGGCGGTGATCGGCATGCGCTGCGCGCAGCAGCGCCGTGAGGCCGGCCAGGCCGGCGCGGTCCTTCGTCATGCGGATCCCCCTGCGGACGTGTGCGCCGCCGCCCGGGCGTCGGCCCTGGGCGCCCCGGGGCACCGGCCCTCCGTCGCCCCGGCCCCCGTCGTCCCGGTCAGCCCCGGCCCGGCGGTCCGGTGCCCGCCGGAGCCGGCCGACCGGTGTGCGTCAGCGCTTCTTGGCCGACTTGGCCGGCGTGGCCTGGGGGGCCGCCTGCTTCTGCTGCTCCTTCTCGTGCTTCTCCTTGACCCGCACGGCCTCCCGGCGGACCTCGGCCTGGATGGTGCGCTCGCGCGCGAGCCAGTCCGGGTTGGACTCCTTCAGGGCGTCGATCTGCTCCGTGGTGAGGGCCTCGGAGACCCCGCCGCGGGCCAGGCCGGAGACGGAGACGCCGAGCCTGGCCGCGACGACCGGGCGCGGGTGCGGGCCGTTGCGGCGCAGGTCCTGGAGCCACTGCGGCGGCTCGGCCTGCAGGGCGTTCAGCTCCTCGCGGGAGACCACGCCCTCCTGGAAGTCGGCGGGGGCGGCGTCGAGGTAGATGCCCAGTTTCTTGGCCGCCGTGGCCGGCTTCATGGTCTGGGTGGTCTTCGGCTTGAGCGATGTCATGGTCACTAGGGTAAGCGAGTGAGTGGCGGCCCCGATCACGGTCGGTAGCCTTGCTGCGTGACAGAGATGCAGGCGAACCCCTCGTTCCGGCTGGTTTACGTTCCCGGCGTGACGCCCGGTAAGTGGGTGCGCGTCTGGGAGCAGCGGCTGCCGGACGTCCCGCTCACCTTGCTCGCCGTGCCGGTGGAGGACGGCGAGCCCACGCTGCTGGGCGGCGGTGCGGACGCCGGGCTCGTCCGGCTGCCGGTCGACCGCGGCAGCCTCAGCGCGATCCCCCTCTACACCGAGACCACCGTGGTCGTCTTCCCGAAGGACCACTGGCTGGCGGCGGCCGAGGAGGTGCCGGTGGCGGACCTGGCCGACGAGGTCGTCTTCCACCCCGTCGACGACTCCCTCGGCTGGCAGGAGCTCCCCGGGCGGCCCGCGATCGAGCGTCCGGCGACCACGGCGGACGCGATCGAGCTGGTCGCGGCGAACGTCGGCGTCCTACTCGTGCCGCAGTCGCTCGCCCGGCTGCACCACCGCCGGGATCTCACCTACCGGCCCGTCCCGGACGCGCCGCAGTCCCAGGTGGCGCTCTCCTGGCCGGAGGACCGGACGACCGACCTGGTGGAGGAGTTCATCGGCATCGTCCGAGGCCGGACGGTCAACAGCTCCCGCGGCCGCGCGGGCACCGCCCAGTCCGAGGAGAAGCCCGCGGCGTCGGGCTCCCGGCCGCGCGGTGGCGGTGCGGGCAAGCCGGCCGCCGGGAAGTCGGGCGGCGGCAGGACAGCCGGTGGCAAGGCATCGGGAGGCAGGACGGCCGGCGGCAAGGCGTCGGGCGGGAAGTCCGGCGGGGGCAGGCCGGGTACCGGCAAGGCGTCGGGCGGGAAGTCCGGCGGAGCCCGCCGGGGCCGGCCGGGGAGGTAGCCGGGCCTCGCCTAGGCTCGACGGCCATGAGCGAATTAGTGGCGCACGACGATGCGCAGCGGGACCAGGACCGGGACCGGGCCCGGACGTGGGCATGGGTCGAGGGGCGGCTGGCCGACGGCAGCAGGGTGACCGGGAGCAGTCGGCTGCGGGGCGGGTTCACCTCGGAGATGCGCCGGCTGCGCGTCGAAGGCCCGGAGGGCGCAGAGGAGTTGGTGCTCCGGTCGTTCGTCGCGCCGTTCTACCTCCGGCATGCCGAAGGCCTGCTCACCAGGGAGGCCGACATCCTCACCCTGCTCGGCGCGGACGGCGGCGGCGTACCGGTGGCCACGCTGCGCGGGGTGGATGCGACGGGGGAGTTCTGCGCGTACCCGTCGCTGCTGATGACGCTGCTGCCGGGCACCGTCCGGGTGGACGAGGAGGAGCTGGACCGGCGCTGCCGGCTGCTCGCCCGGCAACTGGTCCGGATCCACCGCGTCGACGTGCCGGAGGACGCGCGGCCGCGGGACTACCAGGCGTGGGTGACCCCGGAGGGCGTGCGGCGTCCGGCGGGGAGCGCGCGTCCGGAGGTGTGGGAGCGGGCGGTGGAGGTGATCCGCCGCCCGGCGCCGTCGTTCCCGGGCCGCTTCCTGCACCGGGACTACCACCCGGGCAACGTGCTGTTCAGCGGCGGCGGGAGTACGGGCGAGCTGCGGATCACCGGTGTGGTGGACTGGGTGGAGACCTCCTGGGGCCCCGCCGACCTTGACGTCGCGCACTGCTCCACCGCGTTGGCCCTGCTGTACGGAGTGCCGGCCGGGATGGCGTTCGCCGGCCGCTACCTGGAGGCCGGCGGGGACCTCGCGGCGGAGCCGGCCGACCATCTGTACTGGCGCCTGCTCGACGCCCTCGCCTTCGCCCCCGACGCGGAGAAGGTGGGGGTGAGCTGGCGCGAGCTCGGCCGGACCGACCTGACCCCCGCGCTCCTCGCCGGGCGGCTGGAGGAGTACGTCGAGGAGTTGCTGAAGCGCTTCGGGTGAGCTGCTCCGGGTGAAGCGGCTCACCCGGCAGAGGTACCCCGGCGGCGGTTTCTCTGCGGAGGCGCCTCCGGAAGAGGTGCCCCGGCCGAGGTGCTCCGGTCGTTCAGTGCTGGTGAGCCCCTGCCGCAGCGGTCGACGGGGCCGCAGCGGTCGACGGGGCCGCAGCCGTCGACGGGGCTGCGGTGGCCGGGGCGCCGTCCCCGGTGGCGACGGTGAAGGCCGCCGTGCGGACGGTGTCCCCGTGCTTGAAGTCGAGGAAGAGACGGTAGGCGCCCGGGCTGGGCGCGGTCGCGGTGAAGGCGACCTCCGGCCCGGGCGTCGTGCTCTCCGGGTGGACGTGGAGGTAGGCGAGGTCTCCGGCGCGCAGGGCGACCAGGTGGCCGTAGGCGCCGAGGTAGGGCTGGAGGTCGGTGACCGGCCGGCCGTCCTTGGTGACGGTGAGGGTGAGCCGGGCGGGCCGGCCGGGGGTGAGGTCGCCGCCGAGGGTGACGGTGTAGCCGTCGACGGCGACGCTGCGTCCGGTCTCCGGCAGGGGCGCGGGGCGCAGGTCGCCGGCTGCGTGGAGGTCGGCGCCGAGGGTGAGCCCCTCGGCGGCGCCGGCCGGGGTGAAGTCGGCGAAGACCCGGTACTCGCCCGCGGCCGGCAGGGCGGCGGCCGCGCTCCAGGTGCCGTCGGCGGCCCGCGTCGGGTGCAGGTGCTGGAAGGTGGCGAGGTCGCGCGGGGCGACGATCAGGTGCAGCTCCTTCTCGTGCTCCGGGCGGTAGTCGGTGACCGGGCGGCCGTCCGCGCCGAGGATGCGGAACCGCAGGTCGGTCGGGGCGCCGGCGGTGACGAAGGGGCTGTCGAGGCTGAGCGTGTAGCCGCGTTCGGAGACCTGGAGACCGCCGGGCAGGTGGTCGCCCGCAGCCTCGGCCCCGGCCGGGGCCTCCGCGGCGTGGCCGGTCTGGCCGGTGTGACCGGCGTGGGCGGCCGCGGCCGGGCGCGGTGCCGGGCCGGTACCGGTGGCGTGGCCGACCCCGTACGCGGCGCCGAACGCGGTGGTGAGGCCGGTGGCGAAGGCGGCGATCTTCAGTGCGGTGTTCATGGCGGAGCTCCTTCGGGTGCGGGCGGGGTGCGGGCGTGGGTGCGGGCGTGCGCGGGGGAGTGGCGGGGATCGGCCGGGGGCGTGGGGCGCCGGGCGGGCAGTGCTCAGGCGGACATCAGGCGCGCATCAGGCGGGCGATGGCGTTCGAGGCCTCGGCGACCTTGGCGTCGGCCTCGCCGCCGCCCCGGGCGATGGCGTCCTGGACGCAGTGGCCGAGGTGACTGTCGAGCAGTTGCAGGGCGACCGACTGGAGGGCCTTGGTGGTCGCCGAGACCTGGGTGAGGACGTCGATGCAGTAGTCGTCGGCGTCGACCATCCGCTGTAGCCCGCGCACCTGGCCCTCGATCCGGCGCAGCCTGCGCATCACCTGGTCCTTGTCGTCGTGGTAGCCGGCCATGCGGGCCTCCTCCGGTAGTCGGGTGGGCGCTTCGGTGTCTGCAGTAGATACCCCTAGGGGGTATCGAGTCAAGCGGGATCGACTCTTCTCTTGGATACCCCTGGGGAGTATTTGGTGCGGCAGGTTCGCGCCGGTCGGCGGGGGTTGCCAGTGATACCCCCCAGGGGTATAAAGGAGCCATGCGCCGACCGATACCCCCACTGGGTATCGGAGAACGACACTGCTACCACCGGAGGAATCCCATGTCCTGCTGCTCCGAGAACGGCACCTGCTCCACCACCGCCACGGTCGAGGCGCCCGCCGCCGCCGTCACCACCGTTTACGCGGTCGCCGGGATGACCTGCGGCCACTGCGAGCAGGCGGTCGGCAAGGCGGTTTCCGCCCTGGCCGGCGTCACCGCCGTGAGCGTCGACGTCCAGGCCGGCCTGGTCACCGTCTCGGCCGAGGCCGAGCCGGACGAGGCGGCCCTGCGCGCCGCGATCGACGACGCGGGCTACGAGCTGACCGGCCGCGCCTGAGCCCGCCGCCCGCCCCGGCCTTCGGGTCCGGGAAACCCCTGGGGGGTATCCAGGGGTGAACCGGACCCGGCCGGGAGCAGGCCCGGGAGGCCGTCCCCGGATTCCGGGCCCCGACCCCCGATTCCGGCCGCGATTCCGGCCCCGGCCCCGGACCTGAACCACTCCGATCCACGACCCACGAGGAGCCCAGATGACCACCCAGGCACCCGCCTCCACCGAGGTGGAACTCCAGATCGGCGGCATGACCTGCGCCTCGTGCGCCGCCCGGATCGAGAAGAAGCTCAACCGCATGGACGGGGTCGAGGCCACCGTCAACTACGCCACCGAGAAGGCCAAGGTCGTCGTGGCGGGCGGAGTCGAGGTGGCGGACCTGATCGCCACCGTCGAGGCCACCGGCTACACCGCCGTGCTGCCCCGCCCCGCCGCCGCCGCCGAGCCCGCCGACGCCGCGGCCGGGGCCGGGGAGGCTGACGAACTCGCCCTGCTGCGGCAGCGGCTGATCACCGCGCTGGCCCTCGCCGTCCCCGTCATCGCGATGGCCATGGTGCCGGCCCTCCAGTTCGACAACTGGCAGTGGCTCTCGCTCACCCTGGCCGCGCCCGTCGTCACCTACGCCGCCTGGCCGTTCCACCGGGCCGCCTGGACCAACGCCCGGCACGGCGCGGCGACCATGGACACCCTGGTCTCGCTCGGCACCGGCGCCGCGTTCCTCTGGTCGCTCTGGGCCCTGTTCCTCGGCAACGCCGGAATGCCCGGGATGCGGCACGGCTTCGAGCTCACCATCGCCCGCAGCGACGGCTCCTCCAACATCTACCTGGAGGCCGCGGCCGGCGTGACCGCGTTCATCCTGGCCGGCCGCTACTTCGAGGCGCGGTCCAAGCGCACCGCCGGCGCCGCGCTGAAGGCGCTGCTCGAACTCGGCGCCAAGGACGTCACCGTGCTGCGCGGCGGCGCCGAGGTCCGCATCCCGACCGCCGAACTGGCCGTCGGCGAGCTGTTCGTGGTCCGCCCCGGCGAGAAGATCGCCACCGACGGAGTGGTCGACCAGGGCGCCTCCGCCGTGGACGCGTCGATGCTGACCGGCGAGTCCGTGCCGGTCGAGGTCGCCGTCGGCGACGCCGTCACCGGCGCCACCGTCAACGCCGGCGGCCGGCTCGTCGTCCGCGCCACCCGGGTCGGTGCCGACACCCAACTGGCCCGGATGGCCAAGCTGGTGGAGGACGCCCAGAACGGCAAGGCCGCCGCCCAGCGGCTGGCCGACCGGATCTCCGCCGTCTTCGTGCCGATCGTCATCACCCTGGCCCTGGCCACCCTCGGCTACTGGCTCGGCACCGGCGAGGGCTGGGCCGCCGCCTTCACCGCCGCCGTCGCCGTGCTGATCATCGCCTGCCCGTGCGCCCTGGGCCTCGCCACCCCGACCGCACTGCTGGTCGGCACCGGCCGCGGTGCCCAGCTCGGCATCCTGATCAAGGGCCCCGAGGTCCTGGAGTCGACCCGCCGGGTGGACACCATCGTCCTGGACAAGACCGGCACCGTCACCACCGGTCAGATGACCCTGATCGCCGTCCACACCGCCGAGGGCGTCACCGAGGCCGAGGCGCTGCGCCTGGCCGGCGCCCTGGAACACGCCTCCGAGCACCCGATCGCCCGCGCCGTCGCCACCGCCGCCCAGAAGGCGGGCGAGCTGCCCGCCGTGGAGGGCTTCGAGAACGTCCCCGGACTCGGCGTCCAGGGTGTCGTGGACGGACACGCGGTGCTGGTCGGCCGCGAGCAGCTGCTCGCCGACTGGTCGCAGTACCTGCCGGCGCCGCTGGCCGAGGCCAAGCGCCGGGCCGAGGCCGCGGGACGGACCGCCATCGCCGTCGGCTGGGACGGCGAGGCCCGGGCCGTGCTGGAGGTCGCCGACGCGGTCAAGCCCACCAGCGCCGAGGCCATCGCCCGGCTGCGCGGCCTCGGACTGACCCCGATGCTGCTCACCGGTGACAACGCCGCCGTGGCCGCGACCGTGGCGGCCGAGGTCGGCATCAGGCCGGAGGACGTGATCGCCGAGGTGCTGCCGCAGGACAAGGTCGCCACCGTGCAGCGCCTCCAGGCCGAGGGCCGGGTCGTCGCCATGGTCGGCGACGGCGTCAACGACGCGGCCGCCCTCGCCCAAGCCGACCTGGGCCTCGCCATGGGCACCGGCACCGACGCCGCCATCGAGGCCGGCGACCTCACCCTCGTCCGGGGCGACCTGCTGGCCGCCGCCGACGCCATCCGGCTCTCCCGCCGGACCCTGGCCACCATCAAGGGCAACCTCTTCTGGGCCTTCGGCTACAACGTCGCCGCCCTGCCCCTGGCCGCCGCCGGGCTGCTCAACCCGATGATCGCGGGGGCGGCGATGGCCTTCTCCTCGGTCTTCGTGGTCGGCAACAGCCTCCGGCTCCGCACCTTCCGCTGATCCTGATCCTGATCCTGATCCCGCGGCCCGCCGCCCCTCACCTCTTCGGGTGAGGGGCGGCTGTCGTGCCGGTGACCGGAGGACCCGGTGGGTAGCGTCGGCCGGGCACCGATCCCCGTACGAAGAGGAGACCGTCGTGAGCGCCGAACCGACCCGCAGGATCGTCGTGGTCCGGCACGCCAAGGCCGAGTGGAGCGACGTCGACGACCACGAACGCCCGCTGGCCGACCAGGGCCGCAAGGACGCACCCGTCGCCGGCCGCTGGCTGGCCGGTGCGGGCATCGGGCCCGACCTCGCACTCGTCTCCACCTCGGTCCGGACCCGGGAGACCTGGAAGCTGATGGTCCCCGAGCTGCCCCAGCGGCCCAGGACCGTCTTCGAGGACCGGCTCTACGAGGCGAGCCTCGGCGAAATCATCGCCCTGCTCAACGAGGTGTCCGACGAGGTGGCCGACGTCGTCCTCGTCGGCCACAACCCGGGCGCCCACGCCCTGGCCGACGCCCTCGCCGGCGAGGCCGAGGGCGATCTGCTCGCCCGGATGAACCGCTCCGGCTTCCCCACCTCCGCCGTCGCGGTGCTCACCTTCACCGGCTCCTGGAAGAGCGTCGAGCACGGTGTCGGCCGCCTGGTCGCCTTCTGGGCGCCGCACGCCTGACCGTGCGGGACCGCCTGACCGCCGGACCGTGCAGGACCGCCGGACCGCCGGACCGCCGGACGTCGGCCCCTTCGCGTCCCGTGTGCGGACGGGGCCGGCGGACTGACCGGCGGCGGGAAAAGCGCTGGCCGCCGACGGCCGCCCGCTGGCATGCTGGCCAGGTGGAGAGACCGGAGATCTGGCTCAGCTTCGCCCCCGAGCTGCACCTCTTTGTCGCCTCGGCGCGGCGGGGGGCGCCCACGGCGCTGCGAACCGACGGAGCCTCGACGCTCGGGCACGTGGTCGAGTCGCTCGGCGTCCCGCTCACCGAGGTCGGTGCCCTGGCCGCGGACGGCCGCCCGGTGGGCGTCGGGTACGTTCCCGTCGGCGGCGAGCGGATCTCGGTGGAGGCGGTACCCAGGCCGCAGCCCGCGGCCGCCCCCGTCCGGTTCCTGCTCGACGTCCACCTCGGCACGCTGACGCGCCGACTGCGGCTGCTGGGCATCGACGCCGCCTACGAGAACCCGGACATCGGCGACGCCGCGCTCGCCGCCCGCTCGGCCGCCGAACAGCGTGTCATGCTCTCGCGCGACCGTGGCCTGCTGCGCCGCCGCGAACTCTGGGCCGGCGCCTACATCTACAGCCACCGGCCCGCCGAACAGCTGCGGGACGTCCTCTCCCGGTTCGCGCCGCCGCTCGCCCCCTGGAGCCGGTGCACCACCTGCAACGGGGTACTGCGCACCGTCACCAAGTCGACGGTGCAGGACCAGCTCCGGGACGGCACCGAGCGCTCGTACGACGCGTTCGCGCAGTGCACCGAATGCGGGCAGGCGTACTGGCGGGGCGCGCACCACGCCAGCCTGGACGCCATCGTGGCCGACGCGGTGCGCGAGTTCGGGGCGTCGGCGCTGTCCGAGGCGTGACGCCGTGTCGTGAACCCGTGACGTGACGCGGTGGCGTGAACCGGCGGCGTGCAGCCGAGTCCGGCATGCGAAGGCCTGACGTGCGCAGGGCCTGACGTGCGGTGCTCCGGCGTGCGGTGCTCCGGCGTGGTGCCGCGCCCGGACTCGCCCGTGGAGCGTTGCCGACGTAGGTTCGTAGTGTCCGTACGGAAGGCGTCCGGCGCATGCTCGAACTGCGTATCCGTCTCCTCGGCGGTTTCCGGGTGCGGGTGGGCCCGCGCGAGATCGCCGCCGAGGCGTGGCGCCTGCGGAAGTCCCGGAACCTGGTCAAGGTGCTCGCGCTCGCCCCCGGCCAGCGGCTGCACCACGGACAGGTGCTCGCCGCGCTCTGGCCCGAGCTGCCGCCCGAGGCCGGTGCCGAGCAGCTGCGCGAGGCCCTGCACGAGGTCCGGCACACCCTCGACCCGGACCGGGCCGCCCGCCACCGCTACCTGGAGTCGGGCGAGAACCTCGCCCTGCACGGCGGTCCGCTGGGGGTCGACGTCCAGGAGTTCGAGCAGGCCGCGCTGCACGCCCGCCGCAGCCGGGACCTGGACGCGTACGAGCGGGCCGTCGCCCGGTACGGCGGCGACCTGCTGCCCGAGGACCGCTACGAGGAGTGGGCGGTCGAGCGCGAACAGGCCCTGCACGCCGAGTACCTGGCACTCCTGGTCGAGCTCGGCAGCCTGCGCGAGGCACACGCCGACCTGGACGGCGCCGCGGCGGCGCTGCGCCGGGCCGTGGCCGCCGACCCGCTGCACGAGGACGCCTCCCTCGCACTGATGCGGGTGCACGCGCTGGCCGGGCGGCGGCACGAGGCGCTGCGCGAGTACGACCGGCTGGCCGCCGCACTGGAACGCGCCCCGGGCCGCGAGCGCCCCGGGCCCGCCGCCCGGCGGCTCCGGGAACAGGTCCGGACCGGTGGCGACGTCCGGGCCGAACTCACCGGCGAACTCTGGGAAGACGTCGGAGACCTCCGGATGATGGCCGGCGACACCGCGGGCGCCGCCGCCGCGTACGGCTCCGCCCTCGCCCCGGCCGTGGTGGACCTGCCCGCCTCGCCGGGCGTCCTCACCGGGCGGGCGGCCGACGGCACCGGCCTGCGGGCCGCGCGGCTGCACCGCAAGGCGGCCACCGCCCACCTCGCCGGCGAGTCGGTGGCCGACGCCGAACCCCACCTGGAAGCCGCCGGGACGGCGCTGGTCGAGGCCGGCGGCGATCCGGCCGAGACCGGCCGGCTGCTCGGCCTGCGCGCCAACTGGCTCTGGGAGTCCGGCCGTTACGCGGAGGCCCAGCAGGCCGCCGAGGCCGGGATGGCCCTCGTCGGGGAGCACGGCACCGCCGACGACCTGGCCGCCGTCCACGAGACGCTCGCCCTCGTCCAGCACTCCCGGGGCGACTGGCGGGAGGGCCTGCGGCGCGAGATCGACCGGCTCGGAGCCACCGCCGACGACGACGAGCGGCTGGCCCGGACCTTCGACATCCACTGCTGCCTCGGCGAGTACGACCTCTACGGGGACGGCCTGAGCGACAGCGTCGAGGAGTACGCCCGGCACACCCTCGACCTGGCGATCGCCCGCGGTGCGCGACGGGCGGAGGCCTTCGCCTGGTGCCTGCTCGGGGAGTCGCTGCTGCTGCGCGGCCACTGGGACGAGGCGCCCGGCTGCCTCGAACGCAGCGCCCACCTCTACGAGGAGATCGGCGGCCGCGCCGACGCACTGCCCTGGCAGCGGCTCGCCGAGTTCGCGGCCGGGCGCGGCGACAGTGCCGAGGCGGCCGACCACCTGCGGCGCGGCATGGCCGCGGCCGCCGTCTCCCCGCTCTCCCGGCACGCCTTCGGACGGCTCTGCGCGACCGCCGCGCTGGACGCCCTCGAGCGCGGCGAGCCGGGCGAGGCCGTCCGCGCGGCGCGGTCCGCCGCGGTGTACGCGGCCCGGCACGGCGAGTGCCCGAGCTGTACGGCGCTGCTCCACCCGGTGGCGGCGGAGGCGTTCGCGGCGCTGGGGGACGCGGACGGCGCGGCCGAGCACGCCGAGGCGGCGCAGCGGGTGGCCGCCCGGTTCGACAGCTCGGCCTGGCGGGCGATGGCGCAGTCCGCGCACGGCTCGCTGGGCTCGGCCCGTGGTGACCCGGAGGGCGCCCGGGCACACCACCTGGCGGCGGCCGGTCTGTACGGCCGGGCCGGGCAGCCCTTCTGGGCGGCGCGCGCCAAGGCCCAGGCGGTGGCGGTGGCCGTCGGGGCGGGGACCAGGGCCGGGGCGGAGGAGGCGGACCGGCGGCTGCGGGCGGAGGCCGCGGCGGTCTTCGAGATGCTCGGCGCCCGCCCTGCGCTGGCCCGGGTACGGGAGCCGGGGCGGGTGGCGGTCGGAGGCGGAGGTGGGCCGGGGTGAGGGCGACGGGGTGCCGGCGACGGGGTGCGGTGGGTGGCGGGCCGGTGGGCCGGTGGGCCGGCACGGGGCTTCGGGCACGGGGGCTTCAGGCGCAGGGCTCCCGGCGCGCTGGGCTTCGCACGGGGACAGGCGTGGGGTTCGGGTACGGGGGCAGGCGCCGGGAACACGCACGGAGGCAGGCACGGGGGACACACACGACGGACGCACACAGGTGGTGAGCCGGGATGACGACGACAGCCCGCAAGGGGACGACCGCCCCACGCTGGGCGCCCGAGACGGTCACCACCGAGCCGTACAACGCGCAGACGCCGGCGGCGGCGCTGGCCGAGCCGCTCACGCCCACCCGCGCGTTCTTCGTCCGTGACCACTTCGGCGCTCCGCACCTGCGCCGAGCCGGCTGGCGGTTGCGGGTGAGCGGGTTGGTGGACACCGAACTCGACCTCGGGTACGAGGAGTTGCTGGCCCTTCCGGGGCGCGAGCTGGAGGTGGTGGTGGAGTGCGCCGGGAACGGCCGCAGCCTGATGGAGCCCCGCCCGCCCGGCCTGCCGTGGGCGCAGCGGGCCGTGGGGTGCGCCCGCTTCACCGGGGTCCCGCTGCGGACGGTGCTGGCGTCGGCCGGTCTGCGGCCGGAGACGGTGGAGCTGGTGTTCACCGGCGCGGACGAGGGCGAGCTGAACGGCCACCGCACCGCCTTCGCGCGGAGCCTGCCGGCCGGCCTGGCCCTCCACACCGACACCCTGCTCGCCACACACATGAACGGCGCACCGCTCACGCCCGGCCACGGTGCGCCCGTCCGGCTGCTGGTGCCCGGCCACTACGGGGTGGCGGACGTGAAGTGGCTGGTCGGGGTGGAGGCGGTGGCCCGGCCGTTCACCGGACCGTTCCAGGCCGAGGAGTACGTCTACCGGCGCTCGCGCGGCGTCCGTGACGGGACGCCCGAGGGCCCGGTGAGGGAGATCCGGGTGAAGTCTCTGATCACGGGACCGGCGCCCGGGGCACGGCTGCCGCTGGGCCTCCTCTGCACGGTGCGCGGGCGGGCCTGGTCGGGCGGGGTTCCGGTGCGCCGGGTGGAGGTGCGGGTCGGCAGCGGCGGGTGGCGACCGGCCGAACTGGCACCTGCCGCAGGACCGTACGCCTGGGCGGAATGGGCGTACCGGTGGACGCCGCGGGTGCCGGGACCACGGCTCCTGCTGGCGCGGGCGACCGACGCCGAGGGGCGCACCCAGCCGCTGCGGACGCCGTGGAACGAGCAGGGGTACGGGTGCAACCCGGTGGCCGGGGTGGAGGTCGTGGTCGTCGGCGGTCCGGGCCGCGCGCGGGAACGGCGGGGGAGCGGCACGGGAAAGGCCCCGGAGGAGGGCGGTCCCCGGACGGGGCGGCACCGGCACGAGGAGGCGCCGGCATGACGAGGCGTCGGCGCGAGGCGGTGTCACCGGCATGACTGGGCGGCACCGGCACGAGGAGGTGGCAGCGACATGAGGAGCGGCACGGGCGGGAACGCCATCGAACCCGTCACCACGGCGGCCCTCGGCGACACCAGCTACCTGCTGACCTCCGGCGACGAGGCCCTGGTGGTGGACCCCCAGCGGGACTGCTGGCCCCTGCTCGCCTCCTGTGAGGCGCGCGGGCTGCGGATCCGGTACGTCCTGGACACCCACGTCCACAACGACTACCTCTCCGGCGCCCTGGAGGTCCGGGCCGCCACCGGGGCGACGGTCGCGGGGCCGGCCCGGGCCGGGTACGACTTCGACCACCTGCCGTTGGCGGAGGGCGACGAGATCACCCTCGGCGGGTTGTGCGTCCAGGCGCTGGAGACACCCGGCCACACCGCCGAGCACACCGCCTACCTGGTTCTCGACGGCGGGTCGGGGGAGGAGCTGCCGACGGCGGTGTTCACCGGGGGCAGCCTGCTGGTCGGCAGTGCGGGCCGGACCGACCTCTCCGGCGCCGCCCGGACGGAGCAACTGGCCCGCGCCCAGTACCGCTCGCTCCGCCGCCTCGCCCAACTCCCCTCCGGCACAAGGGTGCTGCCCACGCACGGGGCCGGCAGCTCGTGCTCGATCGGTGCGGTGACCGGCGAGCGGACCAGTACGGTCGGCGACCAGCGGCTTGCCAACCCGGCACTGCTGATCGCCGACGAGGACGCGTTCGTGGCCACCCGCATGCTCGGCCTGCCGCCGGCGCCCGCCTACTACCGGCAGATGGGGCCGCTGAACCGGGCCGGCCCGGCTGTCCTCGGCGGCCCGCCCGAGCTGTTGGCGCTGACGCCCCAGGAGGTCCAACTGGCCCTCGGGCGCGGCGCGCTGGTGGTCGATGCGCGGGACCGCCGGGCGTTCGCCGACGCCCACCTGCCGGGGTCGCTCGGCGACGAGCTGGACGGCTCCTTCGCGGCACTGGTCGGTGAAGTGGTGCCGTTGGACAGGCCGCTGGTCCTGGTGCTGCCGGAGCCGGTCGCCGACGCGGCCCGCGAAGCCGTCCTCCAGCTGCTCCGGATCGGCTACGACGCCAGACTGGTGGGGCAGTTGGACGGAGGTGTGGAACGCTGGCGGGCGAGCGGGCGCCCGTTGGCCGCGATCAGGACGGCGGACGTCTCCGAGGTGCGACGGGCTTTGGCGGGTGGGGGCGTTGCGAGCCCGGCCCTCGCGAGACCGGCTGTTGCGGGCCCGGCCGTCGCGGGTGGGGCTGTTGCGGGTGGGGCTGCCGGGCCGCAGGGAGGGCTGCCGGTCCAGGTGCTCGACGTGCGGCCCGCCGCCGACCCGCCGGTGCCCGGTGCTCTCGCCATCCCGCTCACCGAACTGCCCGGCCGGATCGACGGGTTGCCGCCCGGCCGGGAGTTCTGGACGGTCTGCGGCCGGGGCCGCCGGGCCACCGTCGCGGCCAGCCTGCTCGCCGCAGCGGGCCTCCCGGTGACGGCCGTGGTCAGCGGCGGCGCGCAGGACCTGGTGCGTGAGTTCCGGCGGTGACGCCGCCGGCGTTCACACCCGGTGCCGGGGTGCCGGGGTGCCGGGGTGCCGGGGTGCCTGGGTGCCTGGTGTCCGGCGCCCACTGCCCGGCGCCCACTGCCCGGTGTCCGCTGCCCGGTGTCCGGCGCCCGGTGACCGCGCGGGGCCGAGCGGTCGGGGGCTGCCGATCGGGCGTTCCGGCCGACAGTGGCTGTCGGCAGCGGCAGCCGTCATCGGAGGCCGTCATCTGCGGTCGGAGCTTCGGGTCTCAGGCCAGCTTCTTGAGCAGTTCGGCCGCGAGCGGGGCGGAGGAGGCAGGGTTCTGCCCGGTCACCAGGTTGCGGTCGACGACCACGTGCGGGGCCCACGGCTCGCCCTCCTGGAAGTCGGCACCCGCCTCCACCAGCCGGCTCTGGAGCAGCCACTTCGCCTTGTCGGCGAGGCCGGCCTGGGTCTCCTCGGCGTCGGTGAAGCCGGTCAGCCGGTAGCCGGCGAAGACGTTGGTGCCGTCGGCGCGGGTGGCGGCCAGCAGAGCGGCCGGGCCGTGGCAGACCACGCCGAGCGGCTTGCCCGAGGCCAGGGTGTCGGCGAGCAGCCGGCCGGAGACCGGGTCGACGGCGAGGTCCTCCATCGGGCCGTGGCCACCGGGGTAGAACACGGCGTCGTAGTCGGCGAGGTCCACGTCCTCCAGCTTGACCGGCAGCCGCAGACCGGTGAAGGCCTCCAGGCCGGCCGTGATCCGCTCGGCGCCCTCCGGCCCGCCGTTGACCTCGGGGGCCAGGCTGCCCTGGTCGACCGTCGGGACCACGCCGCCGGGGGTGGCGACGGTGACCTCGTGACCGGCGGCCGTGAACGCCTCGTAAGGGGTGACGGCCTCCTCGGCCCAGAAGCCCGTGGGGTGCCGGGTTCCGTCGGCGAGCGTCCAGTAGGTGGCGCCGGTGACGACGAACAGGATCTTCGACATGCGGGGAGCTCTTCTCTGAAGGCGGGCCCGGCGGGGCCCGGAGGTTGAATCCGACCATAGGCCGGTCGATCCGCAGCTCACCAATGGCAGAGCCGATGGCTGCCATAGGAATGCCTATGGGTGTCCGGTCGTAGGCTGGCCGGGTGAACGACCGCGACCACACCGCGCCCGGCCTGCCCGCAGGGCCGCCGCCCGGGCCTGCCGCGCCGACGACGGCGTCCGCCGGGCCCGCCGCCCGGCCGACGGCGCTGGCCGGGCAGACCGACCTCAACCTGTTGCGGACCTTCCTGGCCGTCTACCGGGCCGGCTCGTTCACGGCCGCCGCCCAGGTACTCGGACTGTCGCAGCCGACCGTGACCACCCAGATCCGCGCGCTGGAACGGCAGGGCGGGCGCGAGCTGTTCGAGCGGAGGCCGCGCGGAGTGGCCCCCACGCCCGTCGCCGACGAGCTGGCCGCCCGGATCTCCGCACCGCTCGACGCGCTCGCGGCCGCCGCCGGGCCGGGCGCCCGGGCCGAGACGGGGGCGGAACCGGTCCACCTGGCCGGCCCCGCCGAACTGCTCTGCACCCTCGTCCTGCCCGCCCTCGCCCCGCTGGTCGCCGACGGGGTCCGGCTGCGGGTGACCGCCGGGCTGACCGACCCGCTGTTGGAGGAGCTGCGAGCGGGCCGCCACGACCTGGTGATCGCCACCACCCGCCCGCGCGGCCGTACCCTGACTGCCGTTCCGCTGGGCGACGAGGAGTTCGTCCTCGTCGCCGCCCCCGTCTGGGCCGACCGCCTGCACGGCCGGCTCGCCGCCGAGGGCCCGGCCGCGTTGCACGAGGTGCCGCTCGTCGCGTACGCCGAGGACCTGCCCATCGTGCGCCGCTACTGGCGCCACGTGTTCGGCCGGCGCCTCAACTGTCGTGCCGCGCTCACCGTGCCCGACCTGCGAGGGGTCGTCTCCGCGGTGGCCGCCGGAGCCGGTTTCGCGGTCGTCCCGCGCTACCTCTGCGCACCCCTGCTCGACTCCGGCGCCCTCGTGCAGCTGGACGACCCCGAGGACCCGCCGATCAACACCGGCTACCTCGTCCAACGCCCCGGTACCCCCGCCAACCCGCACCTTCCCCGCGTCCGTGACCACCTCCTGGCGGCCGCCCGCACCTGGTGACCCGTCACCCGGTGCCCGGAACGTGCCTGCACGCGTGTGCCCGGCACCCGTGTGTCCAACCAGGAGCGGCCCGGGCGGCGGCAGCGCCGGCTTCCGTGTCCTGCCGGGGCCGCCGGCCCGCGAGGGAGACGTCCCCGCGGAGCCGTGCCGACCGACCCCGGTGCGGACCGCGCGGAATGCCGTGCCATGCTGACCGCCACAGGCGACCAAGATCACCATCAGCGTGAGCGGAGCAGAGCACCATGCGAATCCCCTGGCGACGACGGCCGGCCGGGCGGTCACGGCGGCTCCTCGACATGGCGGCCGTCGAGCCCGGAACGGTCGACGCCACCGACGAGCTCGACGTCTGCCGACAGGTCGCCTTCCGGGTCGCCCGGCGGGACCACGGCGCGACCGCCGAGGTACTGGCGGTCGTCGAGGAACTGCTGGCGGACGAGACCGAGTACGAGTTCGTCGTCACCTTCCTGGAGAACCTCCAGAACGTCGTGTCCCACGGTCTCGACACGTTTCGGTCTCCCGACGAGATACGCCTGCTGCTCGGACCCCGAAGCGCGGTCTGCTGGGACACCGTGACCGGTTTCTGGGCCGCGGTGGCCGACTGGCGTCTTCGCACCGGCGTCTCGCTGGAGCCCGTCGCCCCGCTGCTCGACGTCGAGAATGAACAGCTGCGCACGCTCCTGTGGACGGCGAACAGAACGCTCGCCACGGGCGAGAAGCTCGGAATCGCCGACGCCGTGCGCTACGAGAAGGCCGTCGGGTCGCCCGTGCCCGGGTACAGCCACATCGCGGTCGCGCTGCGCATCACGGGGCAGCGCGGTTCCTGACCCGGTACCGGAGGAGGACGCAAGCACACTGCGGCGGCCCGACGACGAGACGCGCCTCCCGTCGTACTCCGGGGAGGCCCCGGACGCCGGCCGGCGCGGCCGGGGCCGAGCGGGCGGCGTCGGCCCCGGCCGCGCCGCTCCCTGACGCCTCACCTCGTTGCCCTCACCTCCCGGCGGGCCGCGCCGGCCACGAAGGCGGTGGCCAGCAGGGCCAGGGCGGCGGCGAGGACGAGCAGGGGACCGGGCCCGGCAAGGTGGCCGGCCGTGCGCACGGCGCCCATGTAGTCGAGGGCGGCGACCTGGTTGACCACCAGGTACCAGAGCGGGAGGTAGAGGGCCTGGAACACCAGGTGGGTGCGGGAGAGGACGCCGAGTGCCATCGCCAGTGAGGGGACGAAGAGCGCTCCGGCGGCCCACGCGGCCAGGCCGGCGGCGTCCCCGGCGACGGCGAGGCGTATGAGCGGGGCCGCGCCCGTCACGGCGGCCAGCACCACGCCGGACGCCCACTCGGCGAGCAGCCTTCGGCGGGCGGCCGGGTAGGCGCCCACCAGGACCTCCAGGTCGTTCTCGGCCTGCCGGCTGCCCAGGCCGGACCAGATCAGTACCGGCCAGACCCAGAGGGCGGGCAGGACGAACCCGGTGACCGCGCCGATCGGGACGGTCAGGCCGGCCACCGTGAGCCCGGCCGTGACCAGCCACCACCAGGGCGACACCCCGCCGGCCAGGATGCGCACCTCGCCGGCGAGCAGCCGCCCGAAGGTGCCGCCGAACGCGGGGGCCGTCCGGGGCAGGGCGACGGGGGCCGGAGGGGCGGCGGGCGCGGCGGCCTCCGCGGCGGCCGGGTGGACGGAGGCGCCCGCCGGACGGCCGCGGGCGGGATCGAAGCGGCCGAACCACAGCGCCGGGAGCACGACCAGCGCCACCGAGAGCAGCACCAGCAGCAGCCGCTGGAGGGCGAATCCGCCGTCGAAGCCGGCACCCGCCCAGGGGAACGGGGCCAGCGGGGTGTCCACCTTGGTCAGCCCGAGGCTGAACTCCTGGCCCTCGACCGGCCCGGCCCCGGCGGCCAGGGCGGCCGCGCGCAGCGACCCGGCGGCCTGGCCGACGCCCAGCCCGCCGAACGGCGCACCCGGGGACTGCCCGCCGACCACGACGACCAGGGAGACGAGGAACCAGGCCACGTTTCCCGCTCCGCCGCGCAACAGCGGCAGCGTCTCGAAGAGGACGGCTGCCGCGGCGGTCACCGCGAGCAGCGGGAGGGCCGTCACCACGAAGGGTGTCAGCAGCGCCACCGGGTCGATCGCGCGGTGCTCGCCGCGGACCAGCTGCATGGCGGCCGCGGTGAGTGCCAGGACGCCCAGCATCGAGCCGAGCACCAGCAGGTTGCCGAGGAACTTCGCCACCAGGTAGGCGGAGGTACGCAGCGGGGTGGCGGCGAGGATCTGGCCGACCCTGGTCTCCTCGTCCCGGCCGATGCCCTTGCGGACGACGTAGAACCCGCCGACGGTGAGCCAGAGCGCACCTGCGAGGGCCGTCGCCAGCCCGACGTACGCGCTGTTGTACTCGCCGCGGTGACGGCCGACCGCGAGGATCACCCAGTGCCCGCCGGCTGGCGGGACGGCCAGGTAGCCGAGGCCGACGGCGGCGAGCAGCGTGACCGTGTAGACGGGGCGCCGTACCCGGTCGCGGAAGTCTCCGGCCGCCAGGCCGGCCAGGGCGCGCGCCGTCATCGCCGCACCGCCTGCCGACGCAGCGGGCCGTCCGGCGTGCCCCCGCCGGACGGGGCCGCCGGAGCCGCCTGCCGGACGATGCCCAGGTAGGCGTCCTCCAAGTCCGGTGCGACCGGGACGGCGTCGCCGGAGGGTGCCCGGTCGGCGAGCACCCGGAGCCGGACGCCGTCCGCCGTCCGCACCATCCGGCTGACCGGGTACCGGCCCTGCAGCGCGGTGACGGCGCCCGGCTCGACGAGCAACTCCCAAACCTGCCCGGACAGCTCTCCGGCCAGTTGCTCGGGCGTGCCGCGCCGCAGCAGCCGGCCGCCGGCGACGACGGCGATGTCGGAGGCGACGGACTCGATGTCCGGGACGATGTGGGTGGAGAGCAGGACCGCGCGTTCCGCGGAGAGCTCGCTGAGCAGGTTGCGGAACCGCACCCGCTCCTCCGGGTCGAGGCCGGCGGTGGGTTCGTCGACCACGATGACCTGCGGGTCGGCCAACAGTGCCTGGGCGATGCCGACCCGGCGCAGCATGCCGCCCGAGTACGCGCCGAGCGGCCGCTTCACCGCCTCGGTCAGGTTGACCAGGGCGAGCAGTTCCTCGATCCGGGCCCGCGCCGAACGGGCGGAGAGCCCCTTGGCGGCGGCGAGGTAGCCGAGGAACTCGCGCGAGGTCAGGTTGGGGTAGACGCCGAAGTCCTGGGGGAGGTACCCGAGATGGCGGCGGAGCAGCTCGGGCCGGGCGAGTACGTCGGCGCCCCGGTAGTGCAGCCGGCCGGAGGTGGGCCTGGTCACCGTGGCGACGATCCGCATCAGCGAGGACTTGCCCGCGCCGTTGGGGCCGAGCAGTCCCAGCAGGCCGGGGCCCAGGTGCAGCGAGAGGCCGTCGACGGCCCGTTTGCCGCCCTTGTAGACCTTGGTGATGTCGATCAGTTCGAGCATGCGCTCCGCTTTCTCGGTCGGCCCGGTGGTGACGCGGACGAGCCTTCCGGACCGGCGGTCCGTTGCCATCTGCCGTTCGGCAGAGATCCACTCCCGACTTTCGACATACGCCCACCGCCCGCCGCCCCGGTCCTTCGTCATGCCCCGGCCTGTACGGCACCCCGCGGTGGCGCTCGCGGAGCATCCCGCCGCCGCTGCGGCAGCACCCCGATGCGTCCCCGTGGCAGCGCCCCGCCGCGCCCCGTGACACTGGGCCCCCGCCGCCCCGGTCCCGCAGAGCCCCGCCGCCCCCGCGGGGCCCCGACCTGCGTGGCAACCCTTGACAGTCGGTGCGGCGGCTGGATTACTTGGCCTTGTTCGAGGGCTGACCGAATGGTCGGTCGGCGAACGCCACACTCGGGCCCCCGGACGGCTGAGGAGACGCGATGAGCAGAGCGACCGGCCCGGAGCCCGCGCGGACGCGTCTGGGCGAGCCGCTCCCCGACGAGTTGCTGGACGCCGGCGAGCGGATGACCGGCGAGGAGCTGCGGGCGCACCAGCTCACCCACCTGCGCCGCACGTTGCGCCACGCGTACGACAACGTCGAGTTGTACCGGCGCAAGTTCGACGCGGCCGGCGTGCGCCCCGAGGACTGCCGGACCCTCGCCGACCTGGCCCGCTTCCCCTTCACCACCAAGGCCGACCTGCGGGACACCTACCCGTTCGGCATGTTCGCCGTCCCGATGGAGGACGTCCGCCGGATCCACGCCTCCAGCGGCACCACCGGGCGGCCCACCGTGGTCGGCTACACCGAGCACGACCTCTCGGTCTGGGCGGACGTGATGGCCCGTTCGATCCGCGCGGCGGGCGGCCGGGCCGGTCACAAGGTGCACGTCGCGTACGGGTACGGGCTGTTCACCGGGGGCCTGGGCGCGCACTACGGCGCCGAGCGGGCCGGCTGCACCGTGATCCCCGCCTCGGGCGGCATGACGGCCCGGCAGGTGCAGCTGATCCGGGACTTCCGGCCCGAGATCATCATGGTCACCCCGTCCTATCTGCTCACCCTGCTCGACGAGTTCGAGAAGCAGGGCGTCGACCCGCGCGGCACCTCGCTGAGGGTCGGCGTCTTCGGTGCCGAGCCGTGGACGGAGGAGATGCGCCGCGAGATCGAGGAGCGGATGGACCTCCACGCCGTCGACATATACGGCCTCTCCGAGGTGATGGGCCCGGGCATCGCCCAGGAGTGCGTGGAGACCAAGGACGGCCTGCACATCTGGGAGGACCACTTCTACCCCGAGGTGGTGGACCCGCTCACCGACGAGGTGCTGCCGGACGGCGAGAGCGGCGAGATCGTCTTCACCTCGCTCACCAAGGAGGCCCTGCCGGTCATCCGCTACCGCACCCGCGACCTCACCCGCCTGCTGCCCGGCACCGCCCGTCCGGCGTTCCGGCGGATGGAGAAGGTCACCGGGCGCAGCGACGACATGATCATCCTGCGTGGGGTGAACGTCTTCCCCACCCAGATCGAGGAGATCCTGCTCCGCACCCCGGCCGTGGCGCCGCACTTCCAGCTGCGCCTGACCCGCCGAGGCCGGATGGACCACATGACGGTCCGCGTCGAGGCCCGGCCGGACGCCGCCTCCGAGCAGCGGGAGGCCGCCGAGGCGGAGATCGTCCGGGCCGTCAAGGACGGTGTCGGGGTGACGGTGGAGGTGGAGGTCCTGGACCCGTACGGCCTGGAGCGCTCGGTCGGCAAGATCCGCCGGATCGCCGACCTGCGCGACCGGTAGCGCGGAGGGGGCGGACGGGGGAGCGGGCCGGGGCCGCGCGGTGACGCCGCCGGCCCCGGTGCGGCGTCCGGGCCGGGAACCCCGGGCGCCCTTCCCGTCCTGGGCCGGATCCACGCCGGCGGCTGCGTCGCCGGGTGCCCCGCCGGCCGCTGCGGGGCGGTGTCGGTGCCGCTCGCGGCGAGGGTGGTGAGACTGCCGGTCCGTGTCGTGCGACGAAGCCGGCCGGTGGGCCGTCAGGACACCGGTGGCGCAGCGTGAACCGGGGTGTGACCGGGCCAGGGGAGAACGGACGCGCCGCACGGCAGCGGCCCGAGGGGGCTCTCCATCCCCCTCGGGCCGGACCCCTCCTGCGGATCCTCAGTTCGCCGTGTAGACCAACTCGCCTCCCACGTAGGTGCGTTCGACTCGCGCCTCGGCGATCTCCGCGGCGGGGGCGGTGAGGATGTCGCGGTCCAGGACGACCAGGTCGGCCAGCTGGCCGGCCCGGAGGCTTCCGGCGTCGTCGTGGCCGTTCACGTGGGCGGAGCCCGCCGTGTAGGCGGCCAGCGCGGAGACCAGGTCGAGCCGCTGCTCGGGCAGGAAGACCCGTCCGTCGGTGGCCTCGGGCTCCATCCGGTTGACCGCCACGTGCAGCCCGGCCAGCGGGTCGGGGCTGCTGACCGGCCAGTCGCTGCCGGCGGCCAGGGTGGCGCCGGCCCGCAGCAGGTCGCCGAACGGGTACTGCCAGGCGGCGCGCTCGGGGCCGAGGAAGGGGATGGTCAGCTCGTCCATCTGCGGCTCGTGCGCCGCCCAGAGCGGCTGGATGTTGGCGATCGCGCCGAGCAGGGCGAACCGGGCGATGTCCTGCGGGTGGACGACCTGGAGGTGGGCGAGGTGGTGCCGGTTCCCGCGCCGGCCGTTGGCGGCGGCGGAGGCCTCGACGGCGTCCAGCGCCTCGCGCACGGCGCGGTCGCCGAGCGCGTGGAAGTGCACCTGGAAGTCGAGCGCGTCCAGTGCGGTGACGTGCTCGCGCAGGGCATCGGGGTCGACGAAGCTCAGGCCGCTGTTGGCGGTCGCGCAGCCGCAGCCGTCCAGGTAGGGGCTGGTCATCGCGGCGGTGAAGTTCTCCGCGATGCCGTCCTGCATGATCTTCACCGAGCCGGCCCGGAACCGGCCGTGCTCCAGCTCCTTGCGCCGGGCGACGAGCTCGGGGATCTGCTCGGCCCCGCGGGAACGGTCCCACCAGAGCGCGCCGGTGACCCGGGCGGTCAGCGTGCCGGCCCGGGCGGCGGCCAGGTAGGCGTCGGAGGGGTCGGGCTGGCCGTTGAACTCGCCGAGCAGCGCGTCCTGCCAGCCGGTGATGCCGAGCGAGTGGAGCAGCTGCTGCGCCCGCAGCAGGCCGGCCAGCCGGTCGGCGGCGGTGATCGGCGGGACGAGCTGGGCGACCAGCCTGGTGGCGCCCTCCTGGAGGACGCCGCTCGGGGAGCCGTCGGCCTCGCGCTCGATCCGCCCGTCGGCCGGGTCGGGGCTCTCCCGGGTGAGTCCGGCGAGCTCCAGGGCCCGGGAGTTGGCCCAGGCGCCGTGGTGGTCGCGGTTGACCAGGTAGACCGGGCGGTCCGGGACCACCGAGTCGAGCAGCTGCCGGGTCGGCAGGCCGCCCTCGAAGCTCTCCATCGACCAGCCGCTGCCGGTGATCCAGGCCTGGTCGGGGTTGGCGTCGGCGTAGGAGCGGATCCGGTCGAGGTAGTCGTCCACGCCGACGGTGCCGGTCAGGTCGCAGTCGGCCAGCTCGGTGCCGCCGTAGACGGCGTGGACGTGCGAGTCCTGGAAGCCGGGGATCAGCAGCTTGCCGGTGAGGTCGACGACCTCGGTGCCCGGCCCGACCAGCTCCCGCACCTCGTCGTGGCCGACGGCGGTGATCCGCTCGCCGGTCACGGCCAGGGTGGTCGCCCGGGTGCGGGCCGGGTCGCCGGTGTGGACCGGTCCGTGGGTGAAGACCAGGTCGGCCTTGCTCATGGGTGGTGCTCCAGACGGGTTCGTGTGCGGGTCGTCGGCGAGGTACCCCGGATGCTCCGGTGGTACTCGCCGTGGCCGACGGGACGTGGGGGACGTAGGGGCCCCGAGGGGCGCGAGGGGCGCGGGGGTGCGAGGGGCGGGGGCGGGGGCGTCAGACCGTCGGCGTCGCGGTGTCGGCCACGGCCGGCCGGTCGAAGTACGCCGAGCGGCGCCGCCACCGGGCCCAGGCCGCCGCCACCAGGCCGGAGGCGATCATCAGGACGGGCACCAGCAACTCGAACCAGCCGTTGTCGGCGGCGAGCTCGAAGTGGTCGGCGGAGTCGTAGAAGGTCCAGGCGAGGTAACCGCCGACGAAGAGCAGCGCGGCCGCGCCGAGCAGCGGCCCGACCACCGCGCGCAGGCCCTCCAGCGGCGCGGTGCGCAGCAGGTGGCGGAACCGCACGGCCGCGGCGACGGCGGTGAGCGCGTAGTAGAGGGCGACCACGATGCCGATCGCGTTGACGGCGGCGGAGATGAGGTCGCCGACGGTGGGGATGGCGATCGAGAGCAGGGAGAGCACGCAGGCGATGCCGGTGATCAGCAGGGTGCCGACCGCCGGGGTGGTGTGCTTGGGGTGCAGCTTCGTCCAGACCGGGCCGAGCACGCCGTCGCGTCCCATGGCGAACAGGCCGCGGGCGGTGGGGATGACGGCCGCCTGCAGTGACGCGACGGCGGAGAAGGTCAGGGCGATCAGCGGCAGCGCGGCGAGCGGCTGGTGGGCCAGCTTGGTGCCGAAGTAGGCCAGTCCCTGCGCGCCGTTGTCGGCCAGCTCGTCCAGTGGCAGGACCCGCTGGAAGGCGGTGCCGGCGAGCAGGAAGAGCAGCATCATCACGACCAGGGCGAGGATGCCCGCGCGGGAGGCGTCCCTCGGGTCGCGGACCTCCTCGCCGACGCTGAACACCGACTCGAAGCCCCAGTAGCAGAACACCGCGAGCACCATGCCCTGGGCGAGCGCGCTGAGCGAGGGGATGTCGAAGGGGTTGAACCACTGCAGCGAGAACGGCTGGTCCCCGGCGAACAGGCCGTAGCCGCAGAACGCGAGCAGCACGCCGTACTCGAAGACCAGCAGGTACTTCTGCAGGCGGGCGGCGAGGTCGAGGCCGCGGACGGCGACCAGCGAGGCGGCGATCAGCACGACCAGCCCGAGCAGGGTGCACTGGAGGGTGGAGTCCGGGTCCAGGCGCAGGCCGAGGACGGAGTGGACGGTGGCCTGGCCGAGCAGCTGGATGATCGCGGAGCCGGTCACCGTCGTGGTGTACGCCATGAAGACGACGGTGCCGACCGTGTTGACCCAGCCGGTGAGGAAGCCGAGCCAGGGGTTGAGCGTGCGGCCGACCCAGCGGTAGCTGCTGCCGGCGTCGGGGTCGACCTGGTTGAGCCGGCCGTAGCCGCCGGCGATGGCGAGCACGGGCAGGAAGGCGAGCAGCATGATCGCCGGGAGGTGGAGTCCGACGATGCCGGCGGTCAGCCCGAGGCCGATGCCGATGCTGCTGGTGGCCGCCGTACTGGAGGCGGCGATCGCCGCCCCGTCGAGCAGACCGAGGGACTTGCGCATGGAGACGGGGGAGTCGGTGGAGTGGACTCTCGGACCGGTACCCGTGTCCTGGACGGTTTCTGCCAAGGGAACACCGCCTTGCGTGTGGGGGGATGGGGTGGCGGCCGAACGGCCGGTGGCTGGCCATGAAACCGCCGCTCCCGCTGCACGTCAATGCTGTTGTCATAAGCCTGGGACGTGGCGGGACGGGCGGTCCCGGATGTGGCCGGGCGGGCGGTCCCGCAGTCGCGCGACAGCCGAACGGCCGGAGGGCCGCACTTATGTCAACACCATTGACGTTGTTGTGCGGGTGACGTTCTCATGGCGGGAGGAGGAGCCCGTCACTCCCGGCACCAGAAGGAGACCCGCATGGATCCCGTCCACGCGCTGCAGGACGCCCGGCCCACCCCGTTCTGGCTGGACGACCCCGGTCGGCCGGAGCCGCGCCCCGCGCTGGTCGGCACCACCCGGTGCGACCTCCTGGTGGTCGGCGGGGGCTACTCCGGCCTGTGGACCGCGCTGATCGCCAAGGAGCGGGACCCTTCGCTGGACGTCGTCCTGGTCGACGGCCACGAGGTCGGCTGGGCCGCCTCCGGCCGCAACGGCGGCTTCTGCGAGTCGAGCCTCACCCACGGCCTGGCCAACGGCCACGAGCGCTGGCCGGGCGAGCTGGCCAGGCTGGAGCGGCTCGGCGAGCAGAACCTCCAGGCGATGGAGGACGCCGTCAAGCGCTACGGCATCGACTGCGACTGGGAGCGGACCGGCGCGCTGACCGTGGCGACCGAGCCCCACCAGGTCGACGAACTGCACGGGTTCGCCGAACTGGCGGCCCGCTACGGCACGGAGCTCACACCGCTGGACGCCGCCGCCGTGCGGGCCGAGATCGACTCGCCGACCTTCCTGGGCGGGCTCTGGGACCGCGAGGGCGTGGCGATGGTCAACCCGGCGCGGCTCGCCTGGGGCCTCAAGCGGGCCTGTCTGGAGCGGGGCGTGCGGATCCACGAGCACACCCCCGCCGTCGCACTCACCGCCTCGGGCCCCGGCATCGCCGTCCGCACCGGGTACGGCCGGGTGCTCGCGGGCAAGGTCGCGCTCGCCACCAACGCCTTCCCCTCGCTGCTGCGGCGCCACCGCCCCTACACCGTCCCGGTGTACGACTACGCGCTGATGACGGAGCCGCTCACCGCCGATCAGCTCGCCGCCGTCGGCTGGCGGGGCCGCCAGGGCTTCTCGGACAGCGCCAACCAGTTCCACTACGTGCGGCTCTCCGCCGACAACCGGATCCTCTGGGGCGGCTACGACGCGGTCTACCACTACCGGGGCAGGGTCCGGGCCGAGCACGACCGCCGGCCGGAGACCTTCGCCACCCTGGCCCGGCACTTCGCCCGGACCTTTCCGCAGCTGGAGGGGCTGCGCTTCACCCACGCCTGGGGCGGCGCGATCGACACCTGCACCCGGTTCAGCGCCTTCTTCGACCTCGCGCACGGGGGGCGGGTCGCCTACGCGGCCGGCTACACCGGCCTCGGCGTGGGCGCCACCCGCTTCGGCGCGGAGGTGATGCTGGACCTGCTCGCGGGTGAGCGCACCGAGCGGACCGCGCTGGAGATGGTCCGCCGCAAGCCGCTGCCGTTCCCGCCCGAGCCGGTCCGCTGGGCCGGCATCACCGCGACCCGCTGGTCGCTCGCGCAGGCGGACCGCAACGCCGGCCGCCGCAACCTCTGGCTGCGGAGCCTGGACCGGCTCGGCCTCGGCTTCGACAGCTGACCGGCCCCGGCCGCCCCGTGACAAGGCCGCCCGTGACCAGGCCGCCCAGTGACAAGGCCGCCCAGTGACAAGGCCGCCCAGTGACAAGGCCGGCCGTGACCAGGCCGTCCCTGAGGTCCAGGCGCTCAAGCGGCCCGGGCGTTCAAGTGGCCCAGAATTCAGGGACACAACCGGCCCTGTCCATCGGTCCACATCACTCCTAGGCTGGGCACCGTGACCAACAAAGTCGACTTCTACTTCGATCCCGTCTGCCCCTTCGCATGGATCACCTCCCGCTGGATCCTGGAGGTCGAGCGCCACCGCGAACTCGACCTCACCTTCCGGGTGATGAGCCTCTCCGTCCTCAACGAGGGCCGCGAGGACCTCCCCGAGCGCTACCGCCGGCTGCTGGACACCGGCTGGGGCCCGGTGCGGGTCTGCATCGCCGCCGCCGAACAGCACGGGGAGCACGTCCTGCGCGACCTCTACACCGCGCTCGGCACCCGCCTGCACGACCAGGACCGGGCCGCCGACGACACCGTCCTGCGCGAGGCCCTGGTCGAGGCCGGGCTCCCCGAGTCGCTGGCCGACGCGGCCCACAGCACGGCGTTCGACGTCGCGCTGCGCAAGAGCCACCACGAGGGCATGGACCCGGTCGGCGAGGAGGTCGGGACGCCCACCATCCACGTGGACGGCACCGCGTTCTTCGGGCCGGTGCTCAGCGCGATCCCGCGCGGGCAGGACGCCGTGAACGTCTTCGACGGCGTGCGGCTGCTGGCCGGCTACCCGAAGTTCTTCGAGCTCAAGCGCACCCGCACGGGGTCGCTGGACTTCTCCTGAGCCGGGCGAACGAGCCGGGCGAACGAGCCGGACGAACACCGCTGCGCGCCAGGAGGGTGAGGCGCCGTCGAGGGGACATCGGGGGAGTGTCGGAGCCGTATCAGGGTGGCGGGCCGGGCTTGCCCGCGCATCGCGCGCCACCTCATCCCGCACTGCACCGCCCCTCCCGCACCACCCCTCCGGGTGCCGCCCGCCGCCGGTTGCCGGTGTCGTGACCGCGGTCGTGACCGGGGCCGCCGCCGGGAAGGCCGGGGGCGCGGGCCGGTCGGTGGCGCCGCGTGCGTACAGGTGGGCCGCCGCGTGCGCCCTCTACGATGAGCCCATGAGCGGGAGCCTTCAGCTATCAGGTGCGCATCGGTCGCAGCAGCCGGACGCCGACGAGCGGCTGCGGAACGACGAACGGCTGGAGACGGCCGCCGGGATCCTCGTGCTGCTCGCCGACCGCACCCGGCTCGCGCTGATGCAGCGCCTCGGCGAGGGCGAGGCCGATGTGACGACGCTGACCGAGGCCTGCGGCGCGGCCCGGCCCTCGGTCAGCCAGCACCTGAGCAAGCTCCGGCTGGCCGGGTTGGTCACCACCCGCAAGGACGGCCGGCGGGTCGTATACGCGCTGCGGCACGGGCACCTGCGCCGGCTGGTCAACGAGGCGCTGAACGTCGCCGACCACCAGATCAGCGGGCTGCCCCCGCACGACTGAGCGGCGGGGCGGTGGCCGGCGGCGGGGCGGCCGCGCGACGGACGGAAGACGGTGGGGCGGCGGCACGGCCGTGGGCGGGGCCTTCTTCCGATCAATAGGTGCACACGTATGCACATGTTGTCCTATGCTGATGTCGTCGCCCCGGTCCTCCGGCGTCCGCTCCGCCGCTGCTCGTGTTGCTGCCGTACGGCGGCCCTTCGTCCTGCGGCTGTCCGTGCGCCGTGCCGGTGCCCTGTCGTCCTGCGCGCCGTCGCCGTGCGCGCCGAGCCCGAGCGGGGTCCCCATGCTGTCCGTGCTGCGCGAGCCCACCTACCGGCACCTGTTCGCCGCCCAGGTCGTCGCCCTCGTGGGTACCGGTCTGGCGACGATCGCCCTCGGCCTGCTCGCCTACGACCTCGCGGGGGCGGACGCCGGCTCCGTGCTCGGCACCGCGCTGGCGATCAAGATGGTCGCCTACGTCGGCATCGCGCCGGTCGTCGGCGCGCTGGCCCACCGGATCCCGCGCCGCCGTCTGATGGTCGCCTCCGACCTGACCCGGGCGACCGTCGCCCTCGTGCTGCCGTTCGTCACCACGGTCTGGCAGGTCTACCTGCTGATCTTCCTGCTCCAGGCCGCCTCGGCGGCGTTCACCCCGGCGTTCCAGTCGGTGATCCCCGAAGTCCTGCTCGCCGAGCGCGACTACACCCGCGCACTGTCGCTCTCCCGGCTCGCGTACGACCTGGAGAGCGTCGCCGGTCCGGTGCTCGCCGCGGGACTGCTGGCGCTGGTCGGCTACCACTGGCTGTTCTGGGGCACCACGGCCGGGTTCCTCGCCTCGGCGGCCCTGGTCGTCTCCGTCGTCCTCCCCAAGCCGACGCCGTCCGCCCTCCCCGGCGGCGTCCTGGAGCGCTCGGTCCGCGGAGGGCGCCTCTTCCTGGCCGCGCCCCGGCTGCGCGCGATGCTCGCCCTCGACCTCGCGGTCGCCGCCGGCGGCGCTATGGTGATCGTCAACACCGTGGTCTACGTCCGCGACCAGCTCGGCCGCCCGGTTGGTGACGTCCCCCTCGCACTGGGCGCGTACGGCGCGGGCTCGATGGCCGTCGCGTTGCTGCTGCCCCGCGCGCTGGACCGGGTGACCGACCGCGCGGTGATGCTCCCGGCGGCGTTCGGCACCGCCGGACTCCTCGCCGCGCTCGCCGCACTCACGGTGGCCGGCCCGGACGGCACCGCCGGCTGGCGCTGGCCCGCCCTGCTCGCACTCTGGACCGGCTTCGGCGCCGCGGGTTCGCTGATCCTCACCCCGACCGGACGCGTCCTGCGCGACGCGGTGTGCCCGGCCGACCTGCCCGCCGTGTTCGCCGCCCAGTTCTCCCTCTCGCACGGCTGCTGGCTGCTGACCTATCCGCTGGCCGGCTGGCTCGGCGCCACCGCGGGCCTTCCGGCCGCGACGGTCGTCCTGGGCGTACTGGCGCTGGTGGCGGGCACGGTCGCGGCCCGGGTCTGGCCCGCGGGGCCGGCGCCGGAACCCCGGGCGACCGTCGACGCGGGCCCGGCGACCGCCCCCGTCGGCCGGGCCGCCGCCGGCCGGTCCGTCGGCCGGGCCCGGTAGGGAGGCCGGGCCCCGAGAGGGAGGTCGGGCCCCGAGAGGGAGGTCGGGCCCCGAGAGGGAGGTCGGGCCCCGCGCGGCCGGAAGGGTGGCCCTGCCGGACCCCGGTTGCGGCGGGCCTGGTGGGCGGGGGCGGGTGGCCACGA
Organism: Kitasatospora sp. RG8; assembly: GCF_017813315.1. Classification (NCBI taxonomy): domain Bacteria; kingdom Bacillati; phylum Actinomycetota; class Actinomycetes; order Kitasatosporales; family Streptomycetaceae; genus Kitasatospora; species Kitasatospora sp. RG8. The sequence continues at coordinate 351,815 of NZ_JAGIYX010000002.1, forward strand.
GGGTGGGGGCATGACCTCCACGGACAAGACCCCCACGGACAAGACCCCCACGGACGAGACCCCCGACACCACCTCCGCGAACGACACCTTCACGAACGACACCTCCGGCAACACCTCCGCGCGCGCGACCGCCCCGGACGAGGCCTCCGGAGGCTGGAAGGGCCGGTGCCCGGGCGGCTCCCGGGAGTTCGACGGCAAGGTGGTGCTGATCACCGGCGGCAGCCGGGGGATGGGCCTCGCCACGGCGAGGCTGCTGCTGGACGGCGGTGCGAGCGTGGTGATCACCGGACGGGACGAGGCCAAGCTGGCGCGCGCCGCGGCGGAGCTGGTCGCGGGTGGGCGCCTCCTCGCGGTTCGCGCCGATGCCGGCGTGCCGACCGAGCTGAAGCACCTGATGGACGTGACCGGCGAGCGGTTCGGGCGGTTGGACGGCGTGTTCGCCAACGCCGGCGTCGCCGTCTTCCAGCGCGGCGACGAGGTCACCGAGAAGGACTTCGACCACACCGTGGACGTCAACTTCAAGGGCGTCTTCTTCACCGTCCAGTACGCGCTGCCGCTGCTCGACGCGGCGGGTGGCGGGTCCGTCGTCCTCAACGCCTCCTGGACGCTGCACCGGGGCCCTGCCCACGCGTCGGTCTACGCGGCCACCAAGGCCGCCGTGCACAACCTCGCCCGCACGCTCGGCGGCGAGCTGGCCGGTCGGGGCATCAGGGTCAACTCGGTGAGCCCCGGGTTCATCGTCACCGACATCTTCGCGGAGGCCTTCCCGGACCCGGCGGACCACGGCGCCCTCCGGGCCCAGGTGCCGACCGGCCGGCTCGGCACCTCCGAGGACGTCGCCGAGACGGTGGCATTCCTGCTCTCGCCCCGCTCGTCGTACATCACCGCGCAGGACATCGTCGTGGACGGCGGCATGGTGACGGCCGTCCCGGCAGCCTGACGAGGCCCGGTCCCGGACGGTCCCGTCCCGAAGTCCTGTCCCGGAGTCCCGTCCCGGGCGGTCCCGTCCCGAAGTCCTGTCCCGGAGTCCCGTCCCGGGCGGTCCCGTCCCGAAGTCCTGACCCGGAGTCCCGCCCGGGGCGCTCCGGCCCGCAGCCTGGTCCTGCCAGGGCCAGGCTGCCGGCCACCGCCGGGGAGACAATCCTCCTGTGAACACCACCATCAGCCTGAGCGAGTTCCTCCGGACCAGGCGCGCCCGGCTCCGGCCCGAGGACGTCGACCTGCCCGACTTCGGCGGCCGCCGTCGGGTCGCCGGGCTGCGACGGGAGGAGCTGGCGCAGCTCGCCGGGGTGAGCGTCGACTACTACACCCGGCTCGAACAGGGCCGGGTCGGCAACCCGTCGGAGGCGGTGCTCGACGCGCTGGCCCGAGGCCTGCGGCTCGACCCCGACGAGGTCCGCCACCTGCACCGGCTGGCCCGCCCCCGCCCCGCCCGCCGCTCCGGCCGGGGCCCGTCCGCGCAGCGGGGTCCGCAGCCGGTCCGGCCGATGCTCACCCGGTTGCTGGAGAAACTGACCGATGCACCAGCGATGGTGATGGGCCGTCGGATGGACGTACTGGCCTGGAACCGTGCCGCCGCCGCCCTCTTCGGCGACTTCGAGAGGCTCGTTCCGGCGGAGCGGAACATCGCCCGGATCACCTTCCTCGACCCCGCCTCGCGCGAGCTGTACGTGGACTGGAGCTCCTGCGCGCGGGAGAACGTCGCCTTCCTCCACCTGGAGGCCGGGCGCCGGCCCGACGACCCGAGGCTGGCCGAGCTGATCGGCGAACTCTCCATGTGCAGTGAGGAGTTCCGCCGCTGGTGGGCGGAGCATCCGGTGCAGGACAAGACCTCCGGTCGCAAGCGCTTCTGCCACCCGCTGGTCGGCGGGCTGGACCTGGCCTACGACACCCTGCGCCCGGCCGACGACCCCGACCAGGCGCTGATCACCTACGCGGCCGATCCCGGTACGCCGTCGGACGACGCCCTGCGCATGCTGCTCTCCTGGTCCGCCGCCCCGGTCTCCTGAACGCCGCCGTCGTGACCGCGCGTTGAAGTGTGTCTGGACGTTGACTCGCGGCCGGGGGGTCGTCGTGAGTCAACGCTCTCGGGTGCGCGGCTGACGCCCAGCCGTCCGAGCAGGTCGTCCAGCATGTGGTCGAACAGTGGAAGGCAGTCGTCGAAGGTGGCGGCCAGGTGGCGGTAGACGGCCATGCAGAGCAGCCCGTAGATCTGCCGCCAGCAGGTGATCATCAGCAGTGCGACGCCCGGCGGGTAGTCCGGCCCCAACAGTTCGGCGTACAAGCGGAGTTGGCCGAGCAGTGCAGGGTCGATCTCCTCCTCGGCCGGGTACACCAGTCGGCCGTCCTCCCGGAGCCGGGTGAACAGGATGCCGAAGAGGCCGCCGAGTTCGCGGACGAGCACCTGGTCCAGTGACCGTTCGGAGGCGGCGAGCCGGGCGTAGCCGGCGCCCATGATGATGTCGAACTCGGCCGGGTTGGCGACCGCCCAGTCCAGGACGGCGCGGGTGGCGGCGTAGAGCTGGGCGCCCACGCCGTCGAACGCGGCCCGTTGGGCCGCGGCGGCGACCTCGGCCACGAAGTCGACGGTGACGTCCTCGTACACCGCCAGCACCAGGCCGCGCTTCCCGTCGAAGTACCGGTAGAGGGCGGGCGGGGAGACACCCACGCCGCGGGCGACGGCGGAGAGGCTGAGCCCCTCCACGCCGTGGGCGGCGGTCAGCCGGCGGGCCTCGGCCCGGGCGGCGCGTTCGAGTTCCGCCCGGAGCCGCTGGCGGCGGGTGGGGGAGCCGGATCCGCTGTCGTCCGGGGTGGTTCCCTGCATTCCTGCCGCCTCTTCGGTCGTGGGCGTCGGCCGCCGCGGGCGGCAGCCGTTCCGGCGTCAACATCGTTTCTGTACGCACTCCTTCGAGTGCATCGGCTTGCGCTGGCGCCATGGTAGGTCGTTAATGGTCTTCACGAAGTGACGATGGTTCACCAAATGAGCCCGTCCCTCGTCTCGAAGGCCTTCGTCCACCCCACCCGCCCTCTCCCCGGAGGAGTGCGCCCATGCGCCGCTTCCTGACCTCTCTGCTCACCCTCGGCTTCGCCGCCGTGTTGTCCGTCGCCGCCCCGGTGGCCGGCGCCGGCGCCGCCACGACCGGCACCGCCGCCTGCCCGTCGGGCTACCTCTGCGTCTGGGACCAGACCGAGTACCGCGGCAACATGTACAAGTTCAAGGACGCCAACTCCTGGGAGTCCTGGGCGATCAACAACCACGACGCCTCCTGGTACAACCACGGCACCTCGGGCCTGTGCGCCTACGTCTGGCAGTACTCGGACTACTCGGGCACCGTCAAGGTGATCAAGCCGGGCACCTCCTCCCCGAGCGACTCCGCCCACGCGCACCGGGGAAGCGCCAACAGCTGGGGCAACTGCTGACCCCACCGTACCGACCGCACCAGCCGGCCGGGCCCGCGCACCTCGCGCAGGCCCGGCCGGGGCGTCCCGCAGCGGAGTGATCCACCGGCCGCACGCCACCAACTCGCCGCCGCCGACACGGAATCGACCTGATCGAGTGAGACCGGCCGGGACACGCCGAGCGCCCCGCCGAGGCGCTGCCAGGATCGGGGACCGCACCGGCACCCGCCCCCGGAGCAGCGTGCTCCCACCCGCACCGCTGCGATCCCGACACGCCCGTCACCGGCCCGTCCGGCGGTCCGGGCTGCCCGTGCACAGCGCCAACCCCCGTACCAGCACCGGCCACCGGCCGCCGAACCGAGGGAGCAACGTGTCCGAGCCCAACACGCAAGATCCCAACACGCAGGAGCCCAAAACCAGAGAGCCCGGCCCGAAGCCGCCCGGCCCGAAGCCGCCCGGCCCGAAGCCGCCCGGCGCGAAGGAGCCCGGCACCCGGTCCGCCGCGAACGGGCCGGCCGCGAACGGGCCCGCCGTGAACGCACCCGGCCCGGGCCCGGCTCCGGAGCCGGACCACCCGGACCACGCGGACCACGCGGGACGCCCGCGAAACCCGGAACGGCCCGAGCAGGACGAACGCGACGAGGAGCTGCGCCTCCGCTTCCCCGGCGACAACCGGGCCAAGGCCGGCGCCTCGATGTCCACCACCGCCATGCTGCGCCGCCTCCCCCACCTGGTCCGCCGCGCCCTCGCCCTCGCCTGGGCCGCCGACCGGACCTCCACCGTGCTGCTGTTGGTCTGCCAGCTGCTGGCAGGCGTCTTCGGCGCCCTCGCCCTCTACGCCACCACCGGCACCCTGGACGCCCTGCTCGTCCCCGGCCCGGTCGCGGACCACCTGCACGCCGCCGCGCCGTCGCTCGTCCTGCTCACCACCGCGACGGGCCTGCGCGCCGTGCTGGGCATCACCGTCGTCGGCCTCTCCGGCCGGGTCTCACCGCGGATCAACCGCGAGGCCGAACTGGCCCTGGTCGCCGCCGGCTGCGCGGCCGAACTGAAGGCGTACGACGAACCCGCCTACAACGAGCAGTGGGAGGCCGCCGACCGGGGCGCCTCCACCACGCCCGACCTGCTCTCCAACGCCCAGGACGTGATCGCCTCCACGGTCTCGCTCGCCGCCGCGGCCGGAGTGCTCGCCACCCTGCACCCCTGGCTGGTGCCCTTCCTGCTGCTCGGCTCCGTCCCGACCGGAGTGGCCGCCGTCCGGACCGCCCGGATCCACTACCTCGCGGCCGTCACCACCGACGAGGACCGCCAGGCCCTGCGGGTCTACCGCTGGTTCCTCGTCGACAAGGCCCGCGCCGACCAGGTCCGTTCGGACCAGGTCACCCCCTTCATGATGGCGAAGTACCGCCGCGCCGAGGCCAAGATCGTGGCGGCCACCGACCGGGCCACCCGGGAGGCGGCCCGGGTCTCCCTGCTCGCCGCGCTCGGCACCGGCGCCGGCAGCGCGCTGATCTGGGGCACCCTGCTCTTCCTGGTCGCCACCGGGCGGATCGACCTGGCCGCGGCCGGCACCGCCACCTTCGCGCTGCGCACCGCCGCCTCCGGTCTGCAGGGCGTGGTAGGCAACGGCGCGCGGCTCTACCGGATGGGCCTCTACCTCGACGACTACTTCACCTTCCTGGACGAGGCCGGCGGCCACCGCATCCGGCGTGGTGACCACACCCCCGACGCCCCCGCCGTGGTGGAGGTCCTCGGGCTCTCCCACGCCTACCCGGGCGAACAACAGGAACCGGCGCTGCGGGACGTCAGCATGACGCTGCGCCGGGGCGAGGTGGTCGCGGTGATCGGGCAGAACGGCAGCGGCAAGTCCACCCTGCTCAAGCTCCTGGCCGGCCTCTACCTGCCGCAGCGGGGGCAGATCCTCTGGGACGGCGTGCCGGTCGAGCGGCTGGACGCCGAGGGGATGTGGACCAGGGTGGCGCGCGTCCCCCAGGAGTTCGCCCGCTGGCCGCTCGGCGCCGCCGAGAACATCCACCTGGGCCACCTCACCGACGACCTGATGGCCGAGGTGGAACGGGCCGCCCGGCAGACCGGGTTCGACGAGGTGGTGGCGCGGCTGCGCTCCGGCTGGCGCACCCTGCTGGCCCAGGGCTGGTGGGGCGGGGCCGAGTTGTCCGGCGGCGGCTGGCAGCGCGCGGCCGTCGCCCGGGCGCTCTACCGGACCACCCGCAGTCCGGGGCTGCTGATCCTGGACGAGCCGACCTCCGACCTCGACCCGCGCGCCGAGCACCGGATCCTGCACGCGCTGCGCGCACTCGCGCCCGGGCGGATCACCCTCCTGGTGACCCACAACATCGCCAACGCGGCGGTGGCGGACCGGGTGATCGTGATGGACGCGGGCCGGATCGTCCAGACCGGCACCTGGCACGAGCTGGCCGCCCTGGAGGATGGGCTCTTCCGGGAGCTGCTGGACCTCCAGCGCGACCGTTCGATCCCCGGCCAGCGCACCGCGGCGCCGTAGCCGGCGGCACCGGCGACGGGCGTCCCTCCGCATGACGCCGCGCCCGCCCGGACGGGGTCCGGGCGGGCGCGGCGTTCAGGACCGGTCTCCCGGTACTGCGTTCTTGGTACTGCGTTCTTGGTATCGGCAAATCCGGTTACGGTGTGACCACCGGCTTACTGGTACTGCGTGGTGACGCTGACGCCGCTGAAGGACTGGTTGGCGGCGAGGCTGAAGTACACCCAGCCGGACGGCGGGTTGGCGATGGTCAGGGTCTCGCCGTTGCCCGCGTTGGTGGACTTGGCCAGGAAGTTGCCGGTGGTGGCCCAGTTGCTGCCGCCGTAGTACAGGTCCGCGTTGCCGGTGCCGCCGCTGCTGGTGATGGTCAGCTGCTTGACGCCGGCCGGCAGGTACATGAAGTGGTAGTCGTAGTTGCCGGTGGTGGCGGACAGGTTGTCCCGGCGGCAGTCCTTGTCGAACTGGCGCGGGTCGGCGACGGTGCAGACCGGGACGTTCGGGGTGACCGGGCCGGTCGGGGCCTCCGGCAGCGGGCCGCAGTCGTTGCTTGCGCAGGCGGTCAGCCAGGCGTCGAAGCCGGCGTCGTAGCGGGTGCCGATGGTCTGCTTCAGGATGGTGCGGGCACCGTTCCAGTCGCCGGTGCGGTACTTGGCGAGGACGGCGTCCATGTCCGCGCGGTGCTCCTGGAGCATGTAGCGCACGGCCAGCCAGCCCCAGCGGTAGACGCGGTTGGAGTTGACGGTGGCGTCGCCGGTCTGGTCGTAGACGGTGTCGAACAGCTCGCTGAGCTTGTAGGTCTTCTTGGCGGCCTCGGCGATCGCGTCGTCGTTGCGCACGTTGCGGTAGCCGTACGAGATGTTCTCCGCGATGCCCTCGACCCACCAGATGGTCGGGGTGGTGATGCCGGCCTCGAAGTCGCCGTACATGTTGTAGCGGCCGTCGAGGTAGTGGGTGTACTCGTGGTTCAGGTTCCAGATCGAGAACGACGGCCGCAGCCAGGACGCCTCGTGGGCGATGAAGCGGGCCTGGTTGCCCGGCTTGCTCGGGTCGCCCTCCTCGTACATGCCGCCGTTGTCCACGTCGATGTCGTAGAAGGCCCAGGCGTACAGCGCGTACTGGTCGTAGTCGTCGAAGGCGACGACCTCCAGGTTGGTGTTCACGTCGCCGGGGATGGCGCCCTTGTCACCGATGATCTTGTGGAAGTAGGCGTCCTCGTTGATCAGGCTGGTGCACGTGGTGGCCAGCTGCTCCGGGGACATGTCCTGGGCGCGGATCTTCAGGCCGTCGTTGCAGACCTTCTGGGTCGGCAGGATCACCGGGATCAGGCGGGTGCCCAGGTCGCAGATGCCGTAGGACGAGCAGTTGCCCTTGTCGAACTGACGGGTCGCCCAGCCCAGGTTCATGGTGATCGGGGCGGTCGGTCCGACGTTCGGGTAGCGGTTGATCAGGTCCTTCATCAGCGGCCGGAGCGGGGCCTTGAGCTCGGGGACCTGGAGCGCGTAGCCGAGGTAGCGGCCGATGTTGCTGACGACGTCCCAGCGGTTCAGCAGCGGGCCGTTGCGGGTGATGAAGTCGGACCAGGTGTTGAGGATGCCGGGGTCGGCCTTGAGCGCGGCCTTGAAGCCCTGGGGGTCGCCGCCCTTCTCGTCGAAGGCCTCCTTGAGGATCCACTCCAGGTGCTCGACGGACTGGGTCATCGAGGCGGACCAGCTGCCGCCGTAGTTGGCCAGCAGCCACTTGACGACGCCGGCGTACCGGCCGAGCGAACGCGCCTGGCCGATCACGGTGACGACCTCGTTGAGGGTGTCGCCGTTGGCGCTGGTGACGTCCTTGCTGTGCGGGTTGGCGAAGAAGGCGTCCAGCGCGCCGTGGATGGCGGTGTCCAGCGCGGTGCCGTAGGTGCCGACGGTGTTCGGGTACGTGTCGTGGACGTAGTAGCCGGCGCGCAGGAACATCACCAGCTGGCCGACGGAGGTGCTGTTGTCGCCCGGGTAGGTGGCGGAGGCGTCGCGCAGCGCGTTGGCGACGGTCACCATCTGGGACTCGCTGAAGGTCTTCGCCGCGGCGTCGCCGGTGAGGTTGAACAGCGGGTACACGCAGGGGACGTTCGGCAGCGCCTTGAGCTGCTGGATCAGCGCGCTGCCCGTGGCGCTGATCCCCCCGGAGATGTCCGGACAGGCCTCCCCGGCGGCGGCGGAGAACTGCTTGGCCGCCTTGGCGGGCGCGGTGGCCGGCGCCGCCGGCGCCTTCGTCGCCTCGCCGGTGTCCTGTCCGGAGATCCTGAAGGGGTTGTTGGTCTTCGCGTCCGGCGACTTCGGAACCGGTATCGACCGCGGGGTCGAGGGGGTGGCGCTGGTGCCGGCCGGAGCCGCGGAGCCGACGGGGGCCGCCTGGCTCGCCGGGGCGAACAGGCCGAGCGAGATGAAGAAGGCGGCGCCGAGCGCAGGGAGTCTGCGCGCGTTGGCCTGGGAAATCCGGGAGGGACGCATCTGTGGGGGCCTCCGGGGCCGTTCGGGGCCGCGGTTTGGGGCGCGGCCACTCGATGTGTGACATGTAAAATGGCACATTGCGTACGGCGGTGGAAGACCTGGGAACGGATTGGTGTGCAGTGAAACCGAAACGTTGTCAGGGGCCGGTGATGTGGGGGCTTTCGGGGCCCGTCGGCCGGGTTGGGCCGAATCCGGCCCCGTTTCCCGAAACTCCGTAAGCTCCCGGAACGCCTGATTCGCCCCGGGAGGTCCGGAGCATCCGGGGCGTCCCGGGCATCCGGGGCATCCGGGGCATCCGGAGTGACCGGGGCGTCCCGGGGTCGGCTACGCCGCCACCGCCCGCGCGCGGGTGAGCGGGGTCAGTGCGGCGTACTCCAGCGGCGCGGAGGGATCGGTCGAGAGCTCCGCCGGTGCGGGCCCGGCCCCGGCGCGGACCAGCAGGTCTCCGACGGCGGCGACCATCGCGCCGTTGTCGGTGCAGAGTCGCGGCGCCGGCACCCGCAGGGTGATCCCGGCGGCGGCGCAGCGCTGCTCGGCGAGCGCCCGGACGCGGGAGTTGGCCGCCACGCCGCCGACCACCACGAGGGTGCCGATGCCGTGGTCGGTGCAGGCCCGGACGGCCTTGCGGGTGAGCACGTCGGCCACGGCCTCCTGCAACGAGGCGGCCGCGTCGGGGACGTGCGGCTCCGTCCCGGCCGTGCGGTGCGCCTCGACCCAGCGGGCGGCGGCGGTCTTGAGGCCGGAGAAGGAGAATGCGTACGGGTCGTCACGCGGCCCGGTGAGCGGGCGCGGGAGCCGGACGGCGTGCGGGTCGCCGTCGCGGGCGGCGCGGTCGATCGCGGGCCCGCCGGGGTAGGGCAGGCGCAGGATCCGGGCGACCTTGTCGAAGCACTCGCCGGCCGCGTCGTCCAGCGTGTCGCCGAGGTGGACGATCGGGTCGCGGGCCAGGTCGCGGACCAGCAGCAGCGAGGTGTGCCCGCCGGAGACGACCAGTACCACGGAGGGGTTCGGCAGCGGCCCGCCGTCCAGCGTCGCGGCGGCCACGTGCCCGGCCAGGTGGTGCACCCCGTAGAGCGGGACTCCGAGCGAGAAGGCGTAGCCCTTGGCGGCGGCCACCCCCACCTGGAGGGCCCCGGACAGCCCCGGGCCGGCCGTCACCGCGACGGCGCCGACGTCGGCGAGGCTGAGCCCGGCCCGGTCGAGGGCCTCGCGGATCACCGGTGCCATCGCGTGGACGTGCGCGCGGGCGGCGATCTCGGGCACCACCCCGCCGTAGCGGGCGTGCTCGTCCATGCTGGACGCCACCGCCTGGCCGAGCAGCACGCCGTCGCGGACCAGCCCCGCGCCGGTCTCGTCGCAGGAGGATTCGATCCCCAGCACCACCGGCGATCCGGTCACAGTCACTCATCCTTGTCGGTCATTACCTCCCGTTGCGACCATTGTGCCCGACGGGGCGTGAGGAATAAGCAGGAGCCCATGCTTCGCTGTTGCAACTGCTACGCAATAGTGTGGACCCGGCACGACCACCACCGTTCAACCCGCCGAAAGGGGCTGTGTCCTGATGGGCACCTACTCGCTTCCCGACCTGCCGTACGACTACTCCGCGCTGGAGCGGGCGATGTCGGCCGAGATCCTGGAGTTGCACCACTCCAAGCACCACGCCGCCTACGTCAAGGGCGCGAACGACACCCTGGAGCAGCTCGCCGAGGCGCGCGACAAGGAGCAGTTCGGCGGTCTGGTCGGCCTTCAGAAGACCTTCGCCTTCCACCTGTCCGGCCACGTGCTGCACTCGCTGTTCTGGCAGAACCTCTCCCCGGAGGGTGGCGACCGCCCCGAGGGCGAGCTGGCCGACGCCATCACCGAGCACTTCGGCAGCTTCGAGGCCTTCAAGAAGCAGCTCACCACCGCCACCACCGGCGTCCAGGGCTCCGGCTGGGGCATCCTCTCCTGGGAGCCGCTCGGCAAGCGCCTGATCGTCGAGCAGGTCTACGACCACCACGGCAACGTCGGCCAGGGCACCACCCCGCTGCTCGCCTTCGACGCCTGGGAGCACGCCTACTACCTCCAGTACCGCAACGTCCGCCCCGACTACGTCACGAAGCTCTGGGACGTCGTCAACTGGCAGGACGTGACGGAGCGCTTCACCGCCGCCAAGTCCGCCTGACGCGGGGGACGGCAGCAGGACGGCCCCGGACCGACCGGTCCGGGGCCGTTCCCGCGAACGACGAAGCGCCCCGCCCTCCCGGGAGAGGAGGACGGGGCGCTCGGGTTCCACGGAGCTACGGGGCGCCGAAGAAGCCGTCGAGGATCTGCTGCGCGGCCAGGCCCGCCGGGAGGGTGCCCGCCCGGACCCGGGCCTCCAGCTCCGGGGCGAGCCGCTGCACCTGCGGGTGTTCGTGGAGCCTGGCGAACAGCTGGTCGTGGACCATCGCCCACGTCCACTCCACCTGCTGCTCCCGTCGCTTGGCCGCCAGCGCGCCGGTGGCGTCGAGGACCTTGCGGTGCTGCTGGAGACGCTCCCAGAGCACGTCCAGCCCGGCGCCGTCCCGGCCGCTGCAGGTCAGCACCGGCGGCGTCCACGGCGCGTCCGGGGCCTGCAACAGCCGCAGCGCGCCCGCGAGTTCACGGGCCGCGGCCTTCGCGTCGGTCTCGTGCGGGCCGTCCGCCTTGTTCACCGCGATGACGTCCGCCAGCTCCAGCACGCCCTTCTTGATGCCCTGGAGCTGGTCCCCGGTGCGGGCCAGCGAGAGCAGCAGGAAGGAGTCGACCATGCCGGCCACCGTGGTCTCCGACTGCCCGACGCCGACCGTCTCGATCAGCACCACGTCGTAACCGGCCGCCTCCATCACCACCATCGACTCGCGGGTGGCCTTGGCGACCCCGCCGAGGGTTCCGGACGTCGGCGAGGGACGGACGAAGGCGTCCGGGTCGACCGCCAGGCGCTCCATCCGGGTCTTGTCACCCAGGATGGAGCCGCCGGTGCGGCTGGACGTCGGGTCGACGGCGAGCACCGCGACCCGGTGGCCCAGCCCCGTCAGCATGGTGCCGAAGGAGTCGATGAAGGTCGACTTGCCGACACCGGGAACGCCGGTGATGCCGACCCGGACCGCCCCGCCCGCGTGCGGCAGCAGCCGCTGGAGCAGCTGCTGCGCCAGGGCGCGGTGGTCGGGCCGGGTGGACTCGACGAGGGTGACGGCCCGCGCGATCCAGGCGCGCGAGCCCTCCAGGACACCCGTCACGTAGCTGTCGAGGTCGATCGTCCGCGGTGGCATCGGCTAGAGGCTCCGGCTCACAGCTCGTGGCCGAGATCGGCCGCCAGCGACTTCAGCAGGTCGTACGCGGCGTCCGGGATCACCGTGCCGGGCGGGAAGACCGCCGCGGCACCCGCCTCGTACAGCGCGTCGAAGTCGCCGGGCGGGATGACCCCGCCGACCACGATGGTGATGTCCTCCCGGCCGGCCGCGGCCAGCTCGGTGCGGAGCGCCGGCACCAGGGTGAGGTGACCGGCGGCCAGCGAGGAGACGCCGACGATGTGCACGTCCGCCTCGACGGCCTGGCGGGCCACCTCGGCCGGGGTCTGGAACAGCGGGCCCACGTCCACCGTGAAACCGAGGTCGGCGAAGGCGGTCGCGATCACCTTCTGCCCGCGGTCGTGGCCGTCCTGGCCCATCTTGGCGACCAGGATGCGCGGCCGCCGGCCCTCGGCCTGCTCGAACCGCTCGACCAGGTCCCGGGTGCGCTGGAGGGGCGCCGACGCCCCGGCTTCGTCTCGGTACACACCCGAGATCGTACGGATCTGGCCCGAGTGCCGGCCGTACACCTTCTCCAGGGCGTCCGAGATCTCGCCGACGGTGGCCTTCGCCCGGGCCGCGTTCACAGCCAGGTGCAGCAGGTTGCCGTCCAGCGAACCGCCGCGCTGCGGACCGGCCTCGGCGGCCCGGGTCAGCGCGTTCAGCGCGTCCTGGGTCGCGGCCTCGTCGCGCTCGTCGCGCAGCCGGCGCAGCTTCTCGATCTGCCGGGCCCGCACCGAGGAGTTGTCGACCTTGAGCACGTCGATCTGCTCGTCGCTGTCCACCCGGTACTTGTTGACCCCGATCACCGGCTGGCGGCCGGAGTCGATCCGCGCCTGGGTCCGGGCCGCGGCCTCCTCCACGCGCAGCTTGGGGATGCCCGCGTCGATCGCCTTGGCCATGCCGCCCGCCGCCTCCACCTCCTGGATGTGCTGCCAGGCACGGCGGGCCAGGTCGTGGGTCAGCTTCTCGACGTACGCGGAACCGCCCCACGGGTCGATGACCCGGCAGGTCCCGGACTCCTGCTGGAGCAGCAGCTGGGTGTTGCGGGCGATCCGGGCCGAGAAGTCGGTCGGCAGGGCGAGCGCCTCGTCGAGCGCGTTGGTGTGCAGCGACTGGGTGTGGCCCTGGGTCGCCGCCATCGCCTCCACGCAGGTGCGGGTGACGTTGTTGAACACGTCCTGCGCGGTGAGCGACCAGCCGGAGGTCTGCGAATGGGTGCGCAGCGACAGCGACTTGGTGTTCTTCGGGTCGAACTGCTTGACCAGCTTGGCCCAGAGCAGACGGGCCGCGCGCAGCTTGGCGACCTCCATGAAGAAGTTCATCCCGATCGCCCAGAAGAACGACAGCCGCGGCGCGAAGGCGTCCACGTCCAGCCCGACGTCCAGGCCCGCCCGCAGGTACTCCACGCCGTCGGCCAGGGTGTAGGCCAGCTCCAGGTCGGCGGTGGCCCCGGCCTCCTGGATGTGGTAGCCGGAGATGGAGATCGAGTTGTACCGCGGCATCTTCTGCGAGGTGTACGCGAAGATGTCCGAGATGATCCGCATCGACGGCTGCGGCGGGTAGATGTAGGTGTTGCGGACCATGAACTCCTTGAGGATGTCGTTCTGGATGGTCCCCGCCAGCTTCTCCGGCGGCACCCCCTGCTCCTCGGCGGCCACGATGTACAGCGCCAGCACGGGCAGCACCGCGCCGTTCATGGTCATCGACACCGACATCTTGTCCAGCGGGATGCCGTCGAACAGCTGGCGCATGTCGTAGATCGAGTCGATGGCGACACCCGCCATGCCGACGTCGCCGGTGACCCGCGGGTGGTCGCTGTCGTAGCCGCGGTGGGTCGGCAGGTCGAAGGCGACCGAGAGGCCCTTCTGGCCGGCCGCCAGGTTGCGGCGGTAGAAGGCGTTGGACTCCTCGGCGGTGGAGAAGCCGGCGTACTGGCGGACCGTCCACGGCTGGTTGACGTACATCGTCGGGTACGGGCCGCGCAGGTACGGGGCGATGCCCGGGTAGGTGCCCAGGAAGTCCAGGCCCGCCAGGTCGTCCGCGGTGTACAGCGGCTTGACGCCGATGCCCTCGGGCGTGTCCCAGAGCAGCTCGTCGACGTCCTTGCCGGTGGCCTGCCGCCAGGCGGTGCGCCACTGCCCGTCGGTGACGTCCGCCGCGGCGTCCCCGTCCAGCCCGATTCCGGTGAAGTCGGGGATCATCACGCCACTCCGCTTTCGTCGAGGCTTGCGCCCGTGATCTCGTCCAGCAGCCCGGTCAGGGTCGCGACGGCGTCGCCGCCCGCGAACACGAACTCGTCCACGCCGGCCGCTTCGTAGGCCTCCCGCTGCTCGCCGGGCCGGCCGGCCAGCAGCACCCGCCGGGCGCCCGCGGCCTTCAGCGCCGCGGTCACCGCCCCGGCGTGCTCGCCGTACAGCTGGTCACTGGAGCAGAGGCAGGCCACCCGCACGCCGGAGGCGGCGAACGCCTCGGCGAACGCGGCCGGGTCGGTGGACTCGACGGCCGTCGTCGCGATGCCGCCGGCCTGGAACAGGTTGGCCGCGAAGGTGGTCCGCGCGGTGTGCGCGGCGGCGGTCCCGATCGAGGCCAGGAAGAGCCGCGGCCGGTCGCCGGTCGCTTCGAGGACGGCGTCCGAACGGTCCCGCAGCGCCTCGTACGCCTCGGCGCGGCGCACCCGCGGCAGCCCGCCGCCCGGCCCGGCCGGGCCCGGCTCGCGGACCAGCGGCTGCTCGTCCAGGTTCGGGAACTCGCTGACACCGGTGACCGGTTCGCGACGCTTGGCCAGCCGGGCCGAACGCTCCGCCCAGGTCGCGGCGATCCGCTCGCCGACCAGGCCCGACGCCAGCGCGGCCGCCTGGCCGCCGGCCCGCTCGATCTCCTGGAACCACGCCCAGGCGGCGTGCGCCAGCTCGTCCGTCAGCTGCTCCACGTACCAGGAGCCGCCGGCCGGGTCGACCACCCGGGCCAGGTGCGACTCCTCCAGCAGGACGGACTGGGTGTTGCGGGCGATCCGCCGGGCGAACGCGTCCGGCAGGCCCAGCGCGCTGTCGAACGGCTGGACGCTCACCGCGTCCGCGCCGCCGACCCCGGCGGCCATGCAGGCCACCGTGGTGCGCAGCATGTTCACCCACGGGTCGCGCGCGGTCATCATCACGGCCGAGGTGACGGCGTGCTGACGCTGCGCCGACGCCTCCGGGGCGGCCCCCGACACCTCGGCCACCCGGGCCCAGAGGCGGCGCGCCGCACGGAACTTGGCGATCGTCAGGAACTGGTCGGCGTCGGCCGCGTAACGGAACTCCAGCTGGCCCAGCGCGGCGTCGACGGAGAGCCCGGCCCCGGTCAGCGCACGCAGGTAGGCGACGCCGGTGGCGAGCGAGCAGCCCACCTCCTGCGCGGGCGAGGCGCCGGCCTCGTGGTACGGCAGGGCGTCGACCGCCAGCGCGCGCAGGCCCGGGTAGCCGTCGGCGCAGCGCGCGGCGAGCGCCGTGGCGTCGGTGAGCAGCGCGTCGGTGCGCCCGGCGTCGCCGGTGCGGGCCGCCAGGCCCAGCGGGTCGGCGCCCAGATTGCCGGCGGCGGCGCCGGGGGAGACCTCGCGCTCCTGGTACAGCTTGAACAACTGCTCGGCGGCCTCGGCGAATTCGGCGCCCGCGTCGAGCACCACGCCGGCCAGGTCCAGGTAGACGCCGGTCAGCGCCTGCGGCAGGGCCGCGACCGGCAGGCCGTCGCCACCCAGTTCGAGCCAGAGCGAGCTGCCGCCGTTCTCCAGGTCGGCGAGGACCGCCTCGTTGGCGCGCCGCGGGTCGGGGTCGGCGTGGCGCTGGCGGACGTCCCAGCCGGCGACCGAGGAGCCCTGCGGCCGGCCGCCCCGGACGAACGGGGGGAAACCGGGGTAACCGGGCTCGGCCGCGGTGTCCTCGGCGGTGTACAGCGGGCGGGCGCGCAGCCCGTCCTGGAGGCCGGTGGTGAGCGCTCGCTCGGCGGCGGCGCCGTCCTCAGGCTGGGCACCGGACTTGCGCAGCACGCCCTCGACGAGCTGCTGCCACTGCTCACGGTGCGCGGCCGGGAACTCGGCAGCGAGGGGGAGCCCTTCGGGCGGGACCTTCATGACCGCAGGTTAGCGCTCGTTAGCGAGGGCGTAGGAGGGGAGACGCGTGTGACCTTGCCCTCGATTCGGCGAGGCCCCAGCACTCCGGGCGGCGAGGAGTGCCGCAGGCGGCGGCACCCGAGGTCAGCGGCGGTGTCACGGAGCACGGCCGGTCGCCCGGAACGGCCCGGAACAGGGGGGAAGGCCGGACCCCCGCCCCTCGTCCCCTGGGCCAAGCCGAACCCCCGTTCCCGCCTCCTCCGAGCCACCTCGAACGAGGCGGGCGGGGACGGCGTCCCGCGTACGTCCCGGCTCGCCGTCGCCGAGCCCTTCGCAATTCCCGGCGACTCGAACTGAACCTGCGAACCACCCTCGAGCGTTTTTCCAGTGTCCCTCCAGTACCTCCCGAAGGAGAGCCCACCGCCATGGGAAAGCGTCGCAAGCTCAGCCCCCCGAGCCGGGCCCGCCTGGTGGTCCTCACCACGGCCGTGGCCGGCGGCGCGGTCCTCGCCTCCGGTACGGCCCACGCCGAGCCCACCCCCACCCTCGCCTCGGTCAAGGAACAGGTGGACCAGCTCAACCAGGAGGCCGAGCAGTCCGCCGAGCGCTACAACGGCTTCCAGGCGAAGCAGCAGAAGCTCCAGGGCGAGGCCAGCCGGATCCAGGAGAAGGTCGCCCGCGGCCAGGAGGCCATGAACGAACTGCGCACCCGGCTCGGCGTGGTGGCCGCGGACCAGTACCGCAGCAACGGCATGGACCCGGGCATCCAGCTCATGCTCGACTCCGACCCGGCCGCCTACCTGGAGCGCGCCTCGGTGCAGAACCAGGTCTCCGACTCCCAGACGAACCTGCTCAAGCAGGCCCAGGACGAACAGCGCAAGCTCGACCAGGACCGCACCGAGGCCGCCGCCACCCTCGCCGAACTCGACGCCGTCGGTGCCTCGCTCGGGGCGCAGAAGAGCCAGGTCCAGGCCAAGCTCGCCCAGGCCCAGGCCCTGCTCAACAAGCTCAGCGCCGCCGACCGCGCCAAGATCAACGCCCAGGAGTCCGCCGACAAGGCCAAGGCTGCCGCCCAGCAGGCCGCCGCCGCCGACCGCGCCTCCCGCTCCGCCGAACGGCCCGACATGAGCACCCCGCCGCCGCCGGCCGCCGGTGGCCGCGCCGCCACCATCATCCAGTTCGCCAGCGCGCAGCTCGGCAAGCCCTACGGCTGGAGCATGACCGGCCCCAACAGCTTCGACTGCTCCGGCCTCACCGGCGCCGCCTACCGCGCGGCCGGCGTCAAGCTCCCCCGGATGTCCCAGGACCAGTGGAACGCCGGCGCCCGCATCGCCCGTGGCGACCTCCAGCCCGGCGACCTGGTCTTCTTCTACGACGACCTGCACCACGTGGGCATCTACATCGGCGACGGCAAGATGATCCACGCCCCCCGCACCGGCAAGAACATCGAGGTCCTCCCGATCGGCGTCATGCCCTACATGGGCGCCGTCCGGCCGTAGCGGCAGCCGGGGAGGCGATCCTCCTCCCGGCGGCCTGCGCCGGATGGCCTGCGCCCGCCCGCCGGACTCCGCCCTGGCCCCGCCCGCCGGACTCCGCCCTGGCCCTGCCGAAGGGCCCCGCCCCTGGCCCTGCCGAAAGGCCCCCGCCCGTGGCCCGCTCCTGCCCCGCCCGTCGTACGGGCGCGGCGCGGCGCGGCCCCGGTGTCGGGGGCCCACTTTATTTTCCCGCTCGCGGTTATCAGGCTGGCGTAGATAGAGAGTGCGTGCAACTATTGCACATGGTGCACAGTTGTCGTGGACCGCCGTCGCAGCACGCACAGGGCCCTCTCGTGTCACGTTTCCAGGAGTTGCCATGACCTCTCTCTTCACCCCCCTCGCCCTCAGGTCGCTCAGCATTCCCAACCGCGTCTGGATGGCGGCGATGTGCCAGTACAGCGCGGCCCCGGACGGGGACGCGGTCGGCGAGCCCACGGACTGGCACTTCGCGCACCTGGCGGCCCGCGCCGCCGGCGGGACCGGGCTGATCATCACCGAGGCCACCGCCGTCAGCCCCGAGGGGCGCATCTCCCCCTACGACCTCGGCATCTGGAACGACACCCAGGCCGCCGCGTTCCGGCGCATCACCACCTTCCTCAAGACCCAGGGCAGCGTCCCCGCCATCCAGCTGGCCCACGCCGGGCGGAAGGCGTCGACCGAGCGCACCTGGGTGGACCGCGGACGGCCGATCGCCCCCGACGAGGGCCACGGCTGGACTCCCGTCGCCCCCAGTGCCGTCGCCTTCAGCGAGAAGTCGACGACGCCGGTGGAGCTCACCCGGGAGCAGATCGGCGAGGTCGTCCGGCAGTTCGCCGACGCCGCCCGCCGCGCGCTCGCCGCCGGCTTCGAGGTCGTCGAGATCCACGGCGCCCACGGCTACCTCGTCCACCAGTTCCTCTCCCCGTTCAGCAACCACCGCACCGACGAGTACGGCGGCTCCTTCGAGGGGCGCATCCGCTTCGCCCTGGAGGTCGTCGACGCGGTCCGTGCCGTATGGCCGGACGACCTTCCGGTCCTGTTCCGCGTCTCCGCGACCGACTGGCTGGAGGAGAACCCCGAGGACGACCGCGCGGGCTGGACCGCCGACGACACCGTCCGGCTCGCGAAGGAGCTCCAGGCGCACGGCGTGGACCTGCTGGACGTCTCCACCGGCGGCAACGTGCCCGACGCGAAGGTCGTGGCCGGCCCCGGCTACCAGGTGCCCTTCGCCGAACGGGTCCGCCGGGAGACGGGCATGCCCACGGCGGCGGTCGGCATGATCACCGAACCCGTCCAGGCGCAGGGCATCCTCGCCGCCGGGCAGGCCGACGCCGCCCTGCTGGCCCGCGAGCTGCTGCGCGACCCCTACTGGGCGCGCCGGGCCGCCCGCGAACTCGGCGGCGAGGTCGCCTCCCCGGTCCAGTACCACCGGGCCTGAGCCGGAGCTGAGTTGGGCCTGAGCCGGGCTGGTCCCGGGCCTGACCCAGGCTGGTTCCGGGAGAGCGGCGCGGTGGCCGTAGCGCCACCAAGGAACCGCCACGGACCTGCGCGAGCATGGCGGCAGGTCGGGGCCGTCGAGAGGATGCGCGATCCGGCATCGGCCGGAGAACCGGTGCGAGACGGTCCCCGCACAACCCGCCCCGTCTCCCCGGCGACACCACCGGGGAGACGGGGCGCGAACGCGTTGACGGGCCACCCTCCGGGATCTCGGAGGGGTGGGTGAGGCAGTCCTTCTGAATGGGCGTCAACAGCGACACCGTTGCGTTGGGCCCGAAGCCTGCGGCGCAACGGCGTTGTGGCAGACCCCATGACAACCCTGTCACGTCGTCAACCTCGTGAATGCGCCGTAGGAGCGAGAGAGTTGAGTGGTGGCCGATTATCAATGCCGGTCCTGCTCCTGCGAGAGCAACGATCTCCGTGAGCTTCGACAGCACTCGCACCGGACGGGGCACGTCGGCATCCGCGAGACGGACGGCATCGAGACCCCTGAGGTCGCTGAGGCTGTGGAAGGGGCCAGGCCGACCGAAGGCAAGTCCGGCAGAGGCAGGGTCGCGCGCGTAAGGATCCGCTCGTGAAGTGCGATGTGTATGGACAGCCGATATGGCGGTGGCCGGTGGCGCCGACAGCGCGGAGAGGGGAGCTCTGCGCTGTTGCGTCCTGCCAGCCCGCGCGGACGGAGCGCAGGTGGCCGAGCGCGTCCTCAAGCGTGCGGAACCGTCGCAGCTTGAGACCGATGGCGGGACCGAGGCGGCTCTCGATGAGGGAGGCCGCCCGGATGCCGGTCACGATGTGGGGTTCGTGCGCGAGGACCGCCTCGACGTGCGGCCACGCCTCCCGGTTCTGGGCCTGCTCGGCCCTCCGTTGTCGGATCGCCCCCGCGGACCTCGACATGGGGGCTGCTTCCGGCGGATAGTCGGGCGGGCAGAGCGCCTGAAAGCGATCCTCTGTTACAACTGCCTTTGGGCTTGGGAGGATTCAAAGAGACGGAGGCGCAGCGCCGGCGTTTGACGAGGGGGACGAATGGAACAGCTTCTCGCGCATGACCCACAAAGTTTGGGGCCTTACACGCTGCTCGGCCGACTGGGCGAGGGTGGGATGGGCGTGGTGTATCTGGGTCGCACCCCCGGTGGTCGAGCCCTGGCCATCAAGACGATCCGCCGCGACCTGGCCGGCGTCCCCGGCTTCCTCGAGCGATTCGCGCGGGAGGTTCGTGCCGCTCGAAGGGTCAGTGGCACGGGAACGGTCCCGGTGATCGACTCCGATACCGGCGGGCCTATTCCGTGGCTTGCCACCGCCTATCTGCCGTCCCTGTCATTGGACGCGGCGGTGGCGGAGGCGGCGGTCTTGCCGGAAGCCTCACTGTGGCGGCTGCTGGGTGGGCTGGCTGAGGCGCTTGCTCACGTGCACGAAAGCGGCTTGATCCATCGGGACCTCAAGCCGACGAATGTGCTGCTCACCCTTGATGGCCCCCGGCTCATCGACTTCGGGATCGCCCGCGCCGTGGACGGTACCGCGCTGACGACGGCCGGGGTTGTGATCGGGTCGGCGGGCTTCATGTCACCGGAGCAGGCAGAGGGCCGACCAGTAGGGCCGGAGAGCGACGTCTTCTCCCTTGGTGCAGTCATCGCGTACGCGGCGACCGGGCGCGGGCCCTTTGGCGATGGGTCCGGAGCTGAACTGATCTACCGTGTCGTGCACCGTCACCCCGACCTACGAGGTCTTCCACCAGTTCTCCGGCAGAGTGTGACCGCCATGATGGCGAAGAACCCTGCCGAGCGGCCGCACGCGCTGGACCTGGTGCAGCAGACTCGTCGTCACCAAGGCTATAGCCAGGACTGGCTTCCTGGAGCGATTGCATGGGAGATCGCCCGGCGCGCCGCCGACCTACTGGCCTTCGACCTGGGTGACCGTGACATGCAGGGCCATCCTGCGACACAGATCGACGAGCCCATCTCGCAACCTGGACCAGCTTCCTCCGGGTCGGACACCGCGGTGCATACGGAGGCGGGGCCAGGATCGGCGGAGCGGCCCGCCACAGCGGGGGTGACGGAGGCCGCTAGGCCGACCCGCCGCAAGGTACTGATCGCTCTCTCGTGGGGTACGGGCATGGGCAGCATCTACTGGGCGCAGCGAAAGGTCAGGGAGGCCAACGATCCCACCCCCGACCTCAAGCATCCTTCCTGGGCCTACAAGCATAAGGATGCGATCACTTCGAACATGGAGCTCGATGGCGTCTCCGTCTATTTCGGGGACAGTGCGGGCTTCGTTGCCTCCGTGGGCTCCTCCTCAGGTTCCCCAAAGTTGAAATGGCGGACCCGGCTGGGTGAGGAAGCTGTTTCCCAGGTCCTGCGCGATTGGAGATCAAGCACCCTGATCGTCCGCGACAAGGCAGGGAGGATCGGTGCGCTAGATGACGATACCGGCGAATTGAAGTGGACGACGGCACGTGCCGGGGAGGCCGTCCTGGCTCCACAGCGACTGGACTACGAAAGGGTCGTCATTAGCTTTGGGTATCCCTTTCCGAGGCGCGTTGAAGTCCTTGACCTGAAGACCGGCGAGACCACTATGGCCAAGGATTTCGAAAGGAAACCTTACTCGCTGAGCAGTGACGGCTCCAGCATCACACTCGGGTCCCTCTCCGGCAGCTACCGCGTCATCAACGCCAAGGACGGTGGCGAAGAAGGTATTCTGCGCGTACCTGTCGGAGCGGGCGGACTCATCGGGCGGGTCGACGACACCTGCTATGCCCATACGCTCACGGGAGTGGCGGCCACGACGGACCCTGCCTCGGCCCTCCCCAAGATCGAGTGGTCATTTACGGCGGACGGAGACGACGTTGAGGTCGACCATGGCGCCCCCCTCATTATGAACGGCGCCGTCCTCTTCCGGTACGGTGCAGCTGTCTATGCTGTTGACCGCAGGAGCGGTGCTCGGCGCTGGAAGTTTCGCGCCGGCGGCTTGATCATATCGTCCATCATATTCGGCGACGAGAACAGCGGCCTCATATTTTTCGCCTCTAGTGACCGAAAGATCCATGCTGTGAGTACGGAAAACGGCAGCAATCTATGGTCGTTCGAAGGCATGGGTGCCATCGGCAGCATGGCTGCGGAAAGGGGCGTCGTATACGTCACCTCCGGGTCCAGCCTTTACGCGCTGGACCCGCGCGGCCCGCAGTGGACTTAAGGCGATAGCGAGCTTGCCGACTGCATAAGCGCGTCGCACCGATGTCCCTGAAAGAGCATTTTTTCCTGGCCGAGGCGTTTGATATCTCTCGGGTCGGCGGGGTTGGAGGTCGTGCAGATCCGCGTGTGAGGATCCGCTCGTGAAGTGCGATATGTTTGGACAGGCGATGTGGCGCCGGCAGCGTGGGGAGAGGAGCTCTGGTCCTGTTCCTGGTGTCATGCGGGTCGAGCTGGCGGAGTCGGTGTCGGAGAACGAGTACCTGAAGTCCGCCAGCGGCGCAGGGACGACGCTCAACAGCTATCGCGGACGCTGAGCTTGGTGTTTGAGCGCCGCTCGTGGCTGGCTCAACGAGCAGACCGCGAGCAGCGTTGTTCCACCGGCGGCAGGACAGCTGACCTGCGCTTCTCACAGGGACGCCCCGGCTCCAGGACTGCGAGCCGGGGCGTTCTTTCGTGTGGTCGGGGCCGACCAGCTGGTTGCTCGTCGGCGCCGCTGCGGGCTCAGGTGCGGGCCCGGTGGCTTCAGCTGTGGCCGGGAGGAGCGCCGTCGCGTCGGCCGTCTCCAGCTTGGCCGCCCCGAGGCTGGTCGGGCCGTGCCTGCGATCGGGCGGTCCGTGCCTGCGACCGGACGTCTCCGCTGGTCGGCGAGGACCTCGCGCCGGTGCGGGTCATCGGGCGAGTTCTTCGAGGGCCGTGGTGGCGAAGCCGTGGTCCTGCTCCGGGGCGCCGCCGCCGACGCCGATCGCGCCGATCAGGTGGCCGTCGCGGTGGACCGGGATGCCGCCGGCGATGAACAGGAGCGGCCGGTCGAGAGCGGTGGGCAGGGAGTGGAAGGGCCCGTCGGGCTTGACGAGGTCGACCAGGTCGGCGGTGGGGGAGTTGAGCTGCAGGGCGGTGTAGGCCTTGCGGGTGCTGGTCTCGCCGGAGATCAGCACGGCCCGGTCGTCCCGGCGGAAGGCGAGCAGGTGACCGCCGGCGTCGAGGACGGTGACGCTGACCGGGATCCCGGCCGTCCCGGCGGCGTCGCGGGCGGTCGCGACGAGGGTCTCGGCGTCGGCGGTGGTCAGCGGAGTGACTGCGGTGGTGCGCACGGTGGTGCTTCTCCTGGGGAGGGGGTGACGAGGAAGGTGGGGCGAGGGGTCAGCGGAGGGCGGGAGCGGGGGCCGGGGCGGTAGTGGCGGCGTCGGCCACAGCCTGCTGTGCGGGGCCGCGGCGCTCCAGGGCGGCGGACCAGAGGGCGAGGACCAGGGCCGCGGCGGCGAGTGCCGCGCCGACCCAGCTCGGGGCGGTGTAGCCGAGGCCGGCGGAGATGACCACGCCGCCGAGCCAGGCCGCGAGCGCATTGCCGAGGTTGAACGCGCCGATGTTGACGGCCGAGGCCAGGGTGGGCGCGCCGTGTGCCTGGTCCAGCACCCGCTTCTGCAGCGGCGGGACGGTGGCGAAGCCGAGCGCCCCGACGAGCATGATGGTGACGGCGGCGAGGATCTTGTTGTGTGCCGTCAGGGTGAACAGTGCCAGGACGACGGCGAGTCCGCCGAGGGTGGCGTAGAGCAGCGGCATCAGCCTGCGGTCTGCGTAGCGGCCGCCGAGCAGGTTGCCGAGGAACATGCCGGTACCGAACAGCACCAGCAGCCAGGTGACCGCGCCGTCCGAGTAGCCGGCCACGTGGGTCATCATCGGGGCGATGTAGGTGATCGCGGCGAAGACGCCGCCGAAGCCGAGCACGGTCATGGCCATCGCGAGCAGCACTTGCGGGTTGCGGAACGCGGTGAGCTCCCGGCGCAGGTGGGCGCCCTCCGTGCGCGGCATGGCGGGTACCAACCTGGCGATGCCGAGCAGGCCGACCACGCCGAGCGCGGCGACGACCCCGAAGGTGGTGCGCCAGCCGACGGCCTGGCCGATGAAGGTGCCCAGCGGGACGCCGACGATGTTGGCGACGGTCAACCCGGTGAACATGGTGGCGATGGCGCCGGCCTTCCTGTCCGGGGCGACCAGCTCGGCGGCGACCACCGAGCCGATGCCGAAGAACGCGCCGTGGGCGAGCGAGGCCACGATGCGCCCCGCGAGCATCGCGCCGAAGCTCGGTGCGAGGGCGGAGAGCAGGTTGCCGACGGTGAACAGGCCCATCAGCAGCATCAGCATCGTCTTGCGGCTGATCCTGGTGCCGAGCACCGTCATCAGTGGCGCGCCGACGACGACGCCGACCGCGTAGCCGGTGACGAGCAGCCCGGCGGTGGGGATGGACACGCCGTAGTCGCCGGCGATCTCGGGCAGCAGGCCCATGACCACGAACTCGGTGGTACCGATCCCGAAGGCCCCGATGGCCAGGGCGAGGAGCGCGAGTGGCATGAGCCTACCCTCCATGCGATTGCTAGTGCGCCTTACGTGCTCCGACAATAGTTGCATGCGCGGCATAACTGCAAATGCGGGCAATCGCCCCGCGCGTGGCGGTATCTCGACGTCCCGGTGCCGCGACGTCCCGGTGTCTCGATGTCCCGGCGTCCCTGGCACCCCCGGTGCCCCCCGGTGCCCCCCGGTGCTCCTGGGGCTCGCGACGTCACCCGCCTGCGCCCGATCCCGCCGGGGAAGAACTTGTGTAAGCCTTATATATGCTCACGCCGATATTTCAGTGCGTGGCTTATCCTGGATCCTGTCCCACCCGGAAGGAGACCTGGAGCCCATGACCGCCACCGACCCCGCGCTCACCGCCCTCGCCAACGGCTGGGCTGCCCTCTACGTCCTGTACGGCCGGATCGAGGCGCACGTCGAACGCGCCCTGCAGTCCGAGCACGACCTGAGCGTGCGCGAGTACTCGCTGCTCGACGTACTCGGCCGCCAGCACGACGGCGAGGGCGGCCACCTGCAGATGAAGCAGGTCGCCGACGCGGTCGTCCTCAGTCAGAGCGCCACCACCCGCCTGGTCACCCGCCTGGAGGACCGCGGTCTGCTCTCCCGCTACCTGTGCCCCACCGACCGTCGCGGCATCTACACCAACGTCACCGAGGACGGGCTGAAACTTCTCGGCGAAGCCCGGCCGACCAACGACGCCGCCCTCCGTGAGGCGCTCGACGAGGCCGCGCGCAACCCCGAACTGGCCCCCCTCGTCACGGCGGTCGAGGCGATGAACCCTCCGACGGTGCTCCGGCGCCCCTGAGCGGTCCGGCGGCCCAGCGGCCCAGCAGTCCGGCGGCCCGCCGGCTCTGAGCAGCCAGCGGCCCAGCGGCCCGCCGGCTCCTGAGCGGCCCGGAAGGGCGGCAGCCCCGAGCACTCCCGGCGGCCAGGGCGCCCGGCCGGTGGCGGACCGCGGCGGAGCGCCCGCCCCGGGATCCCCCTGCGTGACGGCTCTGCTCGGTCGTCCTGCCTGCGGTGTCGGCCGGACTCGGCGGCCGCTGGATCCGGAACGGCGGGATCCCTGTTCCGGTGGACGCGCGGTCGGCCTACACTGCGCCGGAGCGGAGGAGGTCCAGCTGATGAGTCGTCATATCCTGCGGCTGGTAGGTCGTCGCGCGGCACTTCGTTACCTCGCGATCGGCGCGATGGCGAGTGTTGTGTCCGCCTGTGGCGGCAAGGGCTCCGGCGGGGGCGTCTTCGGGCAGGCCTTCAAGGCGTTCGTGGTCGGGGACTGGCGGTACGAGTCGACCGCCGCTCACCAGGGCGTCGTCACCGTCGCCCCTGACGGTCACTGGTCCGCCGAAGTCGGAAAGGCCGGTGGGAAGTTGTCCACCGTCACCATCGAAGGACGGTGGGAGTTCGGCGGTGGTCGCCTCGCTGCCCACCTGGACTGGAGCGGTCCGCCGAAGACTGCGCCCTGCGTCGTTCCGGGTGCCCCCGACGGGGTCGGCGAAGGGTTCTCGGGCCGGTTTCCGATGGACAACGGCTGGAGCGAGGACCTGGGGGCGGCGACCGAGGTGACGTACAGAAACGGCGAGTTGACGTTGCACTTCCCGACCTACGCCGGGTTCGAAGAGGTGGAAGGTGCCGGTCTCACCGTGAGGTGCACCCGACGGAAGTGATCGCCTGAGCGATCCGCGTCACGGAACCCGGGACCCGACGGGGTCAGGCCCGCCGCCGAAGCCGCCGGGCGAGGTCGACGGCCGCCGCCGGCCACTGCGGGTGCTCGAAGCCGAACCCCGCGTCCCGGAGCCGGCCGGGCGTCACCGAGCGGCTCTTGAGCAGCAGTTCGGTGTCCGAGCGGAGGGCGAACGCGCCGAGCTCGGCCATCCGGCGGGTGGCGGGCAGACCGACCGGGATGCCCCAGGCCCGCCGGATCGCCTGCATGAACGCGCGCTGCGGCACCGGGTGCGGGGCGGCGAGGTTGACCGGGCCGGTCAGATCGTCACGGTCGAGCAGGAAGCGGACGGCGCGCACGAGGTCCCGGTCGTGGATCCAGGACATGTACTGGGCGCCGCCGTCGATCGGACCGCCGAGCCCGCACCGCGCCAGCCGCAGCATCAGGTCGAAGGCGCCGCCGCGGTCGGGGCTCATCACCATGGCGGTGCGCAGTGCGACCCGCCGGGTGTCCGGGGTGGGGGCGTTCTGCTGGGCGCGTTCCCAGGCCTTGGCGATGTCGATGCTCCGGTCCCAGTACCGGGGGACGTCGGGCTCGCCTCCGCCGAGGACACCGGTCGCCTCGTCCTGCGGGGTGCCGTAGTGGTGCGCGTAGATGGTGGCGGTGCTCATCTGGAGCCAGACCCGCGGCGGGCGCGCGGCGGCCCCGACGGCCTCGCCGACGACCCGGGTGGAGTCCACCCGGGAGGCCAGCATCTCGTGCTGGTTGGCGTTGTTGTAGCGGCAGTTGACGCTGCGCCCGGCGAGGTTGATCACGGCATCGCTGCCATCGACGGCCTCGGCCCAGCGGCCGAGGGTGCGGCCGTCCCAGTAGAGCTCGCGGTCGCGCCGCGGTCGCCGGGTGAGGATCAGGACGTCGTGGCCCTCGGCGGTCAGTGCGCGGTCCAGGATGCGGCCGATCTGCCCGGTTCCCCCCCGGTATGACGATTTTCATGGAGTCCCCCTCCGTAGTGTTGTCCTTAGCTTAATACAAAAATGAACGCGTTCAAAAGTCTGTCGGACCATCTGTGGGACGGTGGGTCGTTTTGCATGCCGCGGCGGGTTCGCACTAGGTTTCGACGCCGTCGGCGTGGGTGGCCGCGGGGGAGCTGACCACCGGTCATGTGACCGGCGCGCCCGGCCGCGTCGACCGCACCATCACATCGGGGGAAGGAAAAGTCAGTTGCGTACCAACGGATCCAGCGTGGCCACCAGGACGGCGATCGCCGCCGCGGCACTCCTCGGCATCGGCATGCTGAACGCCTGTGGGCCGGACAACAGCGGGGAGCAGAACGCCGCCCCGAGCACCGCCGCCACCGCGGCCGGAACCGCCGCCGCGTCGGGCGCGGCGGCACAGCCGTCGACCGCCGCCGCCAAGCCGTCCTCGGCCGGCCCCGCCGTCTCCAAGGACATCCCGGCCGGCGCCTGGATCAACCCGCGCGCCATCCCGCTCGACGCCACCTACAAGTGGCCGGCCCCGGCGGCCGGTGCCAAGGGTGTGAGCGGCAAGCCGACCTTCAAGCTCCAGGAGCTGTGCCACTCCAAGCTCTCCCAGGACAACGAGAGTCTCGGCGCCGGCCGGGCCGCCGCGCAGTCCGTGATCGGCGCCGGCGGGGCCGACCAGTGGCAGGCCCAGCAGACCCTGCTCTACCAGGGCGACCCGCGCCCGAGCAGCGGCATCGCGCAGAGCGCCCACCTGGTCCTCGGCGACCTTGAGGACGAGGTCAAGAACTGCGCCAAGACCGTCCCCGGCGCCACCGTCAAGGTGACCAGCCCCGCGGACGCGATGTACTTCGCCGCCACGGTGACCGTCCCGCAGGCCGGCGGCACCACCGTCACCCTGCACGAGTACCTGACCGCCCCGGACGGCACGGTGAACGAGCTCTCGCTCTGGACGGCCGCCAAGACCGGCGCCCAGCCCAAGGTCCCGTGGGCCGGCCCGGCCGACGCCGACGTGACGAAGGCGATGGACTCGGCGCTCTGCGACACCCTCAAGGACTGCTGAGTGCCGGCAACGGCTGACTGAGGGCGGCCGGGTGACGGCGGGTGGCGGGCGCGGGATGCGTCCGCCGCCCGCCGTTCCGTTCTCCGCCCGCCGTTCTCGGCGTGCCGTTCTCCGCGTGTCGCGTTCCGCGCGGCCCCCAGGTCCGGAAGCCCGGCCGGGGAGCGGGCCGAACGATCTGCGCTCCGGATGAGGGCGAGGGCGAGGCACCTCGGTGTAGTGGCTGGGGGATGATCTCCTGCGTGACGAGGGAAGCGGGTGCAGGTACGGGTGCGGGCGTTGATGAAGCCCGTGCATGGGACGCGCGGTTGGGCTGGGCGTTCGGGCTGGTGTCCGACGATCCCGCCGAACGGGCTGCGGCGCTGGTCCGTCTTGCCGATGCCCAGGGGAACGTGCGGGATGCTCTTGGTCGGTTCAATGAGTTGTGGCGCTTGACGCTGCCGCTCGGCGGACGGGAGCAGTGGCAGGATCCGGCTTTCCTGAAGGCCCATGAGATGTACGTCGAAGCCGGGAGGGGTTCGCTGCCCGACGCGTTGTGGAACCGTCCGCCGGGGGACGTCAGGACCTGGCAGGGTCTGCCCTATGCGCTCCTCTTCCTGGAATGGGAGGCAAGGTATCCGCAGGACTGGACCCGGCATGCCAAGAAGTGGGGCACGAAGCAGAGCCTCATACGGGACGTGGCGGTCGCCGACCACGGCGAGACGGTCAGGGCGAAGCTCACCGACCTGGTCGAGATCGTCGTCCAGAGGCCCTACCGTTGCAAGGACCGCGAATACCTGCGCGTTGCTCGGGCCGTCGACAGCGAGGATCTGCGCGGCAGGCTGGAAACGTCCGCCCGGTCTGACAACCCATGGGCACGGCGGCATGCGGGCTATGTTCTCCGGCTCCTCGATCGTCCTGAGGTGCCCAACACGATCCACGTCTGGCAGAACTGGATTGCGGCCGAAGCCTGACCTGGCCGGGGAACACCACCGGGGCCGTGCTCCCGAGGACCGACCTGCCGGACCTGCTGTTCGAGGTCCACACCCCGACCGGGTTCCTCGACGACATCTGGCCACGTCTCCGACCTGGTCAGGGCTCGCGCCCCTTCCGGGGCCCGGAGGCTGTTGAGGACGACGAGGATTGACGCCTGCGCACCCGCCCGTTGGGCCTCTCGTCGCATCCCGTGGAGGCCGGGCGCCCGACGCTGCGGGGGCCAGGACGAGGAGCGCCGAGCTGGCCTTGGCAGCCGGCTCAAGGACCTCGCGGAGCCCTAAACGGCGCCCTCGTGAACGAGATCACGGGATTTCGACTGGGCCGGATCACCGGCCGGGGCGGCGGCACGCAGCGCCGCCTCGACCCGGCGGTTGGTGGTCATGGTCGACGTGACGGCGGTCATGGTGAGGAGGAGGCCGGCGGCGGTGTAGAGCGGGGCGCGCACGTCGTAGACGGTGGCCAGCCAGCCGCCGAGGAAGGCGCCGAACGGGGCGCCGCACATGGCGAGCATGCGGGAGGTGGAGGCGACCCGGCCCATCAGGTGGGCAGGGACGATCGTCTGCCGGAGGGAGGGGCCGAGCACCATCGTGGCGCCCATGCCCGCTCCGCAGACGGCGAGCGCGAGGCCGGCGACGTACGGGTTCGGGGCGGCGGCGAGGCCCAGGATGGCGAGGCCCTCGGCTGCGGCCGTGCAGGTGAGCGCGGCGCCGGTGCCGAGCCGTCGGCCGAGGAAGGAGGCGATGCCCGCGCCGAGAAGACCGCCGGTGGCCTCCGCCGTAAGGAGCAGGCCGAAGCCGAAGGTGCCGATGCCGAGACGGTCGTGCGCGAAGAGGGCGAGTACGGTCTCCACGGCGAGGAAGGCGATGTTCCCGACCGCCGGGCGCAGCGCGAGCCCGAGCAGCAACTGGTCCCGGAAGACGTACGCGGCGCCGGCCCGCGCCTGCCGCAGCAGCGACTCACGGGCCTGCGGCGCGGGCGGGGGCGTGGCAGGCAGCGACCGTACGAGCAGTGCGGAGAGCGCGAACGACACCGCGTCGGCGAGCAGCGGAACCGCCCGCCCGAGCGCGAGCAGGGCACTGCCCGCAGGCGGCCCCGCGAAGCCCGACGCGGCGGTCTGGGCGCCGCGCAGGCGGGAGTTGGCGCGCTCCAGGAGCGCGGGGTCGCGGCCGAGCAGATCCGGCAGATAGGCCGTCGCGGCCGTGTCGAAGAAGAGTCCGCCGAGGCCGAGCAGGAAGGCGACGGCCGCGAGCAGTGGAATGCTCAGTACGTCGAGCGCGGCCGCTGCCGCCGGTATCGCGAGCAGCACCGCACGCGCCGCGTCCGTGACCCACATCGTGCGCCGACGGTCCCAGCGGTCCACCAGTGCGCCGCCGAGCACCCCGAAGAGCAGCCACGGCAGCGTTCCGGCGGTCGTGACGACGGCGAGCACCATCGGATCCCGCGTCAACGTCAATGCGAGCAGCGGCAGCGCGGCGTGCATCGCCCCGTCACCGAGCGAGGACACCGTCTGCGCGGTCCACAGCCGCCCGAACCCGGTCGGCAACTTCTGAACGTCCGACCTCACTTGGCGCCCCCTTCGGCCTGCTCGCGCTGCGCCGGGTGGAACAGTGCGAAGACGAGCGACGCGTCCGGCAGCGACGGATCGGACAGCTCCCGGTACTCGTCCGCCAGTGCCTGCAGCCGCGCCCCCAGCTCCGCGAACTGTTCTTCGGTGAGCCGCAGATGCGCCATTCGCACGTGCCGCTCGCCATCCACCGGCGCTGCCTCCAGGTCCGCCACCGCATGCCGCATCAGCACATCCGGGCCTCCCTCGCCACGTTCCGGCAGCACGATCGACCGCGCGGCCATGGCGTAGTACCGCTCGGTGACCCCCCGGACCTTGCGCGTCCGCACCACCTTCACCAGGCCGGCCCGTTCGAGCAGTCGTACGTGGTAGCTGGAACTCCCCTTCGCAAGGCCCACACGTTCGGCGATCTGCGTGATCGTCGCGGGCTCGAAGCGGAGCACGGCCATGATCCGGTGGCGCGTGAGGTTGGAGACGGCGCGTAGCTGCTCGTCAGTGGAGACGTGGAGCGCCTCGGGAAGATCGTCGGTAGGCATGCCCCCAATGGTCAACGTTTCTTGACCATTGGTCAAGGGGGTTCTTCTCGGGCTTCCGGAATCGGCTGTCCGGCACGTGAGGTCTGCACTCACCGGGCGCACCGCCCAAGCCCTTGGGTCGTCAAGAAGCCTTCGCTCTCTGAAGATCCCTCCCGGAGGGTCGCCCGATCGCCTTGATCGCCGAGCTGCGGTGTCTCCCCGGGCGCCCTGCGCAACCGCATCCCGGACCTGCGCGAAACTGCGCGCCGGCGCCGTACTCCGCCCGGCTCGACGTGCCCGCGAAGTGGGCCAACCCGACCGAGATCAATCTCGGCGGCACGGTCTGAACCTCGACTGTCACACCCGGGTTCGCGTCCGGCCCCGCCGCCGGGTGGCCGGAAACGTGTCCGGATCGAGGGAACCCCGGGCCCGCGCCGCACGACTGGTGGACCGGGCGCCGACGGGCGGCCGTGCCGGGCCGGGAGTCGGGGGCGGACCGCCCTGCCCGCCCACCCGGTCCGAGTCTGCCCGCCCCAAGGAGTGCACGCGCATGTGCGGAATCACCGGCTGGGCGTCCTTCCACCAGGACGTCCGCCACAGCGCCCCCGTCATCGAGGCGATGACCGCCACCATGGCCCTGCGCGGGCCCGACGCGGGCGGAGTCTGGCTCGGCGCCCACGCCGCGCTCGGCCACCGCCGCCTCGCCGTGATCGACATCGAGGGCGGCGCGCAGCCGATGGCCGACCGCCGCGACCGTCCGGGCGTCGTGCTGACCTACAGCGGCGAGGTCTACAACCACCACCGGCTGCGCGCCGAACTCCAGTCCAGGGGACACCGGTTCGAGACCCGCAGCGACACCGAGGTGGTGCTCCGCGCCTACCTGCAGTGGGGTGACGCGCTCGTCGACCACCTGGAGGGCATGTACGCCTTCGCCATCTGGGACGAGCGGGCGGAGCGGCTGCTGCTGGTCCGCGACCGGCTCGGCGTCAAGCCGCTGTTCTGGGCCGCCGTCGACGGCGGCCTCGCCTTCGGCTCCGAGCCCAAGGCGCTCTTCGCGCACCCGGAGATCACCCCGACCGTCGACGCCGACGGCCTGCGCGAGGCCTACAGCCTGCTCTTCAACACCGGCCCCACCGTCTGGGCCGGCGTCCGTGAGGTCCACCCCGGGGGTCTGCTCGTCCTCGACCGGGACGGCGTCCGCGAGCGCCGCTACTGGGAGCTGGAGGCCCGCCCGCACACCGACGACCTCGCAACTACCACCGAGCGGGTCCGCTCGCTGGTCAACCGTGCCGCCCGCGCCCAGCTGGAGGCCGACGTCCCGCTCTGCAGCCTGCTCTCCGGCGGCCTGGACTCCACCGTCGTCACCGCACTGGTCGCCGACGAACTCCGGCTGACCGAGGGCCCGCAGGCCAGGCTGCGCTCGTACGCCGTCGACTACAGCGACCAGGCCGAGCAGTTCACCGGCGACGTGCTGCGCACCGGCCACGACACCCCGTACGCCGCGGAGGCCGGCGCCTTCATCGGCAGCGACCACTCCACCGTCGTCCTCGACCCGAAGGCCCTGCTCGACCTGGACCACCGCCGGGCCGTCGTCGTCTCCCGTGACTCGCCGATCGGCGTCGGAGACATGGACACCTCGCTCTACCTGCTGTTCGGCGAGATCCGCCGGCACTCCACGGTCGCCCTCTCCGGCGAGGCCGCGGACGAGGTGTTCGGCGGCTACCCGTGGTTCCACAAGCCCGCGGCGCTCGCCGCACGGACGTTCCCCTGGCTGCTCGTCACCGGCGACGAGGCGGCCATGCCGATCAACCCGGACCTCGCCGCCCACCTGCGCATCGGCGAGTTCCGCGACGACACCTACCGCGGCGCGCTCGCCGCCGTCCCGCACCTGGACGACGAGAGCCCCGCCGAGCACCGGCAGCGGGAGATGCAGCACCTCTCGCTCACCCGCTGGCTGCGCCAGCTGCTGCACCGCAAGGACCGCCTCTCGATGGCCCAGGGCCTGGAGGTCCGCGTCCCCTACTGCGACCACCGGCTGGTCGAGTACGCCTTCAACATCCCCTGGGCGATGAAGAGCCACGACGGGCGGGAGAAGAGCCTGCTCCGCTCCACCGGCCAGGGCATCGCGCCCGACTCGGTGCTCTGGCGGCCGAAGAACCACTACCCGACCACCCATCACGCCGACTACAACAGCGGCCTCCAGCGGCTCGCCCGTGAGGCGCTCGATGTGCCGCACGTCCGTGACATCGCCGACGAGACGGTCCTCAAGGCGGGGCTCGGCACCCCGGCCGGCGAGCTGGAGTGGGGCCACCGGCTCCGTCTGGAGCGGGTCGTCGACCTCGCGCTCTGGCTCGACCACCACCGCCCGGCACTCGCGATCTGACGGTTCGCCTGCGGCCCGCCGCGGGGAAGGTGCGTCGTGCCGTGTCGTGCCGTGTCGTGCCACTGTCGTCCGCCGTCCCGACGCCATCTCGCCATCGGAGCACCGAACCGCCGAACCGCCGAACCGCCGCGGGCTTTGCAAAGCGCACTTTGCAAAGCGCTGGACCCCGCCCCGACCCAGCCCGGCGCCCGGCGCCCCCGCCCCGCCTCACGCCGCCTCACCCCTCCTCCCCCTCATCGACTCATCGCCCTGCCCCCGTCCCGGACACGCTCCGGGACGGGGGCGCCGGCGTTTCCGGAGGCGCGGCGGTCGGGTTCCGCGCCAACCGGGGGTTCGGCGTGACCGGGCGCCCGGGCGGGCGTAGAACGGACGGAACGACCACCGGACCCCACCGGACCCCACCGGACCCCATGGGATCCCATCGGACCCCACCGATCGCCACCCGACCGGACGCCGCACGACCGGAGGAGACAGGCTTGAAGACCGACCCCCGCCACGGCCCGCTGGTCACGATGCTGCTGGTGCTCACCGTCGTCACCGGGCTGGTCGACGCGGTCAGCTACCTCGCGCTCGGCCACGTCTTCGTCGCCAACATGACCGGGAACGTCGTCTTCCTCGGCTTCGCGCTAGCGGGCGCGCCCGGCCTCTCCGCGACGGCCTCGCTCGCCGCGCTGGCGGCCTTCCTCCTCGGCGCGCTCGCCGGTGGCCGGCTCTGCGAACTCCTGCCGGGCCACCGGGGGCTGCTGCTGGTCGTCTCCACGGTCGTGCAGGCCGCGCTGGTGGCCGGCGGCACCGCCCTCGCCGCGCTGGCCGGCTACACCGCCGACCCGGTCCGCTACCCGTTGATCGGCCTGCTCGGCTTCGCGATGGGCCTGCAGAACGCCGTCGTCCGCCACCTCAGGGTGCCGGACCTCACCACCACCGTCCTCACCATGACCATCACCGCCCTCGCCGCCGACCGCTCCGGCACCCGTCGACTGGCCTCCGCCGTCTGGATGTTCGGCGGAGCCCTGCTGGGGGCCGTGCTCGTCCTCCACGCCGACGTCCCGGCCGCACTGGGCCTCGCCCTCGCCCTCCTCGCCGCCGTCGCGATCCTCACCGACCGCGCGTCCCGCCCCCACTCCGGCCAGGACGGCCCAGGAGGGCCCGCCCCCGCCTGGACGGCTCCGGAGGGCGGGTCCTGACCGAAGGTCACCGTGCGCTCGGGGGACGGGGCCGGGGGCAGGGGACCAGGCACCGGAAACGGGGGAGGGGCGGTACACGCGCGGCCGCCGCGGGCTTCAGGGCGCGTCGGTGGCCCGCTTCGGCGGAGTCGTCCAGCCGGCGTCGACCCGTGCCCGCTCGGCCGCGATCAGCGGGCCGACCACGTCCTCGACCGTCCGGTGCGAGATCTCCGCGAACGCGCGCACCCAGTCGACGAGTTCGGCGGGCAGCTGGAGCGCGAGGCGGCGCGTCTCCGTCGCCCCGGCGGCCTCCGGGACGGCGAGGAAGGCGTCCGCCTCCACCCCGTACCACCGGGTCGTCCGCCCGACCGGTGTCATCCCGAGGCGCCGGCAGACGGCCGCCGAGGGGGCGTTGCCGGGGCGGACGACGGCGTGGATGCGGGTGAGGCCTTCGGCGAACCCCTTGGCGAGGGCGGCGCGGGCCGCCTCGGTGGCGAAGCCCTGGCCCCAGGAGTCGGGGTGGAGGTGCCAGCCGACCTCGACCTCCCCGTCGCCGTCGGGCAGCGGTACCAGCAGGACGGAACCGACGACGGTTCCGGTGTCCCGCCGTTCGAGCGCCCAGATGCCGTACCGGGGGTCGGCGGATCGCTGCCGGAACCGCTCGATCAGGGCCGGGGCCTCGTCGGGCGAGGCCAGCGCCCTCGGCTCGGCGCCGAGCCAGCGCGCCACCTCCCAGCGGGAGTAGATGTCGTAGACGCGCTCTCGTCGTGCGGCTCCCAGAGCCGGGCGGTGAGCCGGTCGGTGGTGAAGGCGATGTGCACAGTGGTCTCCGTCAGTCGTCCTGGGGCCCGCCGGGGCTGCTGGTGGTGCGGCCGCTCCACCGGGGCTCGTGCCGGGCCCAGGATTCCTCCCAGGCCAGGTCGGCCCGCCGGTTGAGGACGCGCAGGCGCAGCGCGAGGGCACCGACCAGCACGGTCGTGACGGTCAGGAACCCGGCGAGGCCGGCGCAGACCGCGTCGATGACGAGGCTGCTCCTGGTCGTGGGGGGAGTGGCGGGGGTGCCGGCCCGGTCGACCCAGAGGGTGACGGCGGAGCCGGCGACGGTGGTGTGGCGGACCTCGATCGTGCCGGTGCGCGGCTGTCCGTCGGGGGCGGTCCAGGAGGCTTCGGCGGGCAGCTGGTTCCGGTAACCGCCGGTGCGCCGGCCGCTGGTGGTGGCGGTGGGGTGGTCGACGCTCCGTACGACGGCGACGACCGGGTGGAGGCGGGCGCGGTCGGCGGCGGCGTCGCGCGCGGTGGCACGGTAGCCGAGCAGCGCAGCGGTGACGGCGGCCGCGAGGGTGAGGAGAACGCCCAGCACCGTGGCGGTCCGGGCGCGGCTGCGGGACCGGTCCAGCGGGCGGACGAGTGTCCGCGCCGACGCGTCGTCGTGCGCGCCGAAGACCCGCCGCAGCTTTCGGCCGGCCCGCCGCGGCAGCGACGCGGGCCGGGGCCGGCGGGGTGTGCTGGACACGATGCGGGCTCCTCGGGGTTCGCCGGGTTCGCGGGGCGACGGTGCGGTGGCGCCCGGCCGGGTTCCCCGCCGCGGTGCCCGTACTGCCGGGTTCCCATCTCACTCCGTCCCCCCGTCCGTGCACAAGAGCCGTGCGCGCCCGCACCACCGGGGAGTTTCGGGCGAACCGGGACGTTCGACCCTCGGCGGGGGAGGCCCGGGCGAGGCAGGCTGGAGGAGCCACGTCCCCGCATGGCCGGGACGTGACGGGTTCGGCCTGCTGTGGGGGCTTGCCGGGCCGTGGTGTGGAGCGGGGGGCGGTGTGGGGCCGCCTCCCGCTCACGCCTGCCCGGACGTCTCCTCCGAACGCCCCTTCCGGGTGCCTCTCCGCACGCCGTTCCCGGTACTCGCCCGCAGGCCTTCCCGGCGCTGTCCGCGGCTCGTTCCCGCAGGCGTTCCGCACGCCGTCCCCGGCTCGTTCCCGCAGGCGTTCCGCACGCCGTCCCCGGCTCGTTCCCGCAGGCGTTCGGCACGCCGTCCCCGGCGCCGCTCCCGCCCCGCCCGGGCGCAGTTGCGACTGCGCCGCTCACCAGATCCGCAGGTCAGAGACGTATTCTCGCCAGCTATACACTCGGAGTATACGCCTGATGTATGGTCATCTCATGAGTGTTCCTTTGACCCTTCTCGGGCTGCTGGAGCGAGAGCCGAGCCATGGCTACGACCTCAAGCGCGACTACGACGCCTTCTTCGGGCGGGGCAAGCCCCTGCCGTACGGCCAGGTCTACGCCACGCTCGGCCGGCTGGCGCGGGACGGCAAGGTCGTGGCCGGCGAGGCCGAGCCCGGCGACGGGCCCGAGCGCAAGCGCTACGTGATCACCGAGGCCGGCGTGACGGAGTTCGAGCACTGGCTCACCGAGCCCGTCTCGCCCGAACCCAACCTGCAGACGGTGCTCTTCACCAAGGTCGTGCTGGCCCTGATGCTCGGCCGCGACGCCGAGGTCTACCTCGACACCCAGCGCGCCGCCCACATGCACCGGATGCGCGAGCTGACCGACCTGCGCCGCAACGGCGCGCTGGTCGACGCCCTGCTCGCCGACCACGGGCTCTTCCACCTGGAGGCCGACTTGCGCTGGATCGACCTGACCACCGCCCGCCTGGACGCGCTCGCCGAGGCGGTGCGGTCATGACCCTGCTGATCGAGGCCCAGGACATCACCCTCGCCTTCGGCGAGACCCCCGCGCTGCGCGGCGCGAGCCTGTCCGTGAACGCCGGCGAGGTGCTCGCCATCATGGGCCCCAGCGGCTCCGGCAAGTCCACCCTGCTGCACTGCCTGGCCGGCATCCTCACCCCCGACTCGGGCGAGGTCCACTTCAACGGTCAGCGGATCGACACCATGGGCGAGGCCCAGCGCAGCGCCCTGCGCCGCGACAGGTTCGGCTTCGTCTTCCAGTTCGGGCAGCTCGTCCCGGAGCTGACGGCCGAGGAGAACGTCGCCCTGCCGCTGCTGCTGAGCGGCACCAAGCGGGCCGCCGCCCTGGCCGAGGCCCGGCCCTGGTTCGCCCGGCTCGGCCTGGACGGCATGGAGCGGCGCCGGTCCGGCGAGCTGTCGGGCGGTCAGGCGCAGCGCGTCGCGCTGGCCCGCGGTCTGGTGGCCCGGCCGCAGGTGCTGTTCGCCGACGAGCCGACGGGCGCGCTGGACTCGCTCACCGGCGAGCAGGTGATGGAACTGATGGTGGGCGCCGCGCGCGAGCAGGGCACCACCGTCATCCTGGTCACCCACGAGCCGCGGGTCGCCGCCTACGCCGACCGCGAGGCGATCGTCCGGGACGGCAGGGCCACCTCGCTCCCGGCAGGCCCGGCGGCGGGCCGCGCGGCGGAACGGATCGCCTCGTGATCGCCTTCTCGCTCCGACTGGCCGTCAGCGGAGGCCGGGAGGCCGTTGCCCGGCTGGTCATCATCGCCGCCGCCGTGGCGATCGGCGTCGGCCTGCTGCTCTCCACGCTGGCGAGCATCAACGCCGTCGGCAAGGCCAACGAACGGGTCCTGTGGACCAACTCCGGCGCGGCGAGCCGCACCGAGACGGCGCCGGTGGACCCGCTCTGGTGGTGGGACCACAGCGACTTCTTCGACGGCAAGGAGATCTTCCAGCTCGACGTCGCCGCCACCGGGCCGACCGCGCCCGTCCCGCCGGGCCTCACCAAGCTGCCCGCACCCGGCGAGTACTACGCCTCGCCCGCGTTGGCCGAACTGCTGCGCAAGACCCCGGCCGTCGAACTGGGCGACCGTTTCCCCGGCCGGATGGCCGGAGTTCTCGGCGCCGAGGCGCTGCCCTCCCCGGACTCGCTCTTCCTGGTCGAGGGCCGGACCCCGGGGGAGATCGAGCACATGCCCGGGGCGAGCAAGGTCACCACCATCGCCACCGCTCTCCCGCCCTCCTGCGACAACGACTGCCCGGGGCTGGGCACGCGCGGCGACGCCATGACGCTGATCCTCTCCGTCGTGGCCGGCGCGCTGATCTTCCCGGTGGTCATCTTCATCGGCACGGCGACCCGGCTCTCCGCCGCCACCCGTGAGCAGCGCTACGCCGCGATGCGGCTGGTCGGTGCCACCCCGCGGCAGGTTTCGGTGATCTCGGCGGTGGAGTCCACCGTGGCCGCGGTGGCCGGCACGGTCGTCGGCTTCGGCCTCTTCCTGCTGCTGCGCCCGCTGGTGGCGACCATCCCGTTCACCGGGAACCGGTTCTTCGCCGCTGACCTGACGCTCACTCCGCTCCAGATGGCGGCCACGGCGCTGGGTGTTCCCGCGGCGGCGGCGGTCGCGGCCCGGCTGGCACTGCGGCGGGTCACCATCTCCCCGCTGGGCGTCACCCGCCGGGTCACCCCGAAGCCGCCCGGTCACTGGCGGGTGGTCCCGCTGCTGGCCGGCCTGGCCGAGCTCGGTTACTTCGTCAACCGGCGCCCGGACACCACCAACGGGCAGACCGCGGCCTATCTGACCGGCTTTCTGACGATCATGCTCGGCCTGGTGATCGCCGGACCCTGGATCACCATGGTGGCCGCCCGCGCCGTCGCGCTGCGCACCAGCCGCCCGGCCACGCTGATCGCCGTCCGGCGGCTCGCGGACGACCCGAAGGCGGGCTTCCGGTCGGTCGCGGGCCTGGTCCTCGCCCTGTTCGTCACCACCGCGACCGTCTGCATCATCGGCACCATCAACGACAGCCGGGGCACGCTCAGCGGCGACCCGCAGACCCGGGTCGCGGTCGGGCAGAGCGGCCGGATGGAGGATCCGCCGATGACGGACGCCGTGTCGGCGAAGCTGCTGGCGGACCTCCGGGCGGTGCCCGGCTTCCGCGGCCTCTCCCTGGGCCACGACAACCCGCAGGGGCTCGGCAGGATGCCGGGTGAGCGCCCCTGGTTCTCGCCGAGCCTGGTGCTCTGCTCCGACCTCGCCCAGGTCCCGGTCGTGGGCCACTGCCCGGCCGGCGCGAGCGTTGCCGGCGTCCCGCAGTGGGCCTTCCTGGACCTGCGCTCCAACGCCAAGGCCGAGTGGCCGGCCGCCCCGGTCTCCGCCGAGGAGGTGGCCGGGCTGCCGGTGCGCAACATCTACGTGACCACCGACGGCTCCGCCGCCGCCATGGAGCAGACCCGGACGCTCCTGACCAAGGCCCATCCGGCGTACGCGTCCCGGACCGTGGGCGACTGGGGTTCCGCCCAGCAGAGGCAGCTCGCGGGCTGGCGGCAGCTGGCCAACGTGGTCCTGCTGACCACCCTGCCGATCGCCGGCTGCAGCCTCGCGGTGAGCGTGGTGGCGGGCCTGACCGACCGCAAGCGGCCATTCGCGATGCTGCGGCTCACCGGAGCGCCGCTGCGGCTGCTGCAACGGGTGATCGGGCTGGAGAGCGGGCTGCCGCTGCTGGTGGTGGCGGCGATCGCGACCGGGACGGGCTTCGCGGCCTCCGCGATGTTCCTCAAGTCGCAGATGAACTACGACCTGGTGTCGCCGGGCGCGGTGTACTTCGTTCTGGTGGCGCTCGGCCTGGCGACCTCGCTCGGGATCATCGCCTCCACACTCCCGTTGCTGAAGCGGATCACCGGCCCGGAGGCGGCCCGCAACGGCTGACCCGCCCGCAACTGCGGCCCCGCCCGCGTCGGCTGACCCGCCCGCGACGGCTGACCTGCTTCGGAGGCGGCCCCGCCCCGGATGGCCGGCCGGCTCCGCGCCCTACCCCGTCACCCGGCTCCCGCCGGTGACGGGGTAGGCGTGCGTTCCGGGCCGGAGCACCGAGGGGGCGTCCGGCAGCCAGCTGCCGAGCACGAGCGCGGACGGGTAGAACATCGGCCCGGGCAGTGCGTCGAGCGGGAAACGCTCCCAGCCTGCGCACGCGTGCGGCTCGGTGACCTCGGCCGCGGCCAGGCTCGGCGGGGCGAGCACGGCCGCGGTCAGCCGGGGGCGGCCCAGCTCGTGGTCGAGCAGCACGGCCAGGACGCGCATCCGCTCGGCCGGCAGCACGATGCCGGTCTCCTCGGCCAGCTCCCGGGCGGCGGCCTGTTCGAAGGACTCGCCCGGGTCGTCCACCTTGCCGCCCGGCAGGCTCCAGGTCGGCGGCTCGCCGGCGGTGATCCGGCGGCCGAGCAGCACCCGGCCGTCCCCGGTGGGGACGATGACGCCGGCGCCGAGCAGCGGTGCGGTGGTCAACTCGGTTCCTCCCTGTACGGGTTACCTCGTGCGGGTTACCAGGCGGAGCGGTCGAAGTCCTTGAGGAAGCAGCCGTAGAGGTCCTCGCCCTGCTCGCCGCGGACGATCGGGTCGTACACCCGGGCCGCGCCGTCGACCAGGTCGAGCGGGGCGTGGAAGCCCTCGTCGGCGAGGCGCATCTTGTCCGGGTGCGGACGCTCGTCGGTGATCCAGCCGGTGTCGACGGCGGTCATCAGGATGCCGTCGGACTCGAACATCTCCTGCGCGCTGGTGCGGGTGAGCATGTTCAGCGCGGCCTTGGCCATGTTGGTGTGCGGGTGTCCGGCGCCCTTGTAGCCGCGCTGGAACACGCCCTCCATCGCGGAGACGTTGACCACGTACTTGCGGCGGGACGCCGAGGCGGCCATCGCCGGGCGGAGCCGGCTGATCAGGATGAACGGCGCGGTGGAGTTGCAGAGCTGGACCTCCAGCAGCTCCACCGGGCCGACCTCGTTGACGGTCTGCACCCAGCTGTTGGTGGGCGCGAGGTCGGGCACCAGGCCGCCGGCGTCGATCGCGGTGCCGGCCTCGATCCGGGCGGGCGTCGCGGAGCCGGTGACCAGGGCGAGCGAGGTGACGTCCTCGGCGGACAGCCGCTCCTCGTCGCCGCTCGCCTGCGCGGGCAGGGCCGGCAGGTCGACGCTGCCGCTTCCGAAACGGCCGATGGTGGTGGACTGCGGCAGCTCGCCGGCCGGCAGCGGCGCGTTCTCGGCGTTGACCAGCTCGCGGTAGGACTCCGGCGGGCGGCGCACGGTCTGCGCGGCGTTGTTGATCAGGATGTCCAGCGGGCCGTCCGCGGCGACCTCGTCGGCCAGCGCCATCACCTGGGCGGGGTCGCGCAGGTCGATCCCGATGATCTTGAGGCGGTGGATCCAGTCGGCGCTGTCCGGCATCGCGGTGAAGCGGCGGATCGCGTCGTTCGGGAAGCGGGTGGTGATGGTGGTGTGGGCGCCGTCGCGCAGCAGCATCAGCGCGATGTACATGCCGATCTTGGCCCGGCCGCCGGTGAGCAGCGCGCGCTTGCCGGTGAGGTCGGCGCGGGCGTCGCGGCGGGCGCGGTTCTTCACGGCGCAGGTCTGGCAGAGGTTGTGGTAGAAGGCGTCCACCTCGACGTACCGCTGCTTGCACGTGTAGCAGGAGCGGGGGCGCTCCAGGATGCCGGCGATCTCGGTGGTCGTGACCGTGGTCAGGCCGAAGGCGCCGGCCGTCTCGTCGTCGATCCGGGTCGGCGCACCGGTGGCGGTACGGGCGGTGACGGCACGGTCGTTGGCGGTCTTCCGGGCCCGGGTCTCCTGGCGGCGACGCTGCTTGAGCGTGCGGAATATGCCGCCGACCGCCTGGCGGACGGTGATCGCGTCCGGGTGGTCGACGTGCAGCCCGTCCAGCTCGGCGAGCACGTCGAGGCAGAGCCGCAG
The DNA here is from genome assembly GCF_017813315.1 of Kitasatospora sp. RG8. NCBI lineage: Bacteria > Bacillati > Actinomycetota > Actinomycetes > Kitasatosporales > Streptomycetaceae > Kitasatospora > Kitasatospora sp. RG8. The sequence continues at coordinate 394,084 of NZ_JAGIYX010000002.1, forward strand.
CCGCTCCGGGTCGAGGCCGGGACCGTAGTCGATCTCCTCCTCGATCCCCTCGGTGCCGTTGCCCTGCTGGATGTCCACGCCCGCCGTCATCGCCCGCTGCCGCTTTCCTGGATTGCCTCGCCGTTACCGCGTGAATGCTACGGGAGCGGCCCTGGCCGGGGCGAAAAGCCGGACGGTTGGAGGAATCTCCAAGCCTGGGAGCCGTGCGGCGATCATGGTTTGTGCGGTGCCCCAGCAAACGTCCTCGAACTGGCTTTTGCCCCCACGGTGCCGGAGAATCGAATGTTGGGTGCGGGGCGCCCGAGTGCGCCCCGCGGCTTCGTCGCAACCGCACCCGAGGTGTAACTTCTCCCAGCCAGAGAGCCCTTTTTCATGCGCTTCCTGAACGACCTCAAGCCCTCGTACGACCTCACGTACGACGACGTCTTCATGGTCCCCAGCCGCTCCGCCGTGGGCTCCCGGCAGGGCGTCGACCTGTCCTCGAACGACGGCACCGGCACCACCATCCCGCTGGTCGTCGCCAACATGACCGCGATCGCCGGCCGCCGGATGGCCGAGACCGTCGCCCGTCGCGGCGGCCTGGTCGCCATCCCGCAGGACATCCCCACCGAGGTGATCGCCGACGTCATCGGGTGGGTGAAGCAGCGCCACCTGGTGCACGACACCGCCATCACCCTCGACCCCGGTGCCACCGTCGCCGAGGCGCTCTCGCTGCTGCCCAAGCGGGCGCACGGCGCGCTCGTCGTGGTCGAGGACGGCAAGCCGGTCGGCGTCGTCACCGACTCCGACTGCCAGGGCGTCGACCGCTTCACCAGCCTCGCCGACGTCATGTCGCGCGACCTGCTGCTGCTCGACGAGGGCATCGACCCGCGCGCGGCCTTCGACAAGCTGACCGAGGCGCACCGCAAGCTCGCCCCGGTCGTGGACGCCGAGGGCCGGCTGGTCGGCCTGCTGACCCGCAAGAACGCGCTGCGCGCCACCCTCTACACCCCGGCCGTGGACGCGCGGAACCAGCTGCGGATCGCCGCCACCGTCGGCATCAACGGCGACGTGGCCGGCAAGGCCAAGGCCCTGATCGAGGCGGGCGCCGACGTGCTGGTGGTCGACACCGCGCACGGCCACCAGGAGTCGATGATCAGCGCGCTGCGCGCGGTGCGCGGACTGGACCCGCAGATCCCGATCGTGGCCGGCAACGTGGTCTCCGCCGCCGGTGTCCGCGACCTGGTCGAGGCGGGCGCCGACATCCTCAAGGTCGGTGTCGGCCCCGGCGCCATGTGCACCACCCGGATGATGACCGGCGTCGGCCGCCCGCAGTTCTCCGCCGTCCTGGAGTGCGCCGCCGAGGCGCGCAGGCTCGGCAAGCACGTCTGGGCCGACGGCGGTGTCCGCCACCCGCGCGACGTGGCGATGGCGCTGGCCGCCGGTGCGTCCAACGTGATGATCGGCTCCTGGTTCGCCGGCACCTACGAGTCGCCCGGCGACCTCCAGACCACCGCCGACGGCCGCCAGTACAAGGAGAGCTTCGGCATGGCCTCGGCCCGCGCGGTGAGCAACCGCACGGCCCAGGACTCCTCGTACGACCGGGCCCGCAAGGCGCTGTTCGAGGAGGGCATCTCGCACTCCCGGATGTTCGTCGACCCGGCCCGCCCCGGCGTCGAGGACCTGATCGACTCGATCGTCGCCGGCGTGCGCAGCTCCTGCACCTACGCGGGCGCGTCCAGCCTGGAGGAGTTCCACGAGAAGGCCGTGGTCGGCATCCAGAGCGCGGCCGGCTACGCCGAGGGCAAGCCGCTGCACTCCAGCTGGGCCTGATCCCGCTCAGCGGACGGCCGGCCGGTTCCTCGCCACGGGGAGCCGGCCGGCCGTTCCGCCGTGGGTGCTGCGGGCGTCGAGGGTGCTGCGGGCGCCCTGTGCTGCGTGGGCGCCGTGGGCCTGGTGGGCCGGGTGGGCCTGGTGGCCGTGGCGGGTGCCGTGGCTCTCGTGGGCCTGGTGGATGTCATGGGTGCCGGCGGCGCCGTGGAAGCCGAGCGGGGTGAGCAGGGCGCGGCCCAGCAGGCCGACCGCGACGTCCAGCGCGGAGGCGAGCGCCGCCGCCGCGTGCGGAAGCTCTCGCAGCTCCCAGAGCGCGGCGACGCTCGCCCACGCCGCGTCACGGGCCGAGTCCACCGACCAGGCGCCCACCCGGTGCGTCAGCGGCTCGGCGCGTTCCAGCACGTCCGGCCCGGGCATCAGCTGTTCCCGGACCGCCGTCTCCACGGCGGCGAGCAGTCCGTTGATCCGGTGGTAGTCGGCGCAGAGGTCCTCGGGGGACCGGCCGAGCCGGCGGCAGGTGTCGATCACGGCGAGCGGCAGGTCGTGCTGGATGTGGGCGTTCATCCCGGCCAGCGCGAACTGCAACGGGTGCACCCCGGGGTGCCCGCGCAGCTCGAACAATGGCCGCCAGCAGGCCGGCGGCCGGCGCCCCGCCGCGACGGCGTCCACGGCCAGCAGGTACCGCCCGGCGAACACCGCGTCCAACTCGGCCATCGCGGCCGGGTCGGCGAAGTACAGGCCCGCCAGACGGCGGCGCACCGCCTCCGTCACGGTGAGGTACATGCGGTTGAACACCGCGACGCCGTCGCCGGCCGGAAGACCGGCGCCGATCTCCCGCAGCCGGCGGATCACCTCGTCCACCGCACGTGCCGTGTCCCGAGCCATCCATCACCCTCCGCGATCGACCGTGCGCTGATCGCATCATCGTGACAGTGCCGGGCCGGCGCGGTGCCGGCGCCGCGCGGACGGTCCGGCCGGCCGGCTCAGCCCAGCTCGTACTCCAGGACGTAGGTGTGACCGCCGTCGTCCACGGTCAGCTCGAACGTTCCGGTGATCCCCGCCAGCTCGCCCGCGCCGGTGCCCGCCACCACCCGGACGGCCAGCCGCTCGCCCTGGCTGCCCGGCGCCGAGTGCTGGAGCACGAACGAGCCCTTCCGGCCGTCCAGCTCCCCGGTGAAGCGCTCCACCGCGACGTACGCCGCCGGTCCGCCCGCGCCGTCCAGCACGGAGAGCATCCGGACCACGCTGCTGCCCGTCAGGCCGCCCGTGAACTCCTTCGTCAGCCGCACCCGGCCGAGCGTCGCCCCGGGCTGCTCGTCGGTCTCCTCGGGCTCGAAGGCGGTCACCTCGAACGCCCCGCTCGTCTTGATCCCCATGCCACCGTTCCCCTCGGCCACCCCTGCGGACGGCACCCCGCCGACCGCGCTCACACCTTTGCACACGCCACCGACAATCGACCCGAACCGCCGACGGTGGTGCCGGGCCGGGCCCGCCACCGCCCGGCGGATGCGGCGCGCCGGCGGGTGCGGCGCGCCGGCGGGTGCGGCGGGGCGGATGTCGTGCTCGGGCCAGGGCTCAGCGGGTGCGGCACTCAGCGATCCCAGCGGAGCGCCAGCAGGGCCGCGTCGTCGGCCAGACCGACGTCACCCACCCAGGTGCGGACCTCCGCCAGCAGCTCGTCCAGCACGTCCTCCGGGTTCCCGGCGGAGAGCCCGGCCAGCCGTTCCTCGAGCGGGAAGAACCGGCCCGCCGCGTTCCGGGCCTCGGACACGCCGTCGGTGTAGAGCAGCAGCAGGTCGCCGGTGCGCGGTTCGAAGCCGCCCGCCCGGTAGTGCCCGCCCAACAGCCCGAGCAGCCCCAGCGGCGGGGCGTGCTGCGGCGGCTCCAGCTCATCCACCCGGCCGGCCCGGCGCAGCAGCGGGTGCGGATGGCCGCAGTTGACCAGCCGTGCCGCGCCGCCGGTCCCGTCCACGCCCAGCAGCACCGCCGTGACGAACCGCTCGTTCACCGGGCGGCCCGCCAGTGCCGAGTCCAGCCGCTCCGCCACCCGGGCCAGCTCCGGTTCGGTGCGGGCCGCCTCCCGGAAGACCCCCAGCACGTCCGCCGCCGTCTCCACCGCCGGCAACCCGTGCCCCTGCACGTCCCCCAGCAGGATCCGGATCCCGTGCGGACCCTCCGCGACCTCGTACAGGTCCCCGCCGATCCGGGCCTCGGCCGCCGCCGCGACGTAGCGCACCGCCACCCGCAACGGCCCGAGCCGCTCCGGCGGCGGCCGCAGCAGCGCCCGCTGCGCCGCCTCGGCCACCGTCCGGACCTGGAACAGCTCGTGCTCCCGGGCCGACACCAGGACGACGCTCCCGGCACTGGCCAGCGTCGCGGCGAGCACGGTGACCAGCGCGCTGACGTGGACCGAGCCGGGCAGTCCGCGGTTGCTGAGCTCCAGCAGACCGGCCGCGAGGACGGCGACGGCTCCCGTGACCAGCACCACCCGGGCGCGCCGGGTGGTCGCCCCGGCCAGTACCGGCGCCACCGCGAGCACGGGGGACAGGGTCGTCCCGGGCCCGGACACCAGGTCGGCCACCACGGCGACGACCAGCAGGAGGTAGGCGCAGACCAGCAGCAGCCTGGTCCGCCGCGGCAGATGCAGCGGCGGCACCGCGTCCTGCGGTCCGGCGGTGGTCACGCGGGCGCCTCCAGTGGGCGTGGGCGGGGGCCTCACTGTCCACTCTCCACCGCAGCCGGGGGCACCGGCATGTCGGACGGGAGCCTCGGCCGGTGCGGGTCGGCCGGTGCGGGTCGGCCGGTGCGGGGTCCGATGCGGCGTCCGGTGCGGGGCGTCCCGGGCGGGCCTTCCCGGGGCGGGGAGGCGGGTGGCCGCGGGACGGGTGGCCGGCGGGCGGTCGGTCGGTCCCGGCTAGGCTGGCGGCGAGATGAGACGCAAGAGCAAGCCGCCCGCCCCCCTCCCGCAGCGACTCGGGGTGGACCCGGTGCACCTGCGGCTGCCCGTCGAGGGACCGTGGCCGACGGTGCGCGCGTACCTGGCCGACCGCCTGCCCACCGTGGCGCCGGAGCGGATCGACGCGCTGCTGCACGGCCGGGAGATCGTCGGCGAGGGCGGTCCGATCGGGCCGGACGAGCCGTTCCGCCCCGGCGCGCACCTCTGGCTCTACCGTGAGCTGCCGGACGAGGTCCCGGTCCCGTTCGAGCTGGCCGTGCTGTACCGGGACGAGCACCTGGTCGTGGTCGACAAGCCGCACTTCCTGGCCACCACCCCGCGCGGCCGCCACGTCGTCGAGACGGCGCTCTCCCGGCTGCGGCACTCGCTGGACCTCCCCGCCCTCAGCCCGGCGCACCGGCTGGACCGGCTGACGGCCGGGCTCGCGATGTTCGTGGTCCGACCCGAGGAGCGCGGCGCCTACCAGACGCTCTTCCGCGACCGGCTGGTCCGCAAGGAGTACCGGGCGATCGCGCCGTACGACCCGGCGCTCGCCCTGCCCCGCACCGTCCGCAGCCACATCGTGAAGGAACGCGGCGTGATCGCCGCCCAGGAGCTGGACGCCCCGCCGAACAGCGAGAGCCGGATCGAGCTGGTCGAGCACCGCGACGGCCTCGGCCACTACCGGCTGCTGCCGTTCAGCGGGCGCACCCACCAGCTGCGGCTGCACATGAGCGGCCTGGGACTGCCGATCCTCGGTGACCCGGTGTACCCGGTGCTGCTGCCGGACCCCGCGCCGGACGACTTCCGCCGTCCACTGCAACTACTCGCCTCCTGCGTCGAGTTCAGCGATCCGCTGACCGGCCGCCCGCGCCGCTTCGAGAGCTGCCGCACGCTCGCCGCCTGGTCGGATCCCGCCTCCTGGTAGCTCCGGGCCCCGCGGCGGTCCGAACAGCGGTCCACCCGGCCCGGGCGCGGCGGTCCACCGGCCCGGGTGGGGCGGGCCGACGGAGTGGGAGGGGCCCGGGAGGAGCCGGCCGGGCCGGCGGAGCGGGAGGGGGCCCGCATCGGCCTCCTGGTCTAGGTCCAAGGTACGACCCGGTCCCGGTCCCGGTGGCCGATCCGTGCGGGGCGGGGCCGGGACGATCGTGGTGCCATGAACAACGCACCGCAGCACACCGTCCGGTCCGCCCAGCCGGCCACCCCGCCCGTCGCCCTGGTCACCGGAGCCTCGCGCGGCCTCGGCCTTGCCCTCGCCCGGGCACTGGCCGCCGACGGCTGGCAGCTCGTGATCACCGCCCGCAACCAGGCCGAACTCTCCGCCGCAGAGGCCGGGCTGGCCGCCCTCACCAAGGTCACCGCCCTGGCCGGCTCGGTCGTCGACGACGACCACCGCGCCCGCCTGGCCGAGGCCGCCGCCGGGCTCGGCGGTGCGACGCTCCTGGTCAACAACGCGGGCACGCTGAACGGTTCGGACGCGGGCAGCGAGCCGCTGCCCCGGCTCGCCGACGTCCCGTTGCCCGATCTGCTGGAGATGTTCGAGGTCAACGCCCTCGCGCCGATCGCCCTGACCCAGCTCCTGCTGCCGCAGCTGCGCGCGCACTCCGGTGTCCTGCTGAACATCAGCTCCGACGCGGCTGTCGAGGCCTACCGGGGCTGGGGCGGTTACGGCGCCGCCAAGGCCGCGCTGGACCACGCCTCCGCCGTGCTGGCCCGGGAGGAGCCGGAGTTGAAGGTCTGGGCGGTCGACCCGGGCAGCATGCGGACCAGGATGCTCCAGGAGGCGTACGCGGGTGAGGACATCTCCGCCGAGCCGCTCCCCGAGACCGTCGTCCCCGCCCTCCTCGGCCTGCTGCGCGACCGTCCCGCCTCCGGCCGCTACCGGGCCGCCGACCTGCTCGCCGCCACCGCCGCCCAGGGTGAGCGATGACCGCACTCGCCGACACCGGGATCGACGTCACCGTCCCGCCCGAACTCTCGGCCCGCGCACCGGCGGAGGCCCGCGGCACGGCCCGCGACGGCGTGCGGATGCTGGTCGGCCGCCGCGACGCGGGAACCGTCGAGCACCGTCGCTTCACCGACCTGCCCGAGGTGCTGCGCCCCGGGGACCTGCTGGTGGTCAACAACTCGGCCACCCTGCCCGCCGCCCTCGCCGGGCGGCTGCCGGACGGCACCGCCGTCGCGCTGCACCTGTCCTCCGCGCAGCCCGACCAACGCGGCTCCTTCCTGGTGGAGTTGCGCCGCACGGTGCCCGGCGGGGCCCCCGCCTACTACCCGCCGGCGGAGTCCCCGGCCCGCCCCGGGCTGCGGGTGGACCTGCCGGGCGGCGCCTCGGCCGAGCTCGTCGAGCCGTTCACGGCCCGCCTCTGGCACGCCCGACTCGACCTGCCCGCACCCTTGTTGGAGTACCTGGCCCGTCACGGCAGGGCCATCCGGTACGGCTACGTGGACGGCGACTGGCCGATCGAGGCCTACCAGACGGTCTTCGCGACCGTCCCCGGCAGCAGCGAAATGCCCAGCGCAGGGCGCCCGTTCAGCACAGAGATGGTGGCCCGGCTGGCCGGGCGGGGGGTGCTGGTCGCGCCGATCACCCTGCACACCGGCGTCGCCTCCCCGGAGGCGCACGAGGCCCCGTACGCCGAGCGGTTCCAGGTCCCGGCCGCCACCGCCCGTCTGGTGGGCCACGTCCGGGCCGGCGGCGGCCGGGTGATCGCGGTCGGTACGACCGTCGTCCGCGCCCTGGAATCGGCGGCCGCCCCGGACGGGACCGTCCACGAGGCGGGCGGCTGGACCGAGTTGGTGATCACCCCCGAACGCGGCGTCCTGGCCGTGGACGGCCTCCTCACCGGCTGGCACGAGCCCCGCGCCTCCCACCTGCTGATGCTCGCCGCCGTCGCCGGGCGACCACTCCTGGCACGCTGCTACGCGGAGGCGGTCCACCACCGCTACCTGTGGCACGAGTTCGGCGACGTCAATCTGCTGCTCCCCGACTAGGGTTTCGCCCGGGCCCCGGCAGCCTGCGCCCGCACGCCTGCGCGTCCGCGCCCGCACGCCTGTGCGTCCTCGCTCGTGCGCCGCCGGGGCAGGCGCCGTGAAGGCGCGGCGGCGGTGCCGACGGACTCCGGCCGACGGTGGGCCGCCTGCCGGACGACCGGTGGCCCACCGTCGGCCCACCGCAGGACGCCGGTCAGGAGGCCTGGTCGGCGAACAGCGTGCGCGCCGCGTGGTGGGTGTCCAGGTACTCGCGCACCGCGGTGATCAGGCCGTTCTCGACGGTGAAGATGCCGAGGCACTGGTTGTGGTACGCGGAGCCGTTGGCCGCCGTGCCACGGGCGGTCCACTCGGCGACCACCTGCGGGCCGTCCGCCAGCAGGCCGGTGAGCGTCACCTGCGGGGAGCCGCCGGGGGCGAACAGGGTGCCCACCGAGCCGAGGAAGTCCTCGACGATGGCGTCCCGTCCGTCCCAGACCCGCGACAGCGGCAGGTCGCCGGGGTAGGACCAGGTGGCGTTCTCGGCGAACGAGGCCACCGCGGTGGGGAGGTCGCCGGTGGCGATGGCGGTGACGTAACGCTCCACGACGGTACGGGGGTCGAGCTGGTCCACGATGTGCTCCTCGGTGTTCCGGGCCGGTTCCTTCTGCCGGGACCAAGCCAAGCCCCCCGGGGGCCACGCGGGCGAACAACCGCACGGGAACGGTGACAAACGACGGTTGTCGTGGGTGGTCAGCGGGCCGATGTACCCGGTGGCAGCTCCAGTTCGAACCAGACCACCTTGCCGTCCCGGGTGCGCCGGCTGCCCCAGCGGTGGGCGAGCTCGTTGACCAGGTGCATGCCGCGTCCGCCCTCGTCCTCCGAGCGGGCGCGCCGCATCCGGGGTGACTCGGCGTCCCGGTCGGCGACCTCCACGGTGAGCAGCCGGTTGTAGAACAGCCTGAGCTGGGTGGGGGATCCGGCGTGCACGAGGGCGTTGGTGATCAGCTCGCTGGTGAGCAGCTCCGCCCAGTCGGCGAGCGGGGCGAGACCCCAGCCGATGAGCGTGTCGCGGGTGAAGCGGCGTGAGTGCGCGACCATCGCGTGGTCGTCGGTGAGCGGCAGGGTGGCGATCCGGTCGGCGCCGGCGGGCCGGACCTGCGCCAGGATGATCGCGATGTCGTCCTCGCTGGTGCGGCCGGTGAGTTCGGCCAGGACGGCGTCGCAGGTCTGCTCCAGCGAGCGGTGCCGGTCGGCGATGGTCCGGCAGAGCAGGTCCAGGCCCTCGTCGATGTCACGGCCGCGGCGCTCGACCAGACCGTCCGTGTACAGCGCCAGGATGCCCTCCTCCGGGAGCGTGAACTCGACGCTCTCGAACGGGACTCCGCCGACCCCGAGCGGTGCGCCGGGCGGCAGGTCGACCAGCCGGGCCCCGCCCTCGCTGTCGGCCACCACCGGCGGCAGGTGGCCCGCGCAGGCGGCGGTGCAGAGACGTTCCACCGGGTCGTACACCACGCAGACGCAGGTCGCGAACTGGCCCTCGCCGAGTGCCGTGGTGGCCTCGTCCAGCCGGTGCAGAACCCGTGCGGGATCCAGCTCCAGCGTGATCAACGTGCGGGCCACCGTGCGGAGTTGCCCCATCGTGGCGGCGGCCCGGATGCCGTGCCCCATCACGTCGCCGACCACCAGCGCGACCCGCCCCGACGAGAGCGGCACGACGTCGAACCAGTCGCCGCCGACCTCGCTGACCACGCTGCTCGGCAGGTATCGGTAGGCGATCTCCAGCCCCAGCGTGCGGTGGATCTCCTGCGGCAGCAGGCTGCGCTGCAGCGTGAGCGCGGTGTCCCGCTCGCGACGGTAGAGCCGGCCGTTGTCCATCGCCAGGGCCGTCCGCGCGGCCAGCTCCTCGGCCAGCGCGCGGTCCGCCTGGCCGAACGGCACCGGATTGCGGATCCGGATGAACTCGGCGCCGCCCAGCACCAGTCCGCGTGCCAGCAGCGGCACCATCAGGTAGGAGTGGATCCCGGCGTCGAGACCCGGCTGGACCCGGTCCGGCGACGCGACGATCCGCCGCAGCGCCGCCTCGTCGACCTCCGACACCAGGATCGAGCGCCCCGTCCGCAGGCTCTCCGCGTACACCTTCGCGGACTGCGAGTTCGAGCCCACCTGGTCGGCGGCCCCCGCCAGCACCCCGTTCGCGTTGGCCTCGCCGACGGCGACCGCCCGCAGCAGCACCGTGCCGTCGTCCGGGACGGGGCTCGGCTCGTCGCCGCTCAGGACCGCCTCGCGCAGGTCGACGGTGACGAAGTCGGCGAAGCGCGGGATCACCACCTCCACCAACTCCTCGGCGGTGCGGTGCAGATCGAGTGTGGTGCCGATCCGGGTGCTGGCCTCGTTGAGCAGTGACAGCCGCTGCTGCGCCGCCCAGGCCTCGTCCAGGGCGCGCTGGCGGGCCGCCGCCGCGTCGCGCTCCCGGGTGAACAGCAGCGCGTTGTCGATCGACACCGCGGCCCGGACCGCCAACTCCCCGGCCAGCGCCAGGTCGTCGTCCTCGTACGGGCGCTCCACCACCGTCCGGTAGAAGCCGGCCACGCCGACCGGCGAACCCCGGGCGATCAGCGGCACCACCATGAACGACCGGACGTTCTGCGTGCGGACCGCGGCCCTGCGGACCGGGTCGTCGGCGAACCAGGCCATGCCCGCCGCGTCCATCCGCGGCACCAGCACCGGCTTGCGGTTCGCCAGGCTCCACGCGTACGGCGAACTCGGCCGGAACCGCTGCACCCCTCCGGTGCGGTCGATCGGCTCCAGCGTCGAACCGTGCGCCGAGTGGAACGCCATCCGGCGCAGCACCGCCGAGCCGTCCGCCAGCGTGCGGGCCTCGCGCTCGCCGCGCACCAGGTCGTCCAGCACCTCCACCACCACCGTGTCGGCCAGCCTGGGCGTCGCCACCTCGGCCAACTCCTTGGCGGTCTGGGTGAGATCGAGCGTGGTGCCGATCCGTGCCGATGCCGAGTTGACCAGCGCCAGCCGCTCCTGCGCGGCCTTCGCCTCGCGCAGCGCCTGCTGCCGGGCGAGCACGGTCTGGTGCTGGCGCAGGTAGAGCCGGGCGTTGTCGATCGCCACGGCGGCCCGCGACGCGAGCTCGTCACCGAGCGTGATGTCCGCCTCGGCGAAGGACTCCCGCTCGCCGCGCCGCGAGTACACCACCATGCCCAGCGTGGTGCCGCGCGCCACCAACGGGGTGATCCGCACCGAACGCGGCCGGTCGCCGAGATACGCCTGGCGGCGGCTCTCGGAGATCCCCTGGCTCAGCATCGGCAGCTCCCAGGACGGCACCACCACCGTGCGGCCGGTGGCCAGCGCCCGCGCGTACGGGGAGTCCGGGGCCACCTCGTACACCGTGTCCACCGGCAGTGCCTCGGCCGGGTAGAGCGGGTCGGTGGTGGCGAGCGCCAGCCGGCGCACCAGCTGCGGGGCGCTGGGGTCCAGCGGCTCCACGTTGCGCCCGGCGACCAGCGCCTCCAGCGCGAACACGCCGCTGATGTCCGCGACCCTGGGCACCATGGCATCGGCCAGCTCGCGGGCCGTCTGCCGCAGGTCAAGCGTGGTGCCGATCGAGGCGGTGGCGTCGACCAGCAGTGCCAGCCGCTCCTGCGCCCGGGCCGCCCGGGCGTCCGCGCGGGACCGCTCGGTGATGTCGATGACGGTCGAACTCACCCCGAGGATCTCCCCGGCCGGGTCCTCCAGCCGGAAGTAGGAGGCCGACCAGGCGTGGTCGTGCTCGGGATCGCCCGGGGTTCGGCCGCGCGAGCGCGCGTCCAGTACGGGTTCGCCGCTCTCCAGCACCCGCCGCATCACCGCCTCGGTCTCCTCCCCGTTGATCCCGGGCAACAGTTCGGTGAGGCGGTGTCCCAGGTGCGCGCCGGCCGGCAGGCCGTTCACCCTGGCCAGCGCGTCGTTCAGCCGGACGAAGGCGAGCCGGGTGTCGAACACGCCCATCCCGACCGGGGACTGCGTGAAGAACCCGTCGAGGACGGCGAGGTCCGCCTGGATCCGGCGCAGCGTCGAGACGTCGGACGCCACCGCGAGCACCAGCGGGCTGCCGCCCGGCCCCGAGATCGGGTGGGTGCGGAACTCCAGGTTGACGAGGTGCCCGTCCCGGTGTCGGACCGGGAACACGCCCGACCAGCCACGGCCGTCCAGGATCTCCTGGAACAGCTCCAGCACCTCCGGCCGCTGCTCGTCCGTGGCCAGCAACTGCGCGGCCCGCGCGCCGATCGCCTCCTTGGCCGTGTAGCCGAGCAGTGCCTCGGCGTCGTTGCTCCAGTGCAGGATGCGCCCGTCGGCCTCGATCAGCGCGGTCGCGATCGGCACCATCAGCAGGGCGTCCTGACGCGGCCGCCTGGGCTCACCGGCATCACGCTGCTCGTTCACCATAGCCAGAGAACCGCCCGGAGATCGTTTCCACCAGCCCTGCCATCTTCCCACGCAGCCCCGCAGCCCCGCTCGTTCCACCCGCCCCACCCGGAACCGCCCCCACCCGGAACCGCCCCCACCCGCCCACCGGCCCCGACCCCGGTGGGCCCGACCGCCCCCGCCGCGGGCCCGACCGGCGGGCCGCATCGCCCGCACGGGAAGTCGGCGGATCCGACGTCCTGCTCCGCCATCCCGCCCCGCAAGGAGAGTCCTCCGAGCCCTCCCCGCCTTCTCCGGCCTCTGCGGCCCGAGCCCTCTCCCGCGCGTGCGCCCTGCACAGGAGGCCGGCGGGGTCGACGTCCTGCTCCGTCTGGCCGTCTGCCTCTCCCGATTCGACGTCCCGTCCAACGGCCGGATGGGGTGTGCCAGCGCCAGAAGTCGGCCCAGAAGTCGGCCGGGTCGACTTCTGGCGCGTGAGTGCCGGGCTTCTGGCAGCTGGGCTGGTGGACGGACGGGCTTCTGCGCTGGAGGTCGGCTGGGGCGGCTTCCGGTGTGTGGCACAGCCGACGGATGGCTTGTCGTGGTCACCGGGCCGGGCCGGTCCAGGGTGCGTGCGGGCGGTTGCGTAGGAAGTCGGCCGGGTCGCCTTCCTACGCAACGGGGACGACCGGCCGCCGGGTGCGGGTGGTGAGGGTGAGGGCGGCGCCGAGGAGACAGAGGGCGGACGCCACGAGGGTGGCGCGCTCGGCACCTGCGGGGAGCGAGGGGGTGGAGGACGCGACGGCCACGGTGATGGCGACGCCCAGGGCGGAGCCGAGGTAGCGGGCGGTGTTGTTGGCGCCGGAGCCCATGGCCGCACGGTGGGGTGGGACGCTGCCGACCGCGAGGCGGGCCAGCGCGGCGTTGAGGATGCCGCTGCCGACGCCTGCGACGACCAGGCCCGGCACGAGCCGTTCCCATGGCGTGCCCGGGGTGACCCCGTACAGCCCGGCCTGGCCGAGACCGGAGAGCAGGAGGCCGGTCGCGACCTGGGTGGTGGCGGACATCCGGTCGGCGAGTCGGCGGGCCTGGAGGGCGGCGACCACGGACAGGCCGGACCAGAGGGCGAGCACCCCGGCCGCCGCGAGGCCGGAGAGGCCGAGCACGCTCCGGAGGAGGGTCGGCAGATAGCTCATGAACCCGACCACCGCGAGCCCCGTGAACAGCGCTCCGCCGGTGGCGGCCACGAATCCGGGGTTGCGGAACAGTGCGAGGTCCAGCATCGGCTCCGCGACCAGTGACTCCGCCACGAAGAACAGCGCGAGCAACAGCGCCCCGAGGGCGAGCAGCACCAGCACCGGCGTCCGGCCCCAGCCCGTCCGCCCCTGCGCGAGGCCGGCGATCAGGCAGGACGTCCCGGCGGCCAGGGTCAGTACGCCGTACGGGTCGAGCGCACGCGGGCGCTCGGCGCGCGACTCGGTCAGGACGACGGTTGCCGCCGCGGCCACTGCGGCGGCGGCCACCGCGATCCCACCGTTCACCGCGCGCCAGCCGGCCGTCTGCTGGACCAGTGCCCCGTACACCGGCCCGAGTGCGATGCCGAGGCCGACCGCCGCGCCCCAGGTGCCGAGGGCCCGGATCCGGCCGGGTCCTGGAGGGTGAGCATGGCTGACCAGCCCGAGCGCGGGTGCCAGGATCGCCGCGGAGGCAGCGCCCAGGAGGACCCGGGAGGCGAGGTACACGCCGCCACCGGGTGCGAGTGCGCCGAGCGCGGCGGCGACGGCGAAGAGCAGCACACCGGAGGTGAAGACCCGCTTGCGGCCGCGGTCGTCGGCGACGCTCCCGGCGGTGAGCAGCAGGGCGGCGAGGCCGATCAGGGTGCTGGTGAGGATCCACGTCCGCCCGCCGGCGCCGAGGTGGAGGGCGTCGGCGGTGGCGGCGAGCGAGGAGGTCGGGGCGGTGTAGGCGATGGTGACCAGCGCGGTCGCCAGGCAGGTGGTGAGGAGGGTGGCACCGGTGCGGACCGGGAGCGCGGCACAGGTGCCGACGGCCCGCCCGGAGGCGGTCGGCCCGGAGACGGTCGAGGCGGCCGGCCCGGAGACTGTCGAGGCGGCCCGCCTGGAGGCGGCCGGTACGGAGTCGGCCGGCACGGCGGCCGACGGAGCCGAGCCCGATGGCCCAGAGCCTGACGGCGCGGAGCCCGATGACGCGCGGGACATGGCGTTCCCTCCGAATCGCAGACCATGAGGCGAGCGCATCATGAGTCTGGTGAATGAACCTTCAAGCCGCGCAGCACGCTACCACCGTAAGTCTGTTCATTGAACCCTTGATCCGCCTGGACTACGCTGAGCCGCATGGCGCTCGGAACCGACTACGAACAGCAGGACTGCTCACTGGCCCGCGCCCTGGAGGTGGTCGGCGAACGATGGAGCCTGCTGATCGTCCGCGATGCCTTCTACGGGGTCCAGCGCTTCAACGACTTCCTCGTCCACCTCGGCATCCCGCGCGCCGTCCTCACCTCGCGGCTGAACGCCCTGGTGGCGGCCGGGGTGTTGCGCAAGGAGCCCTACCAACAGGCGCCGCTGCGCCACGGCTACCTGCTCACCGATGTGGGCCTCGAACTCTGGATGCCGGTCTACACGCTGGCCCGCTGGGGCGGCCGCCATGCCTCGGCCGGCGGACCCAGGCGCATCTTCTCGCATGCGACCTGCGGCACCGACCTCGACCTGGCCGGCTCCTGCCCGCACTGCGGGGGCCCGGCCGTGCCGCCGGGCGAGGTGACGATGCGCCCGGGGCCGGGGGCGTCGTCCGACGTCCACCCGGATCCGGTCTCCCGCGCGCTGGCCCGCCCCCACCGTCTGCTCGCGCCGGTCGGAACGGCCGCGGAGGCGCAGTCGCAGTAGGGGCGAGCCGACGCGGTCGGGGAGGCACGGTCGGGCCGACGCGGTCGGGCGGGCGTCGGGATGCCAGGCTTCCCGGGCTTCCCAGGCCTGCCGGGCCTGCCGGGCCTGCCGGGCCTGCCGGGCCTCAGTCCAGGGCCTCCAGGACGGTGGCGTTGGCCAGGCCGCCCGCCTCGCACATGGTCTGCAGCGCGAACCGCGCCCCGCGCTCGCGCATCGCGTGCACGAGGGTCGTCATCAGTCGCGTGCCGCTCGCGCCGAGCGGGTGGCCGAGTGCGATCGCGCCGCCGTTGACGTTGACCTTCGCGGGGTCGGCGCCGGTCTCCTGGAGCCATGCCAGGACGACGCTGGCGAACGCCTCGTTGACCTCGAACAGGTCGATGTCCGGCAGTGACAGCCCGGCCCGCCGGAGCACCTTCTCGGTGGCGGGTATGACGCCGGTCAGCATCAGCAGCGGGTCCGAGCCGGTCACCGCGAAGGAGTGCAGCCGGGCCAGCGGGCGCAGGCCCAGTCGCGCCGCCGTCTCGCTGCTGGTGATCAGGACGGCGGAGGCACCGTCGTTGATCGGGCTGCTGTTGCCGGCCGTCACTGACCAGTCGATCTGCGGGTACCGCTCGGCGAAGCCGGGGTCGGCGAAGGACGGGCGGAGGCCGGCCAGGATCTCCGGCGTGGTGTTCGGGCGCACCGACTCGTCCAGGGTGACGAGCCCGGTCGGCGTGGTGACCGGCACGAGCTCCGCCTCGAACAGGCCGGCGGAGTGCGCCTGCGCGGCCTTGGCGTGCGAGCCGCCGGCGAACGCGTCCATCGCCTCGCGCGCGACCGACCACTTGGCGGCGATCAGCTCGGCGCTGACGCCCTGCGGGATCAGCCCGCCGGGGTAGCGAGCGGCGATCGCGGCGCTGAACGGGTCGGCGCCGGGCGGCACGTTGGACCACATCGGGACCCGGCTCATCGACTCGATCCCGCACGCCACCACCACGTCGTACGCGCCCGCGATCACGCCCTGCGCGGCGAAGTGGACGGCCTGCTGGGAGGAGCCGCACTGCCGGTCGACCGTCGTCGCCGGGACGGACTCCGGCAGGCCGGCCGCCAGCCAGGCGTACCGGGTGGTGTTCATGGCCTGCTCGCCGACCTGGTCGACGCAGCCGCCGATCACGTCGTCGACCAACTCCGGGTCGACGCCGCTGCGGCCGATCAGGGCCTGGAGGGTGTGCGCGAGCAGCTCCACGGGGTGGACGCCCGAGAGCGCGCCTCCGGGCTTGCCCTTGCCGATGGGGGTGCGGACGGCTTCGACGATTACGGCGTCACGCATGGCGGCCGCCTTCCTCTCGCGTGAGTTGGGAAACCAAACCTACTAGAGATCTAGTGAGTTTGGAATTCCAACGTTATGAGGTTGTGGTCCGGGCCGCTCTCCGCGCGGCTGCCCCGCTCGCTGCGCCCCGCTCTCCGTGCACGCTCTCCGGGCCTCGCCCGCTACGCCACCCCGCCCTGCCCGCTACGCCGCCCCGCCCGACGCGCGGCCCTTGCCCGTTGCTCCGCCGTTCTGCAGGGTGCGCAGCAGTGCGACCCCCGCCGGGTCGACCGACCGGCGGGTGTTGGCCAGGGTTATGACGCCGACCTGCTTCTCGGGGTCGAAGGCGACGAAGGAGCGGAACCCGCCCGTCCCGCCGTTGTGCCAGATCTGGAGGTGGCCGCCCTGCTGGGGGTGGAGGCGGTGGGCGAGCCAGCCGAGGTGCATCCAGGCGAAGGGGTTGACGCGGTGGTTGACCTCCCGGGTGAGGGCTATCGCGGGCGCCAGCGGCGACCCGCCCGGCGCCGTGGTCGTCGCCGACGCCTCGAAGGGGGTCGTGGCCGAGGCCCCGGTGCAGGCCAGCTGGGCCTGGAGGAGTATCGCCAGGTCGGCGGCGGTCGAGCGGAGCCCGCCGGCGCCCGCGAGGTCGGCGAGGTGCCAGCCGGGGACGGGGCGACGGCCCGGGGTGTGGCCGTGGGCGAGCCGGCCGGAACGCTCGCCGTCGACGGTGATCACCGTGTCCGCGAGTCCGAGCGGCTCGCAGACCTCGCGCGTGACCAGTTCCTCGTAGCCGGTGCCGGCCTGGTGGGCGAGGGCCAGGCCGAGCAGGCCGGCGCCGAGGTTGGAGTAGCGGAAGCTGCGGCCGGGCACCGCGCGCAGTCGGGTGCGGGCGAGACCGGACAACAGGGCGTCGGAGGTGCAGTTGCGGTACGGGTCCGGCTTGTTCGGGGAGAGCAGGGCGGGCAGCAGCATCCCGGCGGGGAGCCGCGGCAGTCCGGAGGTGTGGGTGGCCAGGTGTTGCAGGGTGATCGGCGTACCGCCCCGGGCGGGGACGGTGACGCCGGGCGGCAGCGCGTCCTTCAGGACCTCGGCCAGTGGTTCGTCGAGTGCGGTCGAGCCGGCGAGCACCAGACGGGCCAGGGCGAGAGAGGTGAACACCTTGGTGGCCGAGCCGATTTCGAACAGGGTGTGCGCTCCGGGCACGCCGTCGCCCGGGCCCGTGGAGGTGCTCCCGGCACCGCGGATCTCCACCGCGCCGCCGGCCAGGCCGGCGACCACGGCGCCGACCTGCTGGCCGGCGAGCCGGTCGGCGGTCTGCTGGACAAGGCTGCCAAGGTCGTTCATGGTTGCGAGCCTAGGCCCCGCCCCCTGCCCGGTCGTCCGCCGTGACGATGATTCTGCACCCCCGCCGCTCCTCCGGCCGAGGTACGTTCCCGCTGCTCCCCGTGAAGTACCGGGAGCGGGCGGGGAGTAGCGGGGGAGTGGCGGGGGCGGCGGGGGCCCTGTCGGGCGGGGGCGGGGTTTGTCGGACCGTCAGCAGCTCAGGTTCGAGCCCGGGACGGTGCCGAGGATCTGGGTGAAGCTCTGGTAGGCGTTGATCCGGCTCTGCACCTGCGCGGGGTTGCCGCCGTTGCACTCCAGGGAGCCGTTGATGCTGCGGATCGTCTCGCCGAAGCCGTACCCGTTGACCATGGCGTTGTGCGGGGTCATGGTGCCCGGGCCGGTCTGGGTGTTCCAGTACCAGAGGGCGGTCTTCCAGGCCACGGCCGGGTCGGTCTGCACCAGGTTGGGGTTGTGCAGCAGGTCGATGCCGAGCGCGTCGCCGGCCGCCTTGTAGTTGAAGTTCCAGCTCAGCTGGATCGGACCGCGCCCGTAGTACGCGCTCTGCCCGGCCGGGCAGCCGTAGGGCTGCGAGGTGTCGCAGTAGTGCGGGTAGTTGGCGGTGTTCTGCTCGACCACGTAGACCAGGCCGCCGGTCTCGTGGTTGACGTTGGCGAGGAAGGCGGCGGCCTCCTGCCGGCGGACGGTGTCGCTGCCGGTGTTGGCGAAGCCGGGGTAGGCGCCGAGCGCGTCGAGCAGGCCCTGGTAGGTGTAGAAGGAGTTCCGGTTCGGGAACATCTGGTTGAACTGCGCCTGGCTGACCGGGAACCCGCCGGGGTTCGGGGTCGAGGTCGGGGTGCCGGTCGGCGTCGGCGTCGGGCCGCAGCTGTACGGCTCCCAGTACCAGGTGCTGATCACCGGGTCGTACCCCGGGTTGTCGTGAGTGGCCCGGTAGAGCCCGCCGTTGGTGTAGCGGACGATGCTCCCGGTGGTGTACGTGCGCCCGGCGGTCCAGTCCGGGTAGACGCAGCCGCCCGGGGTCTGGGTGGGCGTCGGATCGGTCGGGCCGCCGCCGCACGCACCCTGGTCGGCCCAGACACCGGTACCGCCGGTGCTGGGAGCCTCGTTCTGGGTCCACCACTTGGCGGACCAGTTGTGGCCGCTGTTGGAGACGGAGGCGCCGCCGGTGTAGGCGGTGGCCGCGTTCCAGGGCGCGGAGCAGGCGGCGGCGCTGGCGCTCGCGGCGGGCAGCAGCAGCGCGAGCGCGAGCGCCGTGACCATGGCGGAGAGCAGCGCGAGCAGGCGTTTCGTTGACACGTGATCACCCCTTGTGCGGTGGGGGCCGCACATCGGTGGGACAGGACTGTGGTGCCAGGGGGCTCCGACCCCGCGCGGGCGCGTCGTGGGGGACACGCCGACCGGGGTACGGGCCGGTGCGGGGCTGACCGAGACTCAAGCGGAATGGTCTATACCTGTCAAGGGGCGGCCACGGATTGGGCCGGGAACAGTCCTGTTTTGGCGGTTCAGGCACGGATCTCGTGAAGCCGACAGGCTCCGTGCGCCGGTGGCGCCGCGTCATCTCGGAGTGGACGCCGACGCCCCGAGCTCATTCCACTGTTCCGGGATTCTCCTGCGCGTAGGCAGCCCGGCAGCGTTCCACCTGCTCGGTGACCTGTTCCACGAACCAGCGCATGATGTCGTAGGGAACGACGTGCTCGTCATGGCTGTGGATGTGGACGGTCGGTTCCAGTGCCGGATCCTCGTCGGGGACGAACCCCACCAGGAGGGCCGGTCCGGGGCGGTGGGTCATGGGGTTCGGATCCCGGTCGCGGCTCGGCCGGCGGTTGCGACCGCGCGGGTCCTCCGTGGGGAGTCCCGTCCGATGCGTGCCGCCAGCGGGCCCGGCCCGACGCGAGGGAGCTGCGGATCGGCCCTGAACCGGGTGCCCGCCGGAGTCTGCGAGGATGGCCGGATGGACGAAACCCCCGGGCCCGCGACCCCTCTGCCCGGCCTCGGCGCGCCCATCCGGGCAGGCATCCCCGAGCACGGCAGGGTGCCCAAGTACTACGCCGTCAAGGGCCAGTTGGAGGCGCTGCTCGACGAGCTCGGCGAGGGCGGCGTGCTGCCGACCGAGCGCGACCTCGCAGCCCGCTTCGAAGTGGCCCGGGAGACCCTCCGGCAGGCGCTGCGCGACCTGCTGATCCAGGGGCGGGTCCGGCGGCGCGGCCGCAGCACGGTGGTGGCCGGGCCCAAGCTGGAGCAGCCGCTGTCGCTGGCCAGCTACACCGAGGGTGTCCGCCGTCAGGGGCGCGTCCCGGGACGCAACCTGATCGGGCTGGAGAGGTTCGCCGCCGGCCCGCTGCTGGCCGGGCAGCTGGACATCGGGGTGGGGGAGCAGGTCTGGCACCTGGAACGGGTACTGCTCGCGGACGGCGAGCGGGTCGGCCTGGAGAGCACCTATCTGGCGGTGGCCCGGGTGCCGGAGCTGGACCGGGAGTTCGACCCCGGCTCGTCGTTCTACGCCTTCCTGAAGGAGAGGGCGGGCGTCGAGCTCGGCGGGGCCGACGAGCGCATCGAGACGGTGCTCGCCTCCCCGCGCGAGGCGCTGCTGATCGGAACGCCGCCCGCCCTGCCGATGCTGCTGCTGCACCGGCTCACCAGGGATGCGGCCGGTGTGCCGCTGGAGCGGGTGCGCTCGCTGTACCGCGGCGACCGGTTCAGCTTCACCACCCGTCTCGAAGCGGACTGACCCGCCCTTCGGGCACCGCCCCCGCGTTCGCCGCCTATCCCGACTTCCTGACCCGGATCGAGACCGCGGCCCCCGCGCTCTCCACCTACGTGGTCGCCTCCTGGGCACCGATCGCCGACACCGTCTACTCCGGCAAGGTCGACACCCGTGTCGCCACCCCGTCCGCCGAGTACGACACCGGCACCACCTCCCGCGCGGTCGCGAAGCTCCGCTACGGCAACCCGGACGCCGTCTTCGTCCAGCTCGACAACGTGGACCACGCCGGCCACGCCAGTGGCGCCGCCAGCCAGGCGTACCTGGGCGCGATCCGCGGGGTTGGACGCCCAGGTGGGCCAGATCGTCGCCGCCGTCCGGGGCCGCGCCACGTACGGGCAGGAGGACTGGCTGATCATGGTCACCGCCGACCACGGCCACACCGACGCGGGCGGCCACGGCGGCTCCACCTGGAGCGAGCGGCAGACCTTCGTGATCGCCAACGGCGGTGGGCTTCCGGCGGGTTCGGTCCGTCACGACGTCCGGATGGTCGACCTCGCGCCCACCGCCATCGCACACCTGGGCCTCGCGATCGACCCGGCCTGGAACCTCGACGGATCCCCGATCGGCACCCTCGTCCCGGACGCGTTCGACGCGCTGCGCCCGCAGCTCACCGGGCCGGTGGACGAGACCGGCACCGCCGCGGGCACCATCGGCTTCACCCACACCCCGCCGAGCGGCTGGTCGGTCGACAACTCGGCGATGGGCACGGGCGGCGTCACCGAGTGGCGCGGCTGGGCCTTCACCACCGACGAGTTCTGGACCAGGACCCAGCGCGACCAGTACCGCGAGCTCAACGTCCGCTCCCCCAACGTCTTCGCCGTCGCCGACTCCGACGAGTGGTCGGACAAGAGCTTCACGGGTGGTTACGACTCCACCCTGGTCAGCCCCGAGTACCCGGTGGCCGGGCTGAGCACCGTCCCGGTCTCGTTCACCACCTATTACCAGCAGGAGGGTGGCCAGACCGCCCAGGTGCTGGCGGTCTGGGACGGCGGCGCGCCGGTCGTCGTCAAGAGCTACAGCGCCGAGACCAACGGCCGGCAGACGCTGGCACTCGCCGTGCCGGCCGGTGCGAGCCGGCTGCGGCTGCGGTTCCGGTACACCGGGAGCAACAACTGGTACTGGGTGCTCGACAACGTCCGGGTCGGCTGAGCCGGGCGGCCTGCGCCCAGGGTCGGCCTGAGCCCTGGGCCGGCCTGAGCCCGAGCGTCTGAGCCCGAGCGTCTGAGCCCGACCGTCTGAGCCCGACCGTCTGAGCCCGAGGCGGCCCGGGCCGCCTCGGGCTCAGACGGCCCTCAGGGCGGGGTGAGGGCCGCCCGCAGCCGCTCGGCGACCTCGGCAGCGCCCGCCTCGTCCGGGTACTTCCCGCGCGGCCAGAAGAAGCCGCGCAGCCCGTCCTTCGGATTGCGCGGCACCACGTGGACGTGCAGGTGCGGCACCGACTGGCTGATCCGGTTGTTCGCCGCGACGAAGCTGCCCGCCGCCCCGAGCCCGCGCTCCACTGCGGCCGCGACCCGCTGCACCCGGAGGAAGAACGGGCCCACCTCCGCCGTCGGCAGGTCCGCCAGCGTGCGGTGGTGGGCGCGGGGCACGACCAGGACGTGGCCGGGGAAGAGCGGCCGCCGGTCCAGGAACGCCACCGCCACCTCGTCGTCCAGCACCCGGTGCGCGGGTTCCTCGCCCGCAACCACCGCACAGAAGACGCAGTCCATCCGTCCATTCAAGCGACCGTCCGCCGCCCCGGCACGCCCACCAACCCTCCCCGGCCCGGCTTCACCCGTCCGGCCGCTCACCGCCGGCCGCTGGCTACTGCTCCGGAGTCCCGTCGCCGGAGTGCAGCACGCCCTCGGCGTCCTGCACCAAAGCCGTCGCACCGGACGCAACCAGCGCTCCGCGGGCCTTCTCGACGTCGTCGACCTTGAAGAACACCAGCGGGTGGTCGACCCACGGCAGCCGCGACAATCCGATCTCGACCCCGCCATCGGCGAAGGTGGCGTAATCGGCGTTCTGGAACACCGGCCCCCGGCCCAGCACGGCGGTCCAGGCCTCGATACCCGCCCCCAGATCCCTTGCCGGGTAGACCACCAAGTGCACTCCGTCCAGCTCGCTCATCCCGCAGCCCCTCTCCTCGGTCGACCACTCGCGGACAGGCGCTACCGCCCGGCACCGACAGGAAATTGATCACGGATGCCGCGTCAGGACCGGGTGAACCTATGCGGCCAGAGCACTGCGTACCGCCGGTCGCGTGCGGCGGGCCGACGGGTGCGGACGGGGGGCAGGCCGGTCCGGGGAGGGCGGACCACCCGGGACCGACCTGCCCGTGATCCGGCCTCCCCGGTACCGCCCTCCCGGTACCGCCCGGCCCGCCACAGGATCCGGGCGCCGGCCGGCTGCTCGGGGCGGTGGGGCATCCGTGCGTCACCGTCGGCCTCACGTCAGCAGTTGGTCGCCGAGCGGGCCGCGCAGGTACAGGACGAGGTGCCCGTGCCGGGCCCGGGTGACCAGTCCGGCGCGGTGCAGGACGCCGAGGTGCTGGCTCACCGTGCCGGGGCTGACGCCCAGCCGGTGGGCCAGCCCGGTGGTACTCGCCGGTTCCGCGAGCAGGTCGAGGATGCGGGCGCGGGTGCGGCCGAGGAGGTCGGCCAGGGCCCTCGGCGGGGCGGTCGAGCCGGCGTGCCAGACCGTGGCGAGGCCGCGGGCCGGGTACCAGATCCGGGGCGGCAGAGCAAGGTCGACGACGGTGACGGCGTGGTCGCAGAACAGGGAGGGCGTGAACGTCACGCCGTGTCCGTCGGCGGGCAGGTCGTGGTGTTCGGCGGGGAAGGCGTCGACGGCCAGGGTCCCGGAACCGGGCCGCCAAGCCAGGCCCGGGTCGATGTCGGCGAACAGGGAGGCCGCTCCGCCGTCGGCGAGGCGGCGGGCGCGGTACAGGACGTCGGCGCGCAGCACGGCGTGAATGCGCGGCCAGTGCGGCGCGATCACCAGGAGCCAGTAGGTGTGCAGGGCGTCGGCGACACGCCCCAGCAGGCCGAGCGGGTCGGTGCGGGCCTCCTGCAGGATCGGGTGCAGGGGGCGGCCGTCGGCGGCCTGGAGCAGTTCCTGCGTCACGCGCCGGGCCGGTGTCGACCGCAGGACGGCGAACTCGTCGTCGATGTCCGTGCTCGGCGTCGGCGGGTGCGGCGTGAGGAAGTCGGCGACCAGCCGGGTCGGGCCGACGAGTGCCTGCAACAGCGGCCAGTCGAGGTGACGGAGCAGCGGGGCGGATTGCCGTAGGAACGGTTGGTGCAGGGCGTAGCGGGTGGGACTGCGCCAGGCCCGCAGGCTCTGGACGGTCTCCTGGAGGGGTGAGCATGCGAACCGGACCGAGGCCAGGGCGTCCACATCGAGCCGGATCAGCAACATTCGGCCCATGCTAAATCTCTCGCCCCGTCAGTGAACGGCCTGGTGGAATCCGGCGCATGACTGAATCTGCTCCCGGGGGGACCCCGGCGACGGCGACGTACGACCGCATCGGCATCGGCTACCGGCACGTCCGGCGGCCCGACCCGCGCCTGGCGGCGCTGATCCACCAGGCCCTGGCCGGAGCGAGCACGGTCGTCAACGTCGGTGCGGGTACCGGGTCCTACGAGCCGGCCGGCGCGGAGGTGACCGCGGTGGACCCTTCGCGGGTGATGCTGGAGCAGCACCCCGGCCGACGGAAGGTCCTGGCCGGCGCGGAGGAACTGCCCTTCGAGGACGGCGCGTTCGATGCCGCCATGGCGGTGATGACGGTGCACCACTGGCCCGACCTCCACCGTGGTCTCGGCGAACTCCGGCGCGTCTCGCGTCGGCCTCGGGGGCCTGGCGGTGACGCCACGGGGGACGGCGAGTCCGGCATGGCGTGACGGCACGGCGTGACGGCACACCACCCGGCCACCGAGGCGAGGACCCCCGCGTAGGCGCGGGACGCCGGCACCCCGACCGGCGGCCCGCCCTGGACGATCCCGAGCGTCCGGCCGATCCGGTGCCCGACGGCGGACGCCCAACACCCGACGCCCAACACCCGGCGTCTGCCGTGCGCGGACGCACCGAGGCCGGTCCCGGCGGAGCACCGGGGACCGGCCTCCGCCCGTCCGTCCGCCCCGCGTTACTCGTAGCGGTAGAGCAGCGCCTCCCGCTCGTTCTGCTCGATCATCTCGATGGTGAGCGACGGGTCCCGCAGGTGGGAGAGGGTGACGGCGGCCGAGGTGGGCTGCGCGTCCTTGGCGAGCCAGTTCTCCGGCTTCCAGGCCGAGCCGCGCAGGAACGCCTTCGGGCAGTGCCCGTACACCTCCTCGACCGCCACCACGATCGCGCTGCGCGGCGGCTTGCCGACCGCCGTCAGCTGCTCCAGCAGCCGCGGGTCGGTGGAGACGCAGGCCCGTCCGTTGACCCGTAGCGTGGTGTCCCGGCCGGGCACCACGAAGAGCAGCCCGACCTGCCCGGTCTCGACGATGTTGTGCAGGGTGTCCAGCCGCTTGTTGCCGGTGGCGTCCGGAATCGCCAGCGTGTGATCGTCCAGCACCGAGACCAGCCCGGCCGGCCCGCCGCGCGGTGACACGTCGCACCGCCCGGCCGCATCCGCGCTGGCCACGAAGACCAGCGACGAGCAGGCGATCAGCTGCCGCGCCACCTCGTGGATCCGGTCGACCTGCTTGCGCCGCGCGTGGTCGCCCGGCTGCTCGTAGATCTCCCGCAGGTCCGCCGCGTCCTTCACGGCGCCCGTACTGAGCGCCGCGAACAGGCTCCCCGGGGCGCCGTGCGCGCCCTGCGGGGTTCGAGCGCCCTGCGGGCCCGGCCCGGTGGTTGACGGAATGACAGTCTCCGGTGTGCTGGTCATACCGGAAATCTAGCGCTCCCGACGCATCGCGGAAGGTCTGCTCAGCGGCTCGCTCAGCCGCCCGCCCAGCGGCCCGCGAAGCTCCGGGCGGGAATCCCGCCGGTGATCGCCGCCTCCCGGTCCAGGACAGCCTCCGGCCATCCGGCCGGAAACCCGGCGCTTGAACGCGGACGGGCCGTCCTCCACGAACATGCGGCCGAGAGCCAGGGTGCGCGCCGGACAAGCCCGTCGACGTCCTCCTCCTCCACCACCACTGTCCCGGGACACCGTCGGGACAGTCACCTCTGGTGACCAGGACACGCCGCGCCTGACGATGCTTCGAGTCCGGAACAACCGGGCCCGGGCGGCCCGTTGCGCCCGGCTTTTCCCACCTGCGGGCCGCCGGACACCGCCGACGCCCGCCCCACGGACTCCGGAGAACCGCTCCGGGACGCATGAAACACCGCGGAGAAGAAGCACCGCGGAGAATGGAGTGCACCATGTCAGCGCAGGCCATCCGGCTGCCGCAGTTCCTGCTCCCCGCCCTCGACGAGAACGAGGCGCCGCGGGTCATGACCGACTCGGCGGCAGAGCGTGCCTGGGTCCCGGCGTACGCGGCGGTGCCGACGTACGCGAGTGTCGACCGGCCCGTGCTGGTCACCGCGTCGGCCTGACCCCGTCCGCCTGAGCGGCTGTACGGCGGTGGAGGCGGAGGAGCGCCTGTTGCGGGTGCGCACACCGCACTCCACCGCCGTACCCCGCTCCGGACGACGGCGCACACCGCACCCCAGGAACGGAACAGAAAGGCACCACCGTGGCCATGGTCTCCCCTCGCACGGCGGAGGACGTACTCGCGCGGGACGGTCTCTTCGGAGACTCCACCGCCATCCAAGCCAGGAATCTCGCCAGGTACCGCCTCGGGCTGTCACTCCTGGGCACCCGCGACCCCCGGCACGCCGACGTCCTGCACGCGCTCTCGCTGGAGCCGGACGACCGGCTGCTCCCCGCCCTGGCCGACCCCGTGCTGCGCAACGCCTTCGAGGACGACGTGGCCTGCCTGGAGAACGGGGTGTTCGCCGCCAGCGCCCTCGGTGGTCATCTTGCGGAGGGGTGGCCGCTGCCTGCCGACGGCGCCGGCCCCTGCGAGAGCCTCATGCTGACCCGGGCCCGACCCTGGCCGGAGATCGGGGTCGGCTGGGTGTGGACCGGACTCCGGGCCCCGGCCTCCCGGCAGGCCATCGCCGAACGGCTCCGTGAGCTGTGCCGCAACAGCTTCGAGCCGGGCAGCCAGAGCGAGCCCTTCGACGCGACCCCGGAGATGGTCGAGGCGCTGCGGCAGGGCGGCGAGCTGCTCACGTCACTCCTCCCGCAGATCGGTCCGAGCGTGCTGCGGCACGCGTCGCTGGTCGGGTTCAGCGACGGGGAGTCCGCCGACGGCCCGCTGCAGTCGCTGTCGGGCGGTGACCCGCTGCCGTCCTCGATCCTGATGTCCCCCGGCCGGCTCCGCGATCCCTGGACGACGGCCGAGACGCTGCTGCACGAGGGCGCGCACCTGAAGCTGTTCGACGTGCTGCGCTCCTGCGCGCTGGTGGAGGACGGCACGGCCAAGGTGCCCATCCCGTGGAGGCAGTCCTCCTGGAGCTTCATCAGGGTGCTGGTGGCGCTGCACTTCTACGCGCACATGTTGGTCTTCCAGACCGTGGCCCGCGAGGCGGCTCCTGAGCTCGTCGCCCGGTTCGGACCGCCGCCCGCCGACGAGGTCGTCGACGAGCCGACGCCGGGGAGCCCGGCCGCCGCCCTCGGCAGCCACGGCACCGTCCTGGAGCGCCTGACCTACCTCGC
Organism: Kitasatospora sp. RG8; assembly: GCF_017813315.1. NCBI lineage: Bacteria > Bacillati > Actinomycetota > Actinomycetes > Kitasatosporales > Streptomycetaceae > Kitasatospora > Kitasatospora sp. RG8. The sequence continues at coordinate 421,171 of NZ_JAGIYX010000002.1, forward strand.
GGAGCAGGCCCTCTGCGCCGACCACGGGCAGGTGACCCCGGAGGGCCGCCGCTTCGTCCACTGGCTGCTCGACGCCGTCGAGCACTGCGAGCCCCGGGTGCGCTCACTGGTCCGGGTGCCCGGACCGGCCGCCGCCGCGGGCCGGGCCGGCGAACCGCCGTCCCCCGACGGCGTCTTCGTCCGCAACGAGCCCGCGCTGGTCCGGGAGCTGCCCGCCCTGCGGCAGCTCGTGGTGCTGATGCCGGACCGGGCTCGCTACCACTGGCTCGACGCACACACCTGGGCCGTCTACGCCCTGTGCGAGGGGGTGCCGCTGACCTCGATCGCCGAGGGCTACCGCCGCACGGTGCAAGGACCGCTGGGCGAGGACGCCGCCCGCAGGACCACCCGCCGCTCCCTCGACCTGCTGCTCGCCGCGGGACTGGTGTCCCGGGTGGACGGCCCCTGAGCCCTCGGCGGGACACGGTGACGGACCCCGGTCTCCGGTCACCCGTTGATCCTCCGACCTCGCTCGCCGGATCCGGGCGCGGGAGATCGTCCGGGAGGCTCGGCGTCGCCGACCCCCCGGTCCCGGCCGCCGGACGCCTGCCGACGCGCACGGGAGAGCACTCCCTGCGCGTCGGCCAGGCCGAGCCGGTGGCCGGCCTCCGCCAGGACGGCAGCGGCCTCGGCGGCGAGCCCGGCCGCCTCGTCCGGGCGCCCCTCCGCGAGGCCCACCCGGCCGAGGACGGTCAGCGCCTGGCCCTCGATGATCCGGTAGCCCTCGACGCGTGCCCGGGCCAGTGCGGAGCGGCCGTGGGTCCCGGCGTCGGCGAGGTGCCCACCCAGCAGACACAGCTCGGCCCGGCCGACCAGGATCGCCGCCTCCGTGTGCCTGGCTCCGGCCCGCTCGGCGAGCGCGTGTGCGCGGTCGTAGGTCCGCGCGGCCTCGGCCGGCTCCCCGCGGCGCGTGCGGACGGAGGCCAGGGTCTGGAGGGCTGCCGCAGCCAGACGGCTCTCGCCGATCTCGTCTGCCAGGGAGACGGCGGCCGTGGCGAGGTCCAGGGCCACGGCAAGGTCGTCCCGGTCCCGGTGCCAGTCGGCCAGCGCCCGCAGCGTCTCCGCCTCGCTGCCCCGGTTGCCGACCTCCCGGTGGATCGCCAGGGCGTCCGTGAGCCGGTCGAGCGCCTCGTCCGAACGCCCCAGAAGGCTGAGGACCTGGCCCAGATTGCCCCGGGAGACCCCTTCGGCACCGCGCGAGTCGATGCGCCGGCTCAACTCGACGGTGGCGCGGAGGTGCCGCTCCGCCGTCCGGAGGTCGCCGAGCTCCTGGCAGAGCAGGCCCGTGTTGCCCTCCGCGCTCAGCCGGAGCATGGTCCACTCCGGACCGGCCGGCAGGACCGCCAGTGCCTCCTTGTAGCGCTCCACGGCGTCCCGCAGGGCACCGGTGAGGATGTCGACGAGGCCCAGGTTGATGAGCGCCTGGGCCTTCCCCTCCCGCCACCCGATGGTCTCGGCGTCCGCCAGCACCGCACCGTAGTGCCCGGCTGCGCTCTCGTACCTGCCGAGGCTGCGGTGGGCGTCGCCGAGGCTCAACCGCGCGGCCGCGGAACCGAGCACCTCACCGGCTGCCCGGGCCGCCTCGTCCGCCGCCTCCGAGACCGCGATCCAGTCCGGGGCGGTGCGGACCAGCCAGAAGTAGCCCCGCAGGCCGTCGCAGAGCTCCCAGGCGGCGGAGCGCAGGCCCAGCGCCGCGGCCTGCTGCACGGCGAAGACGAGGTTGGTGTGCTCCTGCCGGAACCAGTCCCGGGCGGCGGTCTGGTCGTGCATCACGACCGCTTCGTCGGCGGCGTGTTCGGGGGTGAACACCCGCATCTTCTCCGGATAGAGCAGCCGGGCCCCCGTGTGCACGCCCGCCAGGTAGTAGTCGTAGAGCCGCCGGAGCGCGGCGGCCCGCTCCTCGGCGCTCTCCTCCGCCGCCACGCACTCCTCGGCGTGGAGCCGGAGCAGGTCGTGGAGGTGGAACACGTCGTAGTCCGTCTGGCCGACCAGGTGCGCGGCGACCAGCCGCTTGAGCAGCTGCGAGGTCCGGGCGGGGGCCAGGCCGAGCAGGGCGGACGCACCACCGGTGGTGGTCGTGGGTCCGGGCACGAGGCCGAGGCGCCGGAACAGCTTCCGCTCGTCGGGCGACAGGGACGCGTAGGACACGGAGAAGACCGCCTGCAGATCGCTGGCCTCGTCCTCCGGGACGCTGAGCGCGCACAGCCGCCGGTCCTCCGCCCGCAGCCGTGCCACGTAGCGGGCCACCGGGCGGTCCCCACCGGCTTCGCGCACGTTGACGGCGGCGACCCCCAGGGCCAGGGGCAGGTGGCCGCACAGCCGGGCCAGCTCCGCGGCGGCTTCCGGCTCGGCCTCGACGAGCGCCGCCCCCATGAGCCGTTCCAGCAGTTCCCCGGCCTCCGCCGGGGGAAGGGCATCCACCCTGAGGTGGCGGGCGTTGTCCCGGACGACCAGACCCGCGAGCGTGTCCCGGCTGGTCACCACGACGTACGAGCCGGGTGTCCCGGGGAGCAGCGAGCGCACCTGGGCCACGCTCCGCGCGTTGTCGAGCACGATGAGGATGCGCTTCCCGGCCACCAGCGTGCGGTAGAGGCCCATGGCGCGGTCGAGGTCGCCCGGGACACGGTCGCAGGGGACGCCCAGGGCGTAGAGGAAGGTCGCGAGGGCCTCGACGGGGGCGACCGGCTGACAGGTCGAGTACCCCCGCAGATCCATGTAGAGCTGACCGTCCGGAAACCTCGCCCGGGCGGCGTGCCCCCAGCGCACCGCAAGCGCGGTCTTGCCCACGCCCCCGCGCCCGTCGATCGCCGTGATGATCATCGGGGCGCCGGCGCCCTGGTCGTCGGCCCACTCCTCCAGCGCCCGCAGGTGGTCACGACGGCCTGTGAAGTGCAGCGCGTCGGCCGGGAGCTGGCGGGGGACCGGGGCGAGGTCGGCGCCCTCCGCGGCTGCGCCGTCCTGTGGCGCGGCCACCGCCGGCATCCCGAGGTCCGGACTGTCGGCGAGGATCGCGCGGTCCATCTCCCGGAGCTCCGGCCCCGGTTCCAGACCGAGCTCCCGGACGAGGACGCGGCGCCCCTCCCGGTAGACGTCGAGCGCGTCGGCTCGTCGGTTGGCGCGGTAGAGCGCCAGCATGTACTGCGCCCGCAGCCGCTCCCTGAGCGGCTCGCGTTCGAGCTCCCGCCGCATCTCGCCCAACAGGGCCGCGTGACGGCCGAGTCGGAGGTCGACATCCATCAACCCCTCGAACGCCGAACGCCGCCCCTCGTCGAGCCGCGGTGCCTCCACCTCCGCGAGATAGCGGGAGGCCGTCCCCTCCAGCGCCCTGCCGCGCCACAGCCGCAGGGCCCGGCGCAGCAGCGCCGAGGCACCGTTCAGGTCTCCCGCCGCCTGCGCGCCGTCGGCCCGCTTCACCAGGTCCTCGAAGACGTGGACGTCGAGCCGGTGCGACTCCAACTGCAGTGAGTACCCGCCGGGCCTGGTGTGCAGGATGTCCGCTCCGCGGTCCCCGAGGATCCCCCGCAGCCGGCGGATGTAGTTGTGCAGCGTGGTCCTGGCGGTCTTCGGGGGATCCGCCCCCCACAGTCCGTCGATCAGGTCCTCGGTCGAGACGACCCGGTCGGACCGCAGGAGGAGCATGCTCAGCACGGCCCGGTGCTTGGCCGCCGATATCGGGACGACCTGCTCCCCGCACAGCACTTCCTCCGGTCCGAGCAGCCGGAACTCCAACGGTCCTCCCCCCACGGCACCAGCCGGCCCCCGCCGCTGCCTGCGCTAGTCGCGCGCTAGCGCATCGCGGTCATGCTAGGTCAAGACATCGTCCGAGCCTAAGGGGACAACCAGTGACGCCCACGCCGACCGAGCCAGTCCGGGTGTTCCTCGTCGAGGCGAACCCGCTCATCCGGATCGGCATCGGCGCGGTGCTGTCGGACGGCACGGTCGACCTCGTGGGCGAGGCCGCGGACGCCGAGGCGTGCCTGGAGCAGATCGGGGACACGGGCCCGCACGTCGTGCTCCTGGACCTCGACAGGCCGAGGGGATCGGGACTCGCCGCGGTCCGGTCCCTGGTGCGCCGCTTCCCCGCGGTCGGTGTGGTGGCGACCGGGTCGGCCCGGAACGAGGAGAGCGGGCTGGCGCTGGCGGCCCTGTCGGCCGGCGCCCGGGGATTCCTGCTGAAGGACCTGGAACCCGCCATGATCCTCGACGCCGTCAGGCTCGTCCGGGGCGGCGGGGTGGTGCTCAGCCCCGGTGTCGGCGGCATGCTCCCGTCGCTCCTCGCCTCGGCGGCCGATGTGCCGAGCAGCTGCGCCCTGGCCGCCCTGACCGCCCGTGAGCACGATGTGCTCGGTCTCATCGCCTGCGGTTTCGACAACCGGCGGATCGCCAGGGAGCTGATCCTCTCGGACAAGACCGTGCGCAACTACGTCTCGGCCGTGCTGACCAAACTGGGGGCGGGCAACCGCGGAGAGGCCATCGTGGCGGCACGGACGGCGGGGCTCGGGCAGGCCCCGCGGAGTGGGAAGCCGATCCGGCCGGCCTCCCACTCCGTACGCCGCGCCCCGTCGTGGCCAAGCCTCAGGCCGGTGTGAACGGGGGCTGCGCCGCCGCTCACGGCTGGTGCCCGTACCCGACTGCCCGGACCCGGCTGCCCGGACCGGCCCAGGGCGGCGCGGCCGCCTGCGCCGGGACGTCCGGTACCGGCCCGGGGTGTCCGGTGCCGACGGAACGGGGCAGGTGACGGAACGGTGCCGCGGCGGATAATTGTGGGTGTTCCATCGGCCCGCAGCCTGGTGCGGAGTGCCTCAGGGAGGTGGTGGCCGTGATCGTCAGGATCTGGGCCGGGCAGGTCATGGCCGGGCAGGTCGAAGAGTTCTGCGCCCTGCTGACGTCACAGGTGATCCCACAGCTCGGGCAGACGGACGGCTGCCTGGGCGGCGAGCTGTTGCGGTCGGTGACCGAGGACGGCCACCGGGTGCTGGTGGTGAGCCGGTGGCGCGACGAGGAGGCCCTGCGCGGGTACGCGGGGCCGATGTGGCGGATCCGGCCGGTCTGGTCGGAGGGCGAGCTGCGCTACCTGGCGCACCCGCCCGAGGTCACCCACTTCACGCCGATCCCGGCCGTGCGGCCGGCGTGACCCGCGGCCGGGGTCCGGCCTCCCCGGCGGCGCCCGGTCCGTGCGTGCCGACCACCGGGCGCGACCCGCGGGGGTCGGCACGCCCACCGGGTTCGCACGTCCGCCGGGTTCGCACGTCCGCCGGGGTGCAGACGTCCGCCGGGTTCAGACCATCAACGGCACCGGATGGATCTCGTCCGCCGGGTGCCCGGAGCGCTCGTGGATGCGCTGCACGGCCTCCTTGGACGGCGCCTCGGAGAGGCAGTACACGGTGCCCGACTCCGGGTCGGCCCACGCCTGCTCGAAGTGGACGCCCTCGTCGCCCTCGATCGCGAGGTCGGCCCGGTGGGCCATCCGCAGCTGTTCCTCGGTGATGCCCGCCATACCGTGGTGGACGTCCATGAACTTGGCCATCGCTGTCGCACCTCCAGGAGTCGCGGCCGACCGGTGCCGGCCGCCTACCACCAGCGTGCGCCCGTCGCACCTCGGGCCGCCACCGGGCACCCGCGCCACCCGGCGTCCTACGCTCGGATGAGAACCGCCCGGGCCGGGAGAAGCCGAGGCAGCGACCGGCAGAGACCGGCAGAGACCGGCCGCGACCGGCCGAGTACCGACCGGGCGCACGGTCCCGGCCCCGGGTGAGAGGACGGCCCGATGCCCGTGCTTCCCTTCGTCGGCCGCGCCGACCTGCTGGCCGAGCTGGCGGCGGCGGTCGCCGAGGCGCGCGCCGGGCGGGGCGGCCTGACCGTGCTCACCGGCGCGGCCGGTGCGGGCAAGACCCGGGCGGCCGAGGAGGCCGTGCGCCGGGCCGAGGGGTGCCGGGTGCTCTGGCTCTGGTGCCCGCCCGGAGCCGGCGTCCGCGCGGGCTCCGGCGCGCTCGGCCCCTGGTCGCAGGCCGTGCGCGAACTCGCCGCCGCCGACACCGCCTGTGGCCGGCTGGCCGCGGCCTCGCCCGGGCTGCGCGCCCTGGTCGCCGGCGAACCCGCCCCCGCCGCGGCGCCCGCCCCGGGCGTCCCGGGTGGGCCCGACGCCACGGGTGCGCCGACGCGCGGCGGACCACGCACCGCCCACCTGCCGCGCACCGCCGACCTGCCACGTGCCGCCGACCCGGCGGCGGCCCGGCAGCGGCTCGGCGGCGACCTCGCCGAACTGCTCCGCACCGGCGCCGCGCGCCGCCCGCTGCTGCTCGTCCTGGACGACGTGCACGAGGCCGACGCCTCCACCCTCCACCTGCTGACCGAACTCGCCGCCGCCGTGCGCACCACACCCGTCCTGCTGCTCGCCACCGCCCGGGACGACGGCGCCGCCTGGCGCGGGCGCACCGCCGCCCGGGCCGCGCTGCTGAGGGCGGGCCGGACACTGCCGGTCGGTCCGCTCACCGAGCCGGACCTCCGGGCGCTGCTCGCCGCCGCGGCCGGCGGGCGCAGCGACCCGGCGGCCGTCCGCGCGCTGCTGGAGCGGACCGGCGGTGACGCCTTCTTCGTCACCGAACTGCTGCGCCACGACGGGTCCGGCCGGCCGGGGCCGCTGCCCGCCACGGTCCGCGCGGCGGTCGCGGCGCGGCTGGACGGGCTGCCGGGGGAGTGCGCCCGGGTGCTCGGCGCGGCCTCGGTGCTCGGCACCCGCTTCGGCCTGGACGTGCTGGCCGAACTCGCCGCCGTACCACTGGACTCGCTCCGCCCGGTGCTCGCCGCCGCGACCGGGGAGGGGCTGCTGGCACTGGTCGAACCGGGCGCGGGCGAGTTCCGGCACGAGCTGATGCGCGAGGCCGTCCTCGACGCCCTCGACCCGGCCGAACGCGCCGCCCTGCACGGCCGCGCGGGCTCGGTACTGGCCGCCCTCGCCGCCCGCGGCCGGGACACCGGGCCGGCCGAGGCGGCGCGCCAGCTCATCCTGGCCGGGCCGGAACAGGCCGCCGCCGCCGCCGAGTTCGCGGGTCGGGCGGCGGACCGTGCGGCCGGTCTGCTGGCGTTCGAGGACGCGGCCCAGTGGTACGAACGGGCGCTGACGGTGCTCGGCACGGCAGCCGTCGCGGACGACGCCCGCCGTGCCGCCCTCCTGCTCGGCCTGGGCACCGCGCGCCTCGGCGCGGGCCACCGGGAGCAGAGCCGGGAGGCCTTCCTCGCCGCCGCCGGTCCCGCCCGCCGTGCAGGCCGCCCCGACCTCCTGGCTCGCGCAGCCCTCGGCCTGGGCTCCGGTCCGGCGGGCTTCGAGGTGGACCTCCTCGACCGTCCGCAGATCGACCTGCTCGCCGAGGCCCGCACCCGCCTCCTCGCCGCGCCGCCCACCCGGCCCGGCGCCCCACCTCCGACCCCGAGTTCGCCTCCGGCCCCAAGCCCGACCTCACCCCCACCCCAATCCCCACCCCCGACCCCGCACCTCGCCCTCCTCGCCGCCGTGACCGCGCGGCTCTCGGTCGCCGGGGCGCTGGTCGAGCCGGAAACGGACCGCCTCGCCCTGGCCGAGGAGGCGGTCCGGACGGCGCGGGGGAGCGGGGACGACGCCGTGCTGGCGTACGCGCTGTCCGCGCTCTGCGACGCACGCTCCGGCCCCGCGTACTGCGGCGAGCGGCGCGCCTGGGCGGGGGAGATCGTGACGCTCGCGCGGGGGTTGCCGGAGCCGGACCGGGAGTTGGAACTGCTCGGCCGGCGGCTGCGCCTGGTGGCGTTGCTGGAGCGCGGCGAGTCGGCCGAGGCGTACGCCGAGATCCAGGCGTACGAGGCGGGTGCCCGGGCGCTGCGCCGACCGCTCTACGCCTGGTACGTGCCGCTCTGGCGGGGTATGCGGGCCCTGTTGGAGGGCCGGCACGCGGACTGCCGCGCCGCCCTCGCGGAGGTGGCGGAGCTCGGCGAGCGGGCCGGCAGTGCCAATGCCGCCCTCCTCGCCGCCACCCAACGCTGGTGCCTCTGCGCGGAGTCGGGCGAGACCGACGAACTGAACCGGCTGCTCGCCGGACCGCCCCCGCTGGACAGCCTGCCGGGCGTCTGGCCCCGGGTCACCCGGGCGCTGATCGCGGCCCAGCTCGGCGATCGCACCGACGCGAGACGTCGACTCGTCTCCGTGGCACCGCTGTTGGCGTCCGCACCGGTGGACAGCGAGTGGCTGCCGATGATGGCCCAGGTCGCGGAGGCGCTCGCACTCGTCGGTGCGACGGCCGCCGACGCGGAACTGAGACCCCTCGCCCGCTGGCTCTACGACTCCCTGTACCCCTACCGCGAGCTGCTCGCGGTCGAGGGGATCGCGGCCGCCGTCCGCGGCCCGGTGCACCGCCACCTCGGTCTGCTCGCCACCGTTCTCGGCGAGTCCGCCGCCGCCCGCGAGCACTTCGCCCGGGCGCTCGCCACCGCCCGGGCGCTCGGCGCACCCGGCCTGGCCGACCGGATCGCCCAGGAGGCCGACGGTACTGGGCGGCCCGCGGAGGACGGTCAACTGTTCGTCTTCCAGGGAGAGTTCTGGCAGCTCGGGTATGCGGGGGAGGAGGTCCGGCTCCCCGACAGCAAGGGCCTGCGCGACCTGGCCGCACTGCTGGCCCGGCCGGGCAGGCCCGTCCCCGCCCTCGACCTGGCGACCTCGGCCCCGGCCGGCGGCGTGGCCCGGCCGTCCGATCCGGAAGGGCTCCACCAACCGTCCGACACAGGTGAGTTGATCGACGCCACCGCCCGCGCCGCCTACCGCCGGCGGCTGGTCGAGCTGGACGAGGAGTCCACCGAGGCCGACGCCGCCGGTGACGCCGAGCGCTCCGCCCGGATCGCCGTCGAGCGGGACGCGCTGGTCGGCCAGCTCTCCGCCGTCTACGGCCTGGGCGGGCGGGTGCGCCGGACGGGCTCGGCCGCCGAACGGGCCCGGACCGCCGTCACCGCCCGGATCCGCACGGCCATCGACCGCATCTCGCACGCCCACCCCGCCCTCGGCCGGCACCTCGCCAACGCCGTGCGCACCGGCACACTCTGCGTGTACGAGCCGGAGCAGCCCGTCCACTGGCAGCTCGACGACAGGCGGCCCTAGCGATCCGCCGACCGTCCCCCGCCGCGCCGCCGCGCCCCGCGAGCCCGCGCCCCGGCAGGCCTCACATCGTGCGGCCGTTCCTCACGCCCTTCTCACCGGACACGGCAGACAGCCGGGAACGCACCCGAGGAGGACGTCATGCCCCGCATCTCCAAGGCCGAGGCCGCGCTCGAACTGGACGAGCCGGTCATCGAGGGCCGCTACGCCGAACTCGGCGGATACACCGTGGGGTTCGAGACCCACAGAGCCGACATGGACCCGGGCCCGCTCTTCGCCGGACTCCCGCAGGACCGCTGCCAGAGCCCGCACTGGGGCGTCGTGGTGGCCGGGAAGGTGGTCTTCCGCTACGCCGACCACGACGAGGTCTACCAGGCCGGCGACGCCTACTACGGTGCGCCCGGCCACCTGCCGCTGATCTTCGCCGGGACGGAGCTGATCGAGTTCAGCCCGACCGAGGCGCTGGAGCGCACGATGGCCGTGGTGGGCCGCAACCTGGAAGCCGTCAAGGCGGCCGAGGCCGGCAGCGCCCCCGTCGGTGCCTGACCGGGAGGGCAGCACCATGACCATCACGACGACGGCGCCCGCACCCGCCGTCAGCGACCGCCTTTCCGCCCTCCTGGTCACCTTCCTGGAGACCGGCACCCCGCCCGCGGGCCTCTTCCACCGCGAGGTGTTCTGCGACCTCACCCTCCCGTGCTGGCGGCTCCAGTCGCGCGGGGTGGACGGCCTGGTCGCCCTGCGCAAGGACGGCCATCCGGTGCCCGGCACCGTCCCGCGTCATCGTCTCGACCGGACCGCCGCCGGGTTCGTGCTGGAGGTCGAGGAGAGCTGGGAGCAGGACGGCGAGCGCTGGTACTGCCGCGAGTTGCTGCGCGCCGACGTCCGGGACGGCGCGATCGGCCGGCTCTCCGTCTACTGCACGGGGGACTGGGACGCCGAACAGCAGCGCCGCCACCGGGCGGAGGTGACACTGCTGGAGCGTTGACGCCGGTGGACGTTGGCACCCATCGACCGTGGCACCCATCGAGCGTGCCCTCCATGGAGCGGCGACACCCGTGGAGTGCGCCCGCCGGCCCGTGAAGCCCCGCGCCGGGAGGCCGGATCACGTGATCCGCGCACCCCGGCGCATTCCCGCCCCGCACGTGAAACAGGACACAGCGGAGGCCTCTCCCTCGCTTCGCGGGGATCATGGCACAATGACGTCAGTAGTAGCAGTGACGTTCAGCGCACTCCGGGGTCGGTGAAAATCCGAACCGGCGGTTACAGTCCGCGACCCGTCCGCAGCCAGCGGCCGGTTGACCAGGTGAAATTCCTGGACCGACGGTTAAAGTCCGGATGGGAGGCGTGCGCGACGGATGAAGAGCAGTGCCCGTGGTCCCCTGGTGGGCCTCGGGTAGGTGTACGACGGGAGAGTTCTCTCCCGGCGGTTCTGCGGCACCCCGACGACGGGCCGTGCCCCGGGGTCCGTGCACCCGTGCCCGTCCGTGTCCCCTCCCATGCCGCCCCGGAGTCCGCGCCCCAAGCGCGAGGAGAACCCGGGTGTTCACCGGCATCATCGAAGAGCTCGGCGAGGTCGTGTCGATCGAGGAGATCGGCGACTCCTCGCGAATCCGCCTGCGCGGCCCGGTGGTCTGTCAGGGCGCGCATCACGGCGACTCCATCGCGGTCAACGGCGTCTGCCTGACCGTTGTCGACACCCCCGAGCAACTGGCCGCCGAGACGGGCGAGTTCAGTGCCGATGTGATGGCCGAGACGCTGCACCGTTCCAGCCTGGGCGAGTTGAAGCCCGGGTCCCGGGTCAACCTGGAGCGGGCGATGGCGCTCGGCGCCCGGCTGGGCGGGCACCTCGTGCAGGGGCATGTCGACGCGACCGGGGCCCTGTTGGGCCGCGAGCCCGGCGAGCGCGACGCGGACGGCAACCTCCGCTGGGAGGTGCTGCGCTTCTCGCTGCCCGGCACCATCTCCCGCTACCTGGTGGAGAAGGGCTCGATCACCGTGGACGGCGTCAGCCTGACCGTGGTGGAGGCGGCCCGGGACAGCTTCACCGTGAGCCTCATCCCCGCCACCCTCGCGCTGACCACGCTCGGTGCCAAGGCCGTCGGCGAGAGCGTCAACCTGGAGGTCGACGTCCTCGCCAAGTACGTGGAGCGCCTGCTCGAAGCCCGCACCCTCCCCCCGATCACCCTCCCCCCGATCACCGCGGCAGAGACGACCGGAGAGTCCAAGTGAACTGGCTGAGCGGAGAAGCGTTCACCGTCTTCGGTGAGCACGTGAAGTGGGCCGACATGTTCGGCAACCTGCTCGGACTGTCCGCCCTCGCGCTGGGTTGGCGCCGCTCGGTGTGGAGCTGGCCGGTCCAGCTGCTCTCCGGCGTCGTGCTGATCACGGCCTACCTGAACGGCCACGTGCCCGGCCTGATCGGCAAGCAGCTGATCGTCGTCGCCACGGCCGCCTGGGGCTGGACGCAGTGGCAGCGCGGCCGCCGCGGCACCGGTGAGATCGCCGTCCGGTTCGCGACCTGGCCGGAGCGGGCCGCGCTGGTGGCCGGAACCGCCCTCGGCACGGGGGCACTGGCCTGGCTCTTCCTGGCCAACCCCAGTCTCTCCTGGAGCCCCTGGTCGGACGCCTACATCTTCGTGGGCACGCTGGCGGCGATGGTCGCCCAGGCCCGCGGCTGGGTGGAGTTCTGGTTCGCCTGGATCGCCGTCGACGTCGTCGGCGTCCCGCTCGCCTTCAACAGCGGCTACTCGTTCTCCGGCCTGACCTACTCGATCTACTTCGTCCTGGTGCTGCTCGGCCTGCGTTCCTGGTGGCTGAGCACCCGTGCGCCCCGCCCCACCTCCGCCACCGTCCTTCAGGGAGCCTCCGCATGAGCACCGACCCCGGCACCGACGACCTCGTGCTCGACCCCGTCGAGCGGGCGGTCGCCGACATCGCGCTCGGCCGCGCCGTGATCGTGGTCGACGACGAGGACCGCGAGAACGAGGGCGACATCGTCTTCGCCGCCTCCGCGGCCACCCCCGAACTGATGGCGTTCACCATCCGCTACAGCTCCGGCGTGATCTGCGCGCCGATGACCGGCGACGAGCTGGACCGGCTCAAGCTGCCCCCGATGACCCAGGTCAACGAGGACCGCAAGGGCACCGCCTACGCCGTCTCGGTCGACGCCCGCGAAGGGGTGGACACCGGAATCTCGGCCGCCGACCGCGCCCGCACCGTCAGGCTGCTCTCCTCTCCCGGCACCGAGCCGGCCGACCTCACCCGCCCCGGGCACGTCTTCCCGCTGCGGGCCGTCGAGGGCGGCGTGCTGGTCCGCCCCGGCCACACCGAGGCCGCCGTCGACCTGGCCCGCCTGGCCGGGCTGCCGCCGGCCGGCGCGATCGCCGAGGTGGTCAACGACGACGGCACCATGGCCCGGCTGCCCGAGCTGGTCGCCTTCGCCCGTGAGCACGGCCTGGCGATCATCTCGATCGAGGACCTGATCGCCTACCGCCGCCGCACCGAGCTGCACGTGGACCGGGCCGCCGTCACCGCGCTGCCCACCGCGTACGGGGAGTTCACCGCGGTCGGCTACCAGGGCACGATCGACGGCGTCGAGCACCTCGCGCTCGTCGCGGGCGGCCTGGACGCCGACGGCCGGCTGCCGGACGGCGAGGACGTGCTGGTGCGCGTCCACTCCGAGTGCCTGACCGGCGACGTGTTCGGCTCGCTGCGCTGCGACTGCGGCCCGCAGCTCCAGGCGTCGCTCCAGAAGGTCGCCGCGGCGGGCCGCGGCGTCGTCCTCTATCTGCGCGGCCACGAGGGCCGGGGCATCGGCCTGGCCCACAAGCTGCGCGCCTACGAGCTCCAGGAGCAGGGCCGCGACACCGTCGACGCCAACCTGGACCTCGGCCTGCCCGCCGACGCCCGCGACTACAGCATCGGCGCGCAGATGCTCTGCGACCTCGGGGTGCGCTCGCTCACCCTGCTCACCAACAACCCGGAGAAGCTGGCCGCGCTCACCGAGCACGGCCTCAAGGTCAAGGGCCGCGAGCCGGTCGAGACCCCGGCGGGCGAGCACAACCTGCGCTACCTGCGCACCAAGCGCGACCGGATGGGCCACGACCTGCCCGGCCTCGGCTCCTGAACCGGATCCCGTACCACCCGCACGACCAGCACGACCAGCACCACCCGCACGACCAGCACGACCAGCACCACCCGCACGACCAGCACGACCAGCACCACCCGCACGACCAGCACGACCTCCTGAGCGACCCCGACCGACCCCGACCGACCCGGCAGACCCCCGCGGATTCCCGCGGATCCGCAGACCCCGAAAGAGGACCAGCACATGAGCGGCCACGGCGCCCCCGAGCTGACCATCGACAACGCCGCCGACCTCAAGGTCGCCGTGATCGCCGCCCAGTGGCACGACCAGGTGATGAACGGCCTCCTGGACGGCGCGCACCGCGCGCTCAAGGAGCTCGGCATCGCCGAGCCGACGGTGCTGCGCGTCCCCGGCACCTTCGAGCTGCCGGTCGCCGCCAAGCGGCTCGCCGACCGCGGCTACGACGCCGTGGTCGCCCTCGGCGTGGTCATCCGCGGTGGCACCCCGCACTTCGACTACGTCTGCCAGGCCGCCACCGCCGGCCTCACCCAGGTCAGCGTGGACACCGGGGTGCCGGTCGGCTTCGGCGTCCTGACCTGCGACAACGAGCAGCAGGCGCTGGACCGCGCGGGCCTGCCGGGCTCGGCGGAGGACAAGGGGCACGAGGCCGTCACCGCGGCGGTGGCCACCGCGGCCGCCCTGCGCGCCCTCTGACCCGGCCCGTACGCTCCGCCGCCGAACCCGCGTGCGGCTCCCGGACCGTGGACGTCCACCGGACTGTCCACGGTCCGGGATCGTTTACCGCCCGTAAGCCCGCACGCCGTAAGGTGAGTCCATCATGGCTTCGAAGACATTCGAGGAGCTCTTCACCGAGCTCCAGCAGAAGGCCGCCACCGGCGACCCCTCGTCCTCCCGTACCGCGCAGCTCGTCCAGCAGGGCGTCCATGCGATCGGCAAGAAGGTCGTCGAGGAGGCCGCCGAGGTCTGGATGGCCGCCGAGTTCCAGTCGGACGAGCAGACCGCGGAGGAGATCTCCCAGCTCCTCTACCACCTTCAGGTGATGATGGTCGCCCGCGGGCTGACGCTCGACGACGTCTACAAGTACCTCTAGTCAGACGTCTGCACGTACCTCCAGTCACCGGTCCAGAGAACCCGCACCACCCCACCAAAACAGGTAAGGAACCGACCTCCATGCTGCGCATCGCCCTCCCCAACAAGGGTTCGCTCTCGGGTCCCGCGGCGGAGATGCTCCATGAGGCCGGTTACCGCCAGCGCAAGGACCCCAAGGAGCTCGTCCTCGTCGACCCGGACAACCAGGTCGAGTTCTTCTTCCTGCGTCCGCGCGACATCGCGGTGTACGTCGGCTCCGGCCGCCTGGACGTCGGCATCACCGGCCGCGACCTGCTGCTGGACTCGCACTCCAACGCGGAGGAGGTGCTGGCGCTCGGCTTCGGCGGCTCCACCTTCCGTTTCGCCCGCCCGGAGGGCGTGGACGTCAAGGACGTGCAGGGCCTGGAGGGTCTGCGGATCGCCACCTCCTACACCGGCCTGGTCGAGCAGCACCTCGCCGACCACGGGGTGAAGGCCACCGTGACCAAGCTGGACGGCGCGGTGGAGACCGCGGTGCAGCTGGGCGTCGCCGACGTGATCGCCGACGTGGTGGAGACCGGTACCAGCCTGCGCAACGCCGGCCTGGAGGTGTTCGGCGAGCCGATCCTGGTCTCCGACGCCGTGGTGATCCGCCCCAAGGGCGCGGGCGAGGACCCGGCCGTCGACCAGTTCCTGCGCCGCCTGCAGGGCGTGCTGGTCGCCCGCCGCTACGTGCTGATGGACTACGACATCCGCGCCGAGAACGTCAGCGCGGCCGTCGCGCTGACCCCGGGCCTGGAGTCGCCGACCGTCTCGCCGCTGCACACCGAGGGCTGGGTGGCGGTCCGTTCGATGGTGCTCCGCAAGGAGGCCCAGCGGATCATGGACGACCTGTGGGGCATCGGCGCCCGCGCCATCCTGGTCACCAACATCCACGCCTGCCGCCTCTGACCGTCCGCCGCCTCCGGCCCCGGAGGCGGTCGCCGGCGCGGAGTTAAGCACCGGTTCAATGGGGCGGGGACGCCGGCCGGCGTTCCCGCCCCGTCCGCTGGACTTCCCCAGAACGCCCCCCGGAGACCCCACGTGTCCACCCCCGCCGAGTTCCCCGTCACCTGGGCGCCGCGCCGCACCCGCGCCGTGCTGCTGCCGGTCTGCACGCTGCTGGTCGTCCTGTTCGCCGTGATCGCGGTCGCGCTCCCGGCGAACTGGCAGCTCAACGACCGGATCATGATGGTGCTCAGCGGCGTCTTCTTCGCCGGCGCGGGCCTGATGCTGGCCCGCCCCCGGGTGAGCGCCGACGCGGAGGGCATCACCGTGGTGAACTTCGTCCGCCGCCGCCGGCTGGCCTGGGCCGAGGTCGTCCGGGTCAACTTCCGCCAGGGCGACCCCTGGGCGACGCTCGACCTCGCCGACGGCACCTCGCTCGCGGCGGTCGGCATCCAGTCCGGTATGGGCAAGGCGCAGGCGATCGCGGACGCCCGCGCGCTGCGCGACCTGGTCGAGCACCACGGCCGCTGACCGGCGCAGGCCACCGGCGCCCGAGCCGGCCCGCCACGGAACCGGGACACCGGAGCCACAGGGGACACCGGAGCCACAGAGGTCACAGGGGTCACAGGGGTCCAGGGGCCGGGGAGGCCGCTTCGAACGCGTATCCGGCAGCCGTACGGGTATCGTCTACGCTGGTAAAAGCAGGGCAAAGCGCACCGTCGACGGTCCCCTGGCCCTGCTCGCAACGACCAGAGGAGTGACTCCCCCCGTCCATGGACGATCCGTCCGGTAGTACCTGCGCCGCCCCACTTCCGACCCCCGGAAGGCAGGCGGCACTGTGATCACCGCCTGGCTGCTGTTGTTCGCGGCACTCCTGCTCATCCTCGCCAACGGCCTCTTCGTGGCCGCCGAGTTCGCCTTCGTGACCGTCGAGCGCGGGGCCGTCGAGCGCGCCGCCGAGGCCGGCGACGCGCAGGCCGCCCGGATCGCCAAGGCCCAGCGCCACCTCTCCTTCCAGCTCTCCGGCGCCCAGCTGGGCATCACCGTCACTTCGCTGGTGGTCGGCATGCTCGCCGAGCCGGCGCTCTCCGTCCTGCTGAAGCCCGTGTTCACCGGCATCGGTCTGTCCGACGGGGCGGCCCGCGCCGCCGCCGTGGTGATCGGCATGGGGCTGGCCACCGTGGTGCAGATGGTGATCGGCGAGCTGGTCCCGAAGAACTGGGCGATCTCCCGGCCGCTCCAGGTGGCCCGCGCCGTGGCCGCCCCGCACATGGCCTTCTCCCGGGTCTGCCGCCCGCTGATCAGCTTTCTGAACGGCTCCGCGGACCGCACCGTCCGTGCCTTCGGGATCGAGCCGCAGGAGGAGCTGGGCCACGCCCGCACCCCGGCCGAGCTGGTCTCGCTGGCCCGGCACTCGGCCAGGGCCGGTGCGATAGACGAGGAGTCGGCGACCCTCTTCGTGCGCACCCTCGGCCTGGGCGAGCTGACCGCCGAGTCCGTGATGACGCCGCGGGTGGACGTCGCGGCCCTCCAGCGCGACGCCAGCGCCGCCGACGTGCTCAACCTCACCCGGGCCACCGGCCTCTCCCGCTTCCCGGTCTACACCGGCAGCCTCGACGAGGTCACCGGCACCGTCACGCTCAAGGACGCCCTCGCCGTCCCGCCCGCCAGGCGCGGCCTGGTGCGGGTCGGCGAGCTGGCCGTGCCGCCGCTGCTGGTGCCCGAGACGCTCCCGGCCGAGCGGCTGCTCGACCAGCTGCGCCGGCTCCAGCCGATGGCCATCGTGGTGGACGAGTACGGCGGCACCGCCGGCGTGGTCACCGTCGAGGACATCGTCGAGGAGATCGTCGGCGAGGTGCAGGACGAGCACGACCCGGCCGACACCCCCGAGCTGGTCCCGCTGCCGCCGGTCGACGGGCTTCCCGTCTGGGCCGCCGACGGCCGGGCCCGGACCGACCAGCTGGAGGCCATCGGCCTGCACGCGCCGGACGGCCCGTACGAGACGCTGGCCGGCCTGGTCTCCGGCCTGCTCGGCCGGCTGCCCGCCCCGGGCGAGCAGGCCGAGCTGCCCGGCTGGCGGTTCACCGTCGAGGCCGTGGACCGCCACCGCACGAGCCGGGTGCGGGTCGAACGCACCGTCGGCGACCACCGCTTCGGCGACGACGAGGACGGGACCCGATGACCGCGCTCCAATTGGCCGTCGCCCTCCTGCTGCTGTTCGGAAACGCGTTCTTCGTCGGCGCCGAGTTCGCCGTCATCTCGGTCCGCCGCAGCCAGATCGAACCGCTGGCCGAGGCCGGCAACCGGCGCGCCCGAACCGTGCTGCACGCGCTCTCCAACGTCTCCGCGATGCTCGCCGCCGCCCAGCTCGGCATCACGGTCTGCTCGCTGGGCCTCGGCGCCCTCGCCGAGCCGACCATCGCCCACCTGCTGGAGGGCCCGTTCCACGCGATGGGCATCCCGTCCGGCCTGATGCACCCGCTGTCCTACGGCATCTCGCTGGCCGTCGTGGTCTTCCTGCACATGGTGATGGGCGAGATGGTGCCGAAGAACATGGCGCTGGCCGGCCCCGAGAGGGCCGCGCTCTGGCTGGGCCCGCCGCTGGACCGGCTCGCGCGCTGGCTCGCGCCGGTGATCCGCTTCCTGAACGCCTTCGCCAACGGTGTGCTGAAGTTGTTCAAGGTCGAGGCCAGGGACGAGGTGGAGTCGGTCTTCACCACCGAGCAGCTGATGTACCTGCTGGCCGACTCCCGGGACGCCGGCCTGATCGACGAGGGCCGTCAGGAGCGCCTGGAGGACGCCCTGGAGATGGGCCGCCGGCCGGTGACCGACGTCCTGCTCAAGCCCGAACAGCTGGTCACCGTGGACACCAAGGTGACCGCCGCGCAGGTCGAGGAGCTGGCGCTGCGCACCGGCTTCTCGCGCTTCCCGGTCACCGACGGCGACCCGGCCGACCACGGCTACCTCGGCTACCTGCACCTCAAGGACATCCTGGACGTCGACGACCAGTCGGCGCCGGTCCCGGCCCGCCTCTGGCGGCCGATCACCGTGCTGCGCGGCACGCTCCCGCTGGACGACGCGCTCGGTGCGATGCGCAGGGCCACCTGCCACCTGGCCGCCGTGCTCGACCAGGACGGCCGCACGCTCGGCGTGGTGACGCTGGAGGACGTGGTGGAGGAGCTGGTCGGCGAGGTGCACGACCCGGACCACCGCTCCGCCGCCTGACGGTTCCCGATTCCGTTGCGCTACGGGCGATTCCGCTCTGGGCGTGCGTCCGTTCCCCTGCCGGCCGTCCTCGTGCAGGGTGGTCGGCATGAGGCTTCTACTGCTGGGTGGAACGGAGTTCGTCGGCCGCGCCGTCGCCGAGGAGGCGCTGGCCCGGGGCTGGGAGGTGACGGTCTTCCACCGGGGGACGCACGCGCCGCCGGAGGGCGTGCGCGCCCTGCACGGGGACCGCAGGGCCGAGGGCGGCCTGGCCGCGCTGGCCGAGGGGGAGTGGGACGCGGTCGTGGACACGTGGTCCGGCGCACCCTCGGCGGTGCGTGACAGCGCCCGCCTGCTGGCCGGCCGGACCGGCCGCTACGCGTACGTGTCCAGCCGGTCGGTGTACGCGTACCCGAGCCCGGCCGGGGCGGACGAGGGCGCGGCCGTCGTCGAGGGCTCGCCGGACGCCGGGGAGGTGCCGTACGCGCAGGCCAAGCGCGGGGCCGAGCTGGCCCTGCTGGACGCCCTCGGCGACCGGGCCCTGCTCGTCCGCGCCGGGCTGATCCTCGGCCCGTACGAGAACATCGGCCGGCTGCCCTGGTGGCTGGGCCGGATCGCCCGCGGCGGCCCGGTGCTCGCCCCCGGCCCGCGCGACCTCGCGCTGCAGTACATCGACGGCCGCGACCTCGCGGTCTGGACGCTCGACGCCCTGGCGGCCGGGCTCGGCGGCGCGTACGACCTGGTCAGCCCGTCCGGGCACGCCACCATGGGCGGGCTGCTGGAGGCCTGCGTCCGGGCCACCGGCTCGGACGCCGAGCTGCGCTGGACCGAGGCGGGCCCGATCCTGGCGGCCGGCATCGAACCGTGGAGCGACCTGCCGGTCTGGATCCCGCCGGGCGAGCTGCACGACACCATGCACGGCTCCGACGTGTCCAAGGCGGTGGCCGCAGGGCTGCGCTGCCGGCCGGTGGCGGAGACGGTGGCGGACACCTGGGCCTGGTTGCAGTCCATCGGCGGCACGGCCCCGCAGCGCCCGGACCGTCCGGTGGTCGGCCTGGACCGGGAGCGGGAGGACGTGTTCCTCCGGGGCCGGACCGGCTGACCGGCTGACCGGGCTGACCCGGGCTGACCCGGACCGGACCGGCGGCCGGCGGCTGGGGGCCAGGGGCCGGGGGCCGAGGCCGGCCGGAAAGGGCCGGTGCGGCCCGGCCGCTCCCGGCGCCCGGTCAGCCCCGGCCGTCGATCAGCTCGCCGTAGGCCTGTACGAGGTCCGGCAGCCGCAGCGTCGCCAGGTCCTCGCGGCCCGGCGGCTCGCGCAGCAGCGAGAGCCGCAGGTCCCGGTAGGCGCAGGACTTCTCGTACAGGGTGCGGATGAACCGGCCGTTGCCGAGGTCGTCGATCCAGCC
This sequence comes from Kitasatospora sp. RG8, assembly GCF_017813315.1. NCBI lineage: Bacteria > Bacillati > Actinomycetota > Actinomycetes > Kitasatosporales > Streptomycetaceae > Kitasatospora > Kitasatospora sp. RG8. Next base: position 441,101 of record NZ_JAGIYX010000002.1, read on the forward strand.
CTCGCGCACCACGTGGGTGCAGATGCTGGCCAGTTCCTCGGCGGCGTCCTCGTCCCAGCCGTCGCCGTCCCGGTCGGCGAGCGCCGCGCCGATCGCGGTCAGCTCGCCGGGGCGGTAGCTGGGGAAGTCGACCCGGGTGGTGAAGCGGGAGTTGAGACCGGGGTTGGTGGCGAGCAGCCGGTTCATCCCCTCCGGGTAGCCGGCCAGGATCACCACCAGCCGGTCCCGGTTGTCCTCGGCCCGCTTCAGCAGCACCTGGAGCGCCTCGTCCCCGTACGCGTCACCCTTGCTGTAGCCGGAGTTGGAGAGGCTGTACGCCTCGTCGATGAAGAGCACGCCGTCCAGCGCGGAGTCGATCAGCTCGTTCGCCTTGACCGCCGTCTGGCCGAGGAACTCGCCCACCAGGTCGGCTCTCTGGGCCTCGACCAGGTGGTCGCCGGAGAGCAGGCCGAGGGCGTGGAAGACCCGGCCGAGGATGCGTGCCACGGTGGTCTTGCCGGTGCCGGAGGGGCCGGAGAAGACGAAGTGCCGTTTGGGCGGCTGGACCGGAAGGCCCTGCGCCGCCCGCAGCCGGGACATCCGCAGCTGCGCGGAGAGCGCCCGGACCTGCCGCTTCACCGGCTCCAGGCCGACCATCCGGGCGAGTTCGGCCAGAGCCTCGTCCAGCTCCCTTTCACTGCCCACCGGTTCGGCGGGCGCCGAGGGGCTCGCGAGCCGGGGGAGCGCCTCGCCCAGGGCGGGCGCCGGAGCGGCCCCGGCGGTCGGGGCGGGGGCGGGGACGACGGGCGGGACGGCCGAGCCGGTGCGCTCTCCCGCGGCCGCCGGCGGGGCCCCGGCCCCCGCGGCCCCGGCCGGCGCGTCGGCAGGGGAGGGGGCGGTGGGGGGCACGACCCCGCCCGGGAGCTCCTCGGCGGGGAAGGCCTCCCCGGGGAAGGCCTCCGCGTCGAACGTCCCCGGGCCGTACCCGGGGGCGGCGAACCCCGCCGCGTCCGCCCCGGGCCCGTCCAGCTCCGCCGACTCGAACCCCGCCGATGGCAGCTCCGCCGATTCCAACTCCGCCGACTCGAACTCCGCCGATTCCAACTCCGCCGCGTCGAAGTCCTCTTCACCGAGCACGGCCGCTCCCGGGCCGTGGCCGCCGGCCCCGCCGACGGCGTCGAGCAGCCCGTCGACCAGTCCGTCCTCGGCCGCGATCGCCGCCAGCCGGGCCGCGGTGTCCATGAACGCCGGGTCGGCCCGGTGGACCGCGCGGTAGAGCGGGAGCGCGGCGGCGCTGCGCCCCGCCCCCTCGTACGCCCGGGCCAGCCAGTACCGCAGTTCCTTGCGCTGCGGCTGCTCGGAGCGGCAGCGGGCGAGCGAGGCGGCCAGCGGCGCCTGGGCCTGCGCGCACATGTCCAGCCGGACCCGTGCCATGCCGGCGAAGAGGCCGGCCTCGATGCCCAGCAGCGGGTCGTCCAGCAGCCGGTCGGTGTCCCGGATCAGCTGCTCCCAGTCCTTGAGCAGGTAGGAGCGGCAGGCGTGCAGGAACCGCGCGGACGGGTCTTCGGCGGGCGTCGGGCAGTGCGCCAACGCCTGGTCCAGCTCGGCGAGATGGCGGCCGTCCAGCCAGTGCGAGGCGTGGGCCAGGGCCAGGTCCCGGGCGTCCTCCAACACGGGCTGGACCCACCAGCCCAGCCAGTACCAGGAGCTGAGCGGGCGGCGGTGGAGCCGGCGCTGTTCGCCGAACCGTTTCTGGTGGCGGTACATCGCGAGCAGCGCCCCGGAGGTGTCGCTGCGCAGGGCGTGCAGGCCGAGCCAGGCGTCGGCCATCCCCGGGTCGAGCCGGACGGCCGCACGGAACTCCTCCTCCGCGCGGGCGTACGCACCCGCCGTGTAGGCGTCCATGGCGCGCAGCCAGGCACGGTCGGCGAGCCGGTTCGGAGCCGGGCCGCCCGCGTTGTTGCCGTCGGAACTGTCCACCGTCGTCACTCACGCCCCCCGCGGTGTGCCTCGGGGCTCGGCCGGCGGGTCGTGTGCGGAGTGCCGGCCGGTGGTCGATGCCCCGGGGCGCATATGCGCCTGCCTGGAATCGTACCGGCGTGGCGCTGATCCGGAAGGGTGCCGCGCGCAGTCAAATGCGACCGGGGGAGCGGTCGTTGGGCGCCCGCACGGGTCGGACGGGCTCGAACCGGCAGCCGGGGCGGTGTCCGGACCTGCGGTCGGGGCGGTGTCGGGCCGGCACCCGGCGCGGTGTCGGCCCGGAGGCCGGGGAGGCTCGGAGCGGGGTCCGGGCCGGAAGGGGGGCGGCACCCCCGGCTCACGGGGGAACAAGTCGGGAGTGCCGCGTCTGGGAGTTGCACGCTCGGTGACCGCGGCAACTGAGGAGAACCTATGTTCTGGCGATACCGCAGGTCAAGGGCTTGTTGAAGGTTCACCGAGGGTGACCGGGCGAGATCCGCCCGGTCACCCCGTCGACCGTCGTCCCGGCGTGCGGGCGGCTCGGGTCGTCGGCGAAATGTGCCGATTCGGCCTGCGCCCAGCCCTCCCAGAACTCCGCCAGTGCCGGCCCGTCCCGCTCCTCGCCGCGCCGCCGGGCGTCCTCGGCCGACAGTTCCATCCACACCAGCCGGGCCAGCCACGGCCGCACCGCACGCCGCCCGGCGCCGACCCCCTCCACCAGGACCACCGGCGCGAGCGGCACCGCCGCCGTCGAGGCGAACCGGCGCAGCGTCCAGTCGTACACCTCGTACGCGGCGTCCCGCCCGGCCGCCAGCGGCTCCAGTACCTGCGTGCGCAGCCGTCCCGCCCAGCCGAACGGCTCGGCGTGGGTGGCGAGGTCGTCCAGGTGCACCACCGGCGCGCCCCCGAGTGCGGCGCCGAGCCGGCCCGCGAAGGTGGTCTTGCCGGAGCCCGCGTGCCCGTCCACCGCGACCAGCCGCACCGGCCCGCAGGACGGCGCCAGCCCGCGCAGCTCGGCCGCGAGCGCGCCCAGGTCCGCCGCCGGGGCGTTCCGGCCCGCCGCGGGCGTTCCCGGCCGGGTGCCGGGACGGGTTTCGAAGGATTCGGAAGCAGCCACATCGGCTACCCTACGGCGGCCCGTGCGCCGATACGGACAGTGATGTTCCGCTGGTCGTGACGGCGGCGCCGGGATCGGGCATACTCACTTCGCCACGCATGTGAACGGCCGTTCACCGTAATCCGGTACCGGTCGGGCCGACCTGCCACACCCGCGTCGGGCCCGCCACAGCAGAGCCCGTCGCCCGAACGAGGAGGCGACCAGCCGCCATGACCCCCTCCCCTGCGAAAGCCGTGGACCGCCAGCTGCCCACCGAGGAGGCCCGTGAGCTGCTGAGCCTCACCCGGGACCTGGTCCAGCGCGAGCTCCAGCCGCGCGCGGCGGAGGACGAGGCCGCCGGGCACTTCCCGCGTGACGTGTTCCGCACCCTCGGCGAGGCCGGCCTGCTCTCCCTCCCGTACGACGAGAAGTACGGCGGCGGCGACCAGCCCTACGAGGTGTACCTCCAGGTCCTGGAGGAGCTGGCGTCCGGCTGGCTGGCCGTCGGCCTCGGCGTCAGCGTGCACACGCTCTCCTGCCACGCCCTGGCGACCTTCGGCACCGAGGAGCAGCGCGCCGCCTGGCTGCCCGGAATGCTCTCCGGCGAGCAGCTCGGCGCCTACTGCCTCTCCGAGCCGCAGTCCGGCTCCGACGCCGCCGCGCTGCGCACCCGCGCCGACCTGGACGGCGAGGACTACGTGGTCAGCGGCACCAAGGCGTGGATCACCCACGGCGGGCAAGCCGACTTCTACAGCGCCCTGGTGCGCACCGGCGAGCCGGGCCCGCGCGGCATCAGCTGCCTGCTGGTCCCCGGCACCGTTCCCGGCCTCTCGGCGGCCCCGCCGGAGCAGAAGATGGGCATGAAGTCCTCGCCGACGGCCCAGCTGCACTTCGACGGCGCGCGGGTGGCCCGTGAGCGGCTGATCGGCGCCGAGGGCCAGGGCTTCCAGATCGCGCTCGCCGCGCTGGACTCCGGCCGCCTCGGCATCGCCGCCTGCGCCGTCGGCGTCGCCCAGGCCGCGCTCGACCTCGCGGTCGACTACGCGCGCACCCGCCGCCAGTTCGGCCGGCCGATCGCCGAGTTCCAGGGCCTGTCCTTCATGCTCGCCGACATGGCCACCCAGATCGAGGCCGGGCGCGCGCTCTACCTGTCCGCCGCGCGGCTGCGCGACGCCGGCCTGCCGTTCTCCAAGGAGGCGGCGATGGCCAAGCTGTTCTGCACCGACACGGTGATGCGGGTGACCACCGACGCGGTGCAGGTGCTCGGCGGCTACGGCTACACCCAGGACTTCCCGGCCGAGCGCTACATGCGCGAGGCCAAGGTGCTGCAGATCGTCGAGGGCACCAACCAGATCCAGCGACTGGTGATCGGCCGCCACCTGACCCAGGGCTGACGGCCCCCGGGCCGCTCCTCGGCGGCCCCCCGAACCGCCTCCGGGCGTCACTCCAGGGTGCGGAGTGACGCCCGGAGGCATGTCCCGCCGGGACCGACCGCCGTCTGACGAGCGGTCAGGCACCCGGCGGGCGCCACGGTTTGCGGGAGTGGTGGGAACCCTGCGGGTCGGGGGAGCCGCGCGCCGTCAGTGCCGGGCGAGCCGGCGACGCTGCTGCGGGATCAGCGGGGCGACGGCCGTCACCCGGACCGGGCGGTGCGCCACCGCGTGCGAGAACGGCTGGGTGCGCCAGTCGAGTTCGGTCGGCAGCGCCAGCAGCGCCTCCAGGCCGTCCGCCTCGGCGTCCTCGGAGGGCTCCACCTCGGCCAGGTCGTCCGTCGGCGCGCCCGAGCCCGGGCAGAGCGCGGGGGAGAAGGGGTGCCACGCGGTCGGCAGCACCGCGTGCTGCGGCAGCCGCTCCTCGTCGCCCACGAGGGCGATCGGGCGGCGGCACTCGGGGCAGTGCACCCGGAAGATCTCCCAGGTGTCGGCCTCTCCCGGGTCCACCCCCGGCGCGAGGCCGTTCGGGACCGCGAGACCGTCGCGGTCGGTCATATCGTGGGTGTCGTCGGCGCCCGGCGAACGCGGGTCGGTTGCACGCATGGTGATCCCCCTCGGATCGGGCCCGGCGTGGTCGCCCGGGGCCACAACCAGCACTTCCCTGCGACGCGGACTCATAACCCTGCGGCTCGGCGCACTGTGATGCACCGGGTGTGTCCTTCGCCACATTCGCCCGGCATGTGCCCGCCCGGCACCCCGCACCACCGCCCGTGCCACCCCGCGCTCCCGCCGTGGCACCTGCCCGCGCCCCCGAAGGGGTAGGTTTGCGCCTTGTGGAGGATCTCGACCAACGCATCGTTCAGCTGCTCCTGGAGGACGGCCGGATGAGCTACACGGACCTGGGCAAGGCGACCGGCCTGTCCACCTCGGCGGTGCACCAGCGGGTGCGGCGCCTGGAGCAGCGCGGGGTGATCCGCGGCTACACCGCGATCATCGACCCGGACTCCGTCGACCTGGCGCTGACCGCGTTCATCTCGGTCAAGCCCTTCGACCCGAGCGCCCCGGACGACACCCCCGAGCGGCTCGCCGGGCTGCCCGAGATCGAGGCCTGCCACAGCGTCGCCGGGGACGAGAACTACATCCTCAAGGTCCGCGTCGGAGCCCCCGGCGACCTGGAGGACCTGCTGGCCCGGATCCGCAGCGCGGCCGGCGTCTCCACCCGCACCACCGTCGTGCTCTCCACCCCGTACGAGGCGCGGCCCCCGAAGCTCTGAGCAGGCCCGGAGGGGTGCAGACTAAGGCCCATGACCGAACGCACCCCACGGACCGTCCTGCTGCGCGGCGGCGCCGTCTACAGCCCCGCCGACCCGTTCGCCACCGCGATGCTCGTCGAGGGCGAGCACGTCGCCTGGGTCGGCAGCGACGGCGCCGCCGGGGCGTACGCCGACATCGCCGACGAGATCGTCGAGCTGGACGGCGCGCTGGTCACCCCCGCGTTCGTCGACGCGCACGTGCACGCCACCTCCACCGGGTTGGCGCTCACCGGACTCGACCTCACCGGCAGCCCCTCGCTCGCCGCCGCCCTGGCCGCCGTCGCGGCCTTCGTCGCCTCCGCCGCGGCGGCCGCCGACGAGCCCGGCGGCGTGCTCCTCGGCCACGGCTGGGACGAGACCGGCTGGCCCGAGGGCCGCCCGCCGACCCTCGCCGAGCTGGACGCGGCGGCCGGGGGCGCCGCCGTCTACCTGTCCCGCACCGACGTGCACTCCGCGCTCGCCACCTCCGCGCTGCGCGCCCTCACCCCCGGCCTCGCCGGGCGGCCCGGCCACGACGCCGACGGCCCGCTCACCCGGGACGCCCACCACGCCGTCCGGCAGACCGCACTGGCCCGCCTCACCCCCGGGCAGCGCCGCCGCGCCCAGCGCGCCACCCTGGCCCGGGCCGCCGAGCTCGGCATCGGCTCGCTGCACGAGTGCGCCGGCCCGGAGATCTCCTCCGAGGCCGACCTGACCGCCCTGCTCGCCCTCGCCGCCGAGGGTGAGGGCCCCGAAGTCTTCGGCTACTGGGGCGAGTTGGGAGGAGTCGAGACCGCCCGGCGGCTGGGCGCGGCGGGCGCCGGCGGAGACCTCTTCGTCGACGGCGCGCTCGGCTCGCACACCGCCTGCCTGCACGCCTCCTACGCCGACGCCGACCACACCGGCACCTCCTACCTGAGCGCCGGACAGGTCGCCGACCACGTGGCCGCCTGCACCGAGGCCGGGCTCCAGGCCGGCTTCCACGCCATCGGCGACGCCGCGATCGCCGCGGTGCTGGACGGCGTCCGGGCGGCGGGGGAGCGGGTCGGCGCCGACCGGGTCCGGGCGCTGCGCCACCGGGTGGAGCACGCCGAGGCGCTGGACGACAAGTCGATCGCCGCCTTCGGCGAGCTGGGCCTCACCGCCTCCGTCCAGCCCGCGTTCGACGCCGCCTGGGGCGGCTCGGACGGCATGTACGTCCAGCGCCTGGGCGCCGAGCGGGCCGCCGCCCTCAACCCCTTCGCCGCCCTGCTGCGGGCCGGAGTGCCACTCGCCTTCGGCTCGGACGCCCCGGTCACCCCGCTCGACCCCTGGGGCACCGTCCGGGCCGCCGCCTTCCACCGGACGCCGGACCACCGGATCTCCGTCCGGGCCGCGTTCACCGCCCACACCCGCGGCGGCTGGCGCGCGCTCGGCCGCGACCAGGACGGCGTCCTCGTCCCCGGCGCGATCGCCAGCTACGCGGTCTGGGCCGCCGACGACCTGGTCGTCCAGGCCCCCGACTCCCGGGTGGCCGGCTGGTCCACCGACCCGCGCTCCGGCACCCCCGGCCTGCCCGACCTCACCCCGGGCCGCCCCCTCCCCGTCTGCCTGCGCACGGTGGTCCGCGGCCGGACGGTGTACCTCGCCGCCGACGACCGGCCGGCCGGCTGAAACCGGGTGAGGCGGCGGGGCCACGCCCCCCAGGGTCCGTCTTCAAACTCCCGCCTGCCTGCCGGGCGGACGACGGGAGTTTGAAGAGGGACCCTAGATTGATCCCCATGACCGACCTCGTACCCGCCGACTTCGCCGTCCCCCGCACGCTCACCGCCGAGGGGTTCCGCCTGGAGCCCCTCGGCGAGCAGCACAACGCCTCCGATCTCGCGGCCTGGTCGTCGAGCATCGAGCACATCCACGCCACCCCGGGCTGGACCGGCAGCTGGCCGCCCGCCGAGGGCATGACGCCGGAGCAGAACCTCGCCGACCTGCGCCGGCACGCCGCCGACTTCGAGCGGCGCTCCGGCTTCACCTACACCGTCCTGGAGGCCCCCGGGGACGCCGTCGTCGGCTGCGTCTACATATACCCGGACCGGGAGGACCCCGCCGTCGCGAGGGTCAGCTCCTGGGTCCGCGCCGACCGGGCCGAGCTGGACGCCGTGCTCCACCGGACCGTCTCCGCCTGGCTCGCCGAGGACTGGCCGCTCGGGGAGGTCCGCTACGCCGCGCGCTGAGCCGCCCCGGCGCCGCCCCGGTCCCGCCCCGGCGCCGCACCGGTCCGCCGCACCGGTCCGCCGCCCCGGTCCCGGTCCTCCCGCGCACCGGGCCCGGTCCGACCGCGCGCCGGGCCCCGCCCGTTCGCGCACCGGGGGCGGCCCGGGCCAACCCGACCTCACGGTCGGGTGACATTCCGGGGTACCTTCTTCGGACAGCGTCCGAACAGCCGTCCCCGTACCTCCGCGAGGCGGCACCGAGAGAGATGGTGCGCCGGTGGCCATGCCCGTCACCCAGGAGCGGTCCGGGACCGCACCCGAGACACCCGACGAGGCGTCCTCGCCCGGGCGGCGGGCGCGGGTGCTCGCCAGGATCCGGGCCGGGCTGCCCCGCACCGGGCTGGCGGTGCTCGCGGGACTCCTGCTCGCCCTCGCCTTCCCGCCGTTCGACCTCTGGCCGCTCTCGCTGGTGGGCGTCGCCGCGTTCTCGCTGCTCACCCTGGGCCGCACCGCCCGGCAGGCCGCCTGGACGGGCTTCGCGTTCGGCCTGCCGTTCTTCCTGCTGCTGCTGAGCTGGCTGCGGGTGGTCGGCTGGGACGCCACGATCGGCCTCTCGGTCGTCGAGGCACTCTTCCTGGCCCTCCTCGGGGTCGGCCTCGCGCTCACCTCCCGGCTGCCCGGCTGGCCGCTCTGGGCGGCCTGCCTCTGGGTCACCCAGGAGTGGGCCCGCGACCGGCTGCCGCTCGGCGGCTTCCCCTGGGGTCGGCTCGCCTTCGCCAACACCGCGACTCCGTTCACCCCGCTCGCCGCGCTCGGCGGCGCCCCGCTGGTGACCTTCGCCGTCGCCCTCTCCGGCGCCCTGCTCGGCTGGGCGGCGCTGCGGACGCGCGGCCCCCGCCGGGCGCCGAAGACCGCCGCGCTGGCGGCGCTCGGCGCCGTCGCCGCCCTGCTGGCCGGCTACCTGGTCCCGGTGCCCACCGCCGCGGCCGACACCGTCAAGGTCGCCCTGATCCAGGGCAACGTGCCCAACCCCGGCATGGACTTCCTCGGCCGTCCGATGATGGTCCTCAACAACCACGCCGCCGCCACCGAGAAGCTCGCCGCCGACATCAAGGCCGGAAAGGCCGAGAAGCCGGACATCGTGATCTGGCCGGAGAACTCCTCCGACCTCGACCCGTTCAGCGACCCGCTCGCCTACCAGCGCATCGACGAGGCCGTCCGCTCGGTCGGCGTGCCCACCCTGGTCGGCACCCTGGTCGACGGCCCGGACGAGCAGCACGTCCAGAACGAGGGCATCGTCTGGGACCCGAAGACCGGCCCGGGCGCCTCCTACACCAAGCAGCACCCGGTGCCGTTCGGCGAGTACGTGCCGTTCCGCGACCAGCTGATGAAGGTGATCACCCGGCTCCAGCGGGTGGCCCGCGACTTCTACCCCGGCGACCACAACGGCGTCATGCAGCTCGGCCCGGCCAGGATCGGCGACGTCATCTGCTTCGAGGTGGCGTACGACGAGATCGTCCGCGACACCGTGGACCAGGGCGCCCGGGTGCTGGTCGTCCAGACCAACAATGCCACCTACGCGAAGACCGGCCAGCCCGAGCAGCAGCTCGCGATGTCCCGGCTGCGCGCCGTGGAGCACGGCCGGGCCGTACTGATCGCCGCCACCAGCGGCATCAGCGCCGTCATCGCCCCCGACGGCACGGTGCAGCAGCAGACCGAGGAGCTGACCGCGGCCCAGCTGTCCGCCGTGGTCCCGCTGCGCGACGGCACCACGGTGGCCGACCGCGTGGGCGCCGTGCCCGAGTGGACGCTGGCCGTCGGCGGCCTGCTGGCCTGCGGCGCGGCGCTGCTGGCCGGCCGCCGTCGGCGGGTGGCACCTCCGACCGGCTCCGAGTCCGCCTGATCCCTCCGGCCCGGCCCGACCCCTCCGGCCCGGGCCCTTCGCGCGGCCCGGGGCGGGCCGGCCGCCGGAACACGCGCAGCCGGCGGATCGTTGGACCAGGTGGTGCCGTAGCCGGCCCGGACCTCCCGTGCGGCGCGCAGAGCACCGCATGGAGTGGATTCGTACCGTGACCCAGCAAGACGCCCCCGCCCGTCCGGCCCCGCGCGGAAAGCTCCGGCGGGTCGTGCCGCTGCTGATCACCGCCTGGCTGGTGCTGGAGATCTGGCTGCTGGTCCAGGTGGGCTCGTGGCTGGGCGGCCTGACCGTGGTGCTGCTCCTCCTGGCCGGCGTGCTGATCGGCGGCTGGCTGATCAAGCGGGCCGGGCTGAAGGCGCTGTCGGCGGCGATCGACCAGAGCCGGGACCTCAAGCCGCAGCAGCCGCAGACCGGCACCAGCCTCACCGTGCTGGCCGGTCTGCTGCTGATCGTGCCGGGCTTCCTCTCGGACGCCCTGGCGCTCACCCTGCTCTTCCCGCCGACCCGGGCGCTCTGGCGGGCGGCCGGACGCCGCTTCGCCCGGAAGGCGCTGCGCAGCACCTCCGCCGTCGGTGCCGACCCGTTCGCGGACGCGATGCGGCTGCAGGAGCAGCTGCGGATCCACCGCCCGGACGGCAAGGTGATCCAGGGCGAGGTGGTCGAGCCGGGCGCCGGCCCGCAGGAGCCCGACACCACCTACCGTCCGCCGATCAACGGCTGACCGCGGGGCTCCGGGGCCGGGTCCGTACGCTTCGGACGCGCCCCCGGAGCCGGTGCAGTGACCGGGAGCGGTCGGTGGCCCGGGTCAGCCGGTCACCCGGACAGTCCGAGCAGACGGTCCGGGCAACGCGAAAGGCACCGGCGAACCGGTCCGGGCAACGCGAAAGGGACCCTGGTGGCCAGGGTCCCTTTTCGCGTGCTCCCGCCGGGTGACGGGGGCCGGGTCAGGCGCTCTTGCGGGTGTCCCGCGGGTGTACCGCGAGGTTCATCCCTCCGGAGCGGAGCACGGCCAGCCGCTCGGCCAGCACCTCCTCCAGCTCCTCGCGCGTCCGGCGCTCCATCAGCATGTCCCAATGGGTGCGCGTGGGCTTGGTCTTCTTCTCCTCCGGCTCGTCACCGTCGAGAAGTACGGCTTCCTGGCCGCAGAAGCGGCATTCCCAGGCGGACGGGATCTCCGCCTCGACCGAGAAAGGAACCTCGAATCGGTGTCCGTTCTGACATGCGTACTCGACGGTCTGGCGGGGAGCCAGATCGATACCACGGTCGGTCTCGTAGCTAGTGGCCCCGAGTCGCGTGCCGCGGAGAGCTCGCTCGCTCATGAATCGTGCCTCCCGGGCTTATGGCCCACAGGACTAGTGGTCGCTGTTCTTCGTCGTTCGGTCAACGCTCGGCTTCCGACGAAGATTCCCGTCCCGGGACATGCGTCGTCTGTCGTGCCGCCCCTGTTTGTACCCATCGGCGCCCGATTTGTCACATCTGGCCGCTGATATCACCCCAGGTGTCACCTATTTCACATCTGGTGATCGGTCGGCCTTTCCAGGACGAGCGTACCGGGACGGCCTTCCGCGCGGGGCGCCGCCCCCGTGCCGGGCCGCCCGATCAGGCGAGCGGGCGGAAGCGGAGGGGGGCGTGCTCCTTGCCCAGGTCGACGGCCGTCAGGGCGCCGGGATCGGCCGGCAGCGCCGGGGGCGGGCCCTCCGGGCGGGGCGGCACGTCCACCGGTGCGGCCGCCTCCGTCCGGGTGTCCCGGTGCGGCAGCAGGGAGATCACCGCGTCCCGCAGCTGGGCGGGCGCCTCCTCGTCCAGCGGGTCGACGGTGGCCGGCACCTGGAGCCGGACGGGTGTGCCGTTGCCGATCCGGGCGTAGCCGCGTCCGGCGGGGGCGTGCGCGGCGGGCACGATGTCCAGCGGCGCGCCGAGGGCGGCGTGGCCCTCCTCGGGGCCGGCCGGGCCGAGCAGCACCCGGGCCCGGGTGGTCGCCCGGACGGTCGGGGTGATCCGGTCACGGGCCTCCACGTCGTCGGCGATCACCACGGTGACCCTGGCGGCGCGGCCGTGCCGCAGCGGCAGCTCCAGCAGGTCCTGCGGGTCCGGGCGGCCCTCGGCGTGGGCCAGCTCGCTCAGCTCGGTCGGGTGGTCGAGCAGCAGCCAGAGCGGCCGGGTGACGTCCTCGGGCGGCGCCGATCCGGCGTGCCGGGCGGCGTTCAGCGCCGTCAGCCGGCGCTCGGTCTCCTGGGCGGCCCACTCCAGCGCGGCCAGCGCGCCGTGCAGGCTGGTCTCCACCGTGTGCACACCGGGCCGGTTGACCAGGCAGGCGTGCTCGCCGGTGCCCGCGCCGTCGATCACCACCAGATCGCCGAAGGGGAGCGCCTGGAGCGCGATCGAGCGGATCAGGCTGGAGGTGCCGTAGCCGGTCACGCCGAGCGCCAGCAGGTGCGGCTCGGCGGAACGCGGGCCGGTGCGCCAGACCACCGGCGGCTGCTGGACGGTCGCCCCGCCCTGGCCGACCGGGATGGTGCGGGCGCTGCCGTCCTCGTCGGTGAAGCCGAGCACGATCTCGCCGGGGGCGGCGACGAAGCGCTGTGCCGCGATGTCCGTCGGCAGCGGGGCCAGCGTGGCGATCCGCAGTTTGTTGGACTCCTCGTCCCAGTCGAAGCGGTACTCCCGGGCCCGGCCCGCCTTGCCCTGGACGACCTGCTCGATCCGGGCCCGGGCGGCGGGCTCGGTGTCGGTGAAGTACGCCGGGTAGTCCAGCTCCAGCCGGGAGAGCCGGCCCTCGCCGTCGAACTCCCAGGCGCGGAAGGCGTCCTTGTAGCCGCGCTCGTGGTGGTAGAGCGGGTGGAGGTCGTCCGGTCCCGCCAGGTACGGGGTGAGTGCCGCGTAGAGGGCGGAGAGCTTGATGTCGGCCACGTCCGGCTCGGGCGGGGACGGCGGTGCCTTGGGGGCCCGGCCGACCCAGGCGGAGCTGGCCATGAGCGCCACCAGGGCGAAGAGCAGGCCGTGCGGCAGCAGGTAGATGCCGAGCAGCATCGCGGCGACCAGGAAGACCGTCGGCCCGCGCCGTTCCTTCGGGGTGGCCTGCCAGCGGCCCTTCGCCCAGCCGGCGTGGTGGCGCAGCCCGCGCCCGATGACGGTGAGCGGCGCGAACATGTCGGAGGCGTGGTCGCCGGCCGTGCGGGCCAGGTCGCGGCCCTTTCTGAGGTGGCGGTTGAGCGGCATTCCTTGACTCCCCGGGCGAGTGGGACGGTCGGGTTGCGGAGGGGTGCGGAGGGTTTTGGACCGGCGGGCGGTACGACGGGGCCCGGGGGCGGTGGGATCCGCGCCCGGGCCCGGGGCCTGCCGTCAGGGGAGACGGCGGGCGCTAGAACTTGATGCCGCCGAGGAGGCTCGCCAGGCTCGCGCCGCCCGCGGTGATGCTGGGGGCGATCGAGGAGCCGGCGATGTAGAAGCCGAGGAGGGCGCAGACGATCGCGTGGGAGACCTTTAGTCCGTCCCGGCGGAAGAAGAGAAAGGCGATGGTGCCGAACAGGACGATGCCGGAAATCGAGAGGATCACGTTCTGCTCCTCGGGGAGGGGGACAGGGACGGTGTCACGGAAAGTGCCCCAATCGTGACAAAAAGTAATAGATGATGGAACGGTGCAAATGGGTGGTTTTCCCGGGCATTACCGCCCGGGATGCCGGGTGGAGGTATGCGAACCGCCCCGGGCGGGCCGGTCCGCCGCCTCCTTCCGGCGCGGCGAGGCATTCCCGGTGCGGGGGCGGGAGACTTCCGGGGGCACCGGGAAGTTCGCCCGAACGGATGCGCAACCTTCCCGCGTGCGTCCCGTGCGGCGGAATCCCGGCCCACGGCCCGCGCGAAACCGGCCCGCCGCCCGCGCGAAACCGGCCCGCCGCCCGGGCGCAACGGTCCCGGCGCCTGCGCGAAACGGGCCCGCTGGTCATCCGGAATCCGGACACCGGCTGGATCACGCCCGTTCCGGCCGTTACGGTGCGACGGGCGCGACCACCCCCGCGGGTCACCCGACCGCGGGGCCCCGACCGCCGGGCGCCCCCGGAGGGCACCCGGAAACAGCCAGAGAGGCCCGCCATGACCGACGCCGCCAGCCAGCAGAACGCCGACGCCCCCGACGCCGAGGTGATCGCACTCGCCGCGAAGCTCTTCGACGCCGCCCGCGCCGGGGACTCCGACACCCTCGCCGCCTACGTCGACGCCGGCGCGCCCGCCGACCTCACCAACGACCGCGGCGACACCCTGCTGATGCTCGCCGCCTACCACGGGCACGCCGCCACCGTCACCGTCCTCCTGGAGCGCGGTGCCGACCCGAACCGGGCCAACGACCGGGGCCAGACCCCGCTGGCCGGCGCCGTCTTCAAGGGCGCCGAGGACGTGCTCACCGTGCTGCTGGACGGCGGCGCCGACCCCGGGGCCGGGACCCCGTCCGCCGTCGACACCGCCCGGATGTTCGGCAAGGACGAGCTGGTCGCCCGGTTCGAGGCCCGCTGACCGCAGGCCGTAGGCTCTTCGACCATGGAGAGCAGCACCGCGACGGCCGTCCAGCAGGACGGCAAGGGCGACACCATAGAGATCCGCGTCACCGGCTACGCCCACCCGGACGCGCAACGCCTGTCCGCCGAGGTGCAGGAGGAGTACGTCCGCCGCTACGGCGACGGCGACCTCACCGTGCTGCACCCGGACGACTTCGAGCCGCCGGCCGGCCTCTTCCTGATCGCCTACCTCGCCGACGAGCCGGTCGCCTGCGGCGGCTGGCGGGCCAAGCAGGCCGGCCCGGACGACGTGCGGGACGGCGACGCCGAACTGAAGCGGATGTTCGTCGTCCCGGCCGCCCGCGGCCGGGGCCTCGCCCGCGCGGTGCTGCGCCGGCTGGAGCAGACCGCCGCCGAGGCCGGGCGGACCAGGTTCATCCTGGAGACCGGCACCGAGCAGCCCGAGGCGGTCGCCCTCTACGGCTCCGAGGGGTACCAGCCGATCCGGAAGTTCGGCATCTACCGCGACCACCCGCAGAGCATCTGCCTCGGCAAGGACTTCGGCGGCGCGCCCGCCGTCTGACCGGGCGCCCGCTGGGTAGGCTCCCCGCGGACCGGCCGAGGGGCGGCCGCGGGGGCGGGAGCAGGCCATGGACGAGACGGCACCGGCGACCACGCCACCGCACCCCCTCCCGACGCCCGCCCCGCTCCCCACACTGGCCGCCGCGGGCGGGGAGTTGGAGCGGCTGGTCGCGGACGGACTGCGCGCGGTCGGCTCCGGCGCGGTCTGGTCGGTCGGCGACGCCGGCGGCCGGATCGGCGGCGGCGCCACCGGAGTCCTCGGCCAAGGCCCCTACGCGCGGTCGGAGATGGGCACCGGCACCGTCTTCGACCTGGCCAGCATCACCAAGATCGTCGCGCTCTGGCCCTGCGCCGGCGCGCTCTGGCAGGCCGGCGGCCTCCCGCTCGACCGACCCCTCGGCGACTACTGGCCGGCCGCCGCCGGACACCCGGCCGGCCGGGTGACGGCACGTCAACTACTCACCCACACGGCGGGGATGCCGCTGCGCACCCGGTTCGCCGAACTCTACGGGCGCGACCGCGCGGCGATCCTGGCCGGCGTGCTCGCCGCCCCGCTGTACCGGCCGCCCGGCACCGCTGTCGAGTACACCGACCGGGCCGCCGTGCTCCTAGGCCACCTGGTCGAGTCGCTGGCCGGCGCCCCGCTCGACGTCCTCGCCGAGCGGCAGGTCTGGCGGCCGCTCGGTATGACCGACACCCGGTACGGCCCGCTCGGCCCCGCCGCGACGGCCCGCACCGCGCCCACCGAGTACGAGGAGACGGCCGGTGCCGCGCTGCGGGGTGTCGTCCACGACCCCTCGGCCCGGCTCCTCGGCGGCGTCTCCGGCAACGCCGGTGCCTTCTCCACCGCCCGCGACCTCGAACGGTTCCTCGCCGCGCTGCTCGATCCGCCGGCCGTACTGCCCTGGGGCGGCGGCTGGATCGCCGAATCACTGCGCGAACAGACCGGCGGGCTGGTGCCCGCCCGCGGCCTCTCCTGGCTGTGCGCCGCCGGCACCGACCCGGCCGAGGGCACCTTCGTCCACTACGGCTTCACCGGAACCGGCATCTGGGTCTCCCGCCGGCTCGGCCGCTGGGCGCTGCTGCTGACCAACAAGGTCCACTACGACCGCGACTTCCAGCCGCTCACCGACCTGCGCAACGCCTTCCGCCGGGCCGTCTTCGGCTGAGCCCCGCCCCGGCGGTGGTGCGCACCGTCCCCGTCCCCGACGGCCCGAGCGGGGTGGCGGTGGGCGTCGACGGGAAGAACCTCTGCGTCACCGACTTCTTTCCCGGCCTCCGTGCCGGTGATCGTGCTCCAGGACTCCTGCGGTGACTCCCTGCCGGGCACGGCGGTGCCCGGCACGGGAAGTGGCGACCGGTCAGAGCAGGGTGGACCAGTAGTACCAGAACCGGTTGAGGACCAGCATCGCGATCACCGCCGCCCACAGCACGGGCAGCGCCCAGTGGTAGCGGGCGGCCTCACGCACGACCACCTGCAACCGCGGCCCGGCCGGGATCACGCCGGTCCGCAGGTTGTGCAGCGTCGTGTACCAGCACAGCAGCACCACCGTCGCCCAGACCACGATGCAGTACGGGCAGAGAGCGCCGATCTCGTACAGCGCCTGGTCGATCAGCCAGTGCACGAAGACGACCCCGACCACGGTCCCCGCCTGAAGGCCCAGCCAGAACCAGCGCCGGTACGCGGCACCGGCCAGCAGCCCGGCGCCGATCGCGGCCAGCGCGCCGAACGCGGCCAGCCCGAGCAACGGGTTCGGGAAGCCGAGGACCTCCGCCTGCTCGGTGCGCATCACCGAACCGCAGCTGATCACCGGATTGAGGTTGCAACTGGGGATGTACGACGGGTCTTCCAGGATGCGGAGCTTGTCGAAGGTCAGGACGGCCGAGGCGGCCAGCCCGATCAGCGCGGCGAGGAGGACGAACAGGGAGAACACCCGGCCCGCGCCGACGGGGGCACCGCCCGGCGGGGCGGCGTCGGGGGCGGCGGGACGGGAGGGGTTCACGGGGTTCACGGCGGTCGGGGCGGTCACGGCAGAGCACTCCGGTGGGTGGGAAGGGCCGGCCCGGCCGGGACTTCGGCCGGGCCGGTGGTGCTCACTGCAAGCCCGCGGCCTGCTTCACCTGGGTGGTGAACTGCTCCGGCGTCACCGCGCGGTTCCCGCTGAACAGGGTGATCGGCTTGCCGTCCATCTTCACCGTCGGCGTGCCCGTCACCCCGCTGTCGTTGAACGCGTCCGCGACCTTCGCCGCCCACGGCGCGTAGGTGCGCTCGTTGACCGCCTTGACGAAGGCGTCCGTCTTCAGGCCCGGGACCTTGTCGGCCAGGTCCAGCAGGTGGTTGACGTTGCCGAAGCCGTCCTCGCGCTCGTCCGGCTGGTTGGCGTACAGCACGTCGTGGTACTGCTTGAACTTGTCCACGCCCTCGTTGAGCGCGGCCCCGACGGCGGCGAGCGCGGTGCGCGAGCCCCGGCCGCCGAGGTTCTTGTCCAGGAACGCGGCCAGGTGGTACTCCACCTTGACCGTGCCGTCGTCCGCCAGCTTCTTGACGGCGTCGCCGTTGGCCGCCTCGAAGTTCTTGCAGACCGGGCAGCGGAAGTCCTCGAACACCTGGAGGGTGTGCGCGGCGTCCGCCTTGCCGTAGGTGATCACCGTGCCGTTCGGGCCGCCGGCGTTGGCCGGCACGACCAGCGCGGTCGGCTCGGCCGCCTCGGAGGACGCGGAGGACGACTTGTCGTCGTCCGCCGCGGTGATCGCCAGTGTCGTCCCGCCCGCCAGGGCGAGCACGGCGACGACCGAGACGGCGATCACGATCCGCTGCCGGCGCTTGGCGGCCAGCTGCTCCAGGCGCTGGGCCTCCTGGATCCGTTCGCGGGCGCTGATCCGCTCGGCCTGCTTGCGGGTGGGCTTGGTGTTGTGGGACTGGGCCACGGTGGGTCAACTCCTGTACGCGGCGCGCAGCTGCGCGCGGGGGTGCCCGCCTCGGCGCGGCGGCGGCGCGGGGCGCCGGCGCGTGCGCGGGTACGAGGGGGCTCTGTCGGTGAACGCGGGAGTTGTGCGCACTGCCTGCGGGGGCGGGCCTTCGGACGCCGTCGGTCGGCGGGGGGATGGAAGCCGGTCGTCAGCAGGCAGGCGCGGGAGCCGGCGGACCGCGCCGGGGCGCCGGGCTGAGCACCACGTCCTCGCGGCGCGGCCGCGGACGGTCCGGGGCCGGCAGCGGTACCCGCAGCACCGGGCGGACCAGCGCCGGGGCCAGCAGCAGGACCAGCGCCCGCAGCGGGGCCGCCACCGACTGGCGCAGCGCCCGCAGTGCCCGGGCCAGACCCGACAGGGCGGCGTCGCCCAACCGCAGCCAGGCGGCGGCGGCCAGGGCCATCAGCAGGTGGACCAGCAGCACCAGCAGCTGGGTCGCCGCCGGCGCGACCGGCCCGGCGTGCCCCAACGGTCCGGAGAACAACGACCCGTCCACCGAGCCGCCGCCGCACACCAGCAGGTTCATGCCGCGGGTGGGACTGTGGCCCGCGCCGAGCACCGGACCACAGCCGGCCTGGCCCAGGTTGAAGGTCGTGTTGAGCAGCAGCTCGACCGGGACCATCACGGCCGAGATGTGCAGCAGCCGCCGCTCCCCGCCGGCCACCGCGGCCGCCACCAGGAAGACGACGACGGTCGCGGCGGCCACCAGGTTCAGCGGCAGCGGGCGACCGGTGATGACGACCTGGCCCAGCGCGGACAACGGCACGGCGAGCGCGGTGAACACCGCGGCCCGCAGGGCCCTCGTCGCTGGGGTGGAAGTCGTCACGTCCCGGAGTATGTCACGGCGTTTACATCCGGCACGAGGGTGCGTCCGGGACCGGTCCGGCTCCGGGGGAACAGATGGCCCGGCGGCGGCCGTTCGTTCGTGGCGGAGCGGTGCGGAGTTCACCGGCGGGATGGGTTTGCGGAGGCGCGGGGGCCCGACGGGCCGTCAGGGGCTGCCGTCGGCGGCGGGAGCGGTCCGACAATCGGGCGATGGACCATGCCACGGCCACGGCCACCGTGCTTGCCACGGGCCTGGTGACACCGATTCCGACACCGCCGCTGATTCCGATTCCGACTCTGGCTCCGACTCTGCTGTTGCCGGCGGTACCGGCTCCGCCGACCGTCCGGCCGCCCGCGCCGCCCGTGCCGCCCGTGCCGCCGACGCTGCACCCGCCGCCGGTGCTGCCGGACTTGCCGCACCTTCCGCACGTGCCGCACGTGCCGCACGTGCCGCACTGTCCGACGGCCGCGCCGTCGGCTCCGGCCACGCCCTCGGCACCGGCCTCGGCTCCGCTGGCGACCACGGTCCCGCCCTCGCCGGCGGCCGTACCCCGGACGGTTGACGCACCGCCGGTGACCGTCCCGTCGCCGGCCCGGCCGGTGCCGCCGCGGACCACGGCCGCACCCGCACCACCGGTGCCCCGGACGGCGAAGCCCGCCGAAACACCCGGAGGCCCGTCCGGGGCCCGGCCCGAACCCCCGGCCGTGCCGTGGGCGGCCCCGCCCCCCGGCCCGTCACCCACCGTGGCCGTCACCGTCGTCGCCGCGCCGCCGCCACCCGCAGCCGGTCCGTCCGTGCCCGCCCTCGACCCGGCCACCTGGACGGCCGTCCTGCTCCTCACCGCCCTCGTCCCGGCCGCGCTCACCGCGGCACTCGGCCACCCCACCCACCGGAGCCGCCGATGAACCCCGTGCCCCTGCTCAGCGCCGTCGGAGCGATCGCGGTCGCCGTCACCGGCCTCGCCGTCGCCCACCGTCTGCGCCCTGCAGTACCCGAGGGCGAGATCCCGCCCGAACCGCACGCCACCCTCTCCAGCATCGGCTCCGGCCTGCTCTCCGGCTTCATCCTGCTCACCAGCTTCCTGATCGCCACCGGCTGGGCCTCCCACACCACCGGCCTCGTCCCGCCCCGGGCCCTCTACGCCGCCGACCTCGCCGCCGGCCTGGCCGTCCTGCTGTACCCCGCCCTGGCGGGCCTGCCCTTCACCCCGCGCTACGTGACGGCGGTCTGCTTCTTCGCCGCGCTGGTCGGTTACACGATGTCCCTGGCGGTCCAGCTGCGGCCGTAGCGCGGGCGTGCCCGGCTCAGCGGCGGAGGAGCACCTCGGGGAAGCGGGCCGACGGGCCGTCGAAGAGTGCGGTCGGGCGGTGGCGGGCGCCGGAGGTCGAAGAAGGCGGTCAGGTACGCCCGCTGCGCGGCGACGGCACGGCCGTCGGTGTCGGTGCCGGTGCCGGTGCCGGTGCCGAGGAAGTGTTCCAGGCGGTCGGCGGGCCGGGCCGCCACGCGCTGGGCCTGCGGCAGCGGGAAAGCAGTCGCTGACGGCGAGATGGCCGGAGCGGGCGAGCGCAACCTGTCGGCGCCACGAGCCGAGCCGGGGCCAGAGGGCGTCCCACATGGCGTCGCGCTCCGGGTGCACGTCGTCGGCGCCCATGAACAGCAGGGGCGGTCGACGCCGTCGGTCGCGGTGCCGAAGACCGGGCCGTCCAGGGTGGCCCCAGCGCGGACGCGCGGGTCGTCGGGGAGGGTCCGGACGATGGTGGCGCCGCCCATGGAGTGGCCGAACAAGCCGGCGGAGGTGAGGTCCAGGGCCGCGCCGATGCCGCCCGGCAGCGGGCGCCCGTCGGCGTGGTCGAGCAGTTCGCGGTCGGCGCCGGCCACGAGGTCGGTGCGGCGGCCGAGGACGAGGCGGGTGTCGGCCATGGCGTGGCGGCGGGGGAGTTGCGGACGTCGAGCCGCTCGTCCGGAAACGCGACCTCGCCGGCGTCGAGGGTGTGGTCGATCGCGGCGACGACGTGGCCGCGCGAGGCGAGCCCCTCGCCCAGGACGGTGCCGAAGCTCCGGTCCCCCGGGAGCCGGGTGACTAGAGGACGACCGGTTGGCAGGCGGTGTTGTCGGCGGGGGCGCCCCGGCGGGCGTGGGCGAGCGGCCGGCCCGGCCGGCCCGGGGTGACGCCGGGGAAGTCGGTCTCCGGACGGATCTGCTCGGCGGTCCCGGTCCACGGTCCCGGTCCATGGCGCCCGAGGACGTCCGCGGGCGCAGGCGGCCGGGGACCAGAGCTGGACCATCAGCTCGCGGGGGCGGGCGGTGGGCGCCCAGCCGTCGGGGCGCCGGGGGTCGGTGAGGTGCAGCGCGGTGGTGCTTGCCGACGGGGTGCGGGCCGGTGGGCGCGGCCAGGGTCGGCCGGAGCGGGGCGTACGCGGTGGTGACGGGTCGTCATGAAACGATCCTGCCTTGACGATTGAGCGGCCGGTCCACCTTGTCCGCCGTCGCCGTCCGCCACGATGCGCGTCCGGCCATGGGCCGAGGCCCGGCTGGCGGATCCGACCGGGGCCGTACGCCTGTGGTTGTACGCAGCTGTTTCCGATGTCGTGCTCACCGACGACGAGGGGTTTGGCCCGCCGAACGCCCGGTGCTCAGGGCCCGGGACGGCGAGGCGGGCTAGCCTGGAAGGCGTTCCCCGGGCGGGCCCGGACGCGCCGCCCGGACGGCGGGACGCCGATGGCGCGACCCTCGGACCCCGAAGAGGGGGTGTGCGCGCGGATGGGTGCAGGTGAGAGCACGGTCGGCGCTGTGGTGCTGGACCGGATCGGTGCGCAGGCCGCCGTCCTGGCCGGGCTGGACGACGCGGTGCGGGCGGACGAACCCGACGCCGTGCACCGGATGCGGGTGGCCTGCCGACGGCTGCGGAGTGCGCTGCGCACCTACCGGAGGCTGTTCGAGGTCGGGGTCACCGAGGAACTGGTGGCCGAACTGCGCTGGCTGGCGGCCGCACTCGGGCGGGCGCGGGACCGGGAGGTGCTCGGCGAGCGGCTGGTGGGGCGGGCGCGGGAGCTGCCGGCGGCCTGCGGCCCGGAGCGGGTGGCGGGGGCGCTGGAGCTCTGGGCGCGGGCGGAGTACCTGCGGGTCTGGCCGGAGATCGTGGCCGCGCTCGACAGCCCGCGTCGGCGCGCCCTGGCGGACGGGCTGGCCGTGCTGCTCGCCGACCCGCCCCTGCGCGGACGGGCGGCACGGCGGGCCGGGCCGGAGCTGGCCCGGATCGCGGCACGGGAGCAGCGGCGGACGGCGAAGCGGGTGCGGCGCGCGCTGGCCCCCGAGCGGGACGGCGCCGCGAGTGACGGCGCCGCGCGGGACGAGGCACTCCACGAGGCGCGGAAGGCGGCCAAGCGGGCCCGGTATGCCGGGGAGACGGCGGTGCCGGTGGCGGGGGAGGCGGCGGAACGGTACGTCGAGCGGATGAAGGCCGTGCAGGACGTCCTCGGCGAGCACCAGGACGCGGTCGTGGCGGCGGCCGCGCTGCGGGAGAACGCGGACGGGTCCGGCGAGCCGTTCGGGTACGGCGTGCTGTACGAGCGCGAGCTGGCGGCGGGCGCGGCGGCGCGGCGGGAGCTTCGACCGACCTGGGAGCGCGCGGCGGGGCGGAAGCTGGCGCGTTTCGGCTGAGGAACGTCCGGCCGCCGGGGCGGGCTACTCCTGCCCGGTCGGCTCCCCGCCCGATTCGCCGCCTGGTTCCCCGCCGGTTGCCCCGCCCGGTTCCCCGCTCGGTGCGAGACCCGCCGCCCGGGCGGCGGTGCGGAGCAGGTCGCGCAGCATCGGGGTGGTGAGCCGGCCGGTGTTCGTGTTGCGCGGGCTCACGTGGTAGCACCCGTACAGCTCCAGCGGCGGGCCGCCGTCGCGGGCCGGCAGGGTGACGTGGGCGCCGTGGCCGAAGGCGGGCCGGGGCCGTGGGAGCAGCCAGCCGGCGGCCTCGACCGCGGGCAGCAGCGCCTGCCAGGCGAAGCCGCCGAGCGCGACCACGGTCCGGACGGTGGGCCGCATCAGCTCCAGCTCGCGGACGATCCACGGGCGGCAGGTGTCGCGTTCGGCGGTGGTGGGCTTGTTGTCGGGCGGCGCGCAGCGGACGGGGTCGGTGATCCGGACGCCGTCCAGGGCCAGCCCGTCGCCGTACCGGACGGACTCCGGGCGGTTGGCCAGCCCGAGCCGGTACAGCGCGGCGTAGAGCAGGTCGCCGGAGGGGTCGCCGGTGAAGATCCGGCCGGTGCGGTTGGCGCCGTGGGCGGCGGGGGCGAGGCCGACCAGGACGAGCGGGGCGTCGGGCGGGCCGAAGCCGGGGATCGGGCGCGCCCAGTAGTCCCAGCCGAGGTAGGCGCGGCGCTTCGTGCGGGCGGTCTCCTCACGCCACTCGACCAGCCGGGGGCAGGCCCGGCAGCCGGTGACCACCCGGTCGAGGGCGGCGAGCCCGTCGGCCCGGGCGGCGGCCGCGGCGGGGTGGCGCGGGTCGTCGGGGTCCGTGGCGGGGCCGTGGGCTGCGGCGGGCTGCGGCATGGGTCGATCCTAGGACCGCTCCGGGGGCCGCTGCGGGCATCGGCGGCCGCGGTTGCGGAGTCCGCGCGTTCCGGCGGCGCCCGCGCAGGCGTAGCGTGGAATCAGCTGCTCCGGCGGCCCCCGGCCCGGCCGGGACGGCGACGGCCGGAACTCGCTGGTGCGCGCGAGGAGGCCGTGATGGTCGTCGATCTGGTTGTGGGGATCATTGTCGGGGTCATGGTGCTGGCGGCCGTCGTGGCCGGGCTGAGCCTGCGGGTCGTGCAGCAGTTCCAACGCGGGGTGGTGTTCCGCTTCGGCCGGGTGCGCGAGGAGGTGCGGGACCCGGGGCTGGTGATGCTCATGCCGGTGGCCGACCGGCTGCGCAAGGTGAACGTGCAGATCGTGACCATGCCGATCCCCGCGCAGGAGGGCATCACCCGTGACAACGTGACCGTGCGGGTGGACGCGGTGGTGTACTTCCGGGTCGAGGACCCGGTGAAGGCCACCGTCAACGTGCAGGACTACAACTTCGCGATCTCGCAGGTCGCGCAGACCTCCCTGCGGTCGATCATCGGCAAGAGCGAGCTGGACGACCTGCTGGCCAACCGCGAACCGATCAACCAGGGCCTGGAGTTGATGATCGACAGCCCGGCGCTCGGCTGGGGCATCGAGATCGACCGGGTGGAGATCAAGGACGTCGCCCTGCCGGAGTCGATGAAGCGGTCGATGTCCCGGCAGGCGGAGGCCGAGCGGGAGCGCCGGGCGAGGATCATTACGGCGGACGGCGAGTTCCAGGCGTCGGCCCGGCTCTCGGAGGCGGCGGCGGTGATGAGCTCGACCCCGGCGGCGCTCCAACTGCGGTTGCTGCAGACCGTGGTGGAGGTGGCGGCGGAGAAGAACTCGACGCTGGTGCTGCCCTTCCCGGTCGAGCTGTTGCGGTTCCTGGACAGCGCTGGCGAGGTGCACCGGCAGTCGGTGCGGAAGGGGGAGGGCGACGACGCCGGAGTGGTCGGCCCGGCGGCGGAGGAGCCGCGGCTGCCGGCCGTCGAGCAGCTCGAACTGCCGCCACTGGAGGAGCTGCTGGAGCACTCGCCGCTGGACCCGCCGCCGGACCTGCCGCCGAACGGGGGCCGTCCGGAGCCGTCGTAGGAGGACCGGCCCCGAGGACTGCCCCCGAGGCCCTGGCCCCGCCACCGGCCCCGAGCCCGGTGGCGGGGCCAGTGGGGGCGGACCAGGATGGAGTAAGCGGGACCCGGTAAGCGGCGGCCGAAGCCGGCAGGAGTGGCAGGGGCAGGCACATCAGGAGGCCGATCATGACCAGAGCCAGCGACATCATGCACCCGGGCGCGGAGTGCATCCGCGAGCACGAGACGCTCGCCACGGCAGCCCGGATCATGAAGGAACGAGGCGTCGGGGCGCTGCCCATCTGCGGTGAGCGGCAGAAGCTGCTGGGCATCGTCACCGACCGGGACATCGTGCTGAAGTGCGTCGCCGAGGGCCGCGACCCGGCGGCGGTCACCGCCGGCGAACTGGCCGAGGGGCGGCCGATGACCGTGGAGGCGGACGAGGACGCCGAGCAGGTGCTGCGGGTGATGGAGCAGTACCGGGTGCGCCGGCTGCCGGTGATCAACCACCCGGAGCACGAGCTCGTCGGGATGATCAGCGAGGCCGACATCGCCCGCGGGCTTCCGCAGGCCCGGCTGGCGGAGTTCGTCTCGGCGGTCTGCGCGGAGGAGGAGCCGAGGTCGACGGAGGTGCAGCAGCCGCAGGGCGTCTGACCGGCACCGCGGCTCGGCCGGCGCCGGGGTCCGAGCGGCGCCGGCACCGGGGTTCAACCGGCGCTGGCGCCGATCCTCAACCGGCACGGCACGGCACGGCACCGGACCGGACCGGCGTCCCGGCTCAACCGGCCAGCGCGTACACGGTGGTGGCATGGGCGGCGGGCTCGTCCTCGCCCTCGGCGGTCAGGGTGATGTCGAGGAAGGCGATCCGCCGCCCCAGCTTGGTGACCCGGGCGTGCACCAGGACATCCCGGCCGGTGACGGCACGCTGGAAGCTGGTCGACTGCTGGACGGTGGTCATCGGCCCGAAGCCACCCAGCGCCGCCGACACCGCCACGACACTCGCGGTGTCGGCGGCGGCCATCATCGCCTGGCCGGACAACCCCCCTCCTTCGCGGGCGAGTTCCCCGGACCACGGAAGCCGCAGCACGGCGTGCCGCGGGCCGGTCTCGGTCACCGAGAGGCCGAGCGACCGGACCCAGGGGGCGAAGTGGTCGGCGAGGATCTTGTCCGCCTCGGCGGTGGTCAGCGTCATGCCGTCATTCTGGCGGTCGGGGGAGCCCGGTGTCAGCGGTTCGTGCGGCGCGCGTGTCGGCGTCGGCCGGCCACGCGGCGATTCCCTCAACGCGGGAACTGGCAAGCCCTGTTCAGCAGTCACCGTTACCATGCGCACGACGACGCACCAGGCCTGCCACCGGGGCGGCCGGCGCCGGCGCGACGGGCGACCTGGGAGGGGCGACGCATGCCGAACATGGGCTGGGTGTCACGGAACACGCGGGAGGAACGCTGGCCCACGGTGGATCTGCGGATGGACGTGCCGCACTCGGCCAGGGTCTACGACTACCTCATCGGCGGCAAGACCAACTTCCAGCCGGACCGGACGGCGGCCCACGCCTCCGTGCAGGCGTGGCCGGCGCTGCCGGTCTCGATGCGCACCACCCGGACCTTCATGCAGCGGGTGGTCCGCAACCTGGTGGAGGAGCACGGGGTACGCCAGTTCCTGGACATCGGCACCGGCATCCCGACCTCACCCAACGTGCACGAGATCGCGCAGGGCATCGCCCCCGAGGCGAGAGTCGCCTACGTCGACAACGACCCGATCGTGCTGACCCATGCGCGGGCCCTGATGTCGAGCACGGAGGAGGGCCGGACCTGCTACGTCGACGCCGACCTGCGCGACCCCGACGCCATCCTCGGCGCACCGGAGCTGCGCGAGGTGCTGGACCTCTCGCAGCCGGTGGCGCTCTCGCTGATCGCGATCGTCCACTTCGTCCTCGACGAGGACGACCCGCAGGGCATCGTGCGCCGCTTCATGGACGAGCTGGCCCCGGGCAGCTTCCTGGCCCTGACCGTCTTCACCGGTGACACCGACCCGGTGGGCGTCGGCGGTGTCGGCCGCGAGTACAACGCGCGGGGCATCCCGCTGCAGATCCGCGACCGGCAGGAGACGCTCGCCTTCTTCGACGGCTACGAGCTCCTCGACCCGGGGGTCACACTGGTCCACCGCTGGCGGCCCGACGCGGACGCCGCCCCGGTCCGCGACCAGGACATCGCGATGTACGGGGGCGTGGCGGTCAAGCGCTGAGGCGTGCCGATTGCTGAGGCGTGCCGAGCGCCGAGAGGTGCCCACCGCTGCGCCGGCCCCGCCCTCAGATCGGCTGGGTCTCCAGTACACGGTCGAGGGGCCGCAGTGCACGGGCCGCGAGGGTCTCCGGGTGGTCCTCGCCGAGGCGGCGCGCGAGGTCCGCGGTGGCGCGCCGTTGCAGCTCGGCGGCGGCCGGGTCGTCGGCGCTCCTGAGGTGGGTGAGCGCCAGGTCGGCCGCGCAGGCGAGGGCGTCGGGGTGGTCCGGCCCGAGGCGGCCGGCCAGCCCGTCGACGGCCTGGCGGTGGAGCCGGCCGGCTTCGCCGTAACGGCCTTCGTCGGCCAGGGCGTTGGCGAGGTTGGCGGTCGCGCACAGGGTGAACGGGTGGTCCGGCCCGACCGCCCGGGTGAGGGCGTCCACCGTGGCGCGCCCCTCCCGGGCGGCCGCGCCGCCGTCCCCGGCGCGGCGCAGGTAGACGGCGAGGTTGTTGGCGCAGGCCAGGGTGAACGGGTGCTCGTCGCCGAACATCCGCCGGTAGGCGGCGTGGACGCGCGCGGTGAGGCGGTGGGCGGCCTCGTGGTCGCCGGCGGCGCTGTGGTCGGTGGCCCGGCCGAGCGAGCACACCAGGCCGTCGGGTGCGTCGAAGCCGTAGCGCTCGTGGTAACGCTCGAACGCCGCGTCGGTGACCCGGCGGGCCTCCGCCAGCCGCCCGGTCCGGCGCAGCACGGCGCCCAGCAGGGTGGCGTTGCGCAGGTGCTCGGGGAGGTCGGGCTCCAGGACGCCTTCGAGATCGGCCATGACCTCCCGCAGGAGCGTGATCGCGCCTTCGGAGTCGCCGAGTTCGTGCAGGTCGCGGGCGAGGCAGGTCTTGGTGGAGAGGGTGTACGGGTGACGCGGCCCGAGGACGGCGGTGCGCAGGTCCAGCGTCTCCCGGTCGAGTTCGCGGGCGGCCTCGCTGTCGCCGACCAGCCGGTGGTCGATCGCCAGGTTGTTGACCATGGAGAGCGTGCGCGGGTTGTCGTCGCCGAACAACCCGCGGAACCGGTCGAGGACTTCGCGGTCGAGGTCGAGCGCGGCCTGGAACCGGCCGAGGGCCCGCCGGTCGGCGCCGAGCGAGCCGGCCGTCATCAGGGTGTCCGGGTGGTGCTCGCCGAGTACGGACCGCTGGCGCTCCAGGGTGGCTTCGTCGAGGGCCAGCGCCGCGGCGTAACGTCCCTGCGTGCGCAGTACGTTGGCCAGTTGGAAGCGCAGCAGCAGGGTCTGCCGGTCGTCCTCGCCGAGCTTCTCGACCCAGAGCTCCTCCAGTGACCGCCCGAGGTCCAGGGCCTGCGCCATCTCGCCGCGCTTCCACAGGTAGCGGACGCGGTCGATCAGCAGGGTGCGGGTTTCCGACTCGTCGCAGACGTGCGCCTGGGACGGGTAGAGGTGCGGCCAGATCTCCTCGAAGGCGGGCCAGTTGGCGGGGTCGTCGGTGTCGCCGACGAGGGGCCGGGCGCCGGTGAGGACGCGGTGCACCCGGTGCTTGGTCTCGAGCTGCGCGTCGATCCCGGTCACTGAGTCCCGCACCACGGCCTGGACCAGCCGGTGCAGTTGGAGTCCGCCCGCCTCGGGGTCCACCCGGGCGAGCGAGTAGCGGCCGAGGGCGCGGACGGCGGCGGCGACCGCGAAGGCGTCCTCCACCGCGGGGTCGGACTCGGCGAGGGCCTCGACCATCCGGTCGCTGTAGAGCAGCCGGCTCGAGATCGGCTCGGGTGCGAAGTAGGCACAGAGTTGCAGGAGCCGGGCGGCGGCCGGCGACTGCACGCGCAGCCGGCCGATCGAGACGCCCCAGGCGGCGGCCACCGACCGCGGGTAGTCGAAGGCCCCCTCGGCGGACAGCGCGTGCCGGAGCCGGGCGAGGTAGGTGGTGACGGGCATGGCGGTGGCGTCCAGCCAGGCCGCGGCGACCTCGACGGCCAGCGGCAGGTCGCCGAGGGCCTCGGCCACCGCGTCGGCGTCGTCGGCCGGGAGCGCGCGGACCCGGCGGCGCAGGTGTTCGGTGCTCTCCCGGCGGGTGAAGACGTCGACCTCCAGCGCGCTGGCGGCCCTGGTCCAGCCGAGGTTGCGGGAGGTGACCAGGATCCGGCCCGGCCCGTCGGGGAAGTACGGCCGCAGGTCGGCCGGTTCGTCGGCGTTGTCGAAGACCAGCAGCCAGTGCGTGGACGGGATGCCGCGGCCCAGCGCCTCCCGGGCGGCCTCGGCGCCCTCGGCGACCGAGTCGCCGACGGGCAGGCCGAGCCGCCGGGCGAGTCCGGCCAGGGCGAGGGCCACCGACTCGGTCTGCTCGGCGTCGATCCACCAGACCAGGTCGTACTCCGCCCGGTAGCGGTGGGCGTACTCCAGGGCGAGCTGGGTCTTGCCGATCCCGCCGAGTCCGTAGAGGGTCTGCGAGGTGGGCAGGACGGCTGCCACCCCGGCGCCGAGCTGCCGGTGCAGGTGCTCCAGCACCGCCTGGCGGCCGGTGAAGGACGGATGGCGGGGCGGCACCTTGAAGTGGGCGGGGACGGAGCCGGGGTGACGCAGGCCCGTCAGGTCGGGCGCCCGGCCGGCGATGCCCAGCGCGGCGAGCAGCGCCGTCGCGGCCTCCTCGGGGCCGAGTCCGACGAGGTCGGTCACCGGGCCGTCGACGGGCACCGGCTCGATCCGGACGGCAACGGCCCGGCCGGGGCCCGCGACGGGTCCGCCGTCGGGCGGCACGAGGACGCCGGGCGGCCCGAGGACGTCGGGTGAGCCCGGAGACCGGCCGCCCGGCGTCGGGCACTCGCGCAGGAACGCGGGGGAGAGCAGGGTGAGCGTCTGTTCGGCCGCTGCCGGGACGACGTGCAGGCCGGCCCGGCGCAGGACGGCCTCGGCCCAGTGCGCCCAGAGGGAGTCCTCGGGGGCGTGGAGGAGGGCGACGGTGGCGTTCTCGGGCGGGAGCCGGCACAGGTCGCAGTCGCCGGGCCGGCCGGAGCCGACGGTTCCCCGGCGCGGGTGGAGCCCGGCCCCGGCCCCGGCGCCGGCGACGATCCGGGCGGCGGTCCGTGCCAGGTCGGCGGGGAGGTTGCCGGATCCGGCCGTGAGTGCGGCCAACTCCCCTTCGGGCAGGGCCAGGTCGTGTACGGCCAGCAGGTCCGCCAGGTGGCCGGCGGCCTCCTCGGGAGTGAAGGACCCGACCCGGACCAGCCGACGCCGGCTGGTGCGCAGCTCCTGGTCCGTCCGGCGGGTGGTGACGACGACCCGGCCGGTGGCACTCGGGGCGGGCCAGAGGCCTGGCAGGTCGGCGGGGTCGGCCAGGCCGTCGAGCACGATCAGCCAGCGGCGGCCGGTGGTGTTCAGCCAGGACAGCAGGTGCTCCGCCGTCGCCGGCCCGCCCCCGAGGCCCAGCCGGTCGGCGGCCGTCGCGTAGGCGTGCCGGATCGACGCGGCGCTGTCCGCGGCTGCCCACACCACCAGGTCCACCGCGCCCGTTCGGAGGGCGAGTTGGGCGTGGTGGGCGGCGGCCTGGGTCTTCCCGGTGCCGGCCGGGCCGCTGAGCACCACCGACCGGAGCGTGCCGGGTGCGCCGTGACGGGCGACCGTGCCGGGTGCGCCGTGACGGTCGGCCGTGCCGGTTGCACCGTGCGTGCCGGGGCCGGTTGCACCGTGCACACCGGCCGTACCGCTCGGGGCCGTACCGTTCGGGGCGGGTCCGCCGGGGAGGGCGAGTGCGCCGTCGACGGCAGGCCGGTGGCGGAAGCAGTCGGCGAGCGCCGGGAGGGTGCCGACCTGGACCGGCCAGGCGACGGCGGTGGAGGCGGGGGCGGTCCGGTGGTCGTGGAGGTGGACGTCGCGGACGGACTCCGCCACCACACCGCCCGAGTTGAGGAGGTCGCGCTGGCTGTACACGCCGCCGTGCGGGGCGGCGGGGCCGGGACGAGCCCCGGGAGCGGTCAGCGCGGGGCCGCTCCCGGCGGGGTAGGGCGGTCGGGCGTGCCGATGGTGACCGGGCCGGCGAAGTCGCGGCCGATGGCGCCGCCGTGGTTGCCGATGTCCCGGCCGGCGGTCACACCGCTGTTCTCGGCCCGGACGGAGGCCGCCGCCTCGGGGGCGGCCGCCTCGTCGAGCAGCGCGCGGAGCTGTCCGGCGGCCTGCGCCTGTTCCTCCGGGGCGAGTTCGTCCAGGAAGTCCTCCAGCCGGGTCTGCCAGGAGGCCGCCTGTCGGCCGGACACCTGGTCCAGCTCGCCGGGCGCGGCGGCCGCCAGGGCCTCCTGCGTCCGGTCGAGGCGTTCCAGGACGGCCCGTTCGCCCTCCGGGCGGCCGCGGCCAAGCAGCCGGGCCACGCGTTCCCGCAGGGCGGTCCAGACGTCCGTCCCCGCCGCCTGGACGATCCCCGCGCCTCCGGCCGCCGCCAGCGCCGTCATTCCCTCCACCAGCATCCCCGCAACCCCCTCAACGCCGTTCGGCCTCGCGCTCCGGAACAGGTGACGGTTATTCAACTCCACTGGTTCCCCGGGGGAAAGGGTGTCGGGGCAACGCGTCCGTTCCGTCAGTGACTCCGGTGCAGTGCCTGCTGCATCAGCTCCGCCAGGTGCAGGGACTGCCGGCCCCCGGCGAGTTGGGAGATCTGGGTGCGGCAGCTGAAGCCGTCGGCCAGGATCACCGTGGACGGGTCGGCGGACCGGACCTCCGGGAGCAGGACGCGTTCGGCGATCGACTCCGAGACCTCGAAGTGCCCCCGCTCGAAGCCGAAGTTGCCGGCCAGGCCGCAGCAGCCGGAGTCCAGTACCCGGTTGCGCAGGCCCATCCGGGCCTCGACCCGGCGGTCGGCGGCGGTGCCGAGCACGGCGTGCTGGTGGCAGTGGGTCTGGGTGATCGCGTCGACCGGAGCCCGGGGGAGTTCGGCCTCCGGCGCGTACTCGTCGACGAACTCGGCGAAGGTGCGGGTCCGTTCGGCGAGCGGGCGGCCGTCGGACCCGAGCAGGCGGGGCAGGTCCTCGCGCAGGGTGGCGGTGCAGCTCGGGTCCATGCCGACCACCGGCGTGTCCGCGGGCAGGCCGGTGGCGGCCAGCGTGCGCAGGCTGCGGCGCATCACCCGCCGGGCGGTGCCGAGCTGGCCGGTCGAGTACCAGGTGAGGCCGCAGCAGACCGGGCCGGACGGCAGCCGGACGTCGAAGCCCAGGTGTTCCAGCACCTCGACGGCGGCGCGCAGCACGTTGGGCTGGAGGTGGTCGGAGAAGGTGTCCGGCCAGAGCAGGACGGGTCGCGCGCCCGCCGGGGCCGGGTGGGCGGCGCGGTGGCGGCGGTACCAGCGGGTGAAGGTCTCGGGCGGGAACACCGGGATCACCCGGCGCGGGTCCACCCCGCCGAGCCTCTTCAGCAGGCCGGCCGCGGGGGAGCGGGCGACCAGGTTGGCCGCGCCGGGGGCGAGGGCGACGGCCCGCAGCCAGAGCGGCAGCCAGCCCATCGAGTAGTGGGGGACGGGCCGGGGCCGGTGCCGGTAGTGCTGGTACAGGAACTCGGCCCGGTAGGTGGCCATGTCGACGTGGACCGGGCAGTCGCTCGCGCAGCCCTTGCAGCCGAGGCACAGGTCCAGTGCCTCCCGGACCTCCGGCGAGCGCCAGCCGTCCGGGATCGCCCCGCCGCGCAGCATCTCGGCGAGCAGCCGGGCACGGCCGCGGGTGGAGTGCCGCTCCTCTCCGGTGGCCATGTAACTCGGGCACATCACCCCGGTGTTCGGGTCCACGCACTTGGCCACGCCGACGCAGCGGCGCACGGCCTTGGCGAGGCTGCCGTCGTCCTGCTCGTAGGGGAGGGCGAGCGGCAGCTCGCGTACCGGTCCGGCGTGGCGCAGGTCGGAGTCGAGCGGACGGGGGTCGACGAGGGAGCCCGGGTTGAGCAGGTTCTCCGGATCCCAGATCTGCTTGAACCCGCGGAACAGGTCGATGATCTCCGGCCGGTACATGCGCGGAAGGAGTTCGGCCCGGGCCTGTCCGTCCCCGTGCTCGCCGGAGAGCGAACCCCCGTACGAGACCGCGAGATCGGCCGCCTGCTCCATGAACTCCCGGAAGACCAGAACCCCTTGGGGCTCGGTGAGCGGGAAGTCGATCCGCAGGTGGACGCAGCCCTCGCCGAAGTGCCCGTACGGGACGCCGTGCAGGCTGTGCCGGCGCAGCAGGGCCCGCAGGTCGCGCAGGTAGTCGCCGAGGCGTTCCGGGGGGACGGCCGAGTCCTCCCAGCCGGGCCAGGCCTCGCCGCCGCCGGGCAGCCGGGTGACGATCCCGGCGCCGGCCTCGCGCACCCCCCAGAGCTGGCGCTGCTCGTCCGCGTCGGTGACCAGGGAGACGGCGGCCGAGGGCTCGCGGCGCACCGCGTCCGCGAGCCCTCGGGCGGCCTGGTAGGCCTCCAGCGCGGTGGCGCCACCGACCTCCAGGAAGAGCCAGCAGGCGCCCGCGGGCAAGCGGTTCAGTGCGGGCGGGCGGGGCCCGGCGGCGAGCAGCGCGGCGATCAGGTCGGCGGCCATCCCCTCGACGGTCAGCGGGCGCAGCGGCAGCAGTGCGGGGACGGCGTCGGCGGCGGCGGTCTCGTCGGGGTAGCCGGCCACCACCAGGGCGCGGGCCGGCGGGTCCTCGACCAGCCGCACGGTCGCGCCGAGCAGCAGTGCGCAGGTGCCCTCGGTGCCGGTGAGCGCCCGGGCAAGGTCGAACCCGCGCTCGGGCAGCAGTGCGTCGAGCGGGTAGCCGGAGGTGCGACGCGGCAGGTCCGGCATGCCCTGACGGATCAGGGCGAGGTGTCGTTCGGTGAACTCGTGCAGTTCGCGGAGGAGTCGGCCGGGCCGGCCGGGTCGGCCGAGCAGCTCGGCGCGCCCTTCGGGCCCGAGCGGGCCGCCGACGGTCAGCTCGGTGCCGTCGGCGAGCAGCAGGTCCAGCGATTCGACGTTGTCGGCGGTCCGCCCCCAGGCCACCGAGTGGGCGCCGCACGAGTCGTTGCCGATCATGCCGCCGAGCGTGCACCGGCTGTGGGTGGAGGGGTCCGGGCCGAACCGCAGCCCGTACGGGCGGGCGGCCCGCTGGAGGTCGTCCAGTACGGCGCCGGGTTCGACCCGGGCGGTGCGCCGCTCCCGGTCCACCCCGAGCACCGCGCCCAGGTGGCGCCGGAAGTCCAGGACGACGGCGCCCGGGCCGATCGCCTGCCCGCCGATGCTGGTCCCCGCCCCGCGCGGCACCACCGGGACGCGGTACTGGCGGCAGAGCGCGAGCGCGGTGCGCACGTCGTCCAGGTCGGCCGGCTTGACCACGCCGAGCGGCAGATGCCGGTAGTTGGACGCGTCGTGGCTGTAGACGGTGCGCTCGGCGGCGCCGAAGCGGACCTCGCCGCGCAGCGTGGCGGCCAGCTCCCGGGCGAGGTCGGCGCCTGGGGTGGCGGACGGTCGGCTCACGGTGGTCCTCCCGGGGTTGGGCGGGCTGGCGTACCGCCGCCGATCATCCCAGCCGGGTCGCGGCCCGGGGCGCGGAAACCCCGGGGTTCCGCCGACGGGGTGTCATCTGACACCCTCGACTGTCATGATCAACGAGAACCGGGCCGACGGGCCCGACGCGTACCTGGCCGGCCTGCCGATCGGTGAGCCCCTGCCCTTCCCCGTCGACGGCGCCCCGTCCTGGGACATCTTCCCGTACGAGGGCGAGCTCAGGGTCAAGGCGCTGGTCGCGCCCGAGCTGCCCGAGCCGCCCCGCCAGGGCGAGGAGGGACCGGAGAGCTGCAAGCAGTGCGCCCGCCCGGACGAGGACTTCCTCTGGACGGACGAGCACTGGCGGCTGAGCAGCACCGACGAGCCCTCCGGCCTGCCCGCCGTCGTCCTGCTCCAGCCGCGCGCCCACCACGACCTGCTCGACCTGCCGCCCGGGCGCGCCGCCGAGCTGGGCCCGATGCTGCAGAGGGTGGAGGCGGCCCTGCTCTCGCTCGGCGGCATCGGCCGCGTGCACGTGAACCGCTGGGGCGACGGCGCCGCGCACCTGCACCTCTGGCTGATCGCCCGGCCCGCGGGCATGATGCAGCTGCGCGGCTCCACCCTGCCGCTCTGGATGGACGTCCTGCCGCCGCTGTCCGCCGAGGCGGGGGCCGCGACCGCCGGCCGGATCGCCGCCGCGATGGCCGCCGGCGGCGGCACGGCCCACGCGTAGGGCCCGTCGCCGGACCGCCGCCGGGCGGGAGTCCGAGGACGGGCCCGACGGCCTCAGACCGAGGCCCGCCGTCGCGACGCACCGGTGAGGGTGCCCTTGGCGATGTGGGAGAGCTTGGCCATCTCGAACGCCGGGTAGGCGCCGCCGGCCAACAGGGAGAACTTCACGCCCTCGCGGCCGGCGGGCCGCCGGTGCCCGGCCGGCAGGAAGCGGCGGTGGTGGTCGGCGGCGCGGTGGAAGAACTGCGGGCGCTCGGCGCGCGACACGCACCCGGCGAGGTCGAAGACAAAGAGGTAGTGCCGGATCATCCGGACGAAGAGCGCGTCCCGGACGGCGTCCGGGGCGGGCACCTCCTCCAGCAGCGCGAAGGTCCGCTCGTACTGCTCGAAGATGTCGAACTGGCTGCTGCCCGGCGAGCCGGTGGGGTGGACGGTCTCCCGCCGGCGCAGCTGGACGCAGGCGCGCGGCAGTACGGCGACCCGTCCGGCGGTCAGCATCGCCGCGTGGACCGGCGGGATCTCCTCGTACCGGCCGTCGGGGAAGGACAGCCCACGGTGCTGCCAGTGCTCCCGGCGGAACAGCCGGTCCCAGGCCAGCGCCGGTGCGCCGACCAGCTCGGGGTGGTCCAGCGGCCCGAACACCTCCGGTCCGGCCTCGGCCAGGAGCGTCTCCGCGCCGCCCGGCCAGTCACGCCCGCCGTGCCGCCGGGTGTGCCCGAAGAGCAGGACGTCCACCGGCCCGGTCTGCGCCAGCCGGTCGGCCAGGGCCTGGAGGGCGTCCCGGGGCAGCAGGTGGTCGGCGTCCAGGAAGAGCAGGTACTCGCCCTTGGCCCGGGCGGCCCCCGCGTTGCGGCTGACACCCACGCCGACGGCGGCGTCCAGGTGGAGCGCCGACACCTGCGGGTGCCGGGCCGCGTAGGCGTCGGCCAGCCCGGCCGGGGAGTCGGGGGAGCGGTCCGCGACCACGACGACCTCGAAGTCGCGGAAGGACTGGGCGAGCAGCGAGTCCAGGCACTCCGGCAGCTGTTTCTGCTGGTCGTAGGCGGGGATTACGACGCTGATCAGAGGTGAGGGCATGAGGCCGGAGCGTAAGGAGCGGATGCGGGAGGTGGCAAAGGCCTGACACTCCGTAAGTATGATCAATACCCGTCAAATCGTACGAGCGTGCGCGATATCTTCACTCGTCATGCCGGTCGCATCCACGACAGGCCCGGATCCGACGCGACCCGGGCCGCCTGGGTCCTGGCTCGTCCGGACACGGCCGGACCAGCCAGGACCCGACCCGATCGGGCCCGAACGGACCCCGGCGGACGCGAACGGACCTGAGCGGACGCGAACGGACCCGAGCGGACCCCAGTGCACCTGAGCGGACCCGAGTGGACGCGAACGGACCCGAGCGGACCCGAGTGGACCCCAGCGGACCGCCCGGCGCGGCGGACCGGCCGCGGTGGGTCACCGCGGCCGGTCCCCGGGACGGCGTGTCAGTGGTGGGCGGCCGCCTGCCCGTCCGGCCGCCGGTCCGGCCGTCGCAGCAGAAGCGCCACCACGACGCCGGCCAGCGCCGCCACACCCGCCCCGGTGAGCAGGGTGAGGTGCATGCCGTCGACGAACGCCGTCCGGGCGTGCTCGCCGACCGGGCCGCCGATGCGGGCGGCGGCGGCCAACGAGGAGCGGGCCGCGTCGGCCAGCTGCGGCGGCAGGCCGGTGACGTCGAGGCTGCTCCGGTAGCCGGCGCTGAGGACGCTGCCGAGGACGGCGATGCCGAGGGCGCCGCCCAGTTCGCGGGAGAGGTCGTTCACCGCCGAGCCGACGTTCTGGAGCGAGCGGGGCAGCGCGTCCGTGATGGCCGTGGTCGCGGGCGTCATCGCCAGCCCCGAACCGGCGCCGAGCAGCAGCAGGGCGGCCGCGAGCAGCCAGTACGGGCTGTCGGCGCCGAGTCCTCCGATCGCCGCCATCGCGGCCGCGATCAGCGCCAGCCCGGTCACCCAGGGGCCGCGGTCGCCGAAGCGGGCGGTCAGCCGCGGGGAGAGACGGGAGAGCGGCACCATCGTCACGGCCATCGGCAGCACGCTGACCGCCGCCACCAGAGCGGTGTCGCCGCGCACCAGCTGGAGGTACTGCATGATCACGAAGATGTAGCCGAAGAAGGCGAAGAACTGGCACGTGATCGACAGCGAGCCGGCCGCGAACCGGCGGTTGCGGAAGAGCCTCGGGTCCAGCAGCGGGTGGCGGCGCCGCAGCTCCCAGGCGACGAAGCCGGCCAGCACGGCCAGGCCGGCGGCGATGCCGCCCAGGGTCACCGGCTCGCCCCAGCCGCGGGTCGGCGCCTCGATGACGGAGTAGACCAGCGTGCCCAGGCCGGCCATGACCAGCAGGGCGCCGGTGACGTCCAGTCGCGGGGCGTCCGGGTCGGCCGACTCGGGCACGAAGAGCAGCGTCCCGGCGAGCGCCGCCAGCGCGAGCAGCACGTTCAGCAGGAACACCGAGCGCCAGGACCAGAGCTCCAGCAGCGTCCCCGAGGCGAGCAGGCCGACCACCGCACTGGCGCCCGCCACGGCGGCCCAGACGCTGACGGCCCGGGCCCGCTGGGCGCGCGGGAAGGTGCCGGTGATGGTGGAGAGGGTGGCCGGCATGACCAGGGCCGCGCCCACGCCCAGCAGGCCGCGCAGCGCGATGAGCATGGTCGGGTCGGTGGTCAGCGCGGCCAGTCCGGACCCGCCGCCGAACAGCGCGAGGCCGACGAGCAGCGCGCGCCGGCGGCCGAACCGGTCGCCGAGCGCCCCCGCGGGCAGCAGGAGCGCGGCGAAAACCAGGCTGTAGGCGTCGATGATCCACGAGAGCTGGGTCTGGCTGCCGCGCGTCTCCCGGGCGATGTCGGGCAGCGCCACGTTGAGCGAGGCCATCGCGGCGACCACGGTGGCCAGCGCGAGGCAGGTGACGAGCAGGACCAGGTTGTGGCGGACGGCCGGCCCGCCGGAGGCGGCGGCGTCCGGTCGGGCGGCCCCGAGGCCTGTCCCGGGCTCGGTGACGGTCATGACGGTCCTTCTCTCCCTGGCGAACGGGCGCCGGCACCCCGGAGGTTCGGGCGGGCCGGCTCGGTGCGGCCAGAGTGGGCGCGTCGCGACTAGGATTTCAACCGTGATGAATAAATCGCCGCGCCGGGGCCGGCGGACGGGCAGCCCCGACACCCGCGCCCAGATCCTCGACGTCGCGCGCCGACGGTTCCTCGCCGAGGGGTACGAGGCCGTCACGCTGCGTTCGGTGGCCGCCGAGGCGGGCGTCGACCTCGCCCTGGTCAGCTACTTCTTCGGCTCCAAGAAGGGCCTGTTCGGCGCCGCGCTCGCGCTGGCGGCCAACCCCGCCGAGAGCCTCGCCCTCGTCCTCGAAGGCGAGGTGGAGACCCTGCCGGAGCGGGTGCTGACCCAGCTGCTGCACGTGTGGGACGACCCGGAGAACGCCGCCCCGCTGCGCGCCATGCTGGGCGGCGCGGCCCAGGACCCGGCCGCCGGGGTGCTGGTCAGCGAGGTGGTCCAGCGCGAGATGATCGACCGGATCGCCGCCCGGATCGGCGGGGCGGACGCCCGTCGGCGCGCCTGCGAGTTCGCCTCCCACCTGGGCGGCCTGATCATGGCCCGGTACGTGCTGCACCTCGAACCGGTTGCTTCGCTCCCGGCTGATGAAATCGCCCGCAGCTACCTCCCGGCCATGCGCCACGCCCTGCGAGTGCGGCCCGCACCGTCCCGCGCGGGCCGGTAGGCGGGGGAGCGGGCTCGCACGGAGAAGGCCGAAGGCCCCGCGCGGAGGAGCTCCGCGCGGGGCCTTCGGTGCCGGGGTCGGCCTAGTACCAGTGGTGCGCCTGCCAGAACGACCAGGCGGCGCAGGGGCTGCCGTAGCGGGAGTTCATGTAGTTCAGGCCCCACTTGATCTGGGTGGCCGGGTTGGTGCGCCAGTCGGAGCCGGCGGAGGCCATCTTGGAGCCGGGCAGGGCCTGGACCAGGCCGTAGGCGCCGGAGGAGGCGTTGACGGCGAGCGGGTTCCAGGTGCTCTCGCGGGACACGATGTTGCTGAAGCACTGCAGCTGGCCGGCCGGGACGATCTGGGCGGCGATCTCGCGCGGGCTGCCGGAGTAGCTCGGCTTGGCGTTGAGCTTGGCGCGCTCCTGCGAGCGGGAGGCGGCGGCGTCGGCGTCCGCCTTGGCCTTGGCGTCCGCCTGGGCCTTCGCCTCGGCCTCGGCCTGCGCCTGGGCGGCGGCCTGGGCCTGCGCGGCGGCGGCAGCGGCGTCGGCCTGGGCCTGGGCGGCGGCTGCAGCGGCGTCGGCCTGGGCCTGGGCCTGGGCGGCGGCTGCAGCGGCGTCGGCCGCCTGCGGGGCCGGGGCCTGCTCGGCAGCCGGCTGCCCGTCCACGGAGACGCCGGCGACCCCGGCCACCGGGGCGGCGGCCTCGGCGACGTTGCCGCCGCTCTGCGGGATGGCGAGGGCGGCGGTGGCCGCGCTCGCCACCACGAGGGTGGTGATACCGGTGATCAGCGAGTTTCGGCGGGCATGGCTGAGCTGCATGGAGCGGACGATCCTTTTCCGTCGGGGGCCGTGTCGGGAGCGCGGGGGCATCCGGCACGCGGGGCGGGGCTCGGGTGAGCAGGGCCCGCAATGCCGTCCGGGACGGCCATGGCACCCCGGCGGTGAGGGCGGGGCGGGCGGGTTGCGCGGCGGCCGGGGCCGGTCCGCGCTGCCTGGCGACGGGCCATTCTTGGCAGAGCGCGGCGGGGGCGGCAAAGCCGCCTGCTACTACGCGCGGTAGTGGCCAGGGGCGGCGGAAACGGCGAGGCGCCCGGCCGGAGCCGGGCGCCTCTGGGCGATTTGTCCGTTTTGTGCAAAGAGGGGGCGAGTTGCCTGCGTCGTCGACGAACGATCGGCCCCAACCGGCCCGCCGCCTGCGTTCTTCCGGGTCCGGACCGGCTCCGCGGCCGGGCCGGACCGGTCCGGCAGGGGCACTCCCGGCCGCCCCGGCCGCCCCCGCGGGTGGCCTGCCACTATCGGCGGCAGTAGATGCGAAAGGCCGTGTGGGAGGCCTCACACCCCGGCCTGCCGGGGGTGGGCGCAGCGTGACCGGCCGGTCACCGGATCAGTGGCCCCGGTACGGGTTGTGCTCGGGGGTCACCGGAGCGTTCGCGTACGGGTGCTGTCCGGCGGTCGGAGCGTTCGTGTACGGGTTCTGCCCGGGAGCCACCGGGGCGTTCGCGTACGGGTGCTGCCCGGTGGGCGGAGCGCTCGCGTACGGTCCTTGCCCGGTGGCCGGACCGTTCGCGTACGGGTTGCCGGGCACCGGCTGCTGCTCCCCGTACGCGGGGTAGGAGGGGACGTCCGGAATGGCCTCGTCGGCGGGGGCGTCCTCGTCCTCCTCCTCGCCCGCGGCCTCCTCGACCGGCACCAGGTCCCGGGCCAGCAGCGTGGCGCCGGCCACCGCACCCGGCATGGCGAGAACGGTGACGAAGGGGATCAGGAACGCCAGGATCAGGGGGACGCCGAAGCCGAGCGTCAGTCCGAGGCGGGCGCGCAGCAGCCGGATCCGCTCGCGCTGCGGCACCCCGCGCCGCTGGAGGGCGACCGCGGTCAGCTCGACGGCCATGAAGAACCCGGTGACGAGGAAGCCGGCGACCGGTACCAGGGTCTGCCCGACCACGGGGATGAACCCGCAGGCGAACAGCAGGACGCCGAACCCGGCCACCCGCACCAGTACGTGGAGGCTGTCCCGGGCGGAGACCACCAGCTCGCGCCAGAGCGGCACGTCCGGCGGGGTGGGCGCCCCGCCCTCGGTCTCGTCCACCTTCTCGCAGAGCGACTCGTAGAAGGGCTGGCCGACCAGCAGGGTGACGGCGGTGAAGGTGATCAGCGAGATCAGCAGTCCGCCGCCGAAGACGATCAGGGCGAGTGCGCCGCGCAGCAGGCCCTGCCAGGGCGAGCCCCAGTCGTCCGCGAACGGGGTGGCCCAGGTGGCGAGGTCCTCCGACCATCCGCCGAGGAACCCCAGTGCCACCGCGTACCCGATCAGGGTGAGCAGCGCGGGGATCATCCCGAACGCCCACCAGCGGCCGTGCCGCCCCACCCACTTCTGGCCCTTGGCCAGGTACCCCATCCCCGCCACAAGATCTCGCATAGGGGAAAAGGGTAGGGGCTGGCCGTCGGCGGGTCATATCCGTCCCGTCACGGTCCGGTGCCGACGGCCCCGCCGGCGCCCTGCGGCCCTGCGGCACCGGCCCTGCGTCACTGCGGCACCGGCCCTGCGTCACTGCGGCACCGGGGCCCACCGGCGCAGTGCCGGGGAAGACGGCACCGGGCCCGGAAAACGGCACCGGGCCCGGGAGCCTCCGCAACGGCTTCCGGGCCCGGCGTTCGCGGGCGGCGCGGTCCGGCTCAGGCGGCCGGCGCCACCGCCGCAGCCCGTCGCCGGCGGCCCACCACGGCCGACGCCGTCAGCACGATGGCTGCGGCGACCAACGACAGGTACATCTGCTTGCGCCCGTCGGCGTCGGTGAACATGTACGCCACCACGAACCCGATCATGCCGATGGCGGCCCAGGTGAGGTAGGGGTACAGCCACATCCGGACGGTCAGGCGCTCCGGCATCTCGTTCTCGATGATCTTGCGCATCTTCAGCTGGGAGAAGCAGATCACCAGCCAGACGAAGAGCGCGACCGCACCGGAGGAGTTGAGCAGGAAGGAGAAGACGGTGTTGGGGGAGGTGTAGTTGAAGAAGACGGCGACGAAGCCGAAGACCACCGAGGACAGGATCGCGACCATCGGCACACCGCGCCGGTTCACGGTCGCGAAGGCCTTGGGGGCGTCGCCGCGCTGGCCGAGCGAGAACGCCATCCGCGAGGCGGTGTACATGCCCGAGTTGAGGCAGGAGAGCACGGCCGTCAGCACGATCACGTCCATCACCTGGCCGGCGCCCGGGATGCCGACGTGCTCCAGCACGGCGACGTACGGGCTGCCCTTGACCGCGTCGGAGTCCCACGGCAGCAGGGTGACCACGAGCAGGATGGAACCCAGGTAGAAGACGCCGATCCGCCAGATCACGCTGTTGGTGGCCTTGCTGACCGCCTTCTCCGGGTCCTCGGACTCGCCGGCGGCCAGGGTGACGATCTCGCTGCCCATGAAGGCGAAGACGACGGTGAGCATGCCGGTGAAGACCGCCCCCACGCCGTGCGGCAGGAAGCCGCCGTGGCCGACCAGGTTCGTCGTGCCGACCGCGTGGGTGCCGGGCAGCAGCCCGAACGCGGCCAGGGTGCCGATCACCAGGAAGGCGGCGATCGCCACCACCTTGATCCCGGCGAACCAGAACTCGAACTCGCCGTAGGAGGCGACCGAGAAGAGGTTGGTGGCGGTGAGCACCGCCATCACGATCAGCGCCCAACCCCACTGCGGCACCCCGGGCACCCAGTTGTTGAGGATCTTCGCACCGGCGGTGGCCTCGACGGCCAGCACCACGACCCAGAAGAACCAGTAGAGCCAGCCGATGGTGAACCCGGCCCAGCGGCCGAGCGCCCGGTCCGCGTACGCGGAGAAGGAGCCGCTCTGCGGGTCGGCCGCCGCCATCTCGCCGAGCATCCGCATCACCAGCACGACCAGCACACCGGCCAGCGTGTAGGAGAGCAGGATGCCGGGGCCGGTGGACGCGATGCCCGCGCCGGAGCCGACGAAGAGGCCGGCGCCGATCACGCCGCCGATCGCGATCATCGACAGGTGGCGGTTCTTGAGCCCGGCCTTCAGGTGCCCGTCGGCGCCGTGACCGGGTGCGCCGTGACCGCCCCGGCCGGCCTGGCCGTGCTGCGGGGGGACGGCGTCGGCCGGCGGCGATCCGGCCGTAGTGGTGGTTTCCGCACTCATGGAGGGTGAGCCCTGTGCCTTTCCAGCGCGGCTGACCCTCGGCTCGTGCACCGGAGGGTGGGGGACGTACCCGCGCAATGCGGTGCAACCTAACTTCTACCTACGAGTATCGGAACAAGGGTCGCGCAATTGTTCGCTCAGCGGACGCAAAGTGCCAGGTCAGAGCGGGTGAAAAGATGTCGCGGAAAGCTCAAATCTGAGGCATCGTCAGGCCTTTCGGAGCCCCTCGGGGCCCGCTGCGGGAGCCGGGCGGCGGGCCGTCCATACTGTCCGCGTGATGATCGTCCTCGTGCTGCTCGGCCTGCTCGCCGTCCTCGCCGTCCTGGCCCTCGCGCACTGGTACCTCTGGCGGCGCCTGGTGCGGGACGTCTCCGCGCCCGGTGGCCCTTGGCGCCGGGCCGGGACGGTCCTCGCCGTCGTCCTGCCGCTGCTCGCGGTGGGAGCGCTGGCCGGCGGGCGGAAGCTGCCGATGTCCGTCGAGCGCTGGCTGGCCTGGCCGGGCTACCTCTGGTTGGCGGTGCTGCTCTACCTGCTGATGGCGCTCGCGGTCGGCGAGGCCGCCCGGCCGCTCCTGCTCCGCCTCCCGGGTCGCCGGTCCCCGGCATCGCACGAGACCCCCGCGTCGCAGGAGGCCTCGGCGGCCGGCGCGACGGAAGCCGCCGCGCCGAAGGACACCGCGCCGAAGGACACCGCGCCGACGGACACCGCCCCCTCGCCCGAGCGCCGGCTCTTCGTCGCCCGTACGGTCGCGATCGGCGCCGCCGGCGCGGCCGCGGCCGTGGTCGGCAACGGCGCGTACGGGGTGCTGCGCGGGCCGCGGCTGAAGCAGGTCACCGTGCCGCTGGCCAAGCTGCCCGCCGGTGCGCACGGCTACCGGATCGCCGTGGTGAGCGACATCCACCTCGGGCCGATCCTCGGCCGCGGCCACACCCAGCGGATCGTCGACACGATCAACGGCGCCCGGCCCGACCTGATCGCCATCGTGGGCGACCTGGTCGACGGCACCGTGCCCGAGCTCGGGCGGGCCGCCGAGCCGTTGGCGCAGCTGCGGGCGCGCGACGGCGCGTACTTCGTCACCGGCAACCACGAGTACTTCTCCGGCGCCGCGCCCTGGGTCGACTTCGTCCGCGAGCTGGGCGTCCACCCGCTGCAGAACGCGCGCGTCGAGCTGCCCGGGTTCGACCTGGCCGGGGTCAACGACCTCGCCGGGCGCTCCGAGGGCGACGGCCCGGACTTCGCCAAGGCGCTCGGCGACCGCGACCGCGCCCGCACCTCCGTGCTGCTCTCGCACCAGCCGGTGACCATCCACGACGCCGTGCGGCACGGCGTCGACCTCCAGCTCTCCGGCCACACCCACGGCGGCCAGCTCTGGCCCGGCAACTACCTCGCCGAACTGGCCAACCCCACCGTCGCCGGGCTGGAGCGGTACGGCGACACCCAGCTGTACGTGACCCGCGGCGCCGGGGCCTGGGGCCCGCCCGTCCGGGTCGGGGCACCGTCCGACATCACCATCGTCACGCTGGCCTCGCTCCGGGCCTGAGCGCGCCCGGGGTCAGGCCTGCTCGCCCTCGCCCTCGGTGTCGATGTGCGGCAGCACCCCGTCCAGCCACCGCGGAGTCCACCAGGCGGCGGGACCGAGCAGGGTCATCACGGCCGGTACCAGGAGCAGCCGCACCACGGTGGCGTCGATCAGCACGCTGACGGCCAGCCCGAGGCCCATCATCTTGATGACGATGTTGTCGCTGACGATGAAGGCGGCGAAGACGCTGACCATGATGAGCGCCGCGCAGCTGATCACCCGGGC
Organism: Kitasatospora sp. RG8; assembly: GCF_017813315.1. Taxonomy (NCBI): domain Bacteria; kingdom Bacillati; phylum Actinomycetota; class Actinomycetes; order Kitasatosporales; family Streptomycetaceae; genus Kitasatospora; species Kitasatospora sp. RG8. The sequence continues at coordinate 485,582 of NZ_JAGIYX010000002.1, forward strand.
GGTGATCTCCAGGGCGTGGGCGACGCTGCCCCGGCTGTCCCCGGTGCGCAGCCACGCCTCGTGCACCCGGGACAGCAGGAAGATCTCGTAGTCCATGCTGAGGCCGAAGACGATGGCGAACATCATCATCGGCACGTAGCTCTCGATCGGCACGGTGCCGGAGACCCCGAGGGCGGGCCCGCCCCAGCCCCACTGGAAGACCGCCACCAGCACGCCGTACGAGGCGGCGATGGAGATCAGGTTGAGCACGGCGGCCTTCACCGCGACCAGCGGGCCCCGGAAGACCAGCAGGATGATCAGGAAGGCCAGGCCGACCACCACGGCGATGATCGGCAGCAGGCGTTCGGCCACGATGTCGCCGAACTCGACCTGGGCGGCGGTCGTGCCGGTGACGTAGGTCTTCGCGCCGGTGCCCGCCACGGCCTGCGGCAGGACGGTGTCGGCGAGGTGGCCGACCAGGTCGGTGGTCTTCTCGTCCTGCGGCCGCTGGGCGGGGGTGACGGTGTTGAAGAGGACGTCGCCGTCGGTGCTGGTCTGGAGCGGGGTGGAGCCCGCCGCGTCGGGCAGGCCGGTGAGCGACTGCTGGACGGCGCTCTGCACGGCGGGCCGGGAGCCGGCCGGGACGGCGCTCTGGTCGACGACCACGGTGATCGGGCCGTTCGAGCCGGGGCCGAAGGCGTCGGACATCAGGTCGAAGGCACGCCGGTCGGTGAACGAGACCGGGTCGGCACCGTCGTCGATGTGGCCGAGCTGGATGGAGAACAGCGGGACGGCGAGGATGCCGACGACGACCACCCCGGCCGTCAGGAACCACCAGGGGCGGCGCTCCACCCGCTGGGCGTAGCGGTGCCAGGTGCCGGTGATCTCCTCCCCGGGTGCGGCCCCGGTCTCGGCGACCGGCCGGTGCACGGTCCAGCGGTCCATCCGGCGGCCGATCAGTCCCATCAGCGCGGGGAGCAGGGTCAGCGCGGCGAGCACGGCGGAGACCACGGTCACCCCGGCGGCGGCGCCCAGCTTGGCGATGAAGTTCACCCGCGAGACGGCCAGGCCGGCCAGGGCGATGACCACCGTGCAGCCGGAGACCAGCACCGCCCGGCCGCTGGTGGCCACGGCGTGCCCGGCGGCGGTCACCGGGTCCCTGCCGTCCATCAGGCTCTGCCGGTGCCGGGTGAGCAGGAACAGGGCGTAGTCGATGCCGACCCCGATGCCGATCATGGTCGCCAGGGTCGGGGCCACGGTGGCGAAGGTGGTGGCCGCGGCCAGCAGGCCCAGCAGTCCGAGCCCGACGACGGCGCCGATCAGGGCGGTGACCAGGGGCAGGCCGGCCGCGATGACGCTGCCGAAACCGATCAGCAGCACGATGACGGCGACCCCGAAGCCGATCAGTTCGCTGACCCGGTCGTCGGCCGCCGGGCGCGCCAGCTCGCCGAGCGGACCGCCGTACTCCACCTGCACCCCGGCGTCCCGCAGCGGGGCGACGGCGGCGTCCACCCCGTCGAGGTACTCGTCACCGAGGGTGGTGGGGTTCACGTCGAAGCGGAGCGTGATGTAGCCGGTGAGGCCGTCCGCGGCGAGCGGGCCGCCGGGCGGGGCCGACTGGCCGGCCGGGGGCAGCGGGCTCTGCACGGACTGCACGTGCGGCAGCCGGCCCAGGGAGGCGACCGCCTGGTCGACCTGGCTCTGGAAGCCGGTCAGCGGCCGGGCGTCGTGGAGCACCACCTGGGCGCTGGTGCCGCCCACCGTCGGCTCGTGGGCCCGGAGGACGTCGCGGCCCTGCTGGGCCTGGGTCTGCGAGAGCGAGAAGTCGTCCGAGAACGTGCCGCCGACCGCGCGGTCGATCACCTGGACACCGGCCAGCGCGACCAGCCAGAGGACGAGGACGAGGACGGGGCGGCGGGCGCACCACTCGCCGAGGGCGCGCAGGGAACTGCGCCGGGCGGGGCGCGTGGCCTGGTCGGTGACACCGGGGGAGGACGCCATGAGCGCTCCTGGGGGAGGTGGCCAGGCGGATTCACCCACGGCCGGGCGGCACGGTCGAGCCCCGATGCTAAGGAGCGGGCGGCGCCGATCAGGCCGGGGACACGCCCCGGTGCCCCGTTCGGCGGCGCGCGCGGCGCGCGGCGGTTCCGGTCTCCCGCAGCGCCAGCAGGACGATCCGCCGGGCGTCCGCCGGCCGGCCGGTGAGACGGGCGGCCAGCAGGCGCGGGATGTCGCTCTCCTGCGAGTACCCGGGCACCACGGTCACCTCCGCCCGCCGCACCCCGGGCTCCCCGGCCACGGCGTAGGTCACGGCGTAGGTGGTCCGGTCCGGGGGCGGGGGCACCCTGGTCGTCGGCATGGCACCTCCTCGCTCCGCCCGCCGATTGCGTCCGCCGGCGCGCTGCTCCGGCAGTCCCCTGCCCCGCTTGCCCGCTGCTCCGCCGACGCGCTGCTCCGCCCGCCCATTGTCGCGCCGGCCGCCCCGACCCGCCGGGCGGCTCGGGCACGGGCGCGGGATCGTGTGGCCGATCGGGGTGAATCCGGGCAGAGTGGGAAATCTCCGGTAGGGGGAACTCCGGGAAGGGGCGACCCCATGCAGACCACCTGGAAGGGGACGATCAGCTTCGGGCTGGTCAGCATCCCCGTGCACCTGTACTCCGCCACCCAGGAGCACGACGTCCCGCTGCACCAGGTGCACGCCAAGGACGGCGGACGGGTGCGGATGAAGCGCTACTGCGAGCAGGAGGAGAAGGAAGTCCCGTACGCGGAGATCGCCAAGGGCTACGAGTCCCCCGACGGCCGCACCGTCACGCTGAGCGACGAGGACCTCGCCGACCTGCCGCTGCCCAGCAAGAAGATCATCGACGTGCTGGCCTTCGTGGACGCCGGCGAGATCGACCCGCTGATGTTCTCCAAGGCGTACTACGTCGGCGTGGCCGACAAGGCCGCGGCCAAGCCGTACGCGCTGCTGCGCGACGCGCTCACCGACTCCGGCCAGATCGCCGTCACCAAGATCGCGCTGCGCAGCAGGGAGTCCCCGGCGGTGCTGCGGGTCCACGACGGGACCCTGGTGCTGCAGACCTGCATCTGGCCCGACGAGGTGCGGCCGGCGGCCGGGATCGCGCCCGAGGAGGAGGTGACCGTGCGGCCGCAGGAGCTCAAGATGGCGCGTTCGCTGATGGACACCCTCTCCGAGGACTTCGACCTCTCCCAGCTCCACGACGACTACCAGCAGGCGCTGCAACAGGTCATCGAGGCGCGGTTGCAGGGCGTCGAGGTGCCGCACGAGGAGGAGCCGGGCGAGGCCCCGGACAACGTCATCGACCTGATGGAGGCGCTGCGCAGCAGCCTCAAGGAGGCCAAGGGCGGGCACCGGCGCGGCCACGCCGGGCCGGCCGCGGAGCCCGGGGAGGCGGCCGCGGAGCCGGGCGCGGCGGAGGAGCCGGCGGAGAAGCCGGCGCCCCGCAAGCGCGCCGCCGCCGCGAAGGCGGCCGGGAGGAGCGCCGACGGCACCGGGAAGGCGGCGGCCGCGAAGACCACCACGGCGCGGAAGAGCACCGCGAAGACCACCGCCGCGAAGACCACGGCCGCGAAGAAGACCGCCGCGAACACGGCGGCCACGGACGCGACCACCGCGAAGAAGGCCACCACCAGGAAGTCCGCAGCTCCCCGCAAGGCCTCGTGAGCTGCGTACCGGCAGTCCCCCCGACGTCCGGAGGCGAACCCAGATGGACCTGCTCACCTACAAGGACCTCGACAACGGTCCCGACGCGCCCCAGCACCCGAGCTGGGCGCACCGTGCCTGGCACGCCCTGCTCAGCCTCACCCCGACCGCCGTGGTCCTCCTGGTCGCGCTCTCGCTCGGCCTGGGGGCGATCGGGTCCCAGACCTCGTGGCGGTGGCTGGTCCTCTTCAGCATCGTCTGGGGCGTGACCGTGATCGCCCTCGTCGGCATGATCGCGCGCTGGATGACACCCGGACCGGGAAGGCACCGGACGGCCGGCTGACCCCTCCGGTGCCCGCCCGGCTCCCGGCCGGGCGGGCACCGGCACCGTGGGGGAGCGGGCACCGGCTCCCCGCCGGGCGACCGCGTCCGCGGGGGCGCCGCCGTTACGCGACCCAGACCGTGGTCACGTTGCAGAACTCCCGGATCCCGTGGCCCGACAACTCCCGCCCGAAGCCCGAGCGCTTGACCCCGCCGAACGGCAGCGCCGGGTGCGAGGCCGTCATGCCGTTGAAGAACACCGCGCCGGCCTGGATGTCGCGGACGAAGCGCTCCTGCTCCGCCGGGTCGTTGGTCCAGACGTTGGAGCTGAGCCCGAACGGCGTGTCGTTGGCGAGCGCCACCGCCTCGTCCACGTCGGCGGCCCGGTAGACGGTCGCGACCGGCCCGAAGGTCTCCTCCAGGTGGATCCGCATCGCCGGGGTGATGCCGGTCAGCACGGTCGGCTCGTAGAACCAGCCGGCGTCCAGGCCCTCGGGGCGCCGGCCGCCGCACTCCACCCGGGCGCCGTGCGCCCGCGCGTCCTCGACCAGCTCCTCCAGGTCGGTCCGCCCCTGCGGGCTGGCCAGCGGGCCGACCTCGGTCGCCTCGTCCATCGGGTCGCCGACGGTCAGGGCCCGCATCGCCGCGGTGAAGGCGGCGGTGAACGGCTCGTACACGTCCGCGTGCACGATGAAGCGCTTGGCGGCGATGCAGGACTGGCCGTTGTTCTGTGCCCGGGCCCGGACGGCGGTGCTGACGGCGGCGTCCAGGTCGGCGCTGGGCAGGACGACGAACGGGTCGCTGCCGCCCAGCTCCAGCACCGACTTCTTCACCTCGTCGGCGGCGGTGGCGGCGACCGCCCGGCCGGCCGGCTCGCTGCCGGTCAGGGTCACCGCGGCCACCCGGCGGTCGCGGATGACGCCCTCGACCGCGCCGGAGCCGATCAGCAGCGTCTGGAAGCATCCGTCGGGGAAGCCGGCCCGGCGGAACAGCTCCTCCAGCGCCACCGCCGTCCGCGGCACGTTCGAGGCGTGCTTGAGCAGGCCCACGTTGCCCGCCATCAGGGCCGGCGCCGCGAACCGCACCACCTGCCAGAACGGGAAGTTCCACGGCATCACGGCGAGCACCGCCCCGATCGGGCGGTAGCGGACGTAGGCGCGGGCGGCGCCGGAGTCGGCGACGTCGGCCGGGTCGGGGTGCTCGTCGGCGAGCAGTGCCTCGGCGTTCTCGGCGTACCAGCGCATGGCCTTCGCGCACTTGGCGGCCTCGGCGCGGGCGGCGGTCAGCGGCTTGCCCATCTCCTCGGTCATCGTGCGGGCGACGGACTCCCGGTCCTCGTCCAGCAGGTCGGCGGCGCGGCGCAGCAGTTCGGCGCGGTACGCGAAGGAGGTGGTGCGGTAGGTGCGGAACGCCTCCTCGGCGCGGGCCAGCCGCTGTTCGAGGCCGGCGGCGTCCAGCGGTTCGAAGGTCTCCAGGGTCTCGCCGGTCGCGGGGTTGACGCTTGCGATGGGCATGGATGGGCTCCCAGGTGTCCGCGGGGTTGTCGTGCCGGGTCTGCCTCCACCCTCGCCGACGCCCCGGCCCGGGGCACGCCATCGCCGCCCGGCGTGTCCCGCCGGGCGGCGCGGCGCCGCCGTCACTCCGGCAGCGACTCCACCCTGGCCGCCGCCTCCCGGGCCCGTGCGCCGGCCCTGGTACGGGCGGCGGTGACCTGCCGGCCGGGGAAGCGGTGCAGGTACTCCGCCTCCAGCTGCCCGGTCCGCAGGGTGTGGCGTTTCAGCGCGTCCTCCGACCCGTAGAGAAAGGTCTCGTGCCGGGTCCGGTGCAGCTGCTCCAGCTCGTGCAGCAGCGTGTCGTTGCCCAGGGCGTGCGGGGAGATGCCCTCGGGCCTGGTGTGCGGAGCGTCGGGGTGCCGCATGTCCACTACCTCCTCGGCGGGAAGCCCCCCGACTACCCGGTGCCCCGGGACCGGCGCCGGTACACCCGCGCGGACGGGCCCGCAGGTGAACAAGAGTTCTCGTACAATCACTGTCGTACAAGAGCTCTTGTCTATATGCTCGCCGCATGACCGACGAATCAGAAGCCCTGGCCGCCGCGCGGAGCGACGTCCGCCAGATCTCCGACTCCCGCGTCCTGGCCGCCCTCACCCACCCGGTCCGCCGCCGCCTGCTCGACGTGCTGAGGGTCGACGGCGCCGCCACCGTCGGCCTGCTGGCCGAGCGCACCGACCAGGCCGTCGGCAACGTCAGCCACCACCTCAAGGTGCTGGCGGGCGCCGACCTGATCGAGGAGGCGCCCGAGCTGGCCCGGGACCGGCGTGAGCGGTGGTGGCGCCTGACTCCCGGGAACCTGCGCTGGGTGCGGGCCGACTTCGAGAACGACCCGGTCGCCGAGGCGGTCGCCGAGGCCGCGGGCTCGCTCCAGCTGGAGCGCCAGGCCGGCCTGGTGCGCGCCTGGCCGGCCGTGCGGTCGGAGTACGACCCGCAGTGGCACCAGGGCTGCGCCGTGGCCACCGAGACCTGGCTCCGGCTCACCCCCGAGGAGGCCCGCGAGCTCGCGGCCGACCTGGTGGCGGTCCTGGAACGGTGGGCCGCCCGGCCGGTGCCCGAGGACGGGCGGGAGCGGGAGTCCGTCTTCGCCTTCGCCCACAGCGTCCCCGCCCGGCCGTGAGTGCCGCCCTCACCCCGGCCGCCGCGCCGCGCCGCTCACGGTGGGGCCTGCTGGCCCGGCGCGACTTCCGGCTGCTCTGGGCCGGCGAGAGCGTCAGCCGGCCCGGTGCGCACGGAGCGGGACTTGCCCTCCGGGCCGGCCGACGCCGGGCGGATCGTACGATGACTACTTCGTCCACCGTCGGTTCTCCCTCCCACAGCTCGGAACGATCGCCCATGCCGCTCCCCAAGGCCGAACTCCACCTGCACATCGAAGGCACCCTGGAGCCCGACCTCGCCTTCGCGCTCGCCGCGCGCAACGGCGTCACCCTCCCGTACGCCGACACCGAGGAGCTGCGCCGCGCGTACTCCTTCAGCGACCTGCAGTCCTTCCTGGACCTTTACTACGCGCTGATGGCCGTGCTGCGCACCGAGCAGGACTTCGCCGACCTCGCCGACGCCTACCTGGCCCGGGCCGCGGAGCAGGGCGTGCGGCACGCCGAGATCTTCTTCGACCCGCAGGCGCACACCGCCCGCGGCGTGCCGCTCGGCGTCGTGGTGGAGGGCCTCGGCCGCGCGCTGGACCGCAGCGAGGAGCGGTACGGCGTCTCCACCCGGCTGATCATGTGCTTCCTGCGCGACGAGTCCGCCGACTCCGCGCTGGAGACCTTCGAGGCCGCCCGGCCGTGGTTCGGCACCCGCATCACCGGCGTCGGACTCGACTCGGCCGAGGTCGGCCACCCGCCGGCCAAGTTCCGCGAGGTCTACCGGCTCGCGGCCGACGCCGGCCTGCACCGCGTCGCCCACGCCGGCGAGGAGGGCCCCGCCGGCTACATCACCGAGGCGCTCGACGTCCTCGGCGTCGAGCGGATCGACCACGGACTGCGCTGCCTGGAGGACCCGGACCTGGTCGACCGCCTGGTCCGCGAGCAGGTCCCGCTCACCCTCTGCCCGCTCTCCAACGTCCGCCTCCGCTGCATCGACACCCTCGCCGACCACCCCCTCCCCGCCATGCTCGCCGCGGGCCTCCTGGTCACCGTCAACTCCGACGACCCGGCCTACTTCGGCGGCTACGCCGACGACAACCTCCGCGCGGTGGAGGAGGCCCTGAAGCTCGACCGCGAGGAGCTGCGCCTGCTCGCCGCCAACTCCTTCCGGGCGTCCTTCCTGGACGAGGAGCGCCGGGCGGCCCTGCTGGCCGAGGTGGCCGCCTACGAGTTCGAGCCCGGCGCCGCCTGACCGGCGCCCGTGCGCCCGGCTGCCTCGCCGGGGTCGGCGCCGCCCCCGGGCCGGTGCGGGCCCGGGGGCGGCGGGGAGCTCAGACCAGAGTGCTCCAGTAGTACCAGAACCGGTTGAGGATCAGTAGGACGATCACTGCGTACCAGAGCGCCGGCACCACCCAGTGGTAGCGCGCGGCCTCCCGGACGGCCGGGCGCAGCCGGCGCCCCACCGGGATCACGCCGGAGCGCAAGTTGTGCAGCGTGGTGTACCAGAACAGCGGGATCATCGCCGCCCACACCACCATGCAGTACGGGCAGAGCGCGCCGATCCGGTACAGCGCCTGGTACATCAGCCAGGTCACGAAGCCGATGCCGAAGACCGTCCCGGCCTGGAGGCCGAGCCAGAACCAGCGCCGGTACGCCGCCCCGGCCAGGAGCCCGGCGCCGATGGTGACGACGACGCCGAAGCCGACCAGGCCCAGCAGCGAGTTGGGGAAGCCGAAGGCCTCGGCCTGGTCGCTGCGCATGATCGAGCCGCAGCTGATGATCGGGTTGATGTTGCAGTTCGGGACGTACGACGGGTCCTTGAGCAGCCGGATCTTGTCCAGGGTGAGGACGGCCGAGGCGAACAGCCCGACCGCGCCGCCGATCAGCAGCAGGAGGGCGAACGGCCGGCCGGCGCCGTAGGTGCGCGCGGGCGCGTGGGAGGTCACCCGGTCACCTGCTCGACCATGGCGGTGAACTTCTCCGGCGTGACGGCCGCGCCGTTGGTGAACACGTCCAGCTTCCGGCCGTCCAGCCGCACGGTCGGGGTGCCGGTGACGCCGCTCTTGTCGAAGGCCTTGTTCACCTGGTTGGCCCACGGCGCGTAGGTGCCGTCCTGGACGGCCTTGACGAAGGCGTCCGTCTTCAGGCCGGGGACCTGCCCGGCCAGGTCGAGCAGGTGGTTGACGTCGGCGAACCCGTCGTTGCGCTCGTCCGGCTGGTTGGCGTACAGCACGTCGTGGAACTGCTTGAACTTGTCCACGCCCTCGTTCAGCGCCGCGCCGGCGGCGGCCAGCGCGGTGCGCGAGCCCTTGCCGCCGAGGCCCTGGTCCAGGAAGGTCGCCAGGTGGTACTCGATCTTGTAGGTGCCGGCGTCGGCGAGCTGCTGGATGGTCTTGCCGTTGGTGGTCTCCAGCTGCTCGCAGTACGGGCAGCGGAAGTCCTCGTAGATCTCCAGGGTGTGCGGGGCGTCGGCCTTGCCGTAGGTGATCACGGTGCCGTCGGCGCCGCCCGCGTTGGCGGGGGTGACCAGCGGGCCGTTGGCGGCCGTGTCCCCGGAGCCGGAGGAGCCGCCGACGGCGAGGGCCGTGCCGGCGGCGAGGGCGAGCACGGCCGCGGAGGCCGCGCCGACGATCGTCCGGCGGCGGATCTTCGCCGACCGCTCGGCGCGTTCGCGCTCCTCGCGCATCCGCTCGGTGGCGGCGCGGCGGGCGGCGTTGCGGCTCTGCTGCCCGGAGGCGGTGGGGCTCCCGACGGTGGGGCTCCCGGCGGCGGGGTTCCCGGAGACGGCGTCCTCGGAGGTGGTGCGGCGGGTCTGGGGCTTCTTGCTCATGGCGGGGTGTCGTCCTGTGCTCTCGGTCCGGTGCTCCGCGTCGGGGAGCAGGGCAGGCGCGAAGGCGCGCGGCGGGGCGACCGGCGGAGAAACCGAACGGGACGGTTCCTCAGCAGGCCGGAGCAGCCACCGGCGGCCCGCGGCGGACCGCCGGGCCGAGCAGGACGGGCTCGGCCGGGACGCGGACCCGGCTGGCGCGCGGGAAGGGCGCCCGGGCCGGCGGGCGGGCCGGGACGGGCGCGGTGAGCAGCAGCAGCCGGCGGCCGGCCGTCGGGAGGAACCGACGGGTGAACTCGCCGAGGGTGTGCACCGAGCGGGCGAGGCCGGTCAGCGCGGAGTCGGCGCGGCGCAGCCAGAAGGCCGCGGCCAGCGCGATCGCGGCGTGCAGCGCGAGGAGCAGCAGCATGCCGGTGGACTCGGCCACTCCGTGGCCCAGGAGGAACCCGCCGAGCGAGCCGCCACCGCAGAGCAGCGGCTCGAAGCCGCGGGCGGAGCCGGGCGGCAGCGTGGGACAGGTCGTCTGGGCGAGGTCGAACAGGGCGCTCAGCCCCAGTTCCAGCGGCACGAAGACCGCCGCGATCGCCGGGTAGCCGCGTTCGGAGCCCGCGAGGGCGAAGGCCACCGCGAAGACGGCGCCACCGGCCAGGGCCAGCGTGCCGAGCGGCAGCGGACGGCCGGTGACCAGCACCTGGCCGAGCCCGGCGAGCAGCACGACCAGCGCGGCGAAGACCGCCGCGCGGAGCGTCCTGAAGCCCGGGCCGTTGTTCATGGGAATCGAGTCTGCCACAGGTCGAACGGCGGACGACCGGGCCGAAGGTCCGTTGTGGGGAGCCTCACCACCGCCTCTGAGCTGGGCTTATGCGTCCTTTACGGGTTCGGCGGGCGGGCCCTGGGCGGCCGCGACCCGGGCCTCGACCAGCTTCCGGAAGAGCTCCAGATCGGCCCGGACCGCGCGCTCGACCGCCCCGGCCAGGGCGAAGCCGCGCGGCCCTCCGAACACCTCGTGCACCGCCTCCGGGTCGTACTCGACGCGGATCTGCACCCGGGTGTGCTCCCGGTCGAGCGGGAGCAGGGCGAAGGCGCCGTGCAGGTCCAGGCCGTCCAGCGTCCGCCAGGCCATCACCCTGCCGCGGCCGTGGTCGGTGATCTCGGTCTCGACGCCGCGCTCGGTGCCGGCGATCTCCACCCCGAGGTGCGCGAGGTTCCGGCCCCGCGGATGGGCGCTGCGCACGCCGGCGACGAAGCGCGGGTAGTCGTGGACCCGGTGGAGCTGTTCCCAGGCCGCCAGTACCGGGGCGTCGATGTCGATCTGTTCTTCGAGCGTGCTCATAGCGGGTCGGACCTCCTGGGCCCGGTCATCCGGACCCGGTTGCTGGGACCCGGTCGTTCCGGCGGGGGCCGCGCACCTGCGCACGGGGCGCCTTCGCGCCGGGCACGCGTGCGCCGGGCACCTCCAGCGTGCGCCCGCCGGTGGCGGACAGGCAAAGCGCGGCGGGCTGCGCGAGACTGGGCGCATGCCGGAGCTGCCCGAGGTCGAGGCCCTCAGCGCCTTCCTGTCCGAGCGGCTGACCGGGCGGGTGATCGCCCGCGTGCAGCCGGTGGCGATCAGCGCGCTCAAGACCTACGACCCGCCGGTGACGGCGCTGGAGGGCCGGACGGTCGGCCCGGTCACCCGGCACGGCAAGTTCCTCGACATCGAGGCCGGCGGCCTCCACCTCGTCGTCCACCTGGCCCGGGCCGGCTGGCTGCGCTGGAAGGAGAGCCTGCCCGCCGAGCCCCCGCGCCCCGGGGGCCGGAACCCGCTCGCCCTGCGGGTGCGCCTGGAGGGCGAGGCCGGGGACGGCTTCGACCTGACCGAGGCGGGCACGAAGAAGGGCCTGGCGGTGTACGTGGTGCAGGACCCGGCCGAGGTCCCCGGCGTCGCCCGGCTCGGCCCGGACCCGCTGGACCCGTCGTTCACCCTGGACGCGTTCGCCGCCCTGCTGCACGGGGAGCGGCGCCGGCTGAAGGGCGTGCTGCGGGACCAGGCCGTGCTGGCCGGCGTCGGCAACGCCTACTCGGACGAGGTGCTGCACGCCGCCCGGATGTCCCCCTACAAGCTGGCGTCGAGCCTGACCGAGGACGAGACGGCCCGGCTCTACCAAGCGCTCGGCACCACCCTGCGGGACGCGGTGGAGCGCTCGCGCGGACTTGCGGCGGGGGAGCTGAAGGCGGAGAAGAAGCTCGGCCTGCGGGTCCACGGCCGCGCCGGGCTGCCGTGCCCGGTCTGCGGGGACACCGTGCGCGAGGTGTCGTTCGCCGACTCCTCGCTCCAGTACTGCCCCACCTGCCAGACCGGCGGCAAGCCGCTCGCGGACCGCCGGATGTCGCGGCTGCTGAAGTAGCCGCGGGGCGCGTGCCCCCGGGAGACGCGCCGGGGAGACGTGCCGGGGGAGACGCGCCAGGGCGGTGCCCGTTACCGCTTGATGGCGACGCCGCCCCAGTAGTACGCGGCGTGCGGGTCGGCCGGCGGCTCGCCGTCGGGGCGCCAGGCCATGACGGGGGCGACGCCGGGCTCGATCAGCTCCCAGCCGTCGAAGAACCGGGCCACCTCGTCGCGGGTGCGCGGGACCAGCGTCATCCCGCCGGCCCGGGCGGCCTCGGCGACCTTGGCGACGCTCTCCGGGTCGAAGTCCTGGGTCGGGTGGGTGAGGGCGAGGCAGCTGCCGGAGGGCAGGGCGTCGCGCAGCGCGGCGACCTTGGCCCACGGGTCGTCCTCGTCGGCGACCAGCATCAGCACGGCGATCATCAGCAGGCCGACCGGCCGGTCGAGGTCCAGCGTGGAGGTGAGTGACGGGTCGCTCAGCAGCTCGGCGGGCTTGCCCAGGTCGGCGTGGATGTAGGTGGTCCGGCTGGCCGGGGTGGAGACCATCAGTGCCCGCGCGTGGGCCAGCACGATCGGGTCGTTGTCGACGTAGACCACGCGGGTGCCCGGGCTGACCGCCTCGGCGATCTCGTGGGTGTTGGGCGAGGTGGGGATGCCGGTGCCGAGGTCGAGGAACTGGCGGATGCCCTGCTGCTCGGCCAGGAAGCGGACGGCGCGGCCCTGGAACGCCCGGTTCTCCTTGGCCATCGCCTTGACGCTCGGCACCGCCTCCTCGATGGCCTGGCCCATGGCGCGGTCCGGCGGGAAGTTGGTCTTCCCGCCCAGCCAGTAGTCGTACACGCGGGCGGAGTGCGGGGCACTGGTGTCGACGCCGAAGCGCTCCCACTGGCTCGGCTCGACCTCGTCACTCTCGGGCTGGTCGGAGAAGTCCTGACTTGTCGTCATGGCCACGTCCTCTGAAGACAGATCATCACACTGGGGAGGTCAGCGTAGCGGTCCAGCGGTCCGCACGGGGGCGTGGGTGTGCCGTCCGGGGCGGACGGTCCGCTTGGGCCGTCCGCCCCGGACGCGGACGGTCCGCTTGGGCCGTCGGGGTGGTGCTGGGGGCCGTCGGGGTTGCTGGTGGGAGGCGCGCGGGCTCGCGGGGGATGCATCGATCATGCTGTCTGATCGTCAGATTACTTCGCGTAGATTGCTGCTGGTTGCAGCCGGGATGTCGCTGCTCGGCGTCGCCGGTTGCCGGGGCTCCCAGGGGGCTGACGAGGGCGGTGGCGGATCGGGTGCCGAGGCGGCCGGCGGGGCGTCCGGGACGCCGGGCGCCGTGGCGCCGCCCGCCTCCGCGTCGGGCTCCGCGCCGCCCTCGGCCTCCGGCGTTCCTTCCGCCGCCCCTTCGGCCGGGCCTTCCTCGGCACCCCCGGCGGCGCCCGGCGCGGCGGCGGGCGTCGCCTCCGGCTCGCCGGTGGCCGCGCCGCGCAAGCTCACGGCGGCCGAGAGCAGACCGGTGTACGAGCTGGACGCAGAGCGGCGCGTGGTGGCGCTCACCATCGACGACGGTCCGGATCCGCGGTACACCCCGACCGTGCTGGCCCTGCTGGAGCAGTACGGCATCCGCGCCACCTTCTTCCTGATCGGCGAGAACGCCGTCGACCACGCCGGTCTGGTCAAGGAGATCGCCGCCCGGGGTCACCACATCGCCAACCACACCTGGACCCACCCCGACCTGCGCAGGCTCTCGGAGACCCAGGTGCGCGACGAGCTGACGCGCACCTCGGACCTGCTCAACCGGACCACCGGGAAGCTGCCGACCTGGTTCCGCGCGCCGGGCGGGGACTGGTCCACGGCGTCGCTCACGGTGGCCGCGGACCTCGGGATGCGGAACATGGCCTGGTCGGTGGATCCGCGGGACTGGGCCCGGCCCGGCACCTCGGTGATCACCGACCGCATCCTCAAGGACGTGCGGCCGGGGGCGATCGTGCTCAACCACGACGGCGGCGGCGACCGTTCGCAGACGGTCGCCGCGTTGAAGGCGTACCTGCCGGTGCTGATCGACGCGGGCTACTACTTCACCGCGCCGCCGGGGTGACGGCGGGCGGTGCGCACGCTCGGCAGGTAGCGGTTTTGCGGGCTAAACCACCCGAAAGGGTGGATTGGCAGAACCGTTTCTGCGATTTTGGGGCCTCTAGGGTGATAGCGCATCAATTTCCCCGGTACCCGCGCGTACCGCCCTGAAAGGCCCCAGCCCCATGCGTCTCCGCAACGCCGTGATCGCCGCCACCAGCGCTCTCGCCCTCGTCCTCGCCGTTCCCACCTCCGCGAACGCGGCAGCCGGTGACTTCCTCTACAAGATCGGCCCCGGCGTCCCGGCCGGCATCGCCGACCCGGCGAGCGGCGAGTGCGTCAACCTCTTCGGGGCGACCGAGGAGCATCCGGCGTTCGCGCCCGAGAACTTCACCACGTCGACCGCCACGGTCTTCCTCGACTTCGACTGCAACGGCGACACCTTCTACGTGATGAACCCGGGCAAGAAGCTCGGGGACCGGCTGAAGCTGCGGTCCGTCGTCTTCTCCTGAGGCGGACGAATTCCGGCGAAGCGCGGGACAGTTCGGCGATTGGTTGAGACCATTCCGGGACATCGACACCGGGAGCGGCCTTGCCGAGACGAATCGCCGGGCTGTCCGCCCGGGCCCGTGGACTGCTGATCCTCCTCTCCGCGCTGGTGCTCGCCGCGGCCGGCTTCGGCGCCCACCGTGCGCTCGGGCCCGGCGACGCCACCACGGCCGTACCCGATCCCGCCGCACCCCTTCCCGCCGGGCCGCGCACCGGCGACCGGATCGTCCCGGCGCCGTACTCCGCCACCACCGGGTCCGGCCCGGCCTACCGGCTCACCGGGCGGACCGTCGTCCGGGCGGCCGGAGGTGACGGGGAGCAGGCCGCCGAGGTCCGGCGGATCGCCGGGCAGCTGGCCGACGAGCTGCGCCGGCCGACCGGGCTGCCGCTGCCGGTCGCGGACGACGACGGCCCCGACGGCATCCGGCTCGACCTCGACCCGGCCCTGCCCGGGCAGACCGGACCGGAGGGCTACCGGCTGACCTCGGACGCGACCGCCGTCCGGATCACGGCCCGCACCCCGGCCGGGCTCTACCGGGGCACCCAGACACTGCGTCAGCTGCTGCCACCGCAGATCGAGAGCCGGACGCCGGCGGCCGCCGGGACGGAGTGGACCGTCGCCGCCGTCGACATCGACGACCGCCCGCGCTACGCCTACCGGGGCGCCATGCTCGACGTCGCGCGGCACTTCTTCACCCCGGCCGAGGTCAGGGGGTACATCGACCGGCTGGCCCTGTACAAGGTCAACTTCCTCCACCTGCACCTGAGCGACGACCAGGGCTGGCGGATCGAGATCCCCGCCCGGCCCGCGCTCACCCGGGCCGCCGCGGGCAGCGAGGTCGGCGGCACGCCCGGCGGCTTCTACACCGCGGCCGACTACCAGGAGATCGTCCGGTACGCGCAGGAGCGCTACCTCACCGTCGTCCCCGAGATCGACCTGCCCGGGCACAGCAACGCGGTCCTCGCCGCCTACCCGGAGCTGGACTGCACCGGGAGCGCGAAGCCGTGGCCGTACACCGGCATCGAGGTCGGCTTCTCCACGCTCTGCCCCACCGGCGACGCCGTCTTCGCCTTCACCCGGGACGTGGTCGCCGAGATCGCCCGGCTCACCCCCGGGCCGTACCTGCACATCGGCGGCGACGAGGTGAAGAAGGTCGCCCCGGAGGCGTACCGGGAGTTCGTGCGCAGGGTGGCAGCCCAGGTGTCGGCGGCGGGGAAGACGCCGGTCGGCTGGAACCAGACCGCGCCGGGCGGCATCGGACTGCTCCAGTACTGGGACGGCGGCGGCGGGCGCGACGCGGAGCTGCGGTAGGCCGCCGGGCGCGGGGCGAAGGTGATCATGTCCCCGGCGGGCCGGAGCTACCTCGACATGAAGTACGACTCCTCCTACCCGCTCGGGCTGGCCTGGGCCGGGACGGTCGACGTCTGGTCCGCCTACTCCTGGGACCCGGACACCCTGGTCAGGCTGCCGGCCGGCGCCGTGCTCGGAGTCGAGGCGCCGCTGTGGACGGAGACCCTGGACACCCCGGCCCAGCTGGACGTGATGCTGCTGCCCCGGCTGCCGGCCCTGGCAGAACTCGGCTGGTCGCCGTGGTCGAGCCATGACTGGGGGCGGTTCCGGCAGCGGCTCGCCGAGGAGGGGGCGCGCTGGGAGGCGGCCGGTTACGGGTACGAGCGGCGGCCGGAGGTGCCCTGGCCGGCGGGGAGGTAGCGGCCCGGCCGGCCGGCACCTCCGGTCGGCTGGGGCGGCGGGGAGCGGCGGCGTAGCGTGATGAGGGGGTTCGCGTTGGTCCCGGAGGCGGAGGAGGAACGATGTCCGTACGGGAACCGGACCCGGTGAAGCAGGAGGAGTTCGCGGGCCGGATCGTGCAGGTGCTGAACGACTCCTGTCTGGGATTCATGGCCAGCATCGGCCACCAGACCGGGCTGTTCGACGCCATGGCCGGTCTCGCCCCGTCGAGCAGCGAGGAGATCGCGCGCGCCGCCGGCCTGGAGGAACGCTACGTCCGCGAGTGGCTCGGCGCGATGGTCGTCGGCGGGATCGTCGAGTACGACCCCGGGCGCGGCACCTATCTGCTGCCGCCGGAGCACGCGGCCTCGCTCACCAGGGTGGCCGGGCCCGAGAACCTGGCCGGCATGATGCAGTACCTCGCGCTGATGGGCGACGTCGAGCAGCGGCTCATCGGCTGCTTCCGCAACGGCGGCGGGATGCCGTACTCGGCGTACCCGCGGTTCCAGGAGCTGCAGGCCGAGGAGTCCGGCCGGGTCTACGACCTGGCGCTGGTCGAGGGGATCGTGCCGCTCGTCCCCGGGCTGCCGGAGCGGCTGGGCGCCGGGATCGACGCGCTCGACATCGGCACCGGGCAGGGTCACGCCGTCAACGTGCTGGCGGGGGCCTACCCGGCGAGCCGGTTCACCGGTGTCGACATCGCGGAGAACGGCGTCGCCGCCGCCCGGGCCGAGGCCACCGCGCTCGGCCTGTCCAACGCGGACTTCGAGGTCGCCGACTCGGCCGGGCTGACCGGCTCCTACGACCTGGTCACCGCCTTCGACGTCGTCCACGACCTGGCCCGCCCGGCCGAGACGCTGGCCGCCGTCGCCCGGGTGCTGCGGCCCGACGGCGTCTTCCTGATGGGCGACATCGCGGCCAGCAGCCGGCTGGAGGAGAACGTCGGGCACCCGCTCGCGCCGGCGCTCTACACCTTCTCGACCTTCTACTGCATGACGGTCTCGCTCGGCGAGGGCGGCGCGGGGCTGGGGACGGTCTGGGGCGAGCAGACGGCCCGGCGGATGCTGGCCGAGGCCGGGTTCGGCTCGGTGCGGACCGCGCAGGTGGAGGGGGACATCCTGAACATCTACTACATCGCGCGGCCGGACGGCGCCGCGGCGTAGCCGGGCGGTGCGGGCCCCGGCGGCGGGCTGCCGGGGGTGCGCTGCCGGGGGTTCGCCGGGAGGACGCCTGTGGGCTGCCGGGGGGTGCGCCTGTGGGGTGGCGGGCCGGGGCGGGTGGCCCGGGTTGGGCCGTGCGGGTGGCCGGAGCGGACGGTCGGACGTAGGTTCGAAGAGGTCCGAGTGAAGGAGGGCGGCGATGACCGGCAACGGCTACGCACACCCCGAGGCGCTGGTCCCCACCGACTGGCTGGCCCAGCACCTGGACGACGGCACGATCCGCGTCGTCGAGGTGGACGAGGACACCACCGCGTACGAGGAGGGCCACATTCCCGGCGCGGTCGGATGGAACTGGACCACCGACCTGCACAGCCGGGTGGGCCGTGACTACACCGACCGCGACGGCGTGGAGCACCTGCTGCGCGCGGCCGGGGTGGAGGAGGACACCACCGTGGTGCTGTACGGCGGCAACAACAACTGGTTCGCCGCCTACGCCTACTGGCTGCTGCGCCTGCGCGGCTACGGGCCGGTGAAGCTGCTCGACGGCGGGCGGAAGAAGTGGGAGCTGGAGGAGCGCGGGCTCACCCAGGAGGTGATGGACTACCAGCACAGCGGCTACCGGCTGGCCGGACCCGAGCACCCCGAGGTACGGGCGCTGCGCGACGAGGTGCTGGCCAAGGCGGAGGTCTTCGCCAAACCCGGGTCCGACGCCGTGCTGGTCGACGTGCGCTCGCCGGCCGAGTACCGGGGCGAGGCGCTGGCGCCGGCGCACCTTCCGCAGGAGCAGGCGCAGGTGCCCGGCCACATCCCCGGCGCGGTGAACATTCCCTGGTCCCAGGCGGCCAACGACGACGGCACCTTCCGCTCGGCGGAGGAGCTGCGGGCGCTCTACGGCGGGCAGGGCGTGGAGGCCGAGCGCGAGGTGATCGCTTACTGCCGGATCGGCGAGCGCTCGGCGCACACCTGGTTCGCGCTGACCGAGCTGCTCGGGTACCCGCACGTGAAGAACTACGACGGGTCGTGGACGGAGTACGGCTCCCTGGTGCGGGCGCCGGTGGCACTGGGAGCCTGAGGAGACGGCTGTCGGGCGAGCCGGCGAGCCGGCGAGCCGGGCCACCGGGGTGCTGTGGGGGAGTGGGGGCGGGGTGGGCCGGCTGCGCGGGGTGCCGGGGCGGGGCCGGCTGCGTGGGGTCCGGAGCGGGGCCGGCCGAGCGGGGTCCGGGGCGGGGCTGACGTGCGCACACGGCGTGACGTGGGTGCGGCGGCCCCATTTCGGCCTGTTTCTTCTCATGAACATTTCATCCGATAGGAGTGGGGCACGGCTCACCGGGACAAGGATCGATGCGACCCATCCGTCCCAGTGATCCTGGAGGACCACCGTGCGCAAGAGGCTGATCGTCTCTGCCGCCGCAGGCGCGCTCGCCCTGCTCCTGACCGTCCCCGCCTCGGCGGCCCAGATCGGCCCCGGCGCGGCCGGCATCGGAGACCCGTACTACCCCAACGCCGGCAACGGCGGATACGACGTCTCGCACTACGACATCCGGCTCAAGTACCAGCCCGCCACCGACGAACTGGAAGGCACCGCCACCATCCTGGCCACCGCCACCCAGGACCTCTCGCGGTTCAACCTGGACTTCGTGCTCGGCGTCAAGGAGGTGCTGGTCAACGGCCGGACGGCGAAGTTCGCGAGCACCGGCGAGTCGGAGCTGGAGATCACCCCCGCCCGGCCGCTGGTGAAGGGCGCCCCGGTGACGGTCGTCGTCCGCTACGCCGACAAGCCCGGCAAGGTGGAGCGGGGCGGCTACTCCGCCTGGCTGCGCACCCCCGACGGCGGCGTCGCGGCCAACGAGCCCGAGGGCTCCGCCTGGTGGTTCCCCAGCAACGACCACCCCACCGACAAGGCCACCTACGACGTCTCCGTCCTCGTGCCCGACGGCACCCAGGCGATCAGCAACGGCCTCCTCACCGGCCAGAGCTCCCGGGCCGGCTGGACCCGCTACAACTGGCGCCAGACCAAGCCGCAGGCGACCTATCTGGCCACCCTCGCGATCGGCAGGTTCGACATCCGGACCGACACCACCCCGGGTGGGCTGCCGGTCGTCACCGCCTACAGCAAGGACCTCGGGGACAACGACGGCGCGGCACGCGCCAGCGTCGAGCGCACCGGCGAACTGGTCGACTGGCTGAGCGGCTACTTCGGCGAGTACCCGTTCGGCTCGATCGGCGGCTACGTGCCCAACGTGCCCACCGGGTACGCCCTGGAGACCCAGACCCAGATCTTCTACAGCCCCGCGCAGTTCTCCCGCGGCTCCAACACGTCCGTCGTCGTCCACGAGCTCGCCCACCAGTGGTACGGCGACAGCGTCTCCGTCCAGCGGTGGAGCGACATCTGGCTCAACGAGGGCTTCGCCCGCTACTCGCAGTGGCTCTGGTCCGAGCACGAGAACGAGGGCACGGCGCAGGAGCTCGCCGACTACGTCTACTCCTCCTACCCGGCCGACAACGCCTTCTGGTCCGTCAAGCCCGGCGACCCGGGGGCGGACCACCAGTTCTCCGGCGCCGTCTACGACCGCGGTGCGGTGGCCATCCAGGCGCTGCGCAACACCGTCGGGGACGAGAAGTTCTTCCAGATCCTGAAGGGGTGGCCGGCCGAGCGCAAGTACGGCAACGCGACCATCCAGCAGTTCCAGGCGTACGCCGAGCGGATCTCCGGGAAGCCGCTCGCGCAGCTCTTCGACACCTGGCTGTTCACGGCCTCGAAGCCGGCGGTGTCCTCGGCGGGTGTCCCGGCGGCGGCGCCTGCGGGTGCGGCGAGCCTCGCGCCGGGCGGCAAGGGCGCGCCACAGGAGCCGAAGTCCTGGAAGAAGATCCAGGAGACCAACTCGCTGCACGAGCACACCCACTGAGGACCGCCCCCGGCCGCTCGCCGAGCCCCGGCCGCCCGCGTGTGCGGGCGGCCGGGTCAGGCCGGGAGAGGGTGGAGGTCGCGCCGGAGCGGTGGAACGTGACGCCGGTGTCGCGTTCAGGAGCCGGGCGTGGCCTGCGCTGCGGTGGGGGTGGTGGTCGTGGGCGTGGTCGTGGGCGTGTCGGGTGTCGTGGTGGCGGCCGGTGCGGCCGTGCTGGTGGCCAGGGCCCGGGCCTCGGTGACGACCAGCTCCTCGATGCCGTAGAGGAAACGTTCCATCCGGGGGCGGGGGAGCACCGAGCCGTCGGCGGTCATCGCGAGCTGGAGCGCGTCCGGGGCCTGGAGGGCGTCCAGGGCGTAGGTGAGGCCGGGGCGCGGCTCGAACTCCTTGGGCCAGCTGAGGGTGGTGCGGGCCGGGTCCAGGGGGTCGCCGGAGGCGGTGCCCGCGGCATCACCGGGGGACGGGGTGGCGGGCTCGCCGGGTGACGGCGGGACCAGGTCGCGGGTGTCGTTGAAGATGCACGAGCGGTCGGCCAGCGGGCCGTGCTCGGCGGTCAGCCGGGCGATCTCCTCGTCCAGGAGGCGCTTGTCGTAGTACGCGTGCCGGTAGGTGGCGATCGACGCGGCATGGGTCCGGCGGACGACGGCGGCGAACTCGCCGTCCGCATCCGGCAGGTGGAGCAGGCCGTCGCCCGCCACCACGCTCACCGCGGCCGTCAGCCCGGGCAGGAAGCGGTTGTTGACGATGACCTGGAGCACCGCGTCGGACGAGCCGGCGAGTCGCGCCGTCATCACCGCCGTTGCCGCGAGCAGCACCGAGGAGGTGCTCGCCCGGTGTCCGGCCGCGACCAGCTCGACCGCCCGCAGCAGTGCCGGGGAGCTGAGGACGGCGTTCGGGAACGGCTGCGGCTCGTCGTGCCGGGCGGCGGGGAAGAGCCGCGGCGGCCCCGAGCGGAGCTTGCGCAGGACGTGCGCCCGGGCGTTGGCGTCACGCCGCCGGCCGCGCTCGGACTGCTGGAACGCGGCTTCCTCCAGCGGCTGTTGGGCCGGCCGACGGGCGCGGATCGCTGCGGCGGAGGCGCCCAGGGAGAGCTCGGTGAGGTCCGTCACCAGCCGGCCCATCCCGGCGCCGTCCAGCGCGGTGTGCGACAGGACGAGGGAGATGTGCCGGACCAGGTCGCCCGCCACGACCAGGCCCACCCGGACCGGCCACTGTGTGGTGCAGTCGAACGGAAGGGCGGCCAGCTCGTCGTGGAACGCCGCGCCGGTGCGCGCGAGTTCGGCGGAGTCGCCGTCGCCGTGGCGGGTGTGCACGGGCAGCCGGCCGTCCGGGTCGACGGTCTGCCGCAGCCGGCCCTCGCCGTCGGGGTGGAGCCTGGTGTGGAGGGAGTCGTGCAGGTGGAGCAGGCCGGTGAGCGCGTCGAGGACGACGGGCACCGGCAGACCCGGGTCCAGCGGAGCCGCCGTCGTGATGTTGTACCGAGGCGCGTCGGCGGGTGACAGCCGGCCGACGGCGTCCCAGATGGCCTGCTGGCCCCAGGTGGCCGGGCCGGTCCCGGACCGGCCGGACGAGAAGGTGATCTCCAGCTGCTGACTCGTGGTCACCGTGTGGCTCTCCGATGTGTGGCTCTGGGCCCGGTGCGTGCCGCGTGATGCGTCGCGCTTCCGGGCGGGGCGGGAGGTGCGGTGGGAACGCGTGTGCTGCCAGGGCAAGAGTGTGGCGCACCGCCCAGGCCCCGTCGAGCCTCCGAACGCGGCGGTCGGCCAAGGTCGTTGGGCGGTGGTGGGCGGGGTGTTCCCGGTCCGCTAGGCGAGGCCCTGTGTCCGCCCCCTCCCGGGTCCGATGGCCGGGGCGGGCGCCAGGGCGGCTCCGCCGAAGTCGCCAGGACAGGTGTCCGTGACGGTGCGGCCGGTGCCGCGGGCCCGGAGGGCGAGCCGGGCGCGCTCGCCGCGGGAGGGGCCCGCGG
Source organism: Kitasatospora sp. RG8 (assembly GCF_017813315.1). Lineage (NCBI taxonomy): Bacteria > Bacillati > Actinomycetota > Actinomycetes > Kitasatosporales > Streptomycetaceae > Kitasatospora > Kitasatospora sp. RG8. The sequence continues at coordinate 507,744 of NZ_JAGIYX010000002.1, forward strand.
CCGCGTCCAGCTCGTCCGGGGCGATCCAGGCCCAGTGGGTGATCTCGCCGTCCGCGCAGGAGAGTTGGACGCTGTCGGGGTCGAGGGTGCCGAAGTCGTGGACGAACTGGACGAGCGGGTGGTCCAGCCCGGGAGCCGGATGCTGCCAGAACACGGCGAGCAGCGGCCCGGCGGGCAGGTCGAGCCCGGTCTCCTCGCGCAGCTCGCGTTCCGCGCCCGTGCGCGAGTGCTCGTGGTTGTCCAGGACCCCGCCGGGGAAGCCCCACCGGTCGACGTCGTCCCCCCTGACCATCAGCAGCCGCCCGTCCGGGGCCGTGAGGAGGGCGGCGGTGCACGTCCACGACCGCGAGGTGGTGGCGAGCCAGTGCTCGCGCGGAAGGTACGGGCGGGCCGGGGCGTGGGCGCGGAGGAAGGCGACGGCGGCCGGGGTGACACCGGGCAGGCTGTCGGCGAAGAACCAGCCGTGGGTGGCGTGACGGGTGAGGACGAGCCGGTCGAGGTCGCCCGGGTCGTCCGGTGCCACCCGGACCACGAGCTGTCGCGCGAGACCGTCGCCGCCGTCGAGTTCGCCCACGGTCCGGTCGGCGGTGCCTGGCCGGCCGCAGGTCTCGTACAGCGCGCGGGTCGCTGCGTCCGCCGGCTCCTCACCGGGCAGTTGGGCGACGGTGGGCAGTTCCCAGCAGCCGTCGGAGCGGCGCAGGAGCAGGATCCGGCCGATGCGGTCGGCGACGAGGGCGCCCGTGGTGGGTCCGGTGGTGTCCAAGCTGTCTTCCTCCGGCGGTTTTTGGGGTGGCGGACCGGTGGACCCGGTCACCCCTCGGTCAGGGAGCGGGGGTTGGCGTCGGTGCGCCACCCGTGGGTCGGGCGGCCGCGTCCGCCGGACGGGTGGCTTGCGGGAAGGCTGGTCTGCGGGACGCGCGGCCCGCTGGGCGCGTGTCCCGCTGGACAGGTAGGAGGTCGGGGTGGCGTGGGTGGCCAGGGAGGTGCGGGCGGTCAGGGAGGTGTGAGAGGTGCGGGCGGGGTAGGAGGTGGGGGAGGCAGGGGAGCGTCGGCAGGGTGGGGACTTCGGGGGGTCAGGCGGCCCAACCGAGGACGGACAGGGTGTTGCCCCGGCCGATCTCGGCGAGCGTGTGGGCGGTGTAGGGGACAGTGTCCTCCGGCAGGCGGTCCAGGGGCCACCAGAAGAGCTGCTCGCACTTGTCCGGCTCCCTGTTGACGACGTGGCCGTCGAAGCGGGCCGGGCGGAAGAAGAGCTGGAGACGGTCCCGGCCGTCCTCGGCGTCGAAGTGGTGCAGCGTGTGGACGAGGCCGAGGTGGTCCTCGGCAACGGTGATGTCGAGCTCCTCGGCGGCCTCGCGTGCCATGGCGGCGGTCACGCTCTCGCCGGGCTCCATGTGGCCCGCGGGGAGATGCCAGAGGCCGTCGGCGAACGAGGTGTTCCTGCGGCGGCCGAGCAGCACCCGGCCAGCGTCCAGGAGGACGAGGTGGACGCCGACGACGAGAGTGGGCGGGTGTGCCATGGATGGGCCTCCGGGCGGGCGGTGGCGGCGTTCGAACGGCGGGCGGGCGGCCTGGTGCGAGCGGCCTGGTGTGGGTGCCTGGTCCGAGCGGCCTGGTGTGGGCGGCGGGATTAAGTGGGCGTGGCGGAGGTGCAGTTGGCGGGGCCCGCGGACCGGGAGGAGGCTGATGATGATGCTGTTCGATTGTGGTGTTCAAGTGTTTTCGGTCCGGGCGTGCCCGGGTCGAACGGGGTGTTTTCGAGCAGCCCGAAACCGGGGAGCGGCGCCCTCCGGCCGGCCGTGGACGGCGCCGGCGAGGAGCTCGGAGCCCAGCGGGCAGGCGGCGAGCGCCCGTTCGATGGCGAGCCGTTCGGCCGGGGCGGCCCGTCCACCGGCGGCGGGCCGGGCGGGGCCGGTGCGTCGACGGATTCACCGCCGGAATCACTCGTCCGGTTGATCAGGGGGCTCAGCGGGTTTCGGTCGGTCCGCCCTCCGGGCCGGTGGCCCGGGCGTCTCCGCCCGGGGGCGGCACGGCTGTGGCGGCGCCCGCGGATGAGGCTGTGGGCGCAGGCGCAGGCGCAGGTGTGGGCGCAGGCGCGGGAGCAGGTGCGGATGCGGATGCGGTTGCGGCGAAGGTGGCGGCCGCGTAGCCGGCGTACCGCAGACGGTAGGAGTCGCCGAGGTGGTGCTGGAGCCGGCTGTGGCGGAACTGGTAGACCGCACCGGTCTGGCGCAGCACTCCCCGCCGGTAGGCGTCGTCGAGGAAGGCGACGGTGTCCCACGGGAGGTTGCCGGTCATCGGCAGCCAGATGCGGGAGAAGATCACCCACTGCCCCCAGGCGGTGAACCCGAGGGCGTAGGAGAACGTGCCGCCGAGCCCGCCCACCACTCCGATGAAGAGGCCGTCCGGCAGCGGCCACTTCATCGGTCCGAGGAAGACCTGGAGCAGGTCGACGATCAGGCGGCCGCCGAGCGCGATCGCCAGGGTGAGCGTCGGTACGAGCACGAGGACCTGCCGGCCCACCGTCGTGCGGTTGGCGGAGAGCAGGCCGACGGGGGTGGCGGCGGAGGCGATGTCCAGGGGTGCTTCGAGCGCCGCCATCAGCCCGAAGACCAGACCGGCGGCCGAGCCGAAGATCAGCCCGAAGGCCAGCATGTTGATCAGGGTGCCCTGGATCACCGCGCTGTCGGCGAGCGGGACCCTGTCGTACAGGACGCGCTCCAGCGTGACGGCGCACGCGCAGCCGACGCCCATCACGAAGCCGCCCAGCAGGACCGTCCCGAACCGGGAGGCGAAGGTGTGCACCGGCCCGCGGCCGATGCGGGTGTGGTTGCCGGGCAGCCGCAGCCGGACCTGGGTCGGCGCGAAGGCCGTGGTGCCGAACCTCGCGATGAGCCAGTAGACCGACCCGAAGGCCAGGCCCGCGATCGGCCCCATCAGGGCGCCCTCCAGGAGGATCTCGTCGAGGTCCGCCGCGGCGCCGCCGGCGCCGAGTTGGTGGACGATCAGGCCGACCGACCACTCGGACAGGGTGATGGACAGGGCACAGACCAGCATGACGGTGAGGAGACGGGTCGACGCCCGCAGGGAGTCGCCGATCCTCCACCAGGCGAGGTCCTGCTGGTCGAGGTCGTCGAACCGGGCCAGGTGGTGGGCGAGGTAGCCCAGCCAGTGCCGGACCCGTTCGGAGCCGGGGTCGGAGCCGTGGCCGCCGCGGCGCGGGGAGCCGCCGACGGCCCGCGCGGGGGCGAGGCGGCGGTAGACCGTGGGCACGAAGCCCGCCAGCAGATGCTCTTCGAGGGCGTGCCCGGTGGGGAAGCGGGTGGTGTCCAGGAGTTCCGCCGGATCGGCGGCGGGGTTCTCGCTGTAGATCGTCCGCGCCAGGATGACCATCAGCGGAGTGCTCAGGACCTCGGCGAGGTTCCGGCCGGCCGGGGTGTCCTGAGCGCGCAGCGCTTCCAGGACGGCGTCCCAGGTGTTCCGGTCCCCGGTTCGGCCGGTCCCGGCACCGGTCCCCCCGGCGGTTCCGCGGGTGGCCTCCCGGGTGCCTCCGCGGGCGTCTCCAGGGGCGTCTCCCTGGGCGTAGGCGGGGGCGTCTCCCCGGGCGTTGACGGGGCGGGAGGTGCGGGGCAGGTAGTCGGCGAGGTCGCCGGGAGTGAGATCGGCGAGTTCGACGCCGGCGGCCCAGACGAGCGGGGTCCCCGCTGCGTGGACCGCCTCGGCGAACTCCTCACGGCGGCTGGTCAGCACGAGCGGCATCGAGGTGGCGTTGAGCGCCTCCAGCGCGTCGGGCCGCAGGCCTTCCGCGATCTCGTCGAAGCCGTCGAGGACCGGCAGCACCAGGTCCGCGTCGACCAGTGCGGCGGCGAGCGTCGACCCGCTGGACACGCGCTGGACCAGGTGGGGGTGGTCGCGCAGCAGCAGGTCGATCAGCCAGTCGCGCAAAGCGGTGGCCGTCGGGTCCCACGACCCGAGGCTGAAGATCACCGGTACCCGGTCGTCAGCGGCCGGGGCGGCCAGGAGGTCCAGGAGGAACCTGATCGTCAGGATGGACTTCCCCGACCCGCCCCGGCCGAGGACCACGAGCCGGCCGGACGGGATCCGCCGGTAGACCTCGGCCACGTCGCGGAGGTCACCGCTCATGTCCACCCGGTCCGCCGCGGAGCCGGGCGGGAGGCGCTGGATGTTCTCCCAGTGGTCCGTCAGGCCCGAGGGCGCCTGCCGCCATCGCACCGGCAGCGGAAAGGGATCGTGGACCCGGCGCTGCTCCTCCTCGATCTGCCAGCGGCGCCTGACCTCCTTCGCGAGCTCGGCGGTCGCCCCGGCCAGAGCGTCCGGAAACCGGGGCGCCGGAACCCGAGGCGCCGGAACCCGGGGCGACGGCGGCCGCACCGGGGCCGGTGCCGCGGCCGGTAACGCCGCGGGCCCGGCGACCGATGCCGCAGCCGGACCGGCGACCGGTGCCTCAGTCGGTGCCTCAGTCTGTGCCGCAGTCGGTGTCACTGGCGGTGTGGGCAGGGAATGGGAACCTGCGGGCGGGAGGGAATCGGGGACAGCAGGAGGCGCGGAATCGGAGAGGAATTCAGAGGCCTTTCCTGGGGCCTCCTCCGGTGATGCCTTCGCAAGGGTGGCGGCCAGGCGCAGGCGGTCCTCCGGCCCGGCTCCCAGCGCGTCCGCGAGCAGATTGACCGTTCCCACACGGTGATCGGTGGACTTCCCGGTCTCCAGTCTGCGGATCGTGCGGACACTCACCCCCGACCGCTCCGCCACCTGTTCCTGGGTCAGCCCCGACTGTTTGCGCAGCCGGCGCAACAGTGTGCCGAGTTGATCCGCCATGCCGGCTCCCTCTTTCCCCCACGAGTACGGCCTTCGGCGAGCCTACCGTGACCACCGGCCACGGATGGCCGGTGCATGGCCTGTTCGCCGGCCAGCGCGAACGCCAGCATCAGTGGTGTCCGGTCGCCCCCGAACCTGGAGAGAGGAGCCGATATGGCGTACCGCCACTGGTGCGGAGAGTGCGGGTACAAGACCGCGTGGCTCCCCCAGTCGGAGAGCGAGGAACAGCAGATCCAGCACTACGCCAAACATCACCCGGGAATTCCTCCGGGCGGCAGCGTGGAGATCAATCGGAGTGACCCGAACCGCGGACCGGGATGTCTGCCGGCGCTGGGATTCGTGGTCCTGTTGCTGATTCTCGCGGCGTCGTGCCGCCGTTAGTTCCGGATCTCCCCGAGTGAATTCGTCCTGCCGGACCAGGTGTTCGGGTGGCTCCGCGACCGGTGTTCCGCCCGCTTTCGTCCTCGTAAAGGAAAGTGACCGCATGCTTCGCAAAATACGTGCTCTTGGTGTCGCCGCCGTGCTGGCGGGCCTGACGCTCGCCGCGGCGCCGTCCGCCGGTGCGGCGGCGCCCGCCTCCACCGCCCCCGCGGGTACCACCGCGGCCGCGGGAACCGCCGGTGTCACGGACACGCGCACGCCCATCGGCGGCGGCACCGGCATCATCTTCCGCATCGCTCCGAGCCCGGAGAACCCCCAGAGCTACTACGTCTGCACCCTCACCGCCGTCGGGCGCGATGCCGCCGGCAACCTCGTGGCCCTGACCAACGCCCACTGTTTCATCGACGACCAGGGCAACAAGCTCGTCGGCTCGCAGGTGTACCGGGACACCTCGCCCGCCGGCAGCGCGTTCTCCCCGGCGCCGCTCACGGACAGCCGGCCCGACCTGGCGACGGGGGCGATCGGCGAGGTGACGTACGTCAGCACGCCCAACAACCTGCTCAACAGCGGGCCCAAGGGGCTCGACTACGCGGTGATCAAGCTGGACGAGAGCCGGGTGGTGCCGACCGACACCGTCGGCGGCGTGACGATCAGGTCGATCGGCGCCCCGCCCGCGGTGGGGACCCGCATGTGCAAGCAGGGTCACCGGACCGGGCTGACCTGCGGGATGAGGATCGGTACCAACGGCATCTGGTTCACCCACCTGATCTGGACCGACGGTGGCGACTCCGGCTCCCCGGTCGTGTCGGGGACGGCGCTGGTCGGCAACGCCTGGGGCGCCCAGCACAGTTCGTCGATCCTCAGCATCATCGACGAGCTGACCGCCAACGGCGGCGTCGGGGCCGGCTTCCACCTGGCCACCTGAGCACCCGGCCGCTGGAGTACCTGGCCACCTGAGTACCTGGCCACCTGAGCACCCGGCCACCTGAGTATCCGGCCAATTGAGCATCCGGCCGGGTGGTGACCCGGGCACGCGGGCACGTGCCCGGGTCACCACCCGGCCAACAAGCCCGACCCACCCCCTCGACGGAGAGAACCCTCATGACATCCATACTGTCCGGTGCGCGCGTACGCGCCGCGATGCGTGCCACCGCGACCGCCGCCGCGACGGCGCTGGCGGCCACGGTGGTCGCCCTCGGCGGGCCGGTCGCACACGCCGACGCACACGCCGACGCACCTGCCGTCCCGGCCTTCACCGACGGCTACGGCCTGACCCAGGTCGTCGGCGCCACCGAGGTGCACTCCGGCACCGACTTCACGATCACCGTGACGACCCCGCAGCTGTCCGGCCGGCACAGGATCCGCATCCTGCTGCCCAGCGGCTACGCCGCGGAGCCCGGGAAGCGGTGGCCGGTGGCGTACTTCCTGCACGGCGGTGGCGGCAACGTGGACGACGCGGCGGCGGCGCCGGCCCTGCACTCGGACTCGATGATCACCGTCGTGCCGGACGGCGGCCTCAAGGGCTGGTACGCGAACTGGCTCATGCAGAACACCGCCCTGGGTGCGGCGAACTGGGAGGCGTTCCACCTCAACCAGGTCGTCCCCTTCATCGACGCCAACCTCCGTACCGTCGCCGACCGGGGCCACCGGGCCGTCGTCGGCCTGTCGATGGGCGGCTACGGCGCCCTGCACTACGCCGAGGCCCGTCCGGACCTGTTCGGCCACACCGCGTCGCTGTCCGGCGGCATCGACTTCGGGATGGCCGAGATCCGCGCGGCCGTCCTGGCCACCGAACTCAACGTCACGGGTGCCTGGTGCGCGGTGAGCACCTCCAGCCCGGCCGGCACCGGTCGGTGCACCGGCTACGGCCCCTACACCGACAGTGACGCGATCTTCGGCTCTCCGTACCCCGTCTTCAACGCGGACCACGTCTGGAACGAGGTCAACCCCGCCGCCAAGGCCAACCTGGCGAAGCTCGCCGGGGCGGAGATCACGCTCTACACCGGCAACCAGGGGCCGATCGACCACTTCACCGAGATGGCCGCCAACAACGTCAAGGCGCGCCTCGACCAGCTCGGGCTGCCGAGCCGGTTCGTCGACTACGGCAACGGGAGCTCGCTGGCCCCCGGGTGCGACGGCGGCCACAACTACGGCTGCTGGGCGCCCGCCCTGGCGGACTACGTCCCCCGGCTCCAGGCCTCCTTCGCCGCGGCGGGCTGACCGCGGCAGCGGCTCCGGCCCGGGCCCCGGCCTGACCGACTGCCGGGGCCCCGGCCGGAGCGGCACCCACTCCCTCCCGACCCGCAGTTCCTTCCTTCCTTCCTTCCTTCCTTCCTGAACTGACCTTCCCTCCCGAACTGCACTTCCTTCCCGGGCTCCGGCCCGCACGACCAAGCGAGGACTCCATGGACGATCTGATGCACAAGCTGGTTTCGGGCGCACTCAGCGGTGGGCTGATCGCACTGGTCGGGGGGCTCAGCGTCCTGGTCCGCCGCAGGCGGGTCGCCAGGGCCGAGGCCGCCGCGCCGGCGCCGGTCGAGGACCTTTCGCAGACCCTGCTGCGACAGGCCCGGGAGGCCGACCGCAGCCGTGACGAGCTCGTCGGCCAGGGCAGGCCGGTCGAGGCCCTCGACCCGGCCAGGGCGGCCGCCGATCTCTGGCGCCGGCTCACCGAGGTGCGGCAGGGCCGGTTCCTGGCCGAGCGGCAGGCCGCCCTGGCCCGTCTCGGCGAGCTGCTCGCCGCCGCGGGCCGGCCGGACGAAGCGGCGCGCGTCCGTCAGGAGATCGTCGGGCTCGGCTGACGCCCCCGACCGAAGCGAGGAGACCACCATGCCCGCCGCCCTCTGGACCGGCCGGGACGCCGACCCGGACCGCGTGACCGCCGACCTCTCCGGGGTGCTCGGCCGTGAACTCGGCCTCGCCCGCCCGCCCGTGGCCGTGACCCTCCCCTCCGACAGCACCGGCGTCCCGGCCGGCAGCCTGCTGCCGCCGCGCGAGCGGTTCAGCGGGATGCCCGCGCCGACGCTCTGCTACGTCTACGTGGACGCCCGGGCGCCGAGGCCGTTCGAACTGCGCGCCTCGCTCATGGTCGGGCGGGCGTTGGTCCGCCGCAGCCTGGGGCTGGGACAGCTCTTCTACGCCGTGCCGCTGACCCGGTCAGTGCCAGCCCGTACGGCCCTGAGCGCGCCCCGGCGCTTCGGTCCGTCGTCCTTCGAAGGCGACGCCGGGGTCGCGGGCCGCCTGAACGCGGACCGCGAGCTGGTCGCCGACGCGAACGCGCTCACCCCGCTGGAGGCCGGGCCGGACGCCTCGCACTCCTGGTCGGTCGAGCGGTTGCTGGCGGTCGAGCCGCTGCCCGGGGAGCAGGGGTCGGTGCTCCTCCTGCGCACCCTGCACCGCGCCGCCGCTCACGGGTGGTCGCTCCGCGCCGACGCGGTGCTGGACCTGGCCGCCCGCATCGAGGCCGCCCTCGGCTGAGCCGTGCGGGGGCAGCGCGGCGACGCGGCGGCGGGGCCGCGGGGGCCGGGCCGTCGCCGCCGCGAGCCGCCCGGCCGGTCCACGCCCGCCAGGCTCGCGCCCGTCAGGCTCGCGCCCGTCAGGCTCGCGCCCGTCAGGCTCGCGCCCGTCAGGCTCGCGCCCGCCAGACTCACGTGCGGTCGGCGGTGACGACGTGGTAGTCGAGCAGGCCGCTCTGCCAGGCGGTGAGGAAGTTGCGCGCCCAGTGGCCCGGCGGGACGGTGTCCTCCAGGTAGCGGTCCAGGCCGGGCCAGACGTGCTCGCCGATCGACTCGGCGGAGACGTTCCCGAAGCCGGCGTCCGCGAGATCGGCGGTGAAGTCCTTGAGCGGGTGCGCCACGTCCAGGCCGTCGGCGAAGCTGGCCAGCAGGATGCTCAGCCGCTCGGCGACCTCCGGTCCGGAGCTGAAGAACGTGGTCACCACCAGCCGCCCGCCGGGCCGGAGCACCCGCGCCGCCTCGCGCGCGAATCCGGTCAGCTCGCGGAAGTGCTGGGCCGCCTCGACGGAGTACACGCCGTCCAGCGAGCCGTCCGGGAAGGGCAGTTCGTCGGCCGCGCCGAGGGTGTAGGCCAGCCGGTCCGGGAACGTCGCCAGCGCCTTGGCGTTGACCGCGCGGGCGCGCTCGACCTGGTCCGGATGGATGTCCACCCCGGTCACCCCGGCGAACCGGAACTCGCGCAGGGCCAGTGCCGCGCCCAGCCCGCGCCCGCAGCCCACCTCGGCCAGCCGCAGCCCCTCGGCCGGCGCCGGGAAGGCGCCCAGCACCCGCCGGTACAGCTGCTCCTGGCTGCGCACGCGCTCCTCCGGGCCCGGTGACCTGGTGTCGATCCCGTGCCAGTCACCGAAGTTGATGAAGCCGCCGGCGAAGCTGGCCGCCATGGCGAGATCGCCGGCGCCGTAGGTCTGTCGCACGGTTGCGGGAATGCGGTCGTGGTTCATGGTCGCGGTCTCCTCGCGGTCGTTGCCCCGGCTCCGGGGGCGCCGCAGTACGTACCCAAACGGGATCGCGGCCGAACGCCACGTGCGGGTGGATTGTGCGGGTTCGGGACGACAGTTCGGGCGGGCTCGACGGACCTGTTGTTGACGAATTGTCAGCAAGTACTGCGCGATGGATTGACGGTGCATGGACACGGCTCTACAACGTAGTGGGCCGACCGATTCCCCCAACTGTTCGGACGGCCCCGGACGTTCGTCTTCTCGCCCCCCCTCGCCGAGAAAGAGGCTCCCCATGCGCACTCGCACCTGTCTGGCACTGGCCGCGGTCGCCGCGACGCTGGCCGTCGGCGCCGCCCCCGCATCCGCGTCCCCCGGCGGCACGGTGGCCGCCGGGGCGGTGCTGACCACCGGCGGGGCCGGCGGCACCCCGGTCGCGGTCGGCGACGTACTCGCCGCGCCGCTGGCCGCCAACACGCGCGCCACGTTCTACTCGACCGCCGCCGGATCGACCGGGGTGACGTGCGGCGTCTCGCAGCTCACCGCGCAGGTGCTCGACAACCCCGCCGCGCCCGGGACGGCGACGGAGTCACTGACCGGGCACACCTTCAGCTCGTGCACCAGCAACGTCACCGGCGTCACCTCGGTGCGGAGCCTCACCGTCGGCAACCTCCCCTACACCGTCTCCGTCGGCGACTCCGCCGGCAACCCGGTCGCCGTCACCTCCGGGACGGCCGGACCGATCCAGGCCACGGCCGTGCTGAACTCGTGGTTCGGCACGCTCACCTGCAGCTACCAGCTCAGCGGCGCCTTCACGGGCAGCGCCGACAACGCCGCCCACAGCCTGGTCTTCCGCAACGAGCACTTCGTCAAGAGCGGCGGATCGGTCCTGTGCCCCGCCGACGGCTACTTCTCGGCCACCTACGGGCCCGTCGCCGACACCAGCCGGGCGGGCAGCCCCGCGGTCGACGTCAACTGACCGACCCGGCAGACCCGGTCGGGTACCGAGCCCGGCAACGAGCCCGGTACCCGGCCCGGTCGGTCGGGCGCGCACACCGGCAGGCGGGACCGCTCCGCGGGGACCGGGCGGGCGGCTCCGTGGCGGTGGGGCCGTGGAGTGGCGGGCGCGGTGCCGGCCCCGGTCTAGCCGGTCCGGGTGACAGTTCGGGCGCGTACGCCTTCGGCCCGCCGGGCGGGGCGGAATGCTGTGCCCGGCCGGGGCTCAGGGTGTGGCGGGCGATGTGGATCACCGTGGGGGCCGACGGCCGCCGGCGGTGGCCGGTGCGCCGCTCCCCGCGGACGGGTGCCGCCGGGGCTGGGGGAGACTGGGGCTCCGACGGGGCGGCGGGGCCGGAGCGGGCCCGCCGACCATGAACAGGGGAGACCACCATGGCCACCGAACGGATCGCGCCGCCGCTGACCGGGGGCGAGCGGGAGATGCTGCGCGCCTTCCTGGACTACCACCGGGCGACGCTGGCGATGAAGTGCGACGGGCTGACCGACGACGAGCTGCGGCGGCAGTCGAGCCCGCCGTCCACGCTCTCCCTGCTGGGGCTGGTCCGCCACATGGCCGAGGTCGAGCGGACGTGGTTCCGCCGGGTGATCAACAAGGAGGACATCGCGTTCGTCTGGTCCCCGGAGCGCGACTTCCAGGCGGCCTACGACGCGCGCGACGCCGACCGGGCGGAGGCGTTCGCGGCCTGGGAGGAGGAGGTCGGGCACGCCCGCCGGATCGAGCGGGAGGCGGAGTCGCTGGACGTGACGGGCTACATGCCGAAGTGGGAGGCCGACGTGTCGCTGCGCCTGGTGATGCTGCACCTGATCCACGAGTACGCCCGGCACAACGGGCACGCCGACTTCCTGCGCGAGTCGATCGACGGCGAGGTGGGGGCGTAGGGGCGGGGGAGAGACCGGGGGCCCCGCCGGTTCACCGCCCGGTGGGCCGCCCCGCCCGCCAGAGGTCGGCGCCGACCAGGGCGGCCAGCTCGCGCACGGCCGCGCGGGTGCGGAGGCCGAGCCGGCCGGGGTCGAACTCGGCGCCCGCCGCCAGGTGCTCGTCGAACGGCAGCTCGACCACGCCCCGGCAGCGGGCGCCGAAGTACGCCCGCAGCTCGGCGGATTCGACCGGCCGGGCCGTCCCGCGAACCGCCGAGATCGCGGTGACCGAACGGGCGGCCAGCTCCCCGTAGCCGTGCGCGTGCAGCCAGTCGAGGGTCGCTGCCGCGCTGCCCGCACTGTCCACGCCCGGGGTCGTGGCGAGGACCAACTGGTCGGCCAGGCCGAGGACCCCGCGCATCGGGTCGTCCAGCAGGCCGGTGCCGGAGTCGGTGAGGGTGATGGGGAACCGCTGCGCCAGCAGGTCCAGGGCGGAGACGTAGCCGGCGTCGGAGAGCGCCCCCGGTCGGTCGGGCCCGGCGAGCACCGTCAGTCCGCTCGGCGTCGGCGAGACGTACCGGTCGAGGTCGGCGGGGTGCCGGGCAGTTGCCAGGTCGGCGATCCCGGCCTCCGTGCGCCGCCGGATCCGGCGGCCCAGCGAGCCGCTGTGCGACCCCGCGTCGACCGCCGCGACCGGCTCGCCGCGCTCGGCGGCCAGCATCGCGCCCAGGGTGAGCACCAGCGAGGTCTTGCCGGCGCCGCCCTTGGCACCCACCACGGCCACCCGGCAACTCCCCTGCAGCGGGGACCTGATGAGTCGCAGATGCTCGCGGCACCGGCGTTCGCCGGAGCGCAGGCGGTCCAGCGTGCTGCGCCGCCGCCCGGGAGCGGAGGCCGGCATGCGGGCGGCTGCCGGTGCGGGGGCGGGGCTGGCAGTCCTCATGCTCTCTCCTTCGGACGCGGTCTGCGGCGCACTCTCCACCCTGCTCTACGGCGCGTTGGCGCGGGTCAGTTCAGTGTCGGGGCGTTCGGCCGGTGCCCGACCGGGCACGACCGTGCTCTCGGGGCGAGGGCGGGAGGGGGTGGCAGGCCGTGGTTCGACGGCGCCGGGTCACACCGCCCCGGCGGAGGAGGGGAGTTCGACGCCCGGGGTGAGGTGGAACCGTTCGGGGCGGGTGACCAGGCGCCGTTCGGCCGGCGCCAGCAGGTCGCGCCGCTCCAGCCAACCGTTCAGTCTGGCCAGGGCGTTGTGGTTGCGCTCGGCCGGGTCGGCGCCCGCGAGGCCGACGGACTCGCGCAGCAGGACCCGGGCCGGACGGCCGGACGGGTCGGCCTCCGCCACCCCGATGACGATGAACGTCGTGCCCGGGGTGAACACCGCCTGCGGCTCGTCGTCGGCGTTGCCGAACGCGGTGGTGCGGCGGCCGGTGGCCGACCAAATGACGAACTCGACGGACACGCCCGGAAGTTCGGCCGCCGGTGCGGTCAGGCCGGCGACCGGGGCGGGTTCCATGAGCTCCCGCCCGACCGGATAGTGGTCCACCACCCCGGCCGGATCGAGTCCGGGATCGGCGGCGAGCAGGACGGCGCCGTGGTGGCTCGGGAGGCGGCGCAGGCCGGAGCCGAGGCAGCGGAGGAAGGCGGCCGGCGGTGCGGGCGCTCCGGCCCGGGCCGCCGCGGTCAACTCGGCCCGGCCGAGCGGGACTCCGGTGTCGCCGTGGTACAGCAGGACGGCGGCGAGGTCGGGCCTGGTGTCGTCCTTCGCGGTGGACCGCAGGGCGGGCAGCCGGGTGGCGGCCTGGTCCACCCGGCCGGTGCACCGCTGGTAGTGCTCGCCGAGCAGGGCCCGGACGGTTTCACGGTCGGCGGCGCTGCTGACGGCGACGGGGGCGGCGAACTCCTCCGGGCGGTAGAGGCGGGCCGGTGGGGGAACCGGCTGGGGAGTCGGTGGGGGAGTCGGGCGGGGAGCCGATTCGGGGCGGGGTGCGGGGGCGTGTTCGCGCGGGGCTTCGGCGGTCGGGTCCGGAGCAGTCGCCGGCGGCGGGGTCGGTTCCTCCGGTTCCTCCGGCCCCTCAGGCTCCTCAGGTTCCTCCGGTGCGGACGGCTGCGCAGGGCTGCTGCTGGCGGTAACGCTGGTGGTGGTGGCGGTAACGCTGGTGCTGCTGGTGGCGACGGCGGTCGGGGCGGGCGGGGCCGGCAGGGGAGCCGGCTCGGGAAGCGGTGCGGGATCGGTGGTGGCCGGGGAAGCGGGCAGGGCCAAGCGCCCGGGGCCGGGGTCGACCCCGGGAGCCGGGGCGGGGACGGCGGCGGGGGCGGCGGGGGCGACAGCGCCGGGAGTGCTCAGGACGGCGTGAGGCGCACCGGTCGGTGCCACTTCGGTCGGTGCCACTTCGGTCGGTGCCACTCGGGTCGGCGCCACTCGGGTCGGCGCCGTACCGGTCGTTGCCGCCCCGGGCAGGGCCCCGTACGAGACCGGCACCACGCCCGGCGGCCCGGCCACGGCCGGGTCGGGCCCGAGCCACTCCAGGCCGTGCATCCGGGCGACGAAACGCCCGACGCGTTCGGCGGACGGCTCCAGCAGTCCGTGGACGAGCAGGCCGAACCCCTCGGCGCCGGCGGTCGGCAGACGGTCGAGCAGCGCGCCGAGCTCCTCGAAGACGTCCGGCTCCACCGGGCGGTCCCGCTCGCCGATGATGAGCAGCGGGCGGGCCGGTTCGGGGCGGCGGAAGCGCGGGGTGAGCACGTGCGGCGGCTCCGGGCGGAGCCAGAGGCCCGCAGGGACGGCCTCCAGCGCCCAGTACGGGAAGGCCGCGAAGACGGCCGGTCCGTCGGTCCGCCAGTCGGCTCCGCCGTTGCGCCACGCGGCCGGGGTGGTGCCCTGGCCGGGGGCCGTGGCGAGCCGCAGGAGGTACGGCTCCCAGCGGGCCTGCCCCTGTGCGTCCAGGACGCGGGACGTGGGACCGCCCTCGCCGAGCACCGGGAGGCCGATCGCGGCATGCACCGGCCGGGCCAGCCGGGTGGCCAACGCGCCGGTGAGCGAGGTGAGTTCGTCCGGTGCGGCCCAGGGGGCACTGACCAGCGGCCGGGCGGCGTCGAGGGGCAGGGCGACCGCGGCGTCGGCGAACTCCTCGGGGAGGAGGAGCGGCGCGGCGGGGGTGCCGACCAGCAGGACGACGGTGCCGGGCGGTGCGGCGGCCAGCCCGAGGCCGGGCAACGGGCCGGCGGGCGGGGCCGCCGGGTGGGTGAGCCAGAACCCGGCGGGCAGGCGCAGCACCTGGGCGGTGGGGCTCCCGGACGTTCGGGCCGCCGGGGCAGTTCGGGCGGCCGGAGGTGTGGAGGTTCGGGCGGCCGGAGGCGTCGCGGTTCGGGCGACGGCGTGGGTGGTGGCCCGGGGCTCGGCCGTGGTGGCGCCGGGCGTTCCGGCCAGCCGCTGCGGTGCTGCGCCCGGGACGCAGTGCCACCAGGAGGTCGGCTCGGGGGCGCCGTCGGGGGTCGTGAGCGCGAGGCCGCCGTCCGGGGTGATCCTCACCAGCCCGTCGGGGGCGACCACCGGCACGCCCGCCTGCTCGGCGACCAGCTCGGCGGGCCGGCGGCCGTTGGGCGCGAGCGCGGCCAGCCCGGACGCGGCGACGACGAGCGTGCCGGCCCCGCGGGCACGGGCGACCACGCCGAGGTCGGCCATCCGGTCGCGCAGCACGACCGCCGCGTCGGGGGCGGCGGCGACCACGATCAGGCTCCCCGGCAGCGGCGGTAGCGAGCCGACCGCCGCCGACAGCTCCTCGTCGTCGGCCGAGGCCGGGGCGATGACGAAGTGCGCTCCGACGAGCCGGAGTTCGGCGCCACACGGGACGGCGGACGGGTGCGCGGGCGCCGACAGCACCGGCTGGGAGAGTTGCGGATCCCCCGGCCGCCAGCGACGCCCGAACAGCCGACGCGGCGCCAGGGCGGCGGGGACGGCGGGGCCGGGCGGTCTGGGAGGGACGCTCATCGTCCTGGTAAACGGCCCGGACCCGGTCGGGGGTTCACCTCGTCCGCGTGAGCATGTGAACCGTACGGATCGTGCGGGCGTGCGGGCGCGCGGGCGTACAGATCGTGCGGGCGTCCCGGGAGATGGGCCGTGCGGCCGTGCGGGCGTGCGGACCGCGTGGGGACGGGGACCGTGCGGGTCCGGCGGCGCTGTCGGTGGCACCTGCGATGATCCGTTTCATGAGCGAACCGAGCCCCTCCTCCGTGACCTGGCGGACCGGCCTGCCTGCCACCGTCGAGCTGGTGCGGACCCTGCACGACCTCGACTGGGGCGCCTGGAGCCGGCCCGACGTCGACCGCATGATGGCGGAGCACGCGGACTGGAAGATCCGGCGGATCTTCCCGGACGGCGTGGTGCTCGGCATGGAGCCCCGTGAACTCTTCGAGCCTCTCGGCCCCGAGCTGTACTTCCAGACCGTCGTGCCCAAGCAGCCCCGCTACCGGATCGCCCGGCTGTGGCTGCTCGACTTCACGCCCGGGGGCGACGAGGAGGAGCGCCGGGCGGAGCTGAAGCGGCTCTCCGAGGCGCTGGCGGCCGTCGGCACGCCGACGCCGGTGCCCACGGCGGCCGACGGCTTCGGCCTGCGCTGGCAGTCCGCCGACCGCACCCTGCTGCTCCAGACCAATGACCGCCGTGCCTGGCTGGCCGTCCACCCCGTGACCGTCGCCGCCGAGCACATCAGCCCCGAACTCCCGGCCGTGATAGCCGCGTTCGCCCCACTACTGCACGATGCGCCGGGCGGCGTCTGCGAGCACGACACGGTGGCCCGCATCGCCGCCGACGTCCCCGGCTGGACGGCCGACGTCACGGAGGCCCGCACGGAGATCCGCACGGCCGACCCCGCCTGCACACCCGTCCTCCTCGGCGCGGGCCAACCGGCCGGCCGCTACAACCGGCTGGTCCTGCACCGCTTCGACGAGGCGCCCGCGCTGGAGCACCGGCGGGACGTGTTCGGCGCCGTCTACCGCGCCGTCTGCGGCGTCCTCGGCGAGCCGACCCTCCACGGCGGCGGTCCCGACGGCCCGGACGCGCGCTGGCGCGAGGCCGGCGAGTCCGCCGTGCGGCTGCTGCGCCTGCGTGCCGACCGCCGGAGCGTCTGGTTGGAAACCGCCCCCGCGGAGGAGGTCGAGGAGGAGGAGTACGGCACCTTCGCCCACGGCGGCCCCAGCGGCGGCGCGGACGGCCGGAGCGACTTCCACCTGCTGCCGTACAGCTGGCAGCTGCACGTGAGCGGTCCCGGTGACCTCGCCGACCGTCTCCCCGGCGGCCGCCTCGCCGGTACCCTGCCGCACCTGCGCGAGGGCCTGGAGCTGTTGCTGGCCGCGTGGATCGAGCAGCTTCCCGTCCAGTGCCCTGGGGAGAAGGCCACCTTCTCCCTCGCCGACCGCCGGATCAGCGGCGGGCTCTCCTTCGCCTACGACCAGGACAAGGGTGTCCTGCTCCGCGTCGGCTCGCGCCCCGGCGACCCGGAAGCCGTCGCGGCGGCGATGACGGCGGACGGCTGGCAGCCGTCCGGCAAGCGGTGGAAGGCCGAGTTCAAGACCCCGACGCAGCAGACCGCCGCCGAGGTGGCCGCCCTGATCACCACCGAACTCGCCGCCCGCGGAATCACCGACCCCCAGGACGGCCTGACGGCCCGACGCGTCGTAATCGGCCCCGCCTACGGCTTCCTCCGCGTGACGGGCCTGGGCGTCTAGGGCCTGGGGCTCTTGGGGCCTGGGTGGCGGAGGCCTTGGTGTCTGGGGCCCGTTCGGAACGCCGCCTTCCACGCCTTTGCCTGCGACCGCCGCAACGGTGACGCCAGAGCACCGGGCGCGGACCGGGTCCTCGAACCCGCACTGCGGCACCTGGCCTCCGACCCCGACCCGGGGGTCCGGGCGACGGCCGCCGAGCTGGTCGGCAGGTTCTCCCGCACCGACGCCCGGGCCGTCGCAGCCTTGCAGACGTCCCACGCCCAGGACCCGAACCCGGTGGTCCGGAAGAAGGCGGGACGGTTCATCCCCGGAGGACCCTTCCACGAACGAACCGGCCCACGCGCGCTCGGGTGACTCGGGCGACAGCACGGTCCTCGCCCCTGGTTTTCGGCTTGACCCTCCGGGCGGTCGGATGATCGGGTCAGGGCATGGAAACCAGCACGACGGGCGATCCACTGCCGGCAGAAGCCGTTCTCCTCCTTGAGGCTCTCCTCAAGGAGGACCAGCCGGTCAACCGGGCCCTGCTCACGCAGATCCCACACCTGCGCGTCATCGGCCGCTGCCCGTGTTCCTGCGCCAGCATCGACTTCGGCCTGGACAGGGCAGCGGTGCCGTCCGCGCCCGTGACCGGCAATCCCGTTGCCGACGGGACGGTGCTCGACGCCGACGGAGAGCCGGTCGGCGGAGCGATGGTCTTCGCCTACGACGGCTACCTGTCCAACCTGGAGGTCTACGGCTGGGGCGATGACCAGATCACCCGGCTCCCGTCCCCGGACCGGATCTGCTGACTCCTCGAAGAAGTGGGCCCCGGGCCTACCGGAGCCGGGGAGGGCCTCACATGTGATCGGCCGGACAGGGACAGGGTTCGGGCGTGCACCCGGATGGGGTGCCCGGTGCCCCGCGGCCACCGATCGGAAGGCGGGCTGCGGAACCGGTGAACCGTGCGGGTGCTCCCGTCCGTAGTACCGGGTGGCGGCAACGCCACCGGCGCCTGACCCCCCGTGCGGGCGCCGGTTCAGCCGTCCGGGAGTACGGTCCGCCCGCCGGGGTGGCCCGCCCGCCGGGTGGTCCGGCTCCCGGTCCCCCCGGCTCCCGCGCCCCGGCGGGAGCCGGGATCGGGTGCTCCGACGGCCGTCCTTGTGGGAGGACGGTCGCCGGAGCACCCGGCCTCGCGCGGTGCGACGCCCCGGGCGCGCACCTGCCGCCCCGCCACTTCGGGCGGGAACGCCGCGCAGCCTCCGGCGCGAGGCCCCGCCGCCCGGGGCGAGGAGTCGGCCGCCCGGCGCGACGCGTCGTCATCGCGGCGGCGATCGACGGCTCGGCCACCTTCGGCGACGGCGGCGCGGTGGAGATCGCGCCGGCCGGCGACACCCGGGCCCGCCCGATCGTCCAGGCCACGTTGGACGCCGCCACCACCGAACGGACCCTGCTGCTCGCCGAGATCTACCGCCGCGGCGGCTCCTGGAGGTTCCGTGCGGTCGGGCAGGGCTTCGACCACGGGCTCGACGAGCTGGCCCGCGGCTACGGGGTGGACGTCGAGGGCTGAGCGGCCCGGGGCGGCGGCGGTACCCGCCGGGGTGCCGCCGTCACCCCGCTGCCGCCCCGCCGGGGTGCTGCTGCCGTCCGGCCGGCCGGGCCCGGGGCGGCGGCGGACGACGTCACCACCCCAGCAGGAACACCCTCCGGGACAACCCGGCCAGCACGGCCTCCGCCGCCGCCTCCGGTGCGACGGGTGCGGCGTCCATCGTGTGCCGGTCCGGCACGCCGCCCGGCTCGCCCGGCTCGGCGGAAGCGCCCGCCGGCCGCAGCACCACGTAGTGCAGCGCCGCCCCGGTGGTGCGGCTCTCGCGGCGGAACGCGTCCAGCGCCGTCGGCGCGACCGCGGCCTCCACCACCACCTGGTACCCGCCGGTGGCGAACGCGAAGGCCGCCTGCGCGGTGGCCGCCAGAGCCGTCGTGTTCTGCCGCTGCGCCTCCGGCAGGTGCGCCGGGACGTACCCCTGGCGGACCGCCCGCTGGAAGTCGTCCGCCCGCAGGTGCACGCTCGGGTGGAGGGCGTCCGCCAGCAGGGGCGCGACCGTGCCGCTCCCGGCCCCGGCCGGGTCGGCGAGCACGACCACGCCGCCGGCGCCCCGCCGGCCCCCGATCTCCGGCCCGCCTACGGTCGTTCGGTTCACGGCTGCTGATCCCTTCGCGGGCCGGGGACGGACGGGGTGCCGGAGCGGGTCTGACCCGGGTACGGACAGCCGAGCGCCTCGCCCCAACGACTGACTGCTGTCGGAGATCAACCTAGTCCACGGTGGTACCCCGAGTCCTCCCCCCTACCGATCCGTGGACCCCTCCCGCACCGGGGTGTGCGGCCGCAGGACGATCGGGTTGGTCAGCGCCGCCATCGGGCCCCACGGCAGGTCGGGGCCCATGGAGTTGCCCCGGCCGGGGGTGCCGTCGGCCTTCGGGTGGCGGACCTCGGCCCGGACGAACGCGGCGAGCGAGGCCGTCGTCCGCCAGACGACGGTTCCCGCACCGTCGGCGGGCAGCGACTCCTGGTGCAGCTGGCCCTCGTCGGTCAGGAAGCGGACCGTCCCGCCGGGCACGCCGGAGACGGCGAGACGGACGTCCACCGGGGCGTCCGCGGGGACGGTGAGCTGTTCGCCGATGCCCGCCTGCCGGCCGTGCCCGGTGGCGGTGAACTCCAGGTGGACGGCGGCCGATTCGGCGAGCCAGCTGCGTCCGGCCCGGATTCCGTAGAGGACGGCGTCACGGGTGAGGTCCTCGGCCCGGACGACGGTGTGCGGGGAGCCGATGACCTGCGGGGCACTGTGGGCGTCGCTGTTGCCGACGGCCGGTAGCCAGGAGCGTCCTTCCCGCAGGGCGACGGCGAGCCCCGCGTCCCAGGTGTCGACCGCCGACTCGTCGTCGTAGGTCCAGGGCCCGTTCCACACCTCCACCGCGTCGGCGTCCTGGTAGCCGAACTTCCACTGGCAGGCGACGTACGGGCAGTACGGGTGGGCGGGCACCACCAGGCCGCCCTGGCTGCGGACCTGTCGGGCGAAGCGCGGGAAGGCCTCGTCGCGGGAACGGTAGCGCCAGTCGACGAACCGGCCCGGCCGCAGGCCGAGCGCGAGCCAGTGGCCGTTGCGGGTGGTCACCTCCTCGCCGAGCACGATCAGCAGGTCCGGCCCGGCCAGCGGGCCCCAAACGCCGTGCGAGGAGGTGGTGTTGTGGTCCGTGGAGACGATGAAGTCCAGCCCGGCGGCCCGCGCGCCCGCGGCGACCTCGGCCGGCAGCCGGCGACCGTCGGAGTGCACGGTGTGCAGGTGGCAGTCGCCCCGGTACCAGGAGCGCCCGCGGCCCCGCGCCCGCTCGGGCGGGTAGGAGGGGGTGAACTCGGGCCCCTGCGCGCCGAACCGGAGCGTGACGGTGACCCGGTAGTCGAGCCCCTGCGGCGCCACCTGGTACGGGCCGAGGACGACGTGCCACCTCCCCGGGCGGATCGGGCCGGGGAGGTAGCCGGGCGTCGCCCCGTCGCGGGCGACGGTGAACTCGGTGCGGAACCCGCCCGACCAGCCGCGGAATCCGCGCCCGCCGAGGTCGGTGCCACGTTCGTCGAAGAGGCCGATGTCACAGGAGTTGCCGGGTGTGCCGGCGGGGACGGACGGCTTGTCGTAGCCGTACGCGACGGCGATCTCCCGTACGCCGTCCGGCACGTCGAACGGCAGGTACACGAAGTCGGGCGCACCGGTGGGGAGATGGCCGGTGAGGGTGACCGTCCGGTCGGGCACGGCGTCCGCCGCCTGCGCCGGTCCGGCGGTGGCCGCGAGGCCGAGCGCGGTGACCGCGCCGGTGGCCAGACCGGTCCGGAGCAGGTCACGGCGGTCGAGCGCGGGGGCGGGCCGGTCGGACGGGGGGCCCTGGTCGTCGGGCTGTCGGCCGTCCGGCCGCCGGCCGGGCTGCGGGTCGTCACGGTCGGTCATCGGGGCCTCCGGTCTCGGGCAGCGGCGGCGGGCGGACTCCCGGCCGGCTCGCCCGCCTCCCTACCCGCGCCGGTGAACCCCCGGTGAGCCGGGCCCCACCGGCGCACGGCGGGTCAGTGAAGGAGCCCGGGGACACCCGGCACGTCCACCGGCACGGCCAGCACCTGCCCGGTCCGCGCGTCCGCCGGCGGCGGCCACTCGGCGGCGGTCAGGTAGAGCGTGCGGCCGTCCGGACCGCCGAGCGCGCACGAGAAGCACCCGCGGTCCAGCGAGACCCGTTGCACCACCTCCCCGCCCTCGCGCACCCGGACGCAGCAGCGGCCCGGGACGTCCGCGAACCAGAGCGCGCCCTCCGCGTCGAGGCTGATCCCGTCCGGCGCCGAACCCTCCACCGCCGCCCAGACCCGCCGGTCGGTCAGGCCCCCGTCGGCCGCGATGGTGAACGCGGTGAGCCGGCCCGCGTACGACTCGGCGACGATCAGGGTCGAGCCGTCCGGGGTGACCGCCATCCCGTTGGGGAAGGCGAGGTCGCCCGCCACCTGCCGGACGGCCCCGTCCGGGGTGACCACCGCGACCAGTCCGGGCCCCGGAGCCTCGCCGCCCATCAGGTCGAAGCCGATGCAGTTGACGTACGCGTTGCCGCGCCCGTCCACGGCCACCTCGTTCCACGGCCGGTCGCAGACCGCCCGCAGGTCCGCGTACGGGCCGAGCGTGCCGTCGGCCTCGCGGCGCAGCAGCCGCCGGTCGCCGCCGGCCACGACGAGCAGGCGGCCGTCGGGCTCCGGCAGCCAGTCGATGCAGAACGGGAACGACGGGACGCGGGCGGTCACGGTGGCGGTGCCGTCGGGGCTGACGGTGAGTAGCTCCTGGGCGCCCCAGTCGCAGACCCAGAGCCGGCCGTCGTGCCAGCGGGGTGACTCGCCGAGGGCGAGGCCGGTGAGGAGGGGGGAGGGGGTGGCGGGCATCGGGACTCCCTGCGCGGATGGCCGGACGGCGGGGGACGGCGGGGGACGGCGGGGGACGGCGGGGGACGGCGGGGGACGGCTGGGGACGGCGGGGGACGGCTGGGGACGAGACGGGCCGGGGCAGCCGGGGTGCGGTTGCGGCGGGTGACGATCGATCGGTTCATAGAAACAGATGATCGGAATGTCGGATGTATGTGGAGGTGGGCATGTCGCTGAGTCGGCGGACACTGCTGATCGCAGCGGCCGGCAGCGCACTGGCGGGGTGTCAGCCGGCCGCCGAGCCCGCCGGACGGGTGACGGCGGCGGCCCCGGTGGCCGGCCCGCTGCCGCCCACCGCTCCTGAACCCGAGCCGTCCACGGGCCCGGAGGCCGCCGCTGGTCCCGCCGCTGCTCCCGCCACCGCGTCCGGGGCGCCGGCCACCTCCGCGACGCCGGTCGACCGGGCCGACGTGACGGCCAGGTACGCGGGCGTCGAGCCCTCCGAATGGGGCCTGGACGTGACCGGGGTGCTCACCTCCCTGCCGGCCGGGGAGCAGGCCACCGCCCTCACCTTCGACGCCTGCGGCGGCCCCGGCGGCTCCGGTTACGACGCCGACCTCATCGAGTTCCTGCGTGCTCACGAGGTGCCCGCCACGCTGTTCCTGAACGCGCGCTGGATCGACGCCAACCCGGCGGAGTTCGAGAGCCTCGCGGGCGACCCCCTGTTCGAGATCGCCAACCACGGGACGCTCCACCGCCCGCTCTCCGTCACGGGCCGCTCCGCCTACGGCATCGCCGGCACCGGCGACGCCGGCGAGGCGTACGACGAGGTCGCCGGGAACCTCGCGAAGCTCACCGCCCTGCTCGGCCGGCCGCCCCGTTTCTTCCGTTCCGGCACCGCCCACTACGACGACGTGGCCACCCGGATCGCCGCCGACCTCGGCCAACGCGTCGCCGGGTTCACGGTCAACGCCGACGCCGGCGCCACCTTCAGCTCCGCCCAGGTTCGCGAGGAGGTGGCCGCCACCCCGCCGGGCGCCGTCGTCATCGCCCACCTGAACCACCCGGGCGGCGGCACCGCCCCCGGCTTCGCGGCCGCCCTCCCGCCCCTCCTCGCCGCCGGCCGCCGCTTCACCCGCCTCTCGGACGTGCTGGGCTGAACCGTCGGCCTGCCGTCCGGCCCGGCCGCCGGCGGGGCCGGTCGGGGATGGGCCGGGTGAGCCGGTCCGGTCCGGGGTGAGCCGGGGTGGGCCGCCCTACGGGTGTACGTCCACGACGAGGGTGCGGTCGGGCCCGCCCGCCGTTTCGGCCACGGCCCCTTGCGAGGCCGCTGCGCAGCACGGTCGCAGCTCGCAGATGGCGTGGCCGCCAGAACGGCCCCGGGACGGCACCGTCGGGCGGCCCGTGCGGACCGGCCGACGGCGCGCGGCCCGTGCGCACCGGCCAGTGGCGCGCGGCCGGAGGTCAGCGCAGGCGCAGGCCGCCGGGGAGCTCGTCCTCGACGATGTCGGCCAGCCAGTCGAAGACGGTCGGGCCGCGTCCGGCGCGGGCCTCGGCGAGGCGGGCGGCCACCCGCTCACGGTGGGTGGGGTGGCAGCGGGCGAGCATCAGCTCCAGTTGGCGGGCGGTCTCGGGGTGGCCCAGGTTGCGCCGCGAGGTCTCGTGGTCCTGCCACTCGATGACGTAGTCGCCGTCCTCGGGGGTGCCGAAGCCGCCGCGGAGGCAGTCGGCGAAGGCGTCGAGGTTGCGGCCGAAGTAGCCGCCGCAGCCGATGGAGCGGCCGGCCTCGGCCCAGAAGTCCTCCAGGGTGCCGATCCGGGTGCCGTCGAGGACGTAGGTGACGGTCACGGCAGGACGGTGATGGCCGTGGCGAGGAGGCCGTCGCGCACGGTCCAGCGCCCGTCGAAGGAACCGAGGCGCCGGCCGTCGACGACCGGTCCGGGGACGAGGAGTTCGGCGTGGAAGGTGCCGTCGGGGCGGAAGGTGAGGTCGGCCTCGCTGAATTCGAGGAAGAGCCGGGTGAGGGGGAACCAGGTCTTGTAGACGGATTCCTTGGCGCTGAAGAGGAGGCGGTCCCAGGGGGTGTCGGGGTGCTCGGCGAGCAGCTCGGCGGTGCGCTTCTGCTCGTCGGGGAGGGCGATGGCCTCGAAGACGCCCTCGGGGAGGGGGAGCGCGGGCTCGGCGTCGATGCCCAGGGAGACGACGTCGCCGGCGTGGGCGACGGCGGCGCCGCGGAAGCCGGCGCAGTGCGTGAGGCTGCCGACCACACCGTCGGGCCAGCCGGGCGCGCCGCGCAGGCCGGGGACGAGGGGGACGTACGGGACGCCGAGGCGGCCGAGGGCGAGGCGGGCGCAGTGGCGGACGGTGGTGAACTCGCGGCGGCGGGAGCCGACGGCGCGGGCGATGACGGCCTCCTCGGCCGGTTCGAGCCGGGCCTGCGGCGGGTCGTCGTACGCGACCTCCGCCACGACGGATCCGGGCAGCAGTTCGCCGATCACAGGTCCCCCCTGAGTGTGTGCCGTGCGGACGGGACGAGCCTAACCCGGTCGGCCCCCGCGGTGGGGGCCGACCGGGGGCCCGCTCGGCTACTCGAAGGCGGCCGCCGCCGCGCGGAGGGCCCGGGCGACCGTCTCGGGGTCGTACGGGGCGGGCTCGCCGGGCAGGTAGGTGACGGCGCGCAGGGCCCCGGTGTAGCGGAACGAGCGGTGGCGCTCGTAGACCGGCCAGGAGACCGGGGACTTGCGGTCGACGCCGACGCTGATGCCCTGGAACGGGGCCATGCCGATCAGCTGGTGGACCGGGCCGAGCCGGCCGCCCTCGACGCCGTCGACCAGCAGGCGGAACTCCCACTTGAGGCCGGCCACGGCCGCGGCCTCCAGGGTGATCCGGCGGGCGCCGGGTGCCACCGGGCCGCCGTCGGCCTCGACCAGCTCGCCGTACTGGTTGTAGGCGAGGCGGAGCCGGCCGTCCTCGACGTAGAGGCTGTAGCCGCCGCCCTGGTCGCCGTGCGAGACGAGGACGCCCTGGTCGTCCGCTCCGTGGTGGTCCAGCTCGACCTCGACGGTGAAGGAGCGGAAGGAGATCAGGCGGGAGGAGCGGTACCGCTCCAGCTCGGGCGTGCCGGCCAGCAGGGTGACGGGACGGCGCAGCCGTTCGGCCTCCGGGCCGCGCAGGGCGAGGGCGCCGCTGCCGTCGGCCAGCGGGAAGACGCCGTCGCGCCAGGCGGCGGCCTCCCAGGCGGCGGCCAGTTCCTTGACCAGTCCGGGGTGTTCGGCGGCGACGTCGTGGATCTCGGTGGGGTCGGTGCGCAGGTCGTGGAGGGCCCACTCGTCGTCGTCGTAGGGCGCGCCGGGGCGGTGCAGGGTGACGAGCTTCCAGCCGTCCCGGTAGTAGCTGCGGTTGCCGGTCATCTCGCAGTACTGCTCGGGGTGGGTGGAGGGGGCCTGCGGCGCGCGCAGGACGGGGGCGAAGCTGATGCCGTCGAGCGACTGCACGGGCTGCCCGCCGCGCTCCGACGGCCGCTCGACGCCGGCCAGTTCGAGCAGGGTGGGCAGGATGTCGGTGACGTACTGGTACTGCGGGCGGACGCCGGTGTCGCCCTCGGTGCGCGGCAGCCCGGCCGGCCAGGAGAGGACGAAGGGCACCCGGACGCCGCCCGCGTAGGTCTGGCCCTTGTAGAAGCGGAACGGCGTGTTGGAGGCCATGCCCCAGCCGCGCGGGTAGTGGACCAGGCTCTGCGGGCCGCCGATGAGCTCGATCTCCCGCTCGACGTCGGGGTTCCAGTCCTCGGGCAGGCCCGGGTGGTGGACGAAGCGGCTGAAGTAGCTGCGGGTGCCCTCGGCGCCGCCCTCGCCGGTGCCGCCGTTGTCGGAGGTGAACACGATGACGGTGTTGTCGAGTTCGCCGAGCGCGGCGAGGGTGTCGGTGAGCCGGCCGAGGTTCTGGTCGACGTTGTCGACCATCGCCGCGTACACCTCCATGTACCGGGCGTACAACTTCTTCTGGACGGCGCTGAGTTCGTCCCACGGGCCGACGTCGTAGCCGGCCTCGCCGTTGCGCTCGGGCAGCTCGGTACCGGGCGGGAAGTGGCCGGCGGCGAGCTGGCGGGCGAAGCGGGCCTCGCGCAGCTCGTCCCAGCCCCCGTCGTAGCGGCCCTTGTGCCGGGCCAGGTCGGCCGGCTTGGCCTGGAGCGGGCCGTGCACGGCGTTGTGCGCGAGGTAGAGGAAGAACGGCTTCTCCGCGTCGTGCGCGCGCAGCGACTTGACCATGGCGATGGCCTGATCGGTGATGTCGTCGGTGTAGTAGTAGCCCTCGGGGAACTCGTCGATGTCCAGGGGGCTGTTGTCGCGCACGAGTTGGTGCGGGTGGAAGAGGCTGGTGAGGCCTTCCAGTACGCCGTAGTACTGGTCGAAGCCCTTCTGGAGCGGCCAGTTGGCGCGGCTGTCGGCGGCGTTGGAGGCGGAGTCGCGGGTGAGGTGCCACTTGCCGACGGCGTAGGTGGCGTAGCCCTGGTCGTGCAGGAGCTCGGCGAGGGTCGGGATGTCGCCGGCCACCTCCATGCCGTAGCCGGGGAAGCCCGGGTCGGCGTTGGCCACGAAGGAGTAGCCGACCCGGTGCGGGTTGAGGCCGGTGAGCAGGGCCGCGCGAGCGGGTGAGCAGAGCGGCATGGTGTGGTAGTTGGCCAGCCGGACCCCGTTCGCGGCGAGCCGGTCGAGGGTGGGCGTGGGGATCTCGGAGCCGAACGGGCCGATGTCGCTGTAGCCCATGTCGTCGATCAGCACGACGACGATGTTGGGCGCCCCCTCGCGCGGGCGGACGCGTTCGGGCCAGGCGGGCGTGGAGGCGCCGAAGGTGCGGCCGACGGTGCCGGTGAAGCCGGCGTACGGGTCGCGCCGGTGCGGGTCGGCCGGCCGGGGGTCGGTGGTGCTGGTCATGCGTGGCTCCGGGTGGTGAGGCGGGTGGCGGACTCCAGGCGCGGTACGGCGGCGAGGAGTTCGGCGGTGTACGGGTCCTCGGGTGCGGTGACGACGCGGTCGGCCGGGCCGGTCTCGACGATCCGGCCGCGGTGCATCACCGCGATGCGGTGGCTGACCTGGCGGACCACCGCGAGGTCGTGGGCGATGAAGAGGACGGCCAGGCCGAGTTCGCGTTGCAGCCGGGCGAGCAGCTCGATCACCTGGGCCTGGACGGAGACGTCCAGTGCGGAGACCGGCTCGTCGCAGATCAGCACGCTCGGCTCGGGGGCCAGGGCCCGTGCGATGCCGATGCGTTGGCGCTGGCCGCCGGAGAAGGAGCGCGGCTGCCGGCCGGCCGCGTCCGGCTCCAGGCCGACCTGCCGGAGGAGTTCGGCGACGCGCCGGTCCCGGGCCGCGCGGTCGCCCAGGCCGTGGGCGATCAGCGGTTCGGCGATGATCTGGCCGGCGGTCATCCGCGGGTTGAGCGAGGCGTACGGGTCCTGGAAGACCATCTGCACCTCGCGGCGGGCCGCGCGCTCCCCGCCGCGCCCGAACTCCCGTCCGCGGAACCGGATCGAGCCCGCCGAGGGGGCGTGCACCTGGACCAGGGCGCGTGCCAGGGTGGACTTGCCCGACCCGGACTCGCCGACCAGCCCGAGCGTCTCGCCCGGGTGGAGCACCAGGTCGACGCCGTCCAGCGCGGTGACCGCCCGCCGGCGCGGACCGTACGTCTTGCCCAACCCGGTGACGGTGAGCAGCGGTTCGGCTCCGGGGGTGCTGTTGGCAGCCGCCTCGGACGGCGCGTCCAGCCGCGGCACGGCCGCCAGCAGCTGCTTGGTGTAGGGGTGCCGGGGCGCGGCCAGGACGTCGTCGGTCCCGCCGCGCTCGACCACCCGGCCGTCGCGCAGCACCAGGATCCGGCGGCAGGTCTGCGCGATCACGCCGAGGTCGTGGCTGATCACCACCAGCGCGGTGCCGGTCTCCCGGTTGATCCGGGCGAGCAGTCGGAGGATCTGCTGCTGAACGGTCGGGTCGAGGGCGGTGGTGGGTTCGTCGGCGACCAGCACCTCGGCCCGGTTGGCCAGTGCGAGCGCGATCATGATGCGTTGGCGCTGGCCGCCGGAGAACTGGTGCGGGTGGTCGCGCAGCCGGGCGGTGGCGTCGGGGATGCCGACCAGGCCGAGGAGTTCGGCGGACCGGGCGGCCCGTTCGGCCTTGCCCGCGGTGCCGTGTGCGCGCAGTGCCTCGTCGAGCTGCCTGCCGATGGTGAGCACCGGGTTGAGCGAGGACATCGGGTCCTGGAAGATCATGGCGATCCGTCGGCCGCGCAGCGCGCGCAGGCCCGCTTCGGGCAGCGTGGCGAGGTCCTGCCCGTCGAGCTCGACGGTGCCGCCGGTGATCCGCCCGCCGGGCGGCAGCATCCGCAGCAGCGCCAGCGCGGTGGTGGACTTGCCGGAGCCGGACTCGCCGACCAGGCCGAGGGTGTCCCCGGCGGCCAGCTCGAAGCCGACCCCGTCGACGGCCGTGGTGCCGTCGAACTCGACGGTGAGGTCGGTCACGCGCAGGACCGGGCGGCTCATCGGCGGATCCCCTTGTTCAGGGCCTCGGCGATCAGGGTGAAGCCGAGGACGAGGGCGGTGGTGGCGGCCAGCGGGGCCGCCGCGAAGGCCGGGTGGCTGGAGAGGTAGGCGACGGACTGGCTGAGGATGGAGCCGAGGGTGGGCTCGGGCGGGCGGACGCCGAGCCCCAGGAAGCTCATCGCGCCCTCGATGAAGACGCCGATGGAGAGCGCGACGGCGGTCTGCACGATCAGCGGGTCGGCCGCGTTGGGGACGACGTGGCGCAGCAGCACCCGCAACCGGGAGGCGCCGCCGACCCGGGCGGCGAGTGCGTACTCGCGCTCCCGCTGGACCAGGATGCCGGCCCGCAACTGCCGTCCGAAGCCGGGGATTTCGGCGAGGGCGATGACGATGAGCACCGGCCAGCGGCCCGGGCCGAGGACGGCGGTGACGGCGAGCGCCAGGATGAGACCGGGGAAGGCGAGCAGCAGGTCGAAGAGCCGCTGGACGGTGAGGTCGGCCCAGCGGGAGGAGGCGGCGAGCAGGGCGAAGGAGCAGCCGAGCAGGGCGCCGGCCGGGACGGCGCCGAAGGTGATCGCCAGGTCGGTGCCGATGCCGTGCAGTACCCGGCTGAACAGGTCGCGGCCCATGTCGTCGGTACCGAAGGGGTGTTCGGCACTGGGGCCGGCCAGGGCGAGGGCGCTCTGGGCGTTCGGGTCGAGGTCGGTGAGCAGCGGCGCGAACAGTGCGGCGAGCGCGGTCACACCGACCAGGGTGAGGCCGGTGAGGCCGCGGACGGTGAGCAGGCCGGCCAGGTAGCGGTTGCGGCGCCGGGCGGCGGCCTGCGGCGGGCCGGCGGCCGGGGTGGTCGGGGTGGTTGGGGTGGTTGGGGTGGTTGGGGTGGCCATCGGGTTACTCCCACCGGATCCGGGGGTCCAGCCACGCGTACACCAGGTCGGTGAACAGCTGGACGGCGACGTAGACGGCGACGATCAGCAGCAGGAGGTCCTGCACGACGGGGTAGTCGCGGCGGATCACGCCCTGTTCGATCAGCTGGCCGAGCCCGGGCCAGGCGAAGATCCGCTCCACCAGGACGGCTCCGGCGATGAGTTGTCCGACCTGGAGGCCGAGCACGGTGATCGCGGGCGGCAGCGCGTTGGGCAGCGCGTGCTGCCAGACGATCCGCCGGCGGGAGACGCCGAGCGCGGTGGCGGTGCGGACGTAGTCCTCCGCGAGGGCGCGTTCCATGCCGTCCTTGAGGTAGCGGGCGAGGACGGCGGCGCTCGGCAGGGCCAGGCAGAGGGCCGGCATCAGGAGGTACTGGACGGCGAGGTCCGGCTGGTCGAGCAGCGATTCGTGGCCGCCGGCCGGCAGCAGGCCGAGGGTGACCGCGAAGAGCAGCACCAGCAGGACGCCGGTGACGAACGGGGGCACGGCCAGGACGGCCGTGGTGAACGTCTGGACGGCGGTGGCGACCGGCCGGCGCCGGGTGGTGGCGCCGAGTACGCCCAGCGGCAGCGCGATCACGATCACCAGGAACAGGGCGCCGAGGGTGAGTTGGACGGTGGCGCCGAGGCCGTTGCCGATCAGGTCGGCGACCTGCCCGCCGATCGCGTAGCTGGGCCCGAGGTCCCTGGTGACGAGGTGGCCGAGCCAGGCGGCGTACTGGGAGAGCAGCGGCTGGTCGAGGCCGAGCCGGGAGCGGATGGCGGCGACGGCCTCCGGACCGGCGTCGGGGCCGGCCAGCGAGGTGGCCGGGTCGCCGGGGATCAGCCGGAGGACGAGGAAGACGAGGAAGGAGGCGAGGGCGAGGACGAGCAGTCCGGAGGGCAGCCGCTTGAGGAGGAAGGTGCGCATCGGTCAGGCCGTCAGGTAGGAGTCGTCGAGGTTGAGGTAGCCGAACTTGTTGAGGTCGACACCGCGGACCTTGCTGCCGGCGACCTCGACCAGGCCGGCGATGGCGAGGTCGATCACGAACTCCTCGTCCAGCAGCACGTCGGTGATCTGCTGGTAGAGCGCCCTGGCCTCGGGACTGTCGCTGTCCGGCCGGTTCCAGGCCTTCTGGACGACGTCGGTGTAGGCGGGGGAGCTGAAGTGCGAGCTGTTCCTGGCCTCGTTGAACGGGTAGGCGCTCACCGCGAGGGTGGCGGGGTGGAGTTGGGCGAAGCCGTGGCTCAGCGTCCAGAGGGCGGGCATGGTCTGGGAGATGAGCTGCTTCTGCATGGTGGGCGAGTCGGTCGGCTGGAGCACCGTCTCGATGCCGACCTGCTTGAGGTCGTACTGGAGGATCTGCGCGATCGCGGTGGCGCCGGGCTCGTTGGAGTGCGCGAACGGCAGGGTGAGCGTGGTGAGGCCGGCGTCCTTGAGCAGGGCCCGGGCCTTGTCCGGATCGTGGCTGTAGCGGCCGGCGCCGGCCTCGCTGTAAGCGGGCGAGGACTTGGGCCAGGGGACGGAGGAGACGGTGCCGTAGCCGCCGAGCGCCTGCTGCACCAGCCGGTCGCGGTCCACGGCCCAGGCGATGGCCTGCCGGACGCGCTTGTCGCTCACGTGCTCGGCGGTGAGGTTGGCACCGATGTAGTAGGCGCCGGAGCCGGTGTCGTACTGCTTGATCCGGAACTGCGGGTCGCTCTTGAGGGCCGCCACGTCCTTGCCGCGGACGCTGTAGGAGAGGTGGGTCTGGCCGGTCTTGAGGGAGGAGAGCAGCGACTCGGCCTGCGGGACGATCCGGATCTCCACCCCGTCCAGGTAGGGGCGGCCGGCGTTCCAGTACTTCTCGTTGCGGGCGAAGGTGATCGAGCTGCCGGGCTTGCGCTCGGTGAGGGTGAACGGCCCGGTGCCGACCAGCCTGGTGCCGGCGACGGCGTCCTCGACGGTGGCCGAGTCCGGGATGATCATGAACTCGAAGAGGTCGAAGAGGTTGCTGACCGGATGGGCGAGGACGAGGGTCAGCTCGAAGTCGCCGTTCTTGCGGAAGTCGGTGACGGTGGCGGCCGTCGAACGGAGCTGGGCCGAACGGGCGGGGTTCTGCAGGTTCTTGACCGCGAAGACCACGTCGTCGGCGGTGAACCTGCGGCCGCTGTGGAAGAGCACGTCCTCGCGCAGCTTGAGGGTGATGCCGGTGCCGTCGGCGGCGAGCTGCCAGGAGGTGGCGAGCTCGGGCTGGGGCTGGAGCCTGTCGTCGTATCTGGTCAGGGTGTTGAAGACCAGGCGCTGGACGAGGGTGTTGGCGCTCTGGGCGAAGAGCAGGCTCGGCGTGAAGTCGACGCCGGTGCCCACCGTGAGGACGCCGCCCCGGCGCGGGCCCGCCGATCCGCTCGCGGCGGAGGAGGCGGTGTCCGCGGCCGAGCGGCAGGCCGCCAGCGTCAGCAGGCCGGCTCCGGCGAGGCCCCCGCGCAGCAGGGCGCGGCGGGAGAGGCCGGGGGCGGAGGGTGTGGTGAACGCGGTCATGGCGGTCCTTCGGAGGGTGGCGGGTGCGGTCGGGCGGAGGTCGGGGCGGGCAGGTGTTTTGGCGGGGGGCGGGTGTTCTCGGGGTGCGCCCGGGGGGTCAGAGCGGCTTCCCCGGGCCCACCGGGGAGGCCTTCGCGGCGACGGTCGTCGCGTGCAGCGGCCGGGCGTACAGCACGCCCAGGACGGCCGCGCCGGCCGCCACCGCGAGCGCGTCGGCGCCGCGGCTCTGGGCGATCAGCAGGTCGGCGTCCCGTCGCAGGTGGGAGCGGCGGGCGAACTCGGTGCGGACCACGTCCAGATAGGCCGGGTCGAGCACCGCGAAGGTCTCGGTGAGCACCAGCAGGTCGGGGTTGACGACGTCCGCCAGTAGTGCGAGGGCGCGGCCGACGATCTCGGCCCGGCGGCGGATGAGGCGGTCGGCCCGCGGGTCGCCGGCCCGGACGGCGGCGATCAGTTCCGCGCGGTCGGGCCGGGCGGTGATCCCGTCGGCGGCCGCCGCCTCGAACAGGGTGGTGTCCGAGGCGGCGACCGCGAGACAGCCGAGCCGGCCGCAGTGGCAGAGCGCGTCGCTGTCGGGCACCGGCAGATGGGCGACGTCGCCGGTGGCCGAGGCCGGTCCGAGGTGGACCGTGCCGGCCACCGCCAGCGCCGCGTCCACCACGTGGCCGACGAAGAGCTGCACCATCGAGCGGCGTGCGGCCGGGTGTCCGAAGAGGATCTCCGCCTGGGTGAGCGCCCGGGCGTGGTTGTCCACCTGGACCGGCAGTCCGGAGGCCCGGGACAACAGGTCGCCCAGCGGCATGTTCTCCCACTGCAACGGGTCGTGACGGACCGTCATCCCGCGCTCCGGGTCCACCGTGCCACCGGTGACCGCGCCGAGCGCGACCACCCGCCGGCCGCCCGGCACGGTGGCGAGCAGCCGGGGCAGCCGCTCCAGCAGCGGCCGGAGCACGGCGTGCCCGGTGCGTCCCCGGTTGCTCAACTCCTTTCGGTAGAGCACGTTTCCCCGCAGGTCGAGCAGCGAGAAGGTGGTGTACGGCACCCCGATGTGCAGGCCGGCCACCGCGAGCCGCCCGGTGTCGACGTCGACCGGCACCTGCGGCCGGCCCACCGTGCCCGCCCCGCCGCCCGTCAACTCGGGCCGCTCGCACAGCAGTCCGAGCTGTACGAGGTCCACCACCTGCCGGGACACCGCGGAGGCGCTGAGCCCGGTGAGCGCGGCGACCCGGCTGCGGGCGATCGGGCCGTGGTCGAGCACGGCCCGCAGGACGGCGGCGGCGTTGACGTCCCGGCGGTCGTCCCCGATCCTGCGGTCGTCACCGAGGCGCCGGTCGTCACCGATCCGACGGTCGTCACCGAGGCGCCGGTCGTCACCGAAACGCCGTTCATCCCCCAGGGGCAGGGCAGGGTGGGCGAGCGTGTCGGGCATCGGAGGCCTTTCGGGGTGGCCAGGGGCGATCGGCGGGAGTTCGGTGGGGCCTTGGCGGGCTTCGGTGAGGCTCGGCGGGGGCGGCCGGCCGGCGCTCAGGCCTGGAGGGCGGCCTCCAGTTCCTCGGCCGGGACGAGCCCGGCTACCTTCGGCGGCTCGGCCGGCTCCAGCAGGCGGCTCGGGGTGCCGTCCACGCCCACCGGCAGGTCGCCGTCCAGGGTGATCCGGCGGACCAGGCGCGGCTCGTCGCCGTAGTCGTTGACGGCGTAGTGCTGGGTGGCGCGGTTGTCCCAGATCGCCACGTCGCCGACCTGCCACTCCCAGCGGACGGTGTTCTCCAGACGCTCGATGTACCGCTGGAACAGCGCGATCAGGGCCCGGCTGTCGGCTCCCGACACGCCCTGGATCCGCTGCGCGAAGGCGCCCAGCAGCAGCGTCTTCTCGCCGGTCACCGGGTGGACGCGGACCAGCGGGTGCTCGGTCTTGAACGCGGTGGAGACGAACACCTGGCGGAACAGCCTGGCGACCTCGGCGTTGTCGGCCAGTTCGGGCTTCAGGGCCAGGCTCGCGGCGTAGTCGTAGTCGTTGGTGTGAACGGCCCGCAGGCTCTCGGCCAGCACCTTCAGCGGCTCGGGGAGGTCCTGGTAGGCGGTGACGGTGTTGGCCCAGACCGTGGAGCCGCCGGCCGGCGGGAGCTCCAGCGAACGGAGGATGGACGCCTTCGGGTAGGACGGGACGAAGGTGACGTCGGTGTGCCAGTTGTTGGCGCGCACGCCCTTGGTGGCGTCCAGCTCGAAGATGTAGCGGCCGTCGGCGCTGGGGACGGTCGGGTGACCGACCGGCTGGCCCAACAGGCGTGCGAACGCCTCGTGTTCGGCGTCGTCCAGGTGATCCTGGCCGCGGAAGAAGAGCACCTTGTGCGCGTGGAGGGCGGCCTCCAGGGCGGCGACGGTCTCGGCGGGCAGGTCGCCGCCGAGGCGGACGTCGTGCACGATCGCGCCGATCCGGCCGGCGGCGGGGGTGAGGCGCAGTTCGGTGAGGGCGGTGGTCATGGTGGTACCTCGGCTTTCGCGTGGTTGTCCGGCGTAACCGGCCGGGAGCAGGCGGGTGTTCGGGCAGGGCAGGGTGCGCGCCGGCCGTGCGGGTGTGCGGCAGGGCGGCGGCGCTGCGCGGAGTGCGCGACTGACGGGAGGGGCGGGTGCCTATGGACGTCAGGGCGCGGCGGGTCACCGTGCGGTGATCCGGTCCGGTCCGGTTCGGTCCGGTCCGATCCGGTCGGGTCGGGTCGTCAGGGACTCAGGAACTCAGGGGCTCAGAGGGGCGGACCTGCGCCAGATGCGTGTTGAGCACCTGGACGTTGAGCAGGTGGGCGTTCAGCGACAACAGCGGCTGCGGCGACGGCCGCAGCAGGGGCGGAGACAGGCAGGGCACTGGACACGGCGAACGGTGGTCATCGGCCCTCCTTCCGGCGTGCTGCGAGTGGGCTCGGCGCTCATCGTGCTGAACGTCGAGGCCCGCTGTCAATCGCTGTTTTGCCTGCTGGGCAGGGGTGTTGCCGTCGTGTGACGCCCCGTTGCGGCCGATGGCCGGACGATGGCGGGCAGGCTTCACGACGGCATTCGACCTTGTTGTGGCCCTGTCGGAGTTATTAACTCTCGGAGCGGAAGAAACTCCGGAGCAGCTCCGCGAGCACCTCGCCTCCCCGCACGCGTTCGGCGCCGTGCCTGGTTTCGCCGCGTACGCCGCCGCCAAGGCCGCGCTGCCGGCGCTCACCCGGGCCGCCGCCGTCGAGTGGGGGCCGCGCGGGGTGCGGTGCAACGCCGTCGCGCCGGGTTCGTCCCGGTCGAGCGCAGCCGGCACGTCTGGAACCGACCCGCAGACGAGCGCGGCCATGCTGCGCGCGGCGCCGCTCGGCCGGCTCGGTCGGTTCGGCAGCGCGGCCGAAGTGGCGCGCGTGGTGGCCTTCCTGGCCGTTGACGATGCATCCTTCGTCAACGGTGCCTGCCTTGCGGTGGACGCTGGGATGACTGCCATGCTGCCCGAGGCCCTGTTGCGTTGAGACCCCCGAGGAGAAGCCCCATGCGTGCCGAACCCGTAGCCGACACCCCGCACCTCGCCCTGGGCGAGGGCCCGCGCTGGGACGCGACCACCCGGCGCCTGTACTGGATCGGCATCAAGGACCGGCGCCTGCTGACCCTGGACCCGTCGAACGGCCGCGTTTCCGGGACCGGACTCGACGTGACCCCGGGGGCGTTGATGTTCCGACCGGACGGCCGGCCGGTGCTCGCCACCGAACGCGGCTTCGAGCTGCTCGACCCCGCCGACGGCCGGACCACGCTGCTCGCCCCGGTCGAGGCCGACCAGCCGGAGCGCCGGATGAACGACGGCGCCTGCGACCCGTACGGCCGCCCGGTCGCCGGCACCATGCAGCGGTCGGAGCCGTGGCGGCCCGGCCCGCTCTACCGGCTGGAAGCCGACGGGACGGCGCGGCCCGTCCTGGACGGGCTGTCCGTCCCCAACGGCCTCGCCTGGCCGGAGCCGGACCGGCTCTGGCACATCGACACCCCGACGCGGCGGATCGACCTCTACGAGTACCCCGAGCACGGCCCGGTCGGCCCGCGCATCCGCTCACTCGACGTCTCCCACCTGCCGGGCCTCCCCGACGGCATGACGCTCGACGCGGCCGGGAACCTCTGGGTGGCGTTCTGGGGCGGCGCCGCCGTCCACTGCCTCTCGCCGGCCGGGCACGTGCTCGCCAGCGTCGGGCTCCCGGCGCCGCGAGCGACCAGCTGCACGTTCGGCGGCCCGGACCTTCGCACGCTCTACATCACCACCGCCAGGACGGACGAACACCCGCTCTCCGGTGCCCTGTTCGCGCTCGACGGGGTCGGGGTCGGGGTCGGGGCGAGGACGTGACCGGAGCCGGGTCGCCGGGGGTGACCGCCGCCTGTGACCGCCGTCCTCACTGCCCCAGCAGGCGGGCGAAGTCGAGCCCGAGGCCGCCGAGGACGGGCAGTGCGCCGAGGTCGGTGACGGCGCCGACCGGGATGCTGTAGCCCTGGTTGGCCTCCCGGTGTGCCGCGGCGGGCACGGCGACGGCCGCGACCGCCGGGGTCGGGCCGGCCGTCACGGCGGAGCCGAGGAGTGCGGTGGTCGCGGCGGTGGTCGCGGCGGCGGTGAGGGCGGAGCGGAGCGCGGGCTGCACGGGGCCTCCTGGGGGTGCGGAACGTGCCCTGAGAACGCGCGACCGGCCCTGCGGTCACGTATCGTCCCGCCTTCGGCCGTTTTCGTAAAGCATCCTGATTTGTGTTCATGACAACACTTCAAAGGTCTGGACCGCTTTGGCCGGATCGGCATAGCGTCCTCCCGTGGGCGGGCCGGACGTACTCGAACTCCGCCGCACCGCCGGTGAATTGACCTGCTCAGAGAACCTCGCAGGCCCCCCGGTGCTGGTCCCCGGCCCCGCCCGTGCTCGGTATGCCGTCCGCACCAAGAACCGGAGGGAACCATGCGAGTCGTCAAGAACATCAGGAGTGCCCGCATCCTGGCCGGCGCGCCGCTCGCCGCCGCCGCGCTGATCGCCCTGACCGCAGGCTCGGCCAGCGCCGCGATCCCGATCAACAAGCCGATGACCGGCAAGGCCACCTACTACAACGACGCAGGCTTCGGCGCCTGCGGCACCCAGATCAATGCCGGAAACCAGATGCTGGTCGCCGTCTCGCACACCTGGTGGACCACCGCCAACCCGAACAACGACCCGTTGTGCAAGGGGATTTCGGTCAAGGTGACCTACCAGGGCAAGACCGTCACCGTGCCGGTCAGGGACAAGTGTCCGTCCTGCGACTCCACCCACATCGACCTGAGCCAGCCCGCCTTCGCCCGCCTCGCGCCGCTGGACAAGGGCGTGCTCACCGGTCTCACGTGGCAGTTCGTCAAGACCGGGTTCGCGGGCGAGACCGTCCCGCTGTCCGCACCCGTCGAGGGCTCGACGATCGGCTAGCACCGGGGGCAGGGCGCACAAACAGCAAGACGCCACAACAGCAAGGCGCTCGACAGCAGAGCACACGACAACCGGACTCACGACAACCGGGTGCACGAACACCGGGCGCACAACAGCAAGACGCCACAGCAGAGCACACGGCAATCGGGCGCACAACGGCCCGGGGCGTGGCGGTGGGCGGGGGGCAGGGCGCCCGGCCCGTCCGCCGCCACGCGGCCTGACAGGTTGCAGGGCCTGGCAGCCGGATACTGGCAGCGTGGTGGTGGTCCGTGCGGGAGGGCGCGGCGTAGCGTCCCCGGAGATCACCGAGCGAAAGCAGGTTCCCGTGGCCCGCAACGGCGAAGACACCCCGGCCGTCAACGGCGGCGTCTCCTTCTGGTTCGCACCGGGCGGCCTGCCCGTGCCCAGGCCCGCACTGCCCGGCGACGCGGACGCCGACGTGTGCATCGTCGGCGGCGGCTACACCGGGCTCTGGACGGCGTACTACCTGAAGAAGGCCGAGCCCGGGCTGCGGATCACCCTGCTCGAACAGCGCTTCTGCGGGTACGGGGCCTCCGGGCGCAACGGCGGCTGGCTCTACAACGGCTTCGCCGGACGGTCCGCCTTCGCCCGCCGGTACGGGCCCGGCCCGGCCGCCGCCATGCAGCGGGCGATGGACGAGGCGGTCGGCGAGGTGGCCGACACCGCCGAGGCCGAGGGCATCGAGGCGGACATCGTCCGCGGTGGCGTCCTGGAGGTGGCCCGCACCCCGGCCCAGCTCGCCCGGCTCCAGTCCTTCGCCGCCGCGGAGGCCGCCTACGGCCCCGACCGCATCCACCTGCTGACCGCCCGCGAGACCGCCGAGCGGCTCCGCGTGGCGGGCGGCCTCGGCGGCACCTGGACGCCGTACGGCGCGCGCATCCAGCCGGCCAAGCTGGCCCGCGGACTCGCCCGGGTGGTCGAGGCGCTCGGCGTCCGCATCCACGAGGAGACCCGGGTCACGGCCATCCACCCCGCCGGACCGGGCCGCCGCGCCCGCGCCGTCACCCCGCACGGCACCGTCACCGCGGACCACGTGCTGCGCGCCACCGAGGGCTTCACCGCCGGTCTCAGCGGCGAACGGCGTACCTGGCTGCCGATGAACTCCGCGATGATCGCCACCGAACCGCTGCCGTCCTCCTTCTGGGCGGCCGCGGGGTGGGAGGGCCGCGAAGTCCTCGGCGACTTCGCCCATGCCTACATGTACGCGCAGCGCACCGCCGATGACCGGATCGCCCTCGGTGGCCGGGGCGTCCCCTACCGCTACGGCTCGCGCACCGACTCCGACGGCACCACCCAGCCGGCCACCGTCCGCCAGCTGCGCGCCGTCCTCGACAGCTTCTTCCCCGCCGCGGCCGGCGCCCGGATCGACCACGCCTGGGCCGGCGTCCTCGGTGTCCCCCGGGACTGGTGCGCCACCGTCGAACTCGACCGCACCACCGGCCTCGGCTGGGCCGGCGGCTACGTCGGCAGCGGCGTCACCACCACCAACCTGGCCGGCCGCACCCTGCGCGACCTCGTCCTCGGCCGCGACACCGGACTCACCCGGCTGCCCTGGGTCGGCCACACCGTCCGCCGCTGGGAGCCCGAACCGCTGCGGTGGATCGGCGTCCACGCCCTGTACGCCGCCTACCACGCCGCCGACCACCAGGAGTCGGCCGGCCGCCCCACCACCTCACCCATCGCCCGCCTGGCGGACGTGGTGTCGGGGCGGGGGTAGGGGGAGCTGCGGGCCGGGCTGGTGCGGGCCGGGGTGGTGCCGGCTGCGCCACCGGTCGGTCAGGTGCCGTCCATCCCGAACGAGTCGTGGACCGGCCGGACCTCGACCGCGACGACGTGGAAGTCGAGGACCCGTTCGGCGATCGCGCGCGCCCGTTCCGGGGTCGCGCAGTCGAGGACGTAGTAGGCCGTCAGCTGTTCGGCCGTCCCGGTGAGCGGCCCGTTCGCCGCCTCGGCCTGCCCAGCCACCCCGGGCCCGTTCGCCGCCTCGGGCCCGTCGGCCCGCCACCGGATGGTCGTCGTGTCCCGGGGGTAGGCCAGCCCGGCACCGTTCAGCATCTCGCCCGTGCCCGCCAGGTCCTGGTGGAGGGCCTCGTGCCGGCGGAAGACCTCGGCCCGCTGCGCCTGGGACATCGCCTCGGTCGCCGCCGGGTCGGCGTACATCAGCACCATGTACTTCATGCGGCGATCCTCGCACCGGCCCGCCACACGCGGACGGACGTGCACGGCACGCCGCCCGGCGGCGTGCCCGGGTGCGGGCGGGTGGGCGGGCGGACGGGCGTCGCGTGGTGGACGGACGGGCGGACGGACAGGCGGGCGTCGTGTGGTGGGCGGGCGGTCAGGGCGTGCCGGTGCCCACGTCGCGGACCCAGACGGGGAAGGGCGGGAGCTCGGGTTCCGGGGCGTCGGGGTCGCAGGGCTCGAGGTCGTCCATGAGGACGATCCCCGGCAGGTCGTCGGCCAGGAAGGCGGCGACGACCGGCCCCAGGTCGTCGGTCGGCACGTGCGCGCCGCCGAACGGCAGTCGGGTGCGCGGCACCGAGCCGGTGGAGAGGCGCAGTTGGCCGGCCTGCTCGTCGTGCCAGACGTAGAACGTGGCCGGCCCGGCGTAGCCCGAGGCATGGATCCGGGCGCGCAGGGCGTCGGCGGTCCGCTCGAAGGCGGCCACCACCTCGGGCACCGACAGCGACCGCCGGTCCTCGTCCCCGGTGCTCAGCCACCAGGTGTTGATCTCGGTCTCCTGGTGGCGGTCGTCGGGCTCCAGGAGCAGGGGTTCGTCCGCGATCTCCGCGATGTAGGTCAGCAGCACCGTGGCAGTCTCCCGGCCGGGGCGGCGCGGTGTCGAACCGGTTCCTCCGGCCGCCCCGGGGCTGTCGCTCAACTCCCGACGCGCACCACGTACTTGCCGGTGGCGCGGCCGGCGGCCATGGCGTCGTGGGCGGCGGGGACGTCGGCGAGGCCGGGCAGCTCGGTGACGGGCAGGGTGAGCCGGCCGTCGGCGAGCAGGTCGACGACCCGCGAGACGGCCCGGCCCAGCCGGGCGGGGGCGGTGGCGGCCAGGCCGCGGTGGCTGAAGCCGGTGACAGTGAGGTTGCCGGCGAGCAGCCGGGAGACCGGGGGCAGGGCGCCGACGGCGCCGCCGCCCGCGTTGCCGAACAGGACGATGCGGCCGCCCACCGCGGCGAGGTCGAGGTCGAGCTCCAGGGCCTCGGTGCCCAGCGGGTCGAGGACGAGGTCGACGCCGCGCCCGTCGGTGGCGGCCCGGACGGCCTCGCGGAGCCGCTCGTCGCGGGCGTACGCGTGGTGGTAGCCGGACGCCTCGGCGGCGGCGGCCTTCTCGGGGCGGCCCACCGTCCCGATCAGCCGGCCGCCGCCGAGCAGCGGCACAAGTTGGGCGATCGCGCTGCCGATGCCGCCGCCGGCCGAGTGCACGAGGACGGTGTCCCCGGCGGTGAAGCGGCCGGCGTCGGTCAGCAGCAGCATGGCGGTGGCCAGGCCGAGCGGGGCGGCCGTGGCCTCGCGCAGTGCGAGCCCGGGCGGGACCGGGACGGTGAGGGCGGCGTCGGCGACGACGACCTCGGCCAGGCCGCCGCCGGGCGGGGCGGCGACCACGCGGTCGCCCACGGCCAGGCCGGTGACCCCTTCGCCCACCGCCCGGACGGTCCCGGCGACCTCCTTGCCGGGCAGGTGGGGCCAGCCGGAGTCGTACGCGGCGTCGCCCCGGCGGGTCATCACGTCGACGAAGTTCAGGCCGGCGTAGGCGACGTCGACCGCCACCTGGCCGGGGCCGGGTTGCGGTGCGGCGATCTCCTGGATCTCCGAGTTCTCGGCTCCACCGGGTGCGGTCATCACCAGTGCGCGCATGTCGGGCCCCCTCAGCTACGATGTTCGACGAACTACGAAATTGCTGCGGGCACATTGGTACCACGCAGTTTCGACGATTGTCGAACATGAGCGACCGGGAGGTCCGTCCGTGCCCCGTAGCACCCGCCGCAAGGCGCCGCTCGCGCACCCCGTGACCGGGGAGATCGACCTGTTCGACGTGCTGCACGCGCTGTCCGACGCCACCCGGATGACCATCGTGAGCATCCTGCGCGCCGAACCCGAACGGGCCTGCGGCACCTTCCCGGTGGACGTCGCGCCCTCCACCCTCAGCCACCACTTCAAGGTGCTGCGCGAGGCGGGCGTGGTCCGGCAGCGCGAGGAGGCCAACCGCCGTCTCACCGCCCTGCGTGCCGCCGACCTGGAGGAGCGTTTCCCCGGCCTCCTCGACGCCGTCCTCGCCGCGTACGCCCGCACCGAGGACGCCGCAGCCTAGAACGGTCCGACTCCGCCCGCCGGGCGCCTGCGGGAGCGGACGTGGCCGGGCCGCCCGGGTGGGCCGCGACGTCGGGCGTTCCGGTGGCTTTCCGGTGGCGGTCCCGTGGCGGGCCCCGCGAGGTCGGGCGTGGCGTCGGCCGTCCGGGATCCTCCGCCGGCAGGCCGGTCCACCGCCCCGCACGGTGTGCCCGGAAGCCGGAAGCCGGAAGCCGGAAGCCGGAAGCCGGAAGCCGGACGGGACGTGAAGAGCGCCGGCGACGAGCCGGGTACCGGGCGGCTGCTCACCGTGGCCCCCGACCACCTCGGACCGTGCTCCCGGTGCACCTCGGTGCTCGCCTTCCACCGCCCGGACGGCGTCCGCGTGTTGCGCGGCACGCGCCTGAACAAGGCTCGCCGGTGGACCGGTTGGGACGGCCGAGCCGCGATCACTCAGGGTGACCGCCGGGAGAGGCATTCGGCTGATGCGGCAGATTTTATGCCCCGGCAAACTACTCCAATGGTGGGCAGTTTCCCGTTGGCCTCCGTAAACCTGCGATGACATGGCCGGGCTGGGATAGCGTCCGTTGCACCGGGGGGTGCGCGATCCGCGCTCAACCACTCCGGCGTACTCGAACGAATTCGATCATGCCGTAAATCTTTCGGGAGAAAACCGTGCGTAATTGCCTTTCGGAAATCCGGCCGGGCGCCGTCGACGAGCTGCGGCTCGCCGTGGACTCGCTCGCGGCGTTCCCGGCCCGGGGTGGCGTCGACGGTGCCGACGTCGCCGTGCCCGAGCGCCTGGCGGCGGTGGCCGAGCTCTGCCGGGCCGTCGACGGGATGCTCGACAGCCTGGTCGTCCAGGCCGCCGCCGAGGCCGCCGAGGAAGGGTGGACCGCCGCCCGGATGGCCTCCGAACACGCCGTCTACTACGCCAGGTTGCAGCGGGCGCTGCTGCCCGCCGCGGCCTGCGGCCAGGGCGACGCCGGGCTGAAGAAGCAGTGAGCGCGTCGCACTCCAACGCGCATGTCCTGACCTGCCCCACCCGGTGGAGCGACGTCGACGAGAACGGGCACATCAACAACGCCCGGCTGGTCTCCTACGTCCAGGAGGGGATCTACGACCTCTTCCGCCACCACGCGGTCGCCGTC
Organism: Kitasatospora sp. RG8; assembly: GCF_017813315.1. Taxonomy (NCBI): domain Bacteria; kingdom Bacillati; phylum Actinomycetota; class Actinomycetes; order Kitasatosporales; family Streptomycetaceae; genus Kitasatospora; species Kitasatospora sp. RG8. The sequence continues at coordinate 550,780 of NZ_JAGIYX010000002.1, forward strand.
CGGGAATCCCTTTTCCCGTCCGGATTCCTGATCGCACGGCACGAGATCGATTACCTGGAGCAGCTCCACCACGCATCGGAGCCATTGCTGGTGCGGCTGACCGTGGAACGGCTCGGCCGTAGTTCCGCGCATGTCGAGGTGAATGTCTGCCGCGATCCGCTGACGTATATGCGGGCACGCACCGTGGTGGTCGCGCGGGACCGGGAGTCCGGTCGCTCCCGCACGCTCAGCGACTCCGAGCGGCGGTTCCTCGAAGCGTTCGCGCCGGGTGGGACCGCGGCCGACCCGCTGCCCCCGTCGCCGGCCCACCGGGTGGCGGTGAACATCCCGCGCGGCGCGGGCCAGGCCGCCCCGGCGCAGCGCACGCGCAGGCGCTGCCGCGCCTCGGCGCGCTGACGGCGGCGCGTTCACCGACGGCGACGCCTTCGCCGACGGGACCGCCTCTCCCGACAGGACCGCCTCCGCGGACAGCGCCGTCCTCACCGACGGGGCCGCCCGGACCGACGGAGCCTCCTCCGTCGACGAGGCCTCCGGCACCGACGACGCTGCCGGCATCGACGAGGCCGCCGGGAACGGGACGGCAACAGCAGTACCCATGACAGCAGTGACGCCGACGGCGGCAACGGAGCCGCCGTCCGTGGCGCGCTGGGACCGGGGCTCCGCCCGGGACGCACCGCAGGGGTGGCGCCGCTCGATCGAGCGGGCGCCTCCCGTGGTCGCCGGCCCGGCGGAGCCGTTCTGCTGCCCGGCCGGGGAACGCCGGTGCACGCCGGTGGCCTGCCGGAGAAGCCGGGCGACTCCACGCAGGAGGAGTTGAGTACCGGTACTCAGGCGCCGTCCGGTTGCGGCGGAGCATGCTGTGGATCATGACGAGCAGTTCTCAGCAGACCGGACGGGGTTGGAAGGCCGCCCTCTACGTCACCGTCGGCGTGATCGCGGTCGGTGCGGTGTTCCTCACCGGGATCAAGGTGATCGGCGTCTGGACGGGCACCCCGTTCCCGTCGGCCGACCCGGTGGCGCCCGCCCAGCTCCGCGGTCGGTGACCCCGGACGAAGAGCGCGACCCGTGGGTCCTGCCGGTGAACGCGGCCGGTAGGCCATGCCGTTGAGCCCTGCCGGTGAACGCGGCCGTCCCGGTCAGCCGCCCGTGGTGGCGCGGAACAGCTGCGCGCCGGTGCCCGTGAGGTGGACGGGCCCGCCGTCGGGGCGCAGGTAGGCCGACCCGCCTGCGTTCAGGGTCAGTCGGCGGCCGTCGGGGGCGCCCAGGACGGCTCGGCCCGCCGTGCAGAGCAGGATCTGCGGGGCGCCGGGCAGGTCGATCCGCATCGGGGTGCCGGTGGGGCGCAGCCGGGAGAGGCGGAACTCCGCGGCGGGGGACGGGAACACCTCCTCGACGCCCCCGGCGACCGGTGCGGCGGTGAGGACGCCGGGCTCGCCGGTGCGGAACGACGTCACCGCCAGCAGGCCGTCCACGTCGAGGTGCTTGGCGGTCAGGCCGCAGCGCAGGACGTTGTCCGAGTTCGCCATCAACTCGACGCCCAGGCCGTGCAGATAGGCGTGGGGCACCCCGGCGTCCAGGAACAGGGCCTGCCCGGCCCGGAGCCGGACGTGGTTGAGCAGCAGTGCCGCCACCAGGCCGGGATCGCCGGGGTAGTCCCTGGCCGCCCGCGCGTAGGCGGCGCAGGCCGCCGCGAACGGCCCACCGCCGTCCGCCACCCGGGCGAGCGCCCCGGCGAGGGAGGCCAGCTCGGCCGGGCCGGGGCGGACGTCGGCCAGGACGTGCCGTAGCAGCGCGGGCAGCACCTCCCCGGCGGGGCGGCGGCGCAGGGCGGCGGACCAGGGGGCGAGCAGCGGGACGGCCAGTTCGTCCAGCAGACGGGCGGTGGCGGCGGCCGGGCGGAACCCGCAGAGGGCTTCGAAGTCGCCCAGAGCACAGATCAGTTCGGGTTTGTGACCCCGGTCGCGGAAGGTGCGGTGCGGGGCGTCGGGCCGGACGCCGCGGGCCTCCTCGGCGGCGTGGCCGGCCTCGGCCTGCGCGCGGGTGGGGTGGACCTGGATCGAGAGGGCGCGCTCGGCCGCCAGCACCTTGAGGAGGAAGGGGAGTTCCGGTCCGAAGCGCTTCACCGTGTCGGTACCGAGGTGGCCCTCCGGGTCCTCGGCGACCAGCTCGTCCAGCGAGCGCGGCGGCCCGTCGCCGTCGTCGAGCAGGGACGGCGCCGACGGGTGGGCGCCCAGCCAGAGTTCGGCCTGCGGACCGCCGGTGGGCGCGGTGCCGGTGAGCGCGGGGATGGCGGTCGTGGATCCCCAGGCGTAGTCGCGGACCGGATTGGCGAGCGGCGCGAACGGGGGGCGGGTGGTTGCGGGCATGCGCGTTCCCTCCGGGGCGGCTGATGGCAGGCGGGGGTGTGGCCGACGGCAGACGGGGGTCGTCAACGGCAGGTGGGGATGGCCGACGGCAGACGGGAGAGACCTACGGCCGACGGTCGGCGGCCGGCGGCGGCCGACGGCTGTCAACGGCAGAGGGCCGCCGCGCCGATCAGGCCCGCGTCGGTGCCGAGTTCGGCCGGGCGGACGTCCAGCCCGCGGACGTAGGGCAGTGCGGCGTACCGGTCGAGGTGGCGGGCGAGCGGGTCGAACAGGACGGCGCCGGACTCGGCGACCCCGCCGCCGATCACCACCCGGTCGAGGTCGACCAGGGCGGCGGTGGCGGCGATCCCGGCGGCCAGCGCCTGGGCGGCCCGGTCGAAGGAGGCCAGGGCGACCGGGTCGCCGGCCAGCGCGTCGGCGGCGACGGCGCGGGCCGAGCGGTCCCCACCGGACGGCCGCCAGCCGTGGGCGAGGGCGCGCCGGGCGATCGCCGTGCCGCTGGCCAGGCCCTCCAGGCAGCCACGGGAGCCGCACGGGCAGGGGTCGCCGTCGAGGTCGACGGTGATGTGGCCGAGGTGCCCGGCGTTGCCGCTGGGGCCGGGGCGGACGGCGCCGTCGAGGATCAGCCCGGCGCCGACGCCGGTGGAGACGACCAGGCAGAGTGCGTTGTCGGCGTCGCGGGCCGCGCCGCGCCAGTGCTCGGCGGCGGCCATGGCGACGCCGTCGCCGGCCAGTGCCACGGGCAGCCCCGCCCCGGCCACGGCGGGGTGGGCGGCGGCCTCGGCGACCAGCGGGAACTCCCGCCAGCCGGGGATGTTGACCGGGCTGACCGTGCCGTGTCCGAGGTCCACCGGTCCGGCGCTGCCGATGCCGACGGCGGTCACGGCGGCCCACTGCGGGGCCGCGGCGAGGTGGTCCAGCACCCGGTGCACGACGGCCAGCACGGCCGCACCGGACTCCCCGGCCGGAGTGGGGAGTTGGACCCGGTGGGAGAGCCCCCCGCGCTGGTCGACGAGTGCCCCGGCGATCTTCGTCCCGCCGATGTCGACGGCGGCGAACAGCGGGGGAGCGGACGGCGGGACGGTCATCGCGGGTGGCTCCGGGGCGGCAGGGCCCCCGCCCTGGGCGGGCGGGGGCGTCGGGCTGGGCAACGGACAGCGTAGGAGGCTAGGCGGAAGCGGAAGCGGACGCGGAGGCGGAGGTGGAAACGGGGGCGGACGCGGAGGCGGGCGTCAGCCGGAGCGTGACCAGCTCGAACGGCCGCAACGAAAGGCTGACACCGCCGCCGTCCACCGTGACCTCGCCGCGGGTGCCGTCCCACGGCCGCTCCAGCAGGTCGCAGGGCACCGCCCCGGCCAGCGGGAACGAGGTGGTGAGCCGGCCCCGCGCGCGGCCGCCGCCGGCCTCGTAGACACGGACGACCACGTCGCCGCTGCCGTCGTCGGCCAGCTTCACCGCGCTCACCACGAGCGCGTCCTCGTCCAGCTCCACCAGCGGCCGGACGGCGTCCACGGAGCCGGTCACCCGCCGCTCGGGCAGGCTGATCAGGTAGCCCTCGCGGACGGCGTCGGAGATCCCGGCGCCCGGCACCAGCGCGTGCCGGAACCTGTGCAGGCCCTGGTCGGTGCGCGGGTCGGGGAAGCGCGGCGCGCGCAGCAGCGAGAACCGGACCGTCGTGGTGGTGCCGCCGTCGGCGTCGCGCACCGTGCGGGTGACGTCGTGGCCGTAGGTGGAGGCGGTGACCAGCGCGACGCCCCAGCCGGGCTCCTCCAGGTGGACGAAGCGGTGGTTGCAGGCCTCGAACTTGGCCGCCTCCCAACTGGTGTTGGTGTGGGTGGGCCGGTACAGGTGGCCGAACTGGGTCTCGGCGGCGTACCGCTCGGTGTGCACGTCCAGCGGGAAGGCCGCCTTGAGGAACTTCTCGGTCTCGTGCCAGTCCACCTCGGTGTCGATGTCCAGGCGCCCGACACCGGCGAGCAGGGTCAGCGTCTGGACGACCGTGGACGAGCCGAAGGAGCGGGCCACCCGGACGGCGACGGCGTCCGGGGCGTCCGTGACCACCGTCAGCGAGTCCGCCGCCGTCAGGTCGGTGACGGTGTTGCGGTAGAACTGGTCCACGTCCCAGGCGTCCCACATGTTCGGGAAGTCCGGGTGCAGCTGGAGCAGGTTGGCACGGGCACCGGGGGCCACGGTCTCCCGGCCGGTGGCGAGGTCGACCGCCGAGACGACCAGGCCGTCACCGTCCACGGCCACCGAGAGCAGCCCGTTGGCCAGCACGAACCCGCCCCCGTCACGTGCGGCCACCGAGCAGCCGGCCGGCGCGTCCGGCACCGCGGCGCCGCCCGCGGGCACCGCCGAGCGGCGGTGCGGGGCCGCGTTGAAGACCAGCTCGCGCCCGCCCGCGGCGTCACCGGCCAGCGCCTGCTGCGCCCGGCCGATCAGCGCCTCCAGCTCCGCGGCCAGCCCCGCGTAGGTGGCCTCGGCCTCGCGGTGCACCCAGGCGATCGACGAGCCGGGCAGGATGTCGTGGAACTGGTGCAGCAGCACCGTCTTCCAGATCCGGTCCAGCTCCTCGTACGGGTAGGGCAGGCCGGTGCGCGACGCCGCGGTGGCGCACCAGAGTTCGGCCTCGCGCAGCAGGTTCTCGCTGCGCCGGTTGCCCTGCTTGGTCTTCGCCTGGCTGGTCAGCGTGGCGCGGTGCAGCTCCAGGTAGAGCTCGCCCACCCAGACCGGCGGCTTCGGGTACTCGGCCTGCGCCTTCTCGAAGAACTCGGCGGGCCGCTCCCAGCGCACCGTCGCCGAGCCCTCCAAGTCCCGCAGGCGGGCCGCCTTGGCGACCATCTCGCGGGTCGTGCCGCCGCCGCCGTCGCCCCAGCCGGTCGGGGCGATCGAGTGCCGGGCGACGCCCTTGTCCTTGAAGTTCCGCGCGGCGTGCGCGATCTCCTTGCCCTTCATGGAGCAGTTGTAGGTGTCCACGGGCGGGAAGTGCGTGAAGATCCGCGTCCCGTCGATGCCCTCCCAGAGGAAGGTGTGGTGCGGGAACTTGTTGACCTGGCTCCACGAGATCTTCTGCGTCAGCAGCCACTTGGAGCCCGCGTTGCGGATGATCTGCGGCAGGCCGCCGGTGAAGCCGAAGGTGTCCGGCAGCCACGCCTCCTGGTTCTCGACCCCGAACTCTTCCAGGAAGAACCGCTTCCCGTGGACGAACTGACGGGCCATCGCCTCAGAGGAGGGCATGTTGGTGTCGGACTCCACCCACATGCCGCCGGCCGGCACGAACCGGCCCTCGGCCACCGCCTTCTTGACGCGTGCGTACACCTCGGGCCGGTGCTCCTTGATCCAGGCGTACTGCTGCGCCTGGGACATGGTGTAGACGAAGTCCGGCTCGTCCTCCAGCAGCGCCGTCATGTTGGCGGTGGTCCGGGCGACCTTGCGGACGGTCTCGCGCAGCGGCCAGAGCCACGCCGAGTCGATGTGCGCGTGGCCGACCGCGCTGATCCGGTGCGCGGACGGCGCGGCGGGCGCGGCGAGCACCTCGGCGAGCTGCGAACGGGCCGCCGCGGCGGTGCCGTTGACGTCCTGGAGGTCGATCGCGTCGAGTGCCCGCTCGACGGCGCGCAGCACGTCCCACCGGCGGGCGCCCTCGACCGGCAGCTCCTCCATCAGCTCGCCGAGCACTTCGAGGTCGATGACGAGCTGCCACACCGTCTCGTCGAAGACCGCGAGGTCCATCCGGGCCAGCCGGTACTGCGGCTGCTCCCCGGCGGTCTCACGGTCGCCCAACTCGGTGGGCAGGAAGGGGTGGTAATCGAGGATGACCGGGTTGGACGCGGCCTCGACGTGCAGCTCGACCTGCTCGCCGCCGGCCGCCGGGGCGGCGATCCGCACCCACTGGTTCTGCGGGTTGAGGCCCTTCACCGGGGAGCCGTCCGGGCGGTAGACCAGGCCCTCGCACTGGAAGCCCGGCATGTTGGCGTCGAAGCCGAGGTCGATCAGCGCCTCCACCGTCCGCCCGGCCCACGCCTCGGGCACCGTGCCGGTGACGGTGATCCAACTGGTGCCCCACGGCGCGCCCCACGCGTCGCCGACGGCGATCGGGGTGCGCGGCGCGGCCAGGCCCTCGGCGACCGGCACGGGCTCGCCGGGCGCCGTCCAGACCGAGACGGTCAGCGGGACGGACTCCGGGTGGACCGCGGGGCGGATGCGCTCGTCCAGGACGCGCTTGAGGCGGGACTCGACCAGGGTGCGGTCATCGTGCATGGCGGCAGGCTCCGTTGCGTGACTGGGGGTCGGGTGGGCGGTGATCGTCAGCGTACGTCGTCGGGGTGGAGCACCTCGGTGATCCCGCGGGCGGCCAGGTGGGCGGTGTCCCCGGCGCGCTCGGCGAGCACCGTGGTCGGCCGGGCGCCGTCCTCGGTGAGGCGCATGAAGGCCTCGAAGACGGGGCCGCCGGGGGCGCAGACCGAGCGCTTGGGCGAGGTGACCTCGTCGCCGGTCGCGACCACCACCGCGGTGGTGCGCGGCAGGGGCGGCCGCCAGCCGGCCCGCACCCGCGCGACGACCTCGGCGATCCGGGCACCGGCCGGCTTGACCCGCCGGTCGGTGGTCAGCAGGCCGAGGCCGTACTCCAGCTCGGGGAAGTCGGCCAGCGAGCGGTCCACGTCGTGCGAGCACCACCACGTGACGCCCCAGACGTCCGGGCAGTCCAGCACGGCCGCGACGGTGTCTCCGGTGAAGCGCGCGGCGTCCCCGGCGGTGATGTGCGGGGCCGGCGCACCGACCTCCTGGAGCCAGACCGGGCGGTGCGGGTCCTGTGCCCAGGCCTTGGCCAGCTCGACCAGGTACGCGGCGTGCTGCGCGGTGGCGGTGGAGTGCGCGCCATAGCGCTGCGCGGTGCCGTTGAACACCCAGGAGTGGACGGCGGTGGCCGCGCCGATCCGGGCCGAGTGCCAGGGCGTGAACGGGTGCTCGTCCAGGTACCAGGCGGCGTCGTAGGAGGCGTGCAGGTTGAGGCGGCCGGGCGCGCCCTGCTCGCAGGCGTCGAGCATCCGGCGCAGCCAGGCGTCGACCTGCTCGGGGGTGGCCCGGTCGGGGTCGGGGTGCGGCTCACCGGAGAACTGGTTGACCTCGTTGCCGACCGTCATGCCCAGGAAGTTGGCCCGGCCGTGCAGTGCCCCGGCCAGGGTGCGCAGGTAGGCGGCCTGGCCGTCCACCACGTCCGGGTCGGTGAACATGTTGCGGCGGTGCCAGCTCTGGATCCATGACGGCTGGAAGTCGAAGCTCGACAGGTGGCCCTGGAGCCCGTCGACGGCGACGTCCAGCCCGCGCTCGCCGGCGGCGTCCACCAGTGCGGCGAGCTGCTCGACGGCGCGCGGGCGGATCAGGGTGCGGTTCGGCTGGAAGACGGGCCAGAGCGGGAAGACCCGGACGTGGTCCAGGCCGAGCGCGGCGACCGAGTCGAGGTCGGCGCGGACGGCGTCGAGGTCGAAGTCGAGCCAGTGGTGGAACCAGCCCGCGGTCGGCGTGTAGTTGACGCCGAAGCGCGGCGGTCGGGGAGCGGGGTGCTGGGCGGCGGTCATCCTCGGTCGGCTTCCTCGGTGGGTTCGGCGGGACGGGTGGGGTCGGAGCTCAGCCCTTGACGGCTCCCTCCTCGACGCCCTTGAAGAAGAAGCGCTGGCAGACGCCGAACACCACGACGATCGGCAGGAAGGCGATCATGGTGCCGGCCGCGATCAGCCGCGGGTTGGAGCTGAACGTGCCGTTGAGGTACTGGAGTCCGACGGTGAGGGTGTACTTCTGCGGATCGGTGAGGACGATCAGCGGCCAGAGGAAGTCGTCCCAGGCGCCGATGAAGGTGAAGATGACGATCACGCTGAGCATGCCCCGCACGTTCGGCAGGCCGACGTGCCACAGGCGCTGCCAGACGGTGGCGCCGTCGACCAGCGCGGCCTGGTCCAGCTCCGGCGGCACCGCCGCGAACGCGGTGCGCATCAGCAGCACGTTCAGCATCGCGAGCGCGCCGGGCAGGGCGACCCCGACCAGGGAGTCGGCCAGGCCGAGGCTGCGCACCGTCACGTACTGGGAGACGATGGTGACCTCGCCGGGCAGGACGAGGGTGGCCAGGAAGAGCCCGAGGACCAGCCGGGAGCCGCGGAAGCGCAGTTTGGCCAGGGCGTAGCCGGCCAGGGTGCAGCCGACCACGTTGCCGAAGATCGCGATGGCGGCGACGACCAGCGAGTTGGCGGCGTAGGTCCAGACCGGGATGGTGTCGGCGACCTTGGCGTAGTTGGCGAAGGTGGGGTGCTCGGGGATGAAGGACGGGCTCCGGGTGTAGACGTCCTCGTCGGGGCCCTTGAGCGAGGTGGAGAGCTGCCAGAGGAAGGGGCCGATCACCAGCAGCAGCACGACGGCCAGGAGCAGGTAGTGCAGCGCGGTCCGGCCGGTCGACGGGGTGTTGAAGCTCCGGGGGCGCCGGGCGGGTGCGGTGCGGCGGGCCGGGGGACCGGGCTGGGCCGGTACGGCGGGCCGGGCCGGGGCGGCGGGTCGGGTCACGGGTCAGTCCGCCTTCCGGTTCAGGCGCGTCAGGAGCAGCATCGGGCCGAGGGTGATGAGGAACAGCAGCAGGCTGAGCGCGGAGGCGTAGCCCAGGTGCCCGGTGAAGCCGCGGCTGTACATCTGGATCAGCATCACCACCGACATGTCCCGGCCGCCGGGCCCGCCGGTGCCGTGGGAGAGCACGTACAGCTCGGAGAAGACGCGCAGTGCGGAGACCGAGATCAGCACCGAGACCAGCATCATGGTGGGCCGCACCCCGGGCAGGGTGACGTGCCAGAACCGGCGGACGGCGCTCGCACCGTCGACGGCGGCGGCCTCGTGCAGCTCCCGGCCGACGTTGGCGAGGGCCGAGAGGTAGATCACCATGTAGTAGCCGAGCCCCTTCCAAGCGGTCAGGGCGATCGAGCTGAACAGCAGCAGCCAGCGGTCGGTGAGGAAGGCGACCGGGGAGTCGGCGAGCCCGGTCTGCTGGAGCACGCCGTTGACCAGCCCGCGGTCGTCGAGCACCCAGCCCCAGATCAGGGCCACCACGACGGCCGAGGCGATCACCGGGGTGTAGAAGGCGGTGCGGAAGAAGGTGATGCCGGGGATCTTGCGCTGGACCAGCAGGGCGAGCAGCAGCGGCAGGACGGTCAGGACCGGAAGGCAGACCAGCAGGTAGACGATGCTGTTGAGCAGGGCGTCGGCCAGCTGGTCGTCGTCGAGGATGCGTTCGTAGTTGGCCAGGCCGGTGAACCGGCCGCCGCCCAGGGGCTTGGCGTCGGTGAACGACAGGATCACCGTGTTGAGCGTCGGCCAGAGGTTGAAGACGGCCAGCCAGACGATCGCTGGCCCGGCGAGCAGCCAGGGGGTGAACCAACGCCGGTGGGTCATCGGGTGCCTTGCCTTCCTGGGGGCGGTGCGGGTCGGGCCCGGCGGGCGGCGGCCGGGGAGGGCCGCCGCGCCGCCGGTGCCGGTCCGGCGGAGCGGGGTGGCGTCAGCCCTTGAGCAACTGGTTGCAGCGCTCGACGGCGGTGTCCAGTGCCTGCTTGGAGGTGGCGTCGCCGCTGATCGCCAGGGCGATCTGCTGCTTGATGACGGTGCCCATCGCGTCGTCGACCTGGACGGGCTGGAGGATCTTCGCCTTGGCCAGCGAGTTGAACGCGACGACCTTGGCGTCACCGCCGTTGGTGCCGTCGCCCTTGCTGAAGAAGGCGTCGCCGGCGGACGCCTTGGTGGAGGGGAAGATGCTGGTCAGGTGGGCGAACCCGGCCTGGTTCTCCGGGCTGGTGACCCAGCGGGCCAGGGCCACCGCGGCGGCCGGGTTCTTGGTGCTCTTCGGGATGGAAAGGCCCTGCACGTACAGCGGCGGGGTGCCCATCGCGGGGGAGGAGACCATCTTGGGGGCGAGGGTGGGGTTGTCGGTGGCGACACTGGCGATGAGGTTGGCGCCGCCGGTGGTCCAGGCCGCCGAACCGGCAGTGAACAGCTTGGAGTTGCCGGCGTAGGTGTCGGTCAGGACGTCCTTCGGCAGCAGTCCCTCCTTGAACGCGGCGCGGTACTTGTCGAGCAGCGCGGCCGCCTCGGGGGTGTTGAAGGTGAAGGACCTGCCGTCGTCGGCCATCACCTTGACGCCGGCGTTGACCAGGTCGCCGAGACCGGGCTTGCGGCTCATCAGGTAGGTCGAGCCGCCGGACTTCTCCTTCATCACCCGGGCCTGGGCGATCAGTTCGTCCAGGCTGGTGGGAAGGTTCTTCGGGTCCAGGCCGTACTTGGCCATCAGCTCCGAATTCCAGTAGTTCACATCGGTGTTGAGGTACCACGGGTAGCCGAAGGTGCCGTCCTGGCCGGTGAAGCGGTAGGCGTCGACGCCGCCGGCGACGTACTCGTCCGAGAGCTTCGGGTCGGCCTTGGCGACGTCGAGCAGCAGGCTCTTCGAGGCCAGCGGGAGGGCGAAGTCCGGCGGGAGGTTGACCACGTCGGGGAGGGTGCCGGCCGCGGCCTGGCTGAGCACCTTGTCCGAGTAGCCCTCGCCGGGCTGGTCGAGCCACTCGACCTCGACGCCGGGGTACTTCTTCTTGAAGCCGTCGATCACGCCCTGGACGTAGTCGGTGAACTTCGGCTTGAGCGCCCAGGTCTGGAGGGAGACCTTGCCCTTGACCTCGCCGGTGGCGGCCGCACTCGCCACGGTGTCGTCGCTCTTGGTGTCGGAGCCGAGTCCGCAGCCGGTGAGCAGGGTGGCGGTGACCGCCGCCGTCGTCAGTGCCGCCCAGATTCTTCGCATGAGGGTCTCCCGGTCCAGGGGGTGGGTGGGGGATCGTGCCGAGTTCTCGAACCTGCTGGGTTTGCGCAACCTGATGTACTAAACCGGTCTAGCTGTTGCAGGGACTATGCTCCCGCCTAAACTTGGATGTCAAGAGAGGAGTCGGATCCCTGTGGGCAGACCGACCATCGCCGACATCGCCCGCCAGGCCGGCGTCTCCAAGGGCGCGGTGTCCTTCGCGCTCAACGGGCGCCCCGGGGTGAGCGAGGCGACGAGGGCCCGGATCCTCCGGGTCGCCGAGGAGATGAACTGGCGGCCGCACAGCGCCGCCCGCGCCCTGGGCGGGGCCCGGGCCGACGCGGTCGGCCTGGTGATCGCGCGCCCGGCCCGCACCATCGGTGTCGAGCCGTTCTTCAGCCAACTGCTCTCCGGCCTCCAGGCCGTCCTCTCCGCCCACTCGGTCGCACTGCACCTGATGGTCGTCGAGGACACCGCCGCCGAGATCGAGGTCTACCGGCGCTGGGCCTCCGAGCACCGGGTCGACGGCTTCATCGTGGTCGACCTCCAGGTCCGCGACCCGCGGCTGGAGGTGCTGGAGGAACTGGCGCTACCCGCCGTCGTGCTGGGCGGCCCCGGCAAGGGCGGCGGTCCGGTGCGGATCTGGGCCGACGACCGGGAGGCGATGCTCTCGATCGTCGACTACCTGGCCGCCATCGGCCACCGCCGGATCGCGCACCTGGCCGGGCTGCCGCACTTCCAGCACACCCAGCGCCGGATCAGGGCGCTGCGCGACGCCTCCCGGCGGCTCGGCCTGGAGGAGGCGGTCTCGGTGCCGACCGACTTCAGCGACGCCGAGGGCGCCGCCGCCACCCGCACCCTGCTCTCCCGCCCCCGGCGGCCCACCGCGATCGTCTACGACAGCGACGTGATGGCGGTGGCCGGGCTCGGGGTGGCCGGCGAGATGGGGGTCCCGGTGCCCGGCGAGCTGTCGATCGTCTCCTTCGACGACTCGGTGCTCGCCCGGATCGTGCACCCGCCGCTGACGGCGCTCAGCCGGGACACCTTCGCACTCGGCGAGCAGGTCGCCCGGAGCCTGCTCGCGGTGGTCGACGAGACCGGCCCCGGACGTGACCTGCAGATGCCCACCCCACGGCTGACCGTCCGGGAGTCGACCTCGCCACCGGGCCCCGGCCGGCCCGCCGACTCACCCGCCGGAGTGGCCGTTGCGCGGACCGTTGACACGGGATCTGAACCGGTTTAGCCTCGCAGCGCCGAGCGGGCCCCGCTCGGCGCGCCACCGCGGGCGGACGCCCGACGAGCCGCCCACGGCCACCCGACGCCCTGGTGCCACCTGGCGCCCGGCGCGCCCGCGCCGCCGGCCGGCACGTACCGCCACCCGCACGTGTTCGGGGACGCCGAG